>JBAWXH010000083.1:0-23701 GCA_037144155.1 Planctomycetota bacterium | reverse complement strand
GTACTCGTACTCAGCGTCAGCGGTACTCGTACTCAGCGTCAGCGGTACTCGTACTCGATGCGGTATCTTCGAGTACGAGTACCATTTCATTGAGTACGAGTACGAGTACGAAAGAAGCCAAAATAGCGCAACTCCAATCGGCAGAGCCTTCCCCTCCATGGGCCTGCAATGTCACCCGGTCGTGAGACATCGCGGGGCCATCTGGGTATCTACGAGGGCTGAAACCACTTGAGCCGCAACGCATTGCATACCACCAGGACGCTCGAAAGGCTCATCGCAATCGCTCCTAGCACGGGGGTGAACGTCCAACCCGTCCATGGGCGAAAAATCCCTGTTGCCAAGGGAAGCAGCAAGATGTTGTAACCAAATGCCCAAAATAGATTCTGATGGATATTCTTCATGACGCTTCGAGCCAGTTGCCATGCGTTCGGAATCGCCATGATGTTTGGTGACAACAAGACCACGTCCGACGTGGAAATCGCGATCTCTGCTCCCGCGCCGATCGCGATTCCGACGTCCGCCGCAGCTAAAGCCGGCGCGTCGTTGATCCCATCTCCAACGAACGCGATTTTGTGACCGGCGGAATGCAATGCAGCCACGTATTGGCCCTTGGCCTCGGGCATCATTTCCGATTTCCAATGCACCAGTTGAAGCGTTTCGGCGGTTTGCCGAACCGCAGCGGTCCCATCCCCTGAGACCAGATGCAGCACCATACCCAATCGAGTCAATTTCTGGATCGCCATCGAGGCTTCCGGTTTCAACTGATCCCGAACCACGATGGTCCCTAGCATCGAACGGTCCATCGCCAGCCACGTGCTACTGGCCCCCGATGCCTCGATGGATTCATGCAATTGATCGGTAGCTTCCTCGGTGAGACTTTCTCGGCGCATCCATTCGTACGAACCCAGCCTGAGTTGTCTCCCATCGTTCAACTCCAATAGGATGCCACGGCCAGGCACAGTCGTCGCTTGGCGGACGTCCATTCTCTCAATTTCTTCGAGGGAACTCTCCTTTGCTTCAGCCGAAGAAACTTCGTTTGCAATGGCGATGGAAATCGGGTGATCGGAATACCCAGCAGCCAATTTCGCTAAACGATGGACATGCGCGCTGTCAACACTGCCGATCGGTAGCGTCGTGTCGACCTGTGGATGCCCTAACGTCAAGGTTCCGGTCTTGTCGAGAACGAACGTATCGACGGAGGACAATTTCTCCATCGCAGCACCACTGCGAAAGAGGATCCCAAGTTCTGCAGCGCGGCCACTTCCAACCATTACACTGATAGGGGTTGCCAGTCCCATGGCACACGGACAAGCGACGACGAGAACCGCGACGGCATGCATTAGGGCGTTTTCGATGCGGGCGTCCCCTCCGAAGATCAACCAAGCGACGCAGGTGATCCCAGCCAGGACCAAAACGGCAGGTGCAAACCACCCGACCACGCGATCGACAGCTTGTTGAATCGGGGGCTGATTGGCTTGAGCATCCGCGACAGCTTTTGCAATGCGGGCGATCAGGGTGTCACCGCCGATGGCGTTGACGCGCAAGGTCAGCAAGCCATTTCCATTGACCGTTCCCCCAACCACGCCATCACCCGCTCCCTTGGATACGGGTATTGGCTCACCGGTGATCATGCTCTCGTCAATGAAACTCGAACCTGTTTCCACTGTCGAGTCTACGGGAATGAATTCTCCGGCCCGCACTTCGATCCGATCGCCGATCGCCAAATCTTGAATTGGGACTTCCGTGACTTGGGTTCCCTGCAATCGGCGGGCCTGCTTCGGTTGCAAGTCAAGCAAAGAATGCAGCGCGCTCCGTGTGCGCTGTTTCGAATATGCCTCCAGCGTTTTACCGATCAAAACAAAACAAATCACCACTGCGGAGGATTCGAAGTAGACGTGTGGATTCGGATTCGACATCCAGGATGGGAAGAGCGTGACCCACACGCTGTAGGCAAACGCGGCCGTGGTGCCGATCGCGACCAGCGCATTCATGTCGGGGGAAAAACTGCGAAGGCTATAGTAGGCATGACGATAAAATCGCATCCCAGGTCCGAACTGAACGGCAGTCGCCAACACCATCAGTAAACCATTCCACCATCGTTGCTGTGAGCCATGGTGCATCCACGCCATCGATGGCATGAGCATGGGACCCATGGACAGGATCCCAATCGGCAGTGCCAATGCACATGCCATCCAACAATCACGGCGCAGGAGGCGGAGTTCGGACGACGTACGATCAGCCGCATGCTGATCCGGTGCCATCGCAGTTGTCGAATTCCGCACCGAGTGGATTGGCGGAATTTTGTCGGCGGTGTATCCCGCCGCTTCGATGGCCTTACGCAGACTAACTACAATCCCGCCGACGGTCGATGCATCGGAAACATCCAGTTCGATCTTAGCCTGCTCGGTAGCGAGATTCACGCTGGCGGAAACGACGTGATCGACCTTCTTCAGTGTCCGTTCGACGCGTCCAACGCACGCAGCGCAAGTCATCCCGCCGATACGAAACTCAACCTTTTCGGTTCCTCGCGGCTCTTGGGTTGGAGCTATAGAATTCAAAAGGTTACTCGGCGGCCTCCGATTTATTAGCCAATCGAGCGGAATAGCCTTCGTTTTCGATAGCATGCAGAAGCGTTTGCTCGTTGACCTCGCCCACGACAATCGCGCGCCCATTTTTCAGGTCGACATGGACACTGTGCGTTCCGGGCAATTCCGCGATGCATTGCTCCACGGCACGTTGGCAATGCGAACAGGTCATTCCATCGACGGCGACTTCAAAACGAATAGGGGTCATTTTGGTAGTTCCTTATCCAAATTGCGATGTTCGCGGTTCACGATCTCGCCTTCGTTGGGCTGCCCCCAACCCATCTGTGAACCCTTCAGGCTGCAAGAATTCTCGATGTCATCCGGCTCATTGTCCACTGCGGAGAAAAGATTCGCAACGCGTTCATCGATGCGATCCCTTGAGAAAATGCCAGGAACGAACAGGGGATGCCACGTGGAATTTAGGATCCGGGCATAGCCCTGGCTTACCGGGATCGCAATCCACGCGAAGCAAAGGCCTTTTCAATGAAATCCGTAGCGTCGTCCAAGGCAGCTTGGACAATTACCATATGCTCGACGTTTTCGTAATCGCGATAAACCACTTCGCATTTGGCCTGCCGGAGTTGCTCGGTCAATGCCATGGCCCCTGGTCGTCCAAAATCGCGCGTTCCAGCAGCGACAAAAAACGGAACTTTAGTCAAGGCTTCGCTTCGCGCAACGCGGCCTCCTCCACCCATCGCGACGACCGCTTGAATCGCGTCCGGATGACTGCACGTCTGCGCAATGGTTTGGGCCGCCCCCATGGAATGCCCAAGGATCGCAACTTGGTTCCTATCGACAGGCACAAAGTTGGACAGCTCATCCAAAATCTGCGTGACGTTCAGCCCTAGTTTTCCGGCGAGAATATTTTGTCTGGGAGCGACCACAATCCAATGCTTCTCATCGGCAAGCTCGATCAATCGCCCCGCTCCATACGTTTCGAAAAACATATTCTCGCTCCCCCCCGCACCGTGCAAGGCGAAGACCACGGGAAAGGTTTCGGTCCCATTGCCGCCATCCCCGTCGGTACGGGTTGGAATAAACATGCGTACGACTTGGTTGCCTTCGTCGTTGGCCAAATGGAACCAGAACTGCCGACTCGTGGAATTTTCAATCAACGATGGAAGTGAGATGTCTGGATTCATGAGTTGGAGTAAATGTTCCTTCCATGAGTGCCATGGAGGATCGATTTCGTTCTCCTTCCCCTTCAACGCTTGTGCGATCTCTTTCGCGTAAAACTTGGTGGACATGAAGCGTGTATCAGGCTTGTTTCTTCGGTTCTGATCCAACCAATCGGAGATTCGAGTTTCCAAAGCACCCAATGGATCAACGATCACGATCGATTCGGCCAACCATGGAATACGCAGACCATCAGGGCGTTCGAAGAAGCAATCCAAGGTGACAGCACCCTCATGCGTGTCCAAGAGTGGGAGTTCTAGCCATTCCCCAACCGTCGGATTGGACCACGTATGGCGACGCCGTGGCTCGTTCTCGGAAGTCCCCTCTCGCCTCTTTTCGGAAATCCATTCCAACGTCAAATTCCCATCCAATGGTTTTGATTTAGCTAACTCTGGACCTGGTTTGTCTTCGGCTTGGTTTTCCGTCTGAGTTGGATCCGATGCAATTACCGTCTGACCATCCATCGGAAGAATGCGCAATCGCAACGCAGATTCCGTAGAGTCGAGCCACACCCTTTCTACATCGATAAAGTGTGCATTCCATTCCTGCCTCTGGCGGCGTTCCTCGTCTCCAATCCCAGCCACAATCATCCAGGCTTCGTCCAAATACCGAGCGGCCTGAGGGATCTGCAGCGAAAAGAAACATGCCACCGCTTTCTCCATCGAGGGTGTGCTGAGGGCTCGTACCTCCGGCGACGCGAACTGCCATGACTCCTCGAAGCGACGCAACCGCTTTCCAAGTTGATTTCGTTGTTCGGCCGTCTGGCCGTGCGCCCCAATGGGATGATCAATAACTCCGAAACAGGAAACAACGACGAATCCAAGCAATCTTGCTAACGGTCGATATTTTTCCATAATTGGCCTTCTCAGGGGTTGCGACTCGGGAGCAAAATCGAGGGAATCACTTTTCACTGGAACCGTGACTTTGGTACATTGAAAAGGAATACACACCAACTGTTTGAATCTATTTGGATTTACCCCGACCAGCCGTTTCCCGTCTGGAACTATCTTAACGAGTGAACAGCTTGTTCAAAGCTGTCATTTTGGAGCACCATGCGTCAATCCAAAAACAGATCTTTGAACGGAGGGAGCCGTCATCAACGCACGGGGCGCGCTCGCATCCTCCGATTTGATCGTTTGGAAGATCGTCGACTGATGGCCGGATTGGACGTCTTTGTTTTCGACGATCCCATTTCCAGTCGCCAACTGTCCAATGGGTCGTCCCCGGCTGCAGAAAAAATCGTCTATGTCGATTTGAATGCGGACGGGCTCCAAGAAGCCAACGAGCCTTTGGGTGTTACGGACAAAAACGGCTTAGTCCGCTTCTCGGATTTACAACCAGGCTCCTATTTGATCCGGTTGCTTGGTCAAAATCGAACTCTCGCACAAACCACCCAGACGACCGCTGCTCCCACAGGGTCGTGGCTGTCCAATTTGGATATCCAGCAAAACCTAACGTGGGAGTCGGACACGGTCGGCTGGTTTGCGACCAGCACACGTTTGATCCGACTCGACATCGAACGGGGGATGGCTCAAGACAGCCTCCCGCTGGGTGGTCCCATCCTATCCGTAGCGATGAAGGATGCGTCGACGGGCGTTGCTTTGGTTGGAACGAATGCATCCAGCCGCCTGATTCAGTTCGACCTCCGTTCTCTCACGTCCAACGCGAGCCCGGAATCGCTACCAGGTGCATCGCAAATCCTGCGCATCGGCGATGCCTTGATGGTTCGGCGAACTACCGCTCGCGGACAAGGACTCTACGGCATTCAAATCGAATTGGGAAGCAACGGGTTCGTGCTTTCGCAGAACCGAGATCCATGGGTGGATGGGCTATCGGCTTCCGCAACCGTCAATGCCTTGGGATCTCAAGGGCTGATCGTTGTCGATGCAGCGAACTTCGATGCTGCTAGCTTCGACGCTTTGAACGGGGGCTATCGCGTCACGACCTATCAAAGATCGGTGGGTGGTTTGGAGATCGCGGCCCAAAGGGATTTTTCTGGGCGAGTGAAGTTTTCAAGCGCCTCGCCTGATGGGACCCAGTTTGCGATCGAAGGAGATGGTGGTTTCCAAGTCATCTCAACATCGTCCGGATTGCCGATCTTGGCCATCCTGCCAAATGCTGCTGGGCCAAGTTCCTTTGATGGCACACGCGGGTTGTTCCTCACTGCAAGCAAAAGCAACGCGTCGCGGATGCTCGGTTGGTCCGTTGCGGATTGGTCCCAACAGTTGGATGTGCTAGTAGCGGATACATTCACCCGCGAGCAAACAGACCGTACCGTCTGGCAAATGGGTTTTCTCAATGACACGTTGATCGGCATTCGCGATGGGGGTGTTTACCGACATGCTTTGAATGTGGCCAATGCGGCCAGCGCCGTTCTGAGCGAGTCGGTCATTTCCCAAGTCGCAATCGGAATTCGCAATCGCGGCTCCAATGCCAAACCAACGCTGACTGCTGCAAAACAACTCAACACCTTCGAAGATACTCCCTTCGTCGTTTCGGATAACTTCCTGCAGGGACTGTCGGGAGATGCGAATGGGGACCGGGTTTATTACGTTCTTCGCAACGCCCCTGCACTAGGAAAGCTCAATTGGTCGACGACCTCGGGTGGCGTCTACGCACCGATCGCCAATACCAATGGTGCGGATCAGTTTGTCATCCAAGCTTATGACGGACGGGATTGGTCTGCCCCACAAACATTTGGCATTCAAATCGCGCCCGTAAACGACCTCCCCGTGCGGATCGATATACCCAAGAGCATCGATGTCCAGGAGAATGGAACTGGGACGATCCTGTCATCGATCCGTGTCATCGATCCTGATTCCGATAGCAATTATCGATACGTCGTGTCCGATGGGCGATTCATCGTTCAAAACGGACAACTTATCTTGTCACCCGGAATTTCGTTGGACTACGAGGCCCAACGAACAATCCTGCTGACGATTGCCGCGACAGATATCAAATCGAATGATTTCATTTCGCAAACGGTCACCATCAATGTATCGGATCGCAATGACCCCCCCACGGGAATTGTCATCACGGGCAATGGGCAAGTCCCCGAGAAGCGACCGAGTTACGTTGTTGGCAATGTCAATGTCATGGATCAAGATGTCGGCGAAGTCTACGACATCACCGTTTCTGATAATCGTTTCGAAGTCGTTGGGAATGTAGTCCGTGTCAAAGCAGGATCCGGATTGACCTATGTCGATCCAGGCTGGGTCGATTTGACCTTCACGGCCAAGTCCAAATCCAACGGTACAACAATTCAACGCAGTGACCGGTTGTATGTCCTCAAGGACACCACTCCCTATCACAACGATGTACTTCCAGAAGACGTGGATGGTGATGGCAAAGTCACACCCCTCGATCCTTTGATCATTGTCAACTACATCAACTCGCACGGCCCGGGATACCTACCTAGCAATGGCGAGGGTGAAGCCATCGGAAACCTCGATGTCGATGGAGATGGAAAAGTATCCCCATTGGATATCTTGATCATCATCAACCAACTCAATCATCAATCGGTGACGCCAGCAGGGGGAGGAAGATCGAACTCCTCCGGATCCGGATTGGCGGCAGAGGGCGAATCCAATCGAGATCCGGTTTCTTCTTCGCGCCTTTCCGTTCCCGTCCAACCAAAGATCGCGCCACCTCAAATCAAATCACCCCTTTCGGTCCCCACCCCTCCACCCACGGGACCGAACGCAATCAATCCTACTCTTTCGGTTCCATCCCTGCGGGCGATTCCCGAAACCAAGTTGAACAAGCGTGTTGATCGGACGAGTAACAAACGGCGATAGACTTCTTCGGACGCTCCCCGTGAATTGCGTGGAGTCCGCTCGTAGGCTTCGGCGATCGTTGCAGTTATTCAAATGCATGGCGATGTTGCCGATGCATCCATAGCCCGAGTCCAGGATTGCGTACAAAGTAAAATGGTTCGCCGGACCGGCTGGTATGCCATCCATCTTGCAAGCCATCGACCGAGTACTCATCCATGGCAATTCGCCAATCTCCGAAATCGTATCCCACGTTAAGTATCTCTTCCCGGGTCAGCGCTCCGGGACAATATTCAACTCGGAAGCGGTTCTCGGTCGAACCATGGATTAAGTGGGCAGCCGTCGAAAGATTGGCGGCAAGATCGGCGTTCTTCGCCACGCTTTCCATGATCTCCTGGCTTGTACGATATCCATAGCGACGTATCAGTCGGTCGACTTCTTCTTGCTCTCCGAACTTAGAAACACCGGGCGCTAAAACAACCAGTGTCCCTCCATCGCCGATCGCCATGCGTGTGCGATAGATGGCTTTGTTACCCACCCATGTCTTCTTGTACTTGTCGGGATCCATCCAAACCACCATTTTTTGGGGTGCTTGATCCAGTCGGAAGCAATTCACTTTCGCCGACAATTCGCCCGCTTTGAAGAACACCTCGTGATCATCGCCGATGAATAGACCTCGCACGACCGGACCGGAATCGATGGTCGATTCGACGACGGTCAAAACGTAGAGAATGGGGTACGGCGTCAAAAACATTTCAGCACCTCGGTTGAGGATGCGACGCAAGGGATTGTCGCAGCGCCCCATGATGCGTTCGCATCCGTACAGCGCACTCAGAAAATGGCTGTCATCGATGCCAGCGATCCCACCCGTACCAACAAAGATGTTCTTCGTATAGTTCGCCATTCCAATGACTTCGTGCGGGACAACTTGTCCAATCGACAGGATCAAATCATGACCGCCGCGCGAGATGATCTTGTTGACTTGGGCAGGCCAGGGTTTTTTGTAGATTCCTTCGGTCGCATGTTCAACAAACTCGGAATCGACATGCCCCAGGGTATCCACATCGGTCTTGTAATGGTGCACTCGAATCAATTCCCGAGGCAAATCGCCGAACATCTTCTGAAGTTCATCTTCCTTCATCGCTTCGTGGGTGCCTAGCGCTGGCATAACATCGGTCAATCGATTCCCTAGGAGTTGAAGTGCCGCTCGCGTGATCGGTCCGGCGTGAGAATCCATCCGCGTATGGTCGGGGGGAATGGCTAGGACGCGTTTGGCGGGTCCTATCTCGCGGATGCACTGATCGAGCGCGGCGAGAAAATCGTTCATCCCAAGGACATGATTGGGACCGCCGACAGAGTAGTAGAGAGTCATAGGGTCAACTGAAGGGGTTTTTGAGGATTAATGAGTTAGGTGCAAACGCTGAAAATTCTGGACGGCTTGATCGTCGATGCGAACGGCGGGTAGGGCGTTGCAACCGAGATCATCACCGCAGTCATTAGGCTCGTTTACACTTGGGAGAATGGGACGTTTTCCATCACGGGCGCGACGATCTCTAGTAGTTCGATGGCCGGTTCGCCATTGCAATGCAACATCGCGGTTCGGCCGTAGGTCTTCGCATGAAGTGGGACTTCTAAGTAACGCGACAAATACGGTCCGCAAGTTACTTCGAACAAATCGCACAATTCGATCTCTCGGAGGACGTTGTGTTCGATCAGTACTCGGCCCAACGGCTTTTTCTCCTCCAGGATCTCCCTGCGAGGCGCTTCGGGGACGTGATTTAGATGTAGCCGCACGATCCCATACTGAACTACTTTTTGGTCGTGCTGCGTGCGAAGCAGGATTTCACGAAAGTAATGGCGCGAATCTTGGCCAGAGCGCAAGACGGATACATCCAGGGGTTGGCCATAGAATCGCTCCACCGTTACGGTCATGTGACTGATGTGGCTTAGCAATTGTTGGTAAACGGTTGGCGTTTGGTTGTGGCTGACGAGGCGAAAATCCGCTAACGCATCCGGGTTTGGGTAATACAAGTGGATCAAAGAGGACAACGAAACCGATCCGTCGCTCGATAAGCCATGCGCCGACGAGGGCGCGTCATGATCGCTAGAAGTACCTTGTGAATTGCGTTCCATGGACAGGGCAGACGTCTTTGCTTCGTGAGAAAATCGTTATCGCGGAACAAATCGGAGCTCTAGGTCCCATGTCTCCAAAGAGACTTCCATCGATCCGCTCGCTATCGTGTCTCGCCATCATGTCGAAACGAGACCAGCCTACACTGCCACGTATTATAAGCACATCTGCAAAACGCATTGCGGGTTGCAGACCTCATTTGCGGTTATGCAAGCTTTTCCGTTCGTCCATGCATGCAGGGAAAAACTCCCATTCCACCGTTACGGCGGTCCAAACCCGTTGACGGGCTTCCGCGGAAACCGGCTTGGCCCAAAGGGTGTTGTTGATCGATACGGTAGGAGTTTATTGCAAACAGCGCAAACCGGATCCTGCTTTTTCTCCCATTCCACTTTACAATTCTGTGCATGAACGACGACGAAACCTATTACCTCAGCCAAATTCCTAAACCACTGCCATCGCGGTCGCATGCTCCCAAGGTATCAAGCATCGTCAACCGCGTCATCCAGCAACGCGGTTATGCGGCGGTGCAGTCGAACGCAGCGTTGAGCGACGCATGGAATGAAGCTGTCGGTCCGACGCTCGGCCCACAAACGCGGATTGGCAAGCTAGAACGGGGGACGTTGTTCATCTTCGCCGCTGACGCAATTGTCATGACGGAACTGGAGTTCATGAAGTCGCAAATCTTAAAGGCCATGCAACGTCGCTTGCCCGAATTCGGCATCCGTGGGCTGCGTATCAAGAACGACGTTCATCGTTAGTGGGTTGAAGGTGGATGGACGATGATCAGTGAGTTGATAATGCTGTGGGTTCGCCCAGCGTGTGAGGGGCGGTCTGGGAATGGCTAGGACTTTTGCACTCACCATCGCTTACGAAGGAACTCGTTATGCGGGTTGGCAGATCCAGCCCAATGGACTAGCCGTACAACACGTCTTGTCGGAGGCCGTATCGGTCGTCGTCGGCCATCCGATCCAAGTGCAAGGAAGCGGTCGGACAGATGCAGGCGTTCATGCCATCGGACAAATCGGAACCTTTGTTTCCGATTCCTGGGAGCCTGCAGCGGATCGATTGGTCCAAGCCATCAATCGGCAATTGCCTCGAGATATTGTGATTACCGAGTGCCGCGAAGTGGTCGCAGGCTTTGATCCGATCCGGATGGCCATAGCAAAAAGATACCGCTACACGCTGCGGTTGTCGCGCGTTCCCGATCCGATGCATCATCCCTTCCATTGGTGGATCACGCGACCGTTGAATGTCGATGCGATGCGAGAGGGGGCGACCCGATTGCTCGGGACACACGACTTCAAAGCGTTTGAGTCACTGGGATCGAGGCGGAAAACTTCGGTGCGAACTGTGCGGTGCTTGGAAATCGAAACACGCCCAGCATTTGCAGGTACGGAACTCTATGTAGAGATCGAAGCGGATGGATTTCTGTACAACATGGTCCGCAACATCGCAGGAGCGCTGGTGGATATCGGAAGGGAGAGGTTTTCCCCCAATTGGATAGATACGGTGATCGCCTCTCGGCAAAGGAATACCGAGAGCCAAACGGCACCGGGACGAGGACTTTGCTTGTTGCGCGTCGAATATCCGCCCCATCTATTCCTGACTGGGGATGGGTCCGGTGGGGGGGATCGCTACCCGTCCAGCCAATTGGAGGAGGGATAGCTCCATGAAAACAGGGGATTCATTGCGTTTTGTTAGTTTTTTGGGGTTGTTGGGACGTCGCGAATTCCCATAATTTTGCCCACCTTCAAAAGTATTTTCCAGCAGCCCCGTGCAGAGTCGCGCGGATCGCCGACTGGAATGGCGGATCCCATGCGGATCGCCCCACCCTTAATGGAAGTCGCCGTCCTCGACGTGCGGCCTCGGGAGAACCCTTCAATATGGCACGGTATACCGGCCCAAAAGCGCGCGTGAACCGACGGTTTGGCGCTCTGCTCTACGAAAGCGCAGGATGCGTTCGCGCCTACGAAAAACGGAGCGAAAGCCCTCCGGGCATGCATCCCCGCAGTCGCCGTTCGAGCAACTACGGCACCGCTCTCGCCGAGAAGCAAAAGATCAAGTACTACTACGGTTTGGGCGAACGCCAATTGCGACGCTACTTTGATGATGCGGTTCGCAAGAAGGGGAACACCGGGGAGACGCTGCTGCTGCTATGCGAGCGTCGTCTCGATAACGTCATCCGCCGTATCGGGTTGTCGAAGACTCGCCCACAAGCCCGTCAAGGGGTTGTACATGGTCACTTCAAGGTCAACGGCGTTAAAGTCACCAGCCCGTCTTTTGTGCTTCGCCCTGGCGATGTGGTTGAAATTCGCAGCAATGAAGCGATCCGCAATTTGTATCGCGGAATCATCGCGAACAACTCTCCAACCCCTTTGGATTGGGTTGCACTCGATACCGAGGGACTCAAGGCCAACGTGCTCGGCAATCCTGGTCCTAGCGATATCTCGCTGCCAGTGAACGCCAACATCGTGGTTGAATTCCTATCCCGATAGCGGTCTGATAGGCGAACGGCGACAATGCAACAAGGGCTCGGTTCGAACGTCGAACGGAGCCCTTTTGTTTATCTCATCCTTTCTTGCACGGCGAGCATCGAATGCACATTCCAGTCGTAGTCTTGGGTGGTGGACCTGGTGGTTATGCAGCCGCATTCCTCGCGGCAGACGAAGGACTCGAAGTCGCTATCGTTGAATTCGAGCCCAAACTCGGTGGCACCTGTTTGCTCCGTGGTTGCATACCGTCCAAGGCCTTGCTCCATGTCGCCAAAGTCATCGACGAAGCGCATGAACTGACCGAAGGCTGGGGGGTCGCGTTTGAAAAACCCAAGATCGATATCGACAAAGTCCGCGCGCGAAAAGAAAAGGTGATCGAAACACTCAGCGGCGGGCTGGGGCAATTGTCGAAGCGTCGCAACGTCAAAGTCATCCGCGCCCGTGGACGCTTTGAAAACTCCACCACTCTCATCCTCGAAGGGAACGATCCGAGTATCCCTGAGGGAGGAAAAATCACATTCGACTATTGTGTTTTGGCAACGGGTAGCACTCCGACCATGCCACCGAATTTCCAAGTCGGTTCCAAACGGGTCATGGACTCCACCGGAGCGCTGGAACTTGCGGATATTCCCGAACGCTTGCTCGTCATCGGCGGCGGTTATATCGGACTTGAAATGGGGACCGTTTACGCGGCCCTGGGCTCCAAGGTCAGTGTGGTCGAATGGACCGATACACTGCTGCCCGGTGCTGACCGCGATCTCGTTGCCCCGCTTCAGCGGCGTCTAAAAACCCTTTTTGAGAGCCGTATCTATCTCAATACCAAAGTCGGTTCGGTTGCCGAAATCGATAATCAAGTGGAAGTGACATTCGAAGGTCCAGGCAAATTTGGTCACGAACGCTTTGATCGTGTTTTGGTCAGCGTAGGACGCAGACCCAATGGCCGCGGCATCGGACTTGAAAACACCCTGGTGCAACTGAATGAGCGTGGATTCGCGGTCTGCGATCGTCAACAACGCACGGCCGATCCACACATCTTTGCCATCGGCGATGTGGCGGGCGAACCGATGTTGGCTCACAAGGCCAGTCACGAAGCCAAGGTCGCCATCGAAGTCATCCTCGGGCGCAATGTGTCGTTCGAAAAACAGGCCATTCCAGCAGTAGTCTTTACCGATCCGGAGATCGCTTGGGCCGGACTGACGGAGGACCGTGCCAAGAAGGAAGGGATTCCGGTACAAATTGAAATCTACCCGTGGGCCGCAAGTGGCCGTGCGCAAGCGCTTGGTCGGACCGACGGCCTAACCAAATGGTTGGTAGATCCGACGACCCACCGCGTGCTCGGATGTGGCATTGTCGGTGTCGGTGCCGGAGAACTGATCGCCGAAGCGGTGCTGGCCATCGAAATGGGATGCGAGGTGCGCGATATCACCGAATCGATTCACCCCCACCCAACACTGAGTGAGACACTCATGAACGCAGGGGAAGTTTATTTCGGCACGGCGACGGAAATCTATAAGCCCAAGAAGCACGCGGGCGCTTAAAAAGTCGCTGCATCATTGGCAGCTACTGGGTCGTTGTTGCGGCTAGCCGCTGTGTCAAATCCCGAATCTGACGCAATAGCTCGACATTGCTTGTGAGAGCCCCGAGCGAAGCGTCCGAAGGGGATCCAGATGCGATCCCTTCCATGTAGCTAATATGCGGTTCCTCGCCCAAGCCGGCACCCGCATGGCGTCCGCAGCGAGCCAGAATTCGCTCCCGAACTTCGGCCGCATTATCCAAACCCTCGAGGATCCCAACGTGGGCTCCGACCATGCCCGCACCCTGTTCCCCACCACCACCTCCCGCAGTTTGGACGGTGAGGTTGGAAAAGCCAAACCAACGTTGCAAGGGCCCTTGTTGGATATGGATGTTCTGAATGTTTTCAAAGGTAATCGTGGTTTCATTGAGACTCCACACGCCGCGCCGCAGTCGCATGCTCCGGTCGCTCAGTACATACCATGTTGTGTCGTAGTTCAAATGGATCGCGATGTAAGCGATGATGTCGGGCAAGATGATGATTGCCAAGGCTAACGGTGTGACCAACAGACCGGCCAGCGGCATGAAGACAAACAGAGCGATCCAGCCTGCCGTCAACGCGAAGTCGACGATAAAAAGCAGAACCCAAAACTCGAATTTACGGTAGCGAAGATAGGCTTCGGACGGATGCAAGTACTCTACTTCTTCCCCTTCCATGCTCGGCAGATTGGGAGGCTCCTTAGGAAGTTTAAAGTAGGGGGTTAGGATGCCCCACACCCCTTCGTAACACCATTTGCACGCCTCCTGCACACGTCCTGATTCGTTCATGCGTCACCTCCGCGGCGATGGTTCGCAACGATCGCTAAGTTATCTCGAATCTCAGAAAGCAGAGCGCGTACTTCATCGCTGTGCTGCTGGGAGGATGCGTGAAGTGCTGCAGAGGAGATAGCCTGATGGCCTGTCGCATTCCCATACTTGGTACCGCGCAATCGCTCGTAGAGCCAGTCTCTCAGCTTTTCCGGTTCGGTGACCCCTTCGATGACAATTTCGGGCATGGCACTGCCGGACGCTGTCTGAATGCTAATACTCGCGATCCCGAGCCAGCGTTGGATCACGCCGCTGGTCAAGTGAATATCCTGGATGCGCCGATACGAGGTGACGACTTCTTTCTTGAACAGGAACCCGACCTGCATTCGCAGACCCGTTTCTTCAAATTGGTACTTGAGGGTCGAATAGCGAAACCACAGTGCAGGCAGAATGATGACGATCAGTGGCCCAGAGAGAAGAGCTCCCAGCAAGTAATAGGAGAAAAGCTGCGGCGCTGGGATCTGCAATCGATTGGGGTCGAAATCGAATCCCGCATCCTTCGTTGCATTCCCTGGTTCCTTCAAGTCTGGCATGGTTTTCTCCGGAATGGCTCGAACGCACGTATGGCCCAGGTTTCACCCATGAATCTAACTTAGCATAAACGGTGGAGGCAACGGCCGGTGCATTGGGTCATGAAGGGGAATCAGGAGGCGACCTGTGATTGCCTCGCCTGCCTGGCGGGGCAATGAGTGTCAGCGTGGATGTGACCTTGACCACGATAATCACCTTTCGCAGGTGATGATTCCCTCCTGTCACAAAAGAGTTCATCGAACTCGAAGCGGTGGATTCCACACACACGGGAGAGCGAGGCTCCTGCCGAGCTTGAGAACGGGAGAGCATCCCAGTATAGCTCGGCAGGAGCCTCGCTCTCCCGGCATGATTGGTACACAGGCACAGCAGGTGCCTGACACCGTTCAATCGGCGACGTTTCGATCTATGGCTCGTTCAAACGAACTTGCGATCGGTGTGTCCTTTGCTGATGCGTCGGGTTTTGATGGTCGTGGGAGCGATCGAAATCCAACTACCGCTGCCGGACTGCCTCGAGTGCTGCTTTTCGTGCGGCTTCGAACTCGTCCCCGGGTGTCCAAGACTGCATCTCCGGAGCGTCCGCTGCCACCAGACCGACTTCGGTCAGCAATTGCAAATCCTCGATGGCACCGGCGAGGTTCCAATTGGGATCATACTCATCAGAGCGCTGGTGATAGTGTTTGTCCGTCCAAGCCTGAAGCTGAGCTTTACCCCAGCCATCCGGCTTGTCACGTACCGCTTGCCCACTATGCAGATACACGGCAGGCACACCGACTTTGGCCAGTGAGAATTGGTCGGAGCGGTAGTAAATCCCTTTGCTTGGTTCGAGATCACCGACAACATGACGGCTCTGCTTCACAGCGGCCGCTTGCAACAGTTTATCCATCGAGCTTTTGCCAAGGCCAATCGCCTGAACATCGCGCGTAGGCCCCAGGAAATTGATCCCATCCATGTTGATCAGTGCCGCAAGCTTGCCATTGGGAATAGGAGGGTGTTCGGAAAGATACTTGGAACCGAGCAGTCCTTGTTCTTCGGCAGCCACTGCGGCAAACAAGAGGGATCGTTTTGGGCGATAGCCACTATCCGAAATAGCCTTCAGAATGGTCAGCAAGGAAGCGGTTCCGGACGCATTATCAATCGCACCGTTATAGATGTTATCGCCATTGGCATCGCGATCGGCAGCGGTCCCGATGTGATCGTGATGGGCCATGAAGACGACGTATTCGCTTGCGAGTTGGGGATCGGCCCCCGGAACGACACCGAGTACGTTCGCTGTCTGTTTGGGTCGGACTTCGCAATCGATCTTTGTGTTGAGTTGGATTCCAAGTGGCACGGGCTTGAAATCGGGCGACTCGGCAGATTCGCGCAGTTTGTCCAAGTCAAAACCGGCATGTTCGAAGAGTCGCTTGGTCGCGTCTTCGGTCATCCAAGCCTTCATGTCCATGCGTGGACCAATCGATTCCGCCAATTCAAATTCCTCGCCCGTCCAGGATGTTTGGATGACCGTAAATGGATACCCGGCCGAGTGATTGGTGTGGATGATGATGGCGCCGGCGGCCCCTTGACGAGCAGCGCTCTCGTACTTGTAGTCCCAACGGCCGTAATACAGCCGTCGCGCTCCCGCGAAGAGATTCGGATCCTTTTCAGGATCGTTGTTCATTACGATCAAGACCTTGCCCTTGAGATCCACTCCCTTAAAGTCATCCCATTCGTATTCGGGGGCCTGGATCCCATAGCCAACGAATACAAGTTCGGCGTCTGAGATCTTTACACTGGGCAACGGTCGGTCTGCAACTGCGATGAACTCATCAAAATATTTGAGCTCGAGCGGTTTTTGATTCGATCCTCGCGGTCCAAACGACCAAATATTGTCTGGTTTACTCACGACACCCAGAAGTGGAACGGCTTGCCGATACGAATTCAGAGACTCGATCGGCTTCAGCCCTAACGATTGAAATTGTGTATCTAAATAGAGTTGCGCGAGCTCGTCCCCAGCGCTGCCGGGCCCGCGTCCTCCGAGCAAGTCATCGGAAAGAAATCGGATATGCGATCTCAGTGTGATTTCCTGCAGGCGTGACTGAACGTCGCCGACGGATTGTCCCTCGGCATGGTCGCCGATGGCCCCAACGAATCCCCAAGCAAGAATCAAGATCAAGATCGCAGATCGCATGGCGCAGACATTCGCAAAAGGATGGTTGAAAGGGAATCGCCAATATTGCCGGGGACTATGCAAGAGGAATTGGGCCGTATCGTCTGGGGCGAGCGATCTTTGCGTTGGCCGCCTCGGCATTCGCTCCTGAGAATCGATGATGGACTGGATCCCACGTCAATTCTTTGCCGACACCCAATTGCAATGCGATCACACCCAGATGGCACACGATGACCGAACCGCCACCCACGGTCGGGGTGCAAATAGGATCTTTGCGAGAGGCGACACAATCTAGAAAATTCCCGAATTGGTTGGATTCGATTTTGTCGTAGAGGGGTTCGCTCAGCTTCGGCGGTTCGCTTAATATTTCGCTCTTGCTGGCCAGCAGAGAACCCCGGGAAGCGAATACTTTTCCGGTTTCTCCAATGATCAAGATGCCGTTGTCGTCGGGTTTGACCGTCTTTGCTTCTCCCTTGGTGTTCACCATGTTTTCGACCTGGGAACCTCCCTTGGACATGACGAATACAGTCGCGCCGTTGGCATACTTGAGCCGAACACGGAAGTCTTTTGGCCAATCGTAGCCGTCCCCTTTCAGATACGGTTCGTCCATGCTTTCACAAAGGATGTTTGTGGGGCCGCTTCCATCCATATTGAGACACCACTGCGCGATATCGATATGGTGTGCACCCCAGTCGGTCATCTTGCCACCGCTGTAGGCTTGGAACCAACGGAAGTTGTAGTGGCAATTGGTTGGCGTATTGCTATCGAGGTCCCGTCCGACCGCGTCCATCTTCAAGCGATAGGGAACAACCTGCGTCGGGCCGAGCCATGCGTCCCAATCCAGCCCGCGCGGAACAGGCACTTCATCGATCGGACCGCTGGTGGGATTGGAGCCGATACGGCATTCGATCGCTTGGATCTTGCCGATAGCTCCACCGCGCACGATCTCAGTGGCAGCCCGAAACATACCGCCAAATTCGCTCCGCTGTTGGCTTCCGGTTTGAACCACACGACCCGTCTTTTTCTGGACTTCGATCATTTGCAGGGCCTCTTCGATGGTGAGTGTCAGAGGCTTTTCGCAGTAAACATCTTTCCCCTTGAGCATGGCAGCGATGGCGACTTCCGCATGCCAATGATCGGGTGTCGCCACCACGACGATATCGATATCGTCTCGATCAACCACGTTTTTGTAATTGGAGAATTGATGCGGTTCGAATTTGTTGTCCTCTTTGAACTTCATTGCGGCGCGGTAGAGGTGGCGTGCATCGACATCGCATACCGCTACGTGCTGTAACTGAGCAAAGTTCCGCGTGGTCCCATAGATTTGTAGAGCTCGACTCTGAGGACTTCCTATGCCCACCCAACCCACTTGCAATGCATTATTTGGGGAACCTGCTTTTGCACCTTCCTGCGCCGCAGCAATTCCTTGTGAGGCGTATTGGCTTGCGAACCAAGTCGGAAGTCCGCTGGCTGCCAATCCCGCGACCGTGTTTGAGAGAAAACTGCGCCGAGATAAGTGGTGTCGTTGAAAAAACATAGCTGCAACTTTGGATTGGGTGAGGGAAATCGAGACAGTCGCGGATGGGCTAGCCCATCCCTGTCCCCGAGCATGCATTCGGTAGAAACACGCGCCTTGCGATCTATCATAGACTAAATGACCGATCGCTCACGAGCAAGCATTGGCCGGAATCATCGGTTGCTGGTGTATTGCTATGGCACGAAGCAGCCGCTTCGAGCGCGTGTTTTCAGCACGAGATGAAAAGACTACTTCCGGCCTAGGACAAAACCGTCGATTCCCCAGCCATCTTTCTCGGTGCGCACGACCATCCCAGTCGGTGTGAAAAACTCTTTCACGTCGGAGAACGGTGGTAGCGCGTTGCCCTGGAGTTGTTGCGGTTTGGCTTTGTCCGTTTTGAAAATCCGCTCTGAGACCAAAGCCAGCAGCGATCGCGATTGGGGCAAGATACCTTCGCGGAACAATTCGTATTGCATTTCGACCGAGCGGTCGGCCAGATCGATTTCCGCGAAACTGGTCCCGGATTCGGATGCAAAATTCTTCTGGATGGCTCGGGCCTTTTGAACGATCGGTTGCTTTTCGAAGTCTCCCAATTGATTCTTGCGTTGGGCATTTTCGATGATGCCGGAGATCGCGTCGGGATTCGATGCGAATACGAAGTATCCGTCGATGATCGACACGGCCCAATTATTTAAAAGAGGTTTGTCTTCTTCCTCTTCCTCGTTCTTGGCACCTCCCGGTTGTGAATTGAAATCGATGATCTCTTCGGAGTCTTCCTCGTTCGAGAATTTCCAAACGCGATAGTCCCCGATGTCTTCGATGCTCGATCCGGGTTCGCTTTTGGAATAGCGATTTAAGACGTTGGAGAGTTTGTTCTCTGGGTCGATCAGTTTGATACAGATCAACGTCCGCTTGCTTTCCGGCGTGATTGGCTCGACGATTTCCGACACGGTATAGAACTCCGTTCCGATGAATGGAAGGACATCGGTGGAGATATCGATTTGTGGTCCCATCGGATCGAGTTTGATACTTTCAAGAATGTCATCGAACTGCTCATTGCCGATGTAGGCATCCACGATCCCTTTCAGCTTGGGAAAGGCTTCGCTGAAGTTCCAGGAAAATCCGAGGACGCTCGACGAATTGACATTGATCCAAGGTGGAGGGACCAATGCTTCTTTGTTTGGAAAGTCCAAAATCTGAACCGAGGTGGGAAGCTCCTCTTCGCGGAGGACAAAACCTTGATGGTGCATGTCGAGATCCTGTTTTGCGAGTTGGATCGAACCAGCGGCACATAGGATGCGGTCGAAACCTTGTCCTTCCAGCAACTTCAAAATGTCAACTTGGCCTTTGGGCTGTTTTCCAGAGACGGAACGGGCCAAATTACCGAAGCCAATCGGACGCACGAAATATTCGATTTCGACGGGGTGCGAATCGCGAACGATCCGCGATTGCACTTTGCCATACAACGGTGACCGAGCCAAGCAATCGTCGCGTTCCTTTGTCTGTGCGTCCAGCAATTCTTGGATCGTCAACAAATCGTCTGCCGCTAGGAATTGACCTTTGGAGACAGCGTAGAAGGAGTCTCGAGCGCGATTGTCGTTTTGAAGCTTGGGCAGAACGAAGTGCTTGACTGCCGTTCCCGCCAAATCGACGGAATTGCCAGACGCTTTGCGTTCCGCCATTTCGGTTTCGATCCGCTCCAGAAACTTCTGGAGTGCGGCATCTCGGCCAGCCACATCGACCACCAGTCCAACCGAGTAGGGCTTATCTGCCACGCCTGGACGTGCGATCCAACCCATGGCTGCTTGGCCAGAAGAAATCTCAGCCAAGTCATCAAATCGCAAGCTTAGTTGCCAACCTGCACTTGCGAGCCGTCGACGAATCTCTTCCTGTTGAGACTTCCAGAAAACCTTGAGCCGATCATCGGAAGCCAGTTTTCCAAGTTCTGTCTTGCTCCAGTTTGCTAAGAATCGCTCGGTGTCAGGCAATGCCACAAAGGCCTGCGTTTCCTTTGGGAACATGTGAACCGCGCGAGGCAGTTCATCGGCGGCTTGTACCCCCGAATCCATCCCTACGAGAGCAAGGCAAGTCCATACTGTGCTTGCGACAACATGTGTCCAACCAGTCTTGCGACTGGACCCTGTCGGTGTGCCGTTGCGTGAATCGAGTTTCGCGCAGTCCATGCGCGAGATGCGATGCAACGCCAATTGGCGAACGCGGTTGAAGAGTCGCACCAGAGTGTTCTCCGTTCGTGTCGATCAAGAAAAAAGCGAATAGCCAGTGTCTTCCAAACCGTGTATCGTATCGCAAACCCGATCGTTTGGGGAACCAGGGGAAAGACAACCGACCATGGCCCCTAGATTCCCGCTGTTTTTTGACTCTTGGGCTCGAAAAATGCCAAAAGACGAAGAAGTACTTGTCGTCCCTTGCTCTCTTCTCGATCAATTGGGGCCGTTTTCCGGATTTCAGACGTCCGTGGATCGCTATCTGCCCGCCCTTCTCGATCGTTCTAATCAGTCGTTTCGGCCGCGGAGCTTGGTGGAGGATGATCCTTCGTTCAAGCAATTGATCCCGTACGTAATCCTGGAATGCAGCGACCAGCGTCAAACTCAATTGTTCAAGTACACGCGTGGCAAAGGGCAGGGTGAAAAACGCCTTCACGCATTAAAATCGATTGGTATCGGTGGACATATCTCGGTCGAAGACGCCGAAGGAGACGATTGGTACCGCAACGGCATGCAACGGGAACTCTCCGAAGAAGTCCACATCGAATGCAGTGGCAACGATCGCATCGTTGGCTTGATCTATGACGACACGTCCGATGTTGGCCGAGTCCATTTGGGAATCGTCCACATTATGCAGCTGTCTTCCTGCAAAGTAACGCCGCGAGAAGATCAACTCGTCGAATCGGGATTCAAGCCTGTCGAGACATTGATCGAAGATGATTTGGCCAACATGGAGACATGGTCGCAGCTGTGCTTGCGACATTTATACATGTAGCGTTGGTCGTAGAAGCGTGCTGCTTCTCGCAGTCGAGCTCGCAGGAATTGACTGCGGCGCTTTTCGCGTGTCTCGGAGTCTCAATCCGCATTGTCCGCGGGGTTTATCGTACTCGTACTCCTACTCAGCTTTAGCGGTACTCGTACTCGAAGATATCGCTTCGAGACTCGAAGATACCGCATCGAGTGCGAGTGCCATTTCCTTACGAGTACCATTTCATTGAGTACGAGTACGAGAGAAAGCCACGAAAGCTTACGTTCAAAACTCGCAGGGACTGACTGCGATGAGGGAGACGCAAGCGAGCGGTCTGAAACCCGCTCGAGATCGGAGATCGATTACAGATCTTTCGCAGGGCGAACGATCAGCAGCAAGTAAGAAGGAGCACCCCGTTTCACTGACATGCTCGCTTTCGGATCCGTTCGATTCTTTGCAGCTTCCGCAGCATATTTCAATCGAGCATCGGAAGGGATGCCTTGACCGCGGTCGACTCCAACAAAGCTACTCGCTGGTTTCGGAACGCCCTCGGCTTGATAGGCAAGTCGCCTCGCTAAAGGAGCATCCGACCGATCGAGCACCCCACCCAATTGATTGACCAGTCCAAGGACCGATGGGTCGAACGACAGGTCCATTCGATAGGACGGGAATTCCTCCACCGACCCGGTGATCTCAGTCAAGAAACTATCGATGATCAAGCCGGGGGCACGAAGAAAGTAGACGGAAACTTCACCCGATGCATCAATCTTCGTTTCGCGACCGATTGAAGGCTTGACCAAATTCGTGCTGACCATGACGTTCAACTGGTCGTTATTCAAAACGAGATCGTCATCCTTCGAGTAGACGATTTCGTACTTGTCCAAAAGGTCTTGTACCAGTTTGCTCTCAAGCGACTCCGTGGATGCAGAGACGTCGGCGATCGTTGTGAAGAAAAGATCGCCGGACAAGCCTTTCTTCTCCAGGTCCTTCATCATGTTCTCGATCAGCTGGTCACCCGGAGTCATTGCGATATCGGACGAAACACCGGTGTTGGGTGCAACAGTACTGGACGTGGCCGCAACCGAGCTATCTTTGTCTGGGTTCATCGGCACGCGGTCGGACTTGGGCGCGTCCGATGCGATCGAGCCAATGCTCGATTCAATGGCAGGATCGACATTTGGATTGACCACCGTCGATGCAACACCATCCTTGGGATCCATTTTCGGATCCAACCCTGCGATCTTGGAGTGATCTTGATTGGGTCGCGATTCGATGTTGGACGGATCTTCCGAGATCTCGGAAGAATTGGATGGCAGGTTTGGGAAACCTAGGCCCTTGTCACCACGTTCGGCGATTGATTTCTCCGCTTCGATCGAATTGTTTTCCGCGATATCGCGGGGATTCGATGGAGGTCAAAAACTCGAGATGACCAGCAGTGCGAGTGAGGCTGCCGTCACTGCCAAAAGACTCGGGACCCAGACACGCCAAGCCCGACGAGCAAAGGCATCGGAAGCCGTTTCGCCTTCATTCGGCGACGTGGGGGCAGAGAGCAACGGTCGAATCGCATGCTTTCCGACCGATCCGGAGACATTCGATCGCTCGCGGCGCGACTCCGAAGAGGCTCGGCCCGCGCGTCGGCCGGGCGAGGCTTTCGGCTTGATCCACTCAGGCGGATCGTCCATCAAATCGGCTCGCTCGCGGGCCTTCATCAGGACCTGTTTTGCAAAATCGGGACCCAACCGGCCTACGCTCCGTCCTCGCAATAGCGAGCGGCGAAACGCCGCCAATTCGTCCAAGCGAGCCTGGAGCGATGGGTCTTTTTCGCAGGCTGCGTCAAACAAGCGTTGCTCGTCGTCGGTCAAGACGCCGTCGAGCATACCGTTGAGCAGTTCGTCGATTTGTTCAGGTTTCAGGGACATGATGCAATTGGATACCTTGTTTGGGTATTTCTCGGAGTGAATTAGACTCCGAAAAGTTCCCGCCTCGCACCGTAGAATAT
>JBAWXH010000082.1:0-23738 GCA_037144155.1 Planctomycetota bacterium | reverse complement strand
GTCATGCTTTAATCTACCGTGAGCCTGAGGCGCTAGCCGATCTTCTAGTCATTTCATATTCAACGATTCGACGGGATCCTACGTGGATCGGCTAGCGCCTCAGGCTCAAATTGGAATCGATTGTAACCGTCGTCGAGTGCACGACATGTAGAAATGCCTACTCCGGACAACCCAGCTGCTGCCCTAAGGATTGTCGATAGATGTGGAGCAATTTGTCGACCACCACGTGAGGAGCGCAGATTGAATCGACTTGTTTCATGGCCGATTGACCCATCCAGTGTCGCAAGTCCGAGTCCACATGCAATCGATGAATTGCATTCGCTAAAGCAGAAGGATTTTCACGCTGTACAACCAGTCCATCGACGTTGTTTCGTACTAACTCTTTCATTCCACCTGCGTCACTAACAACCGATGGAAGCCCGTACTGCATGGCTTCGATCAACGCTCGACAAAGCCCTTCCGATCGCGAAGGCATCACGAATAGATCAAATGCGGACAGCATTCTTTTGGCATCGTGGATTCCACCCGGACAATGCAATCGGTCCTTCAACGAAGGGGAGCGAGCATAGAAATCAAATCCTTCGTAGTGACCAGGACCGATCACGACAAAATGGATGTTTGGATGTTCGAGCAGGAGTGCGGCTTGGAGCAGGATATCCAAGCCCTTGACCGGACGTACGGTCGCGATGGAACCGATGACGAACGCATCTGCGGGAACTCCGAGTTCCGCTCGAGCCTGCTCGCGCGACAGTGAATGGATGGGTCGCGGAACGCAGTTGTACACGACCGCATCCTCGGGAATATCGAACCCACTCTCTATCATCGATTCGCGAACCGCGTGAGATTCACAGGCATGGGCTGCGACTTGATTGTTTCGAAAGGTGAACCAATTAGCTAGATCCCAGCGACTCACAGGAGCCGTGATCCCTCGGAACGAATGGATTTTCGGAGATGGTACACCGTAAGGCAATCGTATCGTTGCCAAGTTCGCCCACGCCAATGAAAAATTGGTAAAGGCGTGAATGATATCGGGTTGAAATTCAATGGTGAGTTTTCGAACATCATTGATCGCAAAGGGAGAAAGTTTCATTCGCCCGCGAACCGTGCGATTTGTGAGAAACTTAGCCGCGTCGGGTTCCAATTCCCCCTCGATGTCACACGCTACGGTGAGCACTTCATATCCTCGCCTGCACAGCTCCTTGGCTATTTCGCCTGGGCCATAAAGCATGAAGATTCGCATGAAGTCGATTGCCGTGCGGGGAGTGGGTCGCTAGCGAGACTGAAAGATAACGGATCCCTGGTCGTTTTCCCATGGCCCTTCGAGGGAGCATAACCATCTCAACGAGGTACCGATTCCGACTCTTCCGAGGGGTTTGGCGACGGGTACAACGCCACGACGTTGGCAATCAAGATCATCACTCCACCCGCGAGCAAGCTCCAAGTCACTTGCTCATTCTCATGGATTAATCCCGTCAGTCCTCCCAGCCATTGCGGCAAAAAAAGTGCCCAACTCGATGCAAAGACAGGTTCCAAACTATAGATCACGGCCGCTTGAGAGGCCGTGACCGCAGGTTGGTATTTGTTCATCCATCCAAAGGAGAGCAAAGAACAAAAAGATGCCAGAGCGAATAGCAGAACGAGGTAGGCGGGTTGGATCGTCAGGGACCACCAATCGCCAAAATGCATTGCAGGAACTCCTGTCGAGGCGCGCAGTGGGGTTGCCAAGATGATCAATGTCGTAAGCCATCCCAGAATGGCCGTCGTCAGAAACATTCCTGGGGTCACCGAAATCGAACGCACCCGTTTTCCAAAATGATCTAGCAGTAAGACTTGAAATGCGAAGAACATCGAACCGGCTGTCGTCAGTGTATCCCCGAGCGTCCAACGATCGGCAGCATCTTCCGCCATCTGGAGTCGATTCCCCTCGAACACAATGAGTCCCGTCAGAACCACCACCCCCAGGACCGCCAGGACCGCCCCCGCAACGATCCACCGGGATGGAAATCTTCGAAAGATCAGCACAGCAAACAACGGTGTAAAGACGGCGGTCAAACTGGTCAGAAAGCCGCTGCGAGATGCGGGGATAGTCGCCAAGCCGATCACTTGCAAAAGCAACCCGAGATAAAACATCCAACCGATGTAACAACCGGCCAACCATTCCTGCCGCGTGGCTTCTCGAAACAAGCGATTCCAAAGGACCACCAACAGCAACAACGCGATGCTGAATCGAACCGCGATCATCCAAGACGATACCAGCACGCGAAAGGTCGTTGATTCGGCAGCAGAGGCAATCCCGAAATGGAGATCGGCCATCTCATTGAGCGCTTTGACAACCGGGAAGGAAAACCCCCAGAGCGCATTGACCACGACCAGCGCAAGTACGGGAATCCACGGGAAGGGGGCGGATGTGGATGAAGGGTGGGACGCCGGGGATTCCAAGTTTTTTCAACCTATCTTGTTGCGAGTGGTATCGTGGTTTGGAAGCGCTCGTTTTGAAGTTGGGCTATTTTGGCATCTCTCGTACTCGTACTCAATGAAATGGTACTCGTACTCGATGCAGTATCTTCGAGTTCGAGTACTGCTGACGCGGAGTACGAGTACGAAAAACCTTGGAAAATCGCGAATTGAAACTCCGAGACACTCGATTAGCGCAACTTCAAAAAGCGCTAGCCCGCTCTAGCTTGCGCGATGCAACGCTTCATCGTCGTCATGCTGTCTCGCAATATCGTTTCGATGCCAGGCGCGTAGTCAAAGACTTCCACACTGACCCATCCATCGTACCCGATGTCGACGAGGGACTGAAAAATTGGCTGTTGATCGACATCGCCCATGCCTGGTCCCAGTCGATTCGGATCGTTGGCATGGAAATGGATCATCCAGTCTGCATGTTCTCGAATAATCGACTCAATCGGAGGACCTTCCGAACTCATCGCCTTCACATCCAAATGCAATCGAACCCAGGGACTCCCGATCGCATCGATCAATCGACATGCTTGCCAAGCATAATTGAGAAAATTCCCTTCTTGAGGCCCGAGTGGTTCGATCGCCAACCGAACATTGCTGGCCTCGAGAGCGGGGACGATCCGCTCGATAACACGCCTTGCATTTTCGGCGGCTTGTTCATGCGTCATAGGAGATTGAAAATTGCGTTGCGCCGGCGAACCCAAGACCATCACGCTCCCTCCCAGATCGGCACACAACCCGACCAACTCCTCCAGATAATTCGCCGTTCGATCGCGGACCGAAGCGTCCGAAGTCGTCAAATGAAAACCCTCGGTCTTGGCCAGTAACCAGTGGAGTCCGATGATCTCCATCCCGAAACTTTCCACCAACTGTCGATACGAATTCCTCTGCGATTCGGTCACTTCCGATACGTAACGACCCAGTGTGAACGGTGCGACCTCCACCCCGGTGTAACCGATTTCCGATGCGAGTTTTAGCCCGGTTGCGGCCGGTATTCCGTCGAACAATTCGTTGCAGATAGCGTATTTCATGGGGGTTTTTGAATGCTTGGCGTGCGCCGAGAAATGGGACATTGGCAAATCCAATCCGTTTGGGGTCGGAATTGGCTTGTTTCGTCCGCTATAATGGTTCGCTTCGTTGATGAATCGACAGCATACTGCATTTTCTCAATTCGCTTGAGGTCACCATGCGTTCGTTCTTTGCAAAGATTCCTTGGACCCTACCCGCCCTTGCAATTGTGTTCGGGATGACCGCACTTTGGGGATGGTCGGCAGCCCCTCCTAAAACCGATGGCTCCAAGGACAAAGATCCTCAGGAGTCCAAAGAGACCTCAAAAGTGCCTGCCAAGGCTAAGAACACCAAGGAAAAAAAGAAGATGCCAGACGAGCCTGATTACAACAAACTGACGGCCGAAGAACGCTGGGTCATTCTTAGCAAGGGAACCGAATACGCGTTCACCGGACGCTATACGGATTACTTTGTCGAAGGCACCTACATTTGCAAACGCTGCAATGCGCCCCTCTACAAATCCGACGATAAATTCCACAGCGGCTGCGGCTGGCCCGCCTTCGATGATGAGATTAAGGATTCCATTCATCGCGAAGTCGATCCAGACGGTCAACGGATCGAAATCACCTGCAACAACTGCGGCGGCCATTTGGGCCACGTGTTCGAAGGGGAAATGCTCACGAAAAAGAACTCGCGTCATTGCGTGAATAGCATTTCGATTCGATTCATACCCAAGGACAAAGACCTTCCCGAAATCATCACGGCCAAGAAGGATGACAAGGAGAAGGATGGCAAGGAATCGAGCGGAGGCGAGGAATCCAAAAAAGATTCGACGCCTATCAAGTCCGATTCGAAGAAGTCGGGCACAGACTCTTCCGACAAAGCCCCAGGCAAGAAGTAGTCTTCGCGGCCCACTCCAAATTGGCGAAACCCTTGCAGGGAAACCATCCATTAGCCGGTGTGCATTAGCACCCGGTTTCTGTTGAACTCGCAAGTTTAGTTGGCGTTCACTACGCAAACGCCGAAATCCGCGCCCACGGGTCAAGGCGAACGAACCGCGTATCGCCTCACCGCCGAATCACCCTCACCTCCGAATCACTTCGTCGTTTTGGTGACATTCTTCAACCAGTCGGCTGCACGTTCTGGCCAATGTGTCGACGGATTGTCGGTTGGGCGCAAACCATAGCCATGACCACCGGTGGGGAAGAGATGGAGCGACAAGGGGATCTTTAATCGATTGAGTTCGGCGGCCGGAACGAGCACATTTTCACAGCCCAGCGGATCGTCTTGAGCCATCGTCAAAAACATCGGCGGTGCGTCAGCGGGTATCAAAATGTCTTTGGCCAATTCCTGCTTGTTCTCTGGATTGACGAGATAGGCTGGATAGATCAGTAACGTGAAATCGGGCCGAGGAACGAGTTCATCCGCGGAGTCGACCTTGGGATAGGTCGTGGACGCAAAACGAGTGCTCAATTGGGTACTCAGGTTCCCGCCTGCGGAATAGCCCAACACCCCGATCCGTTTGGGGTCTATTTTGAGTTCACTGGCTTTGGATCGGAGCAAGTTGATCGCCCGCTGCGCATCCTGCAGCGGCGCATCCGAGGGAGCACGACCGTCGCGCCGAGGGACTCGGTACTTCAGCAAACCAGCCGTCACACCGATCGAATTGAGCCATTCAACGGTTTCGGTTCCTTCCAGATCCATGGCTAGGATGTTGTAGCCCCCTCCAGGACAAACCAAAACGGCAGCGCCCGTGGCTTGTGCAGGATCTGCAGGATAAATCGTCAACGTCGGTTCGCTGACATTCCCCAGGCGAATTACCGATCGACCCGCCACTTGGCCGTCGCCTGGCTTCGTCAGATCCGATTCCGCTGGGAGTTCTTTGGTATCTCCGGGAGGCGTCCCCGGCCAAAGTTTGATCACCACAGGATCTGCACTGATGGAAAAACTACTGGCCATGAGCAGACATCCCAACGTTGCCATTCTTAAACAAATTGTTGCACCCAAGTGCGACCGAGAAAACGTCATAAGAGGCATCCAGTAGCGAGTAGAGGGAGGAAGTCCGAGGAAATGAATGCGATTACTTGCCAAGCTCGGCGAGCAGCTCGCTCATTTCTGCGGCTGCGTGCAGGTTCTTTTGATTGCGAGCTTCTTCGATTCCATCCCGAAGCAGCGTTCGGGCGTCTTCGATTTGCTCCTGTTCTGCCAATTGCTGCGCAGCCATGAAGAAGGCTGCGACGTACTTTTCCTTTGGGTCGTAGGCCAACTCCTTGAACAGTCGAACACTTTCTTCGTGATCGCCTTCTTTGCGTAGCTCCATGGCCAGCGAATACCGTAGGAAGGCATCGTTGGGCTCATCCAAAAGCATCTCGAGTATGCGTTCTTTGCGGCTCATGCAAAACCTGTATTAGATTTGGTCTTTAAAGCTATAGGATCCGGGTTGACGGATCTCGACAGCCGGTGCCTCGCCCCATGCCAATGACTCTGGCATGAGGGACATCTTGCTATCTTTGAGATCATCCCAACGGATGACCTCTCCGGAATAAGCCGCTTCGCGTCCCATGATGGCCATCAAGGTACTCTTGCACATGTAATCGCCATTATTGATCGGCTTGCCTTCGCGGATCGACTTCATCAACGCAACGTGCTCGAGATAGTACATGCTGGGCTTTTCGCCAGAGTACTTCCAAGGATTCTCGCCGGTGATTTCATGTGCCAGCACGCGAGCGGTCCCTTTCGTTCCAAACACAAAATCTTCCGTCTCGTTGAAGCTGCCAGGCATTTGCCGAGTGGCTGCGTAAGTCCGTGTTCCATCTGCCCATTGGTAGACGACATAGAAGTGATCGTAGATGTCGCCGTATTCGGGATCGGTCCGGACTTGGCGGCCACCCAGACCATAAGCGAGGACAGGGGGCACATCGTTGTGAAGCCACATCGATTTATCCAACGAGTGGATGAACTGCTCGACGATATGATCGCCACTGAGCCATCGATAGTACAGCCAGTTCATGACTTGGTTGTGCATCGGTGTCCAGAAGTCCTTGGGTTCGCGGATCCAAAGGGTACCTGCGAGGTAATTCTCCTGAATGGAGACGATGTCGCCGATGGCACCGTTTTGAATTTTTTCGATCGTGGCTTTCACGCCCAAGTCGTATCGCCAGCACAAGCCTGACACAACGGACAAACCTTTTTGTTTGGCCGCTTCGCTAGCAGCGAGCACTCGACGGACCCCTACAGGATCTACGGCTACAGGCTTCTCACAAAAGACGTGCTTACCGGCCGCCACCGCCGCCTCCATTTGCATGGGACGAAAACCGGGAGGGGTCGCGAGAAGCACCACATCGATGTCTGTTTCTAGCAATCGCTGCATGGCGTCCCATCCCGAAAAGGTCTGGGAATCGGGCACAGCATACTGTTCGCCGAGGGAGCGTTTCAGGTTCTGCTTGGCCCCTGCCAGTCGATCGTCCGAGATCTCAGCCAATGCCGTCAGTCGACATCCCGAGTCCGCATCCATAGCGTCCTTGGCCGCACCTGTTCCGCGCCCACCCGCACCTACCAATCCGACTTTGAGAATATCGGAACCTTGAGCATGCACGGATCGCTGCATGAAGCTGGAAGCGAGCCCTGCTGCGCCGACCGTTGCCGTGGTCTGTAGGAAGCCACGTCGATCAACCGATGTGGCGGGTTTGGATGCTGTTTTTCCGGAGGATGCTGCGTTGTCGGAAGGGGTCGAATCCACTGGTTGAATGGAAGTCGAATCGACAGAATTTCGAGAAGAACTCATAGAAGGTGGGACCTCAAGGGGTGTCGAATTAGGCGGGAGAGCGTATCCTAAACCAAATCTCTCGTTGCCGAGTTCTTTCGGTTATAACCCAAGCCTCGCGACATGCAACACAGCCAATTGCCATCTCGAGTTGAAAACCTCCTTTCCATGCCGGACGACCCAGCCGAAGACGATTCTTCTGACGATGCCCATCTTCCATCCGACTCCTCGTTCCGCGAGCGATTTTACGATGCGAGCGACGAGGAGCGATTGCAGGCCGCTCTGGCTTCTTCCCACCCCATTGAACTGGAAATCGGTTCGGGCAAAGGACTTTTTTTGACGCGTGCCGCCCTCGATACGCCGCAGCACACCTTCATCGGAATGGAACTGGCGACCAAGTACGCTCGCGAAAGCCAAGCGCGCTTGGAAAAACAATCGATCTCCAACGCTTGTTTCATCGCCTGCGATGCCGTAGCGGTCATGCAACACGAAATGAAGGATGCTTCGCTGCACGCAGTCCACGTCTACTTTCCCGACCCATGGTGGAAATCGCGACACAAGAAACGCCGCGTCCTGAGCGACGGTACCATCCTGAATATCCAACGCACTTTGGTTCCCGGTGGCAAACTCCACTTTTGGACCGACGTCCTCGACTACTACGAGGAGGCTGTCGCGCGGATCGGAGAACTGACACGTCTAGCAGGACCGTTTTATGTCCCTGAGCCGGATGCTACCCACGATATGGACTACCGGACGCACTTCGAACGGCGGACTCGGCTCAATGGACTCCCTGTCTATCGTGCGCGATTCGAAAAAACACCATGACGTCCAACTCGTTGGAAAGGTATGAGTACACTGCTCCCACGATGGGGACGGTGCTACGCATCATCCTCTACTCCGAAAGCCCCGCTGCAGCCGAACAGGCGATCCATGCATCGCTCGACGAAATCGAACGCTTGATCCCAATCCTGAACAACTACGATCCCAAGAGCGAAGTCTCCGGTTTAACGGATTCCTGCAATAACCCGATCCGTGTCAGCTCGGACCTTCAATCTGTTCTGGAACATGCCATCCGTTGGCATGGTTTAACGGATGGCGCCTTGGACATATCGCTAGGGTCGATCTTTCGCGTTTGGTCTCAGTGCAGGAAAGAAAGGCGTCTCCCCACCAGCGACGAATGGACCCGATCGATTTTCACCAGTGGCTGGCATGTTTGGAGCTTAGATCGCCCCAGCGATTCTTCTCTTCCCGCAACCGTGGAAACAGTCAGCGAGGGGGTGATCATCGATACGTCGGGATTGGCCACTGGCTACATCATTGATCGAGCCTTTGAAGCTATGCAACGCACTGGACATGAATGCGTCCTGATCGACATCGGCGGAGACATTCGCATGGGTACGCCCCCCCCAGAGTCAGAAGGCTGGGTCGTTGCCGTGGCGGGTGTTCAAGCCAACAAGCGCCCCGTGTGCAATCTACGACTGCAATCGTGCGCCATTACGACGTCGGGCGACCTCAACCAATTTGTCGAGATCGATGGAACGCGTTACAGCCATCTCATCGACCCGAAAACAAAGCGTCCCCTCCAACGTAGCCAAACCGCAACCGCCATCGCCGCAACCTGCGTAGATGCGGATGCCGGCGCAACGTCGCTATGTGTCCTCGGAGTCGAACGAGCCTCCCAGCTATTCCATAACCTACCGTTGACGGAAGCTTTCGTATTTGAATCGAGCTCAGAGAGTCGTACAGCGACGCACTCCATCCCCCGATTCCGCCACTTGTTCAACGAGTGATGATCGGTTGTGATCGCATCGGCAATCCGCCGGAACGCGTTAGCGTCCGGTTTGCCAGCAACATCCAAGAGAACCGGGTGCTAACGCACTGCGGCTAATGCTGATGAAGAGGAATATGGCACGCCAACCAGAGCTAGTTTCCATTGGACACGGGGACCCGCTCACTTATTTTTTCGGTGGCCAGGTTCCCATATCGCGCATCAGCAACTGCATGTCTTCCCACGTGTTTTTCTTGGCTTCGGGAGTCCGCAACAAATAGGAAGGATGGTAGGTAACTAGGACTTTGGCGGAATGATAACGAAAGAAGCGTCCTCGCAAGCGACCGACGCTCTCGGTGGTCTTCAGCAATGCGCGGGCTGCGATGGCACCCCAGCAAACGATGTACTCGGGTTGCAGGACTTCCAATTGTGCCTCAAAGAATGGCCTACAGTTCTCGATCTCGACATCGGTCGGGGTTCGATTGTTGGGAGGTCGGCATTTGAGCGTGTTCATGATGTACACATCTTGCCGATTCAAACCGGTCGCAACCAGAATCTTGTCCAGAAGTTGACCGGCCGGTCCTACGAAGGGTTCACCCTGGCGATCTTCCTCCGCCCCTGGTGCTTCACCCACCATGACAAACCGAGCCGTTCGAGGACCTATGCCGAACACGGTTTGCAGTCGTCGACAGGCGATTTCTGCGCATCGGCGGCACGCTTGCACTTGCTCATTCAACTCTTGAAAGGCCATCGCGCGTTCGTCGTCGTTTCGGAGTGCCGTCGTCCAAGGAGTTGGTTCTGTGGGAAGACTCACCAAGGAAGCGGGAACTCGGGTCGGAGAACTGGATGGAGTCGAGCTGGATAAAACTTCCCTGGGCATCTCGAATGGAAGTTTTGCGACCGGAGACGGGCTTGAGGAGGGTTGGTTCTGAGTTCGGTTACTTGTGACAGCCTCGACTACAACTCCCTCGGCAGGAACAAGTGGAACCGACGCCAACTGTTTTCCCCAAGCCATGACTTCATCGGGAAGAGGGTGTTGGGGTTGCGGCAGTCGTGTGATGCCCGATCGCTGCAAATGGGCGATCAGTTGTGCTCCTGCGATTCGCCATTGGTTTATTTCCATGTTACCCCATGATGCCTCATCGGCAGGATGCTCTCGATGCATGTTTCCCATATCCAAGGCGAATCATGGATTGCACACCATGCTTCTTCACGATGCCGCTTGCAGCGCTCGCTCAAACGCTTCGGCCGCGTGTCTCAATTGCTCGACCGAATGGGCTGCGGAGACTTGGGTTCGAATGCGTGCCTTTCCGTTCGGAACAACAGGGTACGAAAATCCGATGACGTAGATCCCTTCGTCCAACATGGCTTGAGCGACACGGCCAGCAAGAGCCGCATCACCGATCATGACAGGAACGATCGCGTGCGTTCCGCTCAGAATATTCAGACCGCGCCGAACCATCTCGGCCCGGAAAAATTGCGTGTTGCTTTCGAGTTTATCTCTCAATTCCGTCGATTCGTTCAGTAGTTCGAGAGCCCGAATCGCACCCGCTACGACCGGCGGCGCAATGGTATTCGAGAACAGATAGGTCCGCGAACGCTGTCGCAACAATTCCACCAATTCGGCGGTGCCAGACGTGTATCCACCACTTGCTCCTCCTAGGGCCTTCCCAAGGGTCCCTGTCAGAATGTCGATGCGATCGATGACTCCGCATAGTTCGTGCGTGCCGCGACCATGTGCACCTACGAAGCCGACCGCGTGCGAATCATCGACCATCACCAAGGCATCATATTCATCCGCCAGTTGGCAGACACTAGCAAGATCCGCGATGGTTCCGTCCATCGAAAAAACACCGTCGGTAGCGATCAACCGAAAACGGGCTCCTTTGGCTTCTTCCAACTTGGCACGCAAATCATCGATCGAGTTGTTCTTGTAACGAAGCCGTTGGGCTTTGCACAATCGAATGCCATCGATGATGCTGGCATGATTGAGTTCATCGGAGATGATGGCATCCTCGGGGCCCAGGATCGTTTCAAACAACCCTCCGTTTGCGTCCCAGCACGAGTTGTAGAGGATCGTGTCTTCTTTGCCGACAAAACGGCTGAGTTGGTTCTCTAGCTGTTTGTGAATGGTTTGCGTTCCGCAAATGAATCGCACCGATGCCATGCCATATCCCCACCTCGCGAGCGCATCATCGGCAGCTTGTCGAACGCTCGGGTGCTGGGCCAAACCCAGATAGTTGTTAGCACATAAATTGAGCAGCTCGCGACCATCGGAAAGCTTTACAAGGGTTCCTTGTGCCGAGTCGATGACCCGTTCGCGTTTGAAGGTGCCTGCCTCGCGCATGGCTTGGTTGGAATGGGCAAGGTGCTCTAGGAACTGAGTATTCATTGCGGCAAAGTTGGGTTGGGCGGCGTTGGGTCGGGTGACGTTTTAAAAGGTCCACTGAGTTCCGGTTTCAGCGAGCCCGAAATTCCTTCTTCGACATCGACCGGTGAGATCGGCGAAACGGAGGATCGAAACCAAAAATCGGACCATGTATATCCCATCCATGGTATCAGCATGGCGGCGTTTGCGTAGATGAACCAGTCCAGGATGCCGCCAGCCACCCAGTTCGGCAGACCATCGATTCCGAGGGAACGGACCCATGGCAATTCGGCTCGCAGCCAATCCATCAGGTGATAGCCCCCCCATCGTGATGCGACCGTTAGCCCGCCAAGGATAGGAAATAGATTCCATCGCCATCGCTTGCCGGCCAACATCCAGCCAGCCAAAAGGATCGGCACGATCGGAATGGACGAGGCCATAACCAGTAGCACCAGTATCCATTCGGTTCGGGCTTGGACTCGCGGGTCAACGGCTGGCGGGCCAACTTGATTGACGGGTGTTACGTCCCCGCCGAGGGTCGAGTACCACTGGACGGCATACAGAAGCGATTGAATGAAGACTGCGACCGCAAACATCAATAACAGCCATCGTCGAATGCTCCATCGAGGTGGCTGTGGGCGGGTGGGATCGATGATTTCGATTCCTGTCAGAAGGCTTAGGATCCGAAACATTGCCCACCCCGAAGCAAATGTAAACAGGACGACCGGCAAGTCGATAGTCCACACGCTGCTCCATTGACCGAGCACCTCCGGTCGAAAAACACTTAGCGACGCGATGTAGGCCAACCACATGAGAGATGCCAGGAGCACTCCTCCCAAGGCTGCCAGCCAACGTCCCGGACCCTGCATCCCCGCCCAAGCGACGGCACACCACGCCACAGCGCTGCAGAGATCGTAAACTTCGATCGACGCGAGTGACGCGGCGAAGAGACACGATGCCAAGACAAAAGCGGTAGCGACGAAAACCACTCGCCTCGTACTGGGCTTAGGTGGAGGCAATAACAGTCGCAAGATCGGATTGGACATGGCGTCGTCTACCTCAACGGACTTGGGAAGTAACTATCGCAACATGCTCAGTTCAACCCGAGTTTGGGATCCAATCCGAACATGACATTCATATTCTGAACCGCTGCTCCGCTGGCACCTTTGACCAGATTATCGATGGCGCTGATCAATAGAATCCGCGATCCATTTTCGCGCACGGTGATGTCGACGTAATTGCTGCGAGCAACAAATCGTGTCGCTGGCAAATGGGATACGACCCGCACAAAACCATCCTGTGGGTAATAAGTGTTGAGGCATTCACGAAGTTGGTTGGGTGTTGCACCCGACGCAGGATGAACGTAGATGGTTGACAAGATGCCGCGTTCCATCGGAACCAGATGGGGTGTGAAGATCACTTCCGGCTCCACTCCAGCAAAGCGATGGACGATATCGATGATCTCCGGTTGGTGGCGGTGGTTTCCAACCGAATAGGCAGCGATGCTCTCGTTGACTTCGCAGTACAGGTTTCCCAGCTTAGGAGTCCGCCCCGCGCCACTCACTCCCGATTTGCTATCGACGATGATGTCTTTCGGAGAAATCAGCCCTTCTTTGAGGAGGGGAGACAACGGCAGAATCGCCGACGTGGGATAGCAACCGGGGTTTGCGATCAAGTTGGCTGCAGGGAGTTGCGCCGCGAATAGCTCAGGCAATCCGTAGGGTGTTCTTCCGAGGCGACCTGGATCCGGATGTTTTTCTTCGTACCACTTTTCGTACAGCTCAGGAGTGCTGAGGCGATAGTCTGCCGAGAGATCGATCACTCGGCAACCGGCATCCAACAGCGCCATGATGACATGGGCCGAGGCTCCGTGTGGCAAACAAGTAAAGGCCACATCGCAGCGCTCAGCAATCTGAGTCGGCGAAAGATCTTCAACGGGCAATCGAAGTTTACGCACTAGCGAGGGATGCATGTCCGCAATCATACTGCCATCGGCTTGGCGGCTCGTGGCTGCCACGATTTGTACTTGCGGGTGTTTTAATAACCAATGAATGGCTTCCAATGCAGTGTAGCCTGATGCGCCGACGATGCCGACGCGGATCATTCGTTTGTCCATGTTGAATTCTATCCCATCAGCCAAGGTTCAAAACTGTTCTCTTCCACTAGTTTGCGAACGATCGTTCGAAACTCGCCGAGGATCATAGCGGTTGCTCCCCATACGAAATGGCCTGAGATAGTGAAACCATGTGTTTCAAACTCGACGCTGCCACGGCGCATGGTACCGATCGTTTTTATCGTATCAGCCAGTAGGTCGCGAATCGGTAAAAGGATGAGTTCAGCGACTTCCTCGGGGTTCGGTTGAATACTTGGTCGCAAGGAACTGACCGCGACAACCGGCGTTACACGATGGCGGCTCGCGTAGACATAAAGTGGTGTCAGTTCTCCCAAATGCTGCAAGTACTCGGTTGTGCATCCGAGTTCTTCTCCGAATTCACGACACGCCGTGCGCCACACCGATTCATCCCCTTCGCTTCGCCCCCCTGGCAAGCTGACTTGCCCTCCGTGATCGGTGAGTTGGGAAGGACGCAACGTGAGGGGTATGTCCCAATTTCCGCGGGCGGCAGGGAGCAACGTAACGAGCACGGATGCCGAATGGGCAAATCTCGGCCCAGGCCCACGGTGACGACCATACGAATAACTCGGAGCAAACTCCCGGTGAGGATGGTCTGTCGGGACCAAGTGTCTTTTCGACTCCGATAAGGCCTGCGATTCGTCGCGACTCGACGAATCCGACCAATATCGCCGAAGTTGCTCCGGCAAATTGGAGAGGTCCGCCGATTCAAAGTCCATGATTCTACCCGTTCGGGAACAATTCAATTATGATCTGTGGGCGTCGATCCATGCGGACCTTCGAGACTTGCGATGCACATGCCCGAACCTCCTATTTCCGCCGATCCTCCCAATTCCACGTTGGCCTCACGCAGGTAACACTCGGCTGCGTAAGACCTCGATAAAACGTATCCCCCGGTTCCTACGGACGCAAGTCTTCTTTCCGCCATAGCTCATTCGATGAATAGCCGCTCGAATCAACAGCCTGAAACGATCGCTAACGTCTTGCGTTTGTTGCCCGCGAAATGGGCCATCGCTTTGATCATTGCCGTCATCGCGTACGTCCTCCTGCAACCACGAGTGAACGATTGGTTTGGTTGGCATCTTCCCAGCATCCCAGCCATGATGGGACAGGAAGAGGGAACTCCATCCAAATCGAGCGCGAAGAACGACAAGAAGGCCAGCTCGTCTACCCGTCGCACGGACAAGGAATCTTCAACGTCGCCCCCGTCCAGTTCCGATAACAAGTCCTCAAAGTCCGACCTAGGTGCCCGCCCAAGTGCGGGCTCGAAGACGAGTTCGCCAAACAGCCCGAGCGCCAACGACCTGAAATTCGGAGTCTTGAAACCGATTGGCCGCGAGCGATACGAATCACCAGCCGGACTGATTTATGGTCCAGGCAGCGAAGAAGGACATCGCCTAGAACACATCCAGCGACACCTCACGGATCAACCCGCTCGACCCGGCTCGCACGGAGTTTTTGAAGGGGATATGACCGCGTTTCTGATCGCCATCGATGATGCCTACAAACGAGCTAGGGGTCACGCAAAAGGGACCAAGCAACGGGAAGAAGAAGGTGCCATCGTTTACGAAGCTCCCTTTGATCGCGCGATCGGATTCATGGGTGGCAGCGAAGGCAAACGACGTGGCAATCCGAAACTCAACCGGTTGCGAATCGTCGTTCGCGATCGAAACTTGATCACCGCTTTTCCCACACAATGAATCGATTGCGTTCAGTTCTCCTTTCGCTTACCTGATCTCTCCACCGACTCGTTTCGCTGACTCGATCCACTGCCATTCCTCGTTACCCATTTGATAATGCCTTTACCGTATCTCATCTACGTTCAGTCTTGCCCCACGTGCGGTGATGGATTGTGCCGCATTCGCGTTTGTACGCGAGGTGATCGACTCTCTGGTTGCGTCGTTTGCGATGAATGCGAATCCGTTTGGACCGACCCCAGCCTGCATGAAAAATTTACCGCGGGATTGGAGGCCTACTCGGCATGCTGTCCCGATTGCATGCATTGCCTGTGGGAAGACCAGTGCCATTGGGCAGACATTCAAGAAGTTTGCTTGCTAGGATGGTACGACAAAGTCAAAATCGCTCGTACCTAGTATTAGTAACCGCGTACCTGCTCGGCACCATTCTCTGCACGATTTCACAACTCCGATTTCACAAACTGGCTGCATTCCGGTCCTGGGCTATGTTTCGCGTGGCCGTCCACCCGTGTTAGATTGCGATTGGAACTACGGTTTCTGAAGAACGTTTGATGGTTATTCCCAATCCTGTGAGCCTGCAAATCCTGCGCTCAATCCTGTTTGTCCCGTACGGGGCATCGGCGTTGACAGGCGTATTGCAAACGTGTATCAGTGAAGGATTGACAATCAGCACATGCATTTGGGCGGTCCTTTCTCTTTTTGGCGCGGATTCTGGCTTAACGACTAGCAATCCTCCGGCCCAACGGGACAATTTTGAATGGGTTCGATATCCGATCACGTACGCAATGCGTGGACGGCAAATTCGTTGGTAATCCGAGCTGGAGCTTCGTAGTGCATCATCATGTCCCTGAAACAGTGAAGCCGTATACCATCCACTGGATTTACGTTGCGACACTCATCAGCATTCACGCGCTCGCTCTTTTGGTATTCGTGCCATCCTTTTTTTGGTGGCCTGCGGTGGTGGTCGCGATTCTTGGTATCCATATTTTTGGGCAAGGAATCACGATCGGTTACCATCGGCTACTCACGCACAGGAGTTTTAAAACGCCGGTGTGGGTCGAACGAAGCCTTGCCATTTTGGGTATTTGCTGCATGGAGGATACTCCTGCGCGATGGGTGGCGATCCATCGCATTCATCACGTTCATTCCGACGAACAACCCGATCCCCATTCCCCTTTGGTGAACTTCATTTGGTCCCATTTCGGATGGTTGTCTGTCAATAATCGAGCGACCCATTCCTTGTCCGCGATCGAAAAGTTTTCGAAGGATTTGCTTCGCGATCCGTTCTACATGTACTTGGAAAAACGGCCGTTGACCCACGTCTACATCGCATTCGCACAATTGCCCGTTTTCTTTGCGTTGGGAGCGATCCTGGGCGGATTGACGTTGGGATGGGATCGGGCATTGGGGTGTGGTGCCAGCATGGTGGTTTGGGGAGTCTTTGCACGAATCGTGGCGGTGTGGCACATTACTTGGTCCGTGAATTCGTTAAGCCATATGTTCGGCTATCAAAACTATGAAACCGGAGAACATAGCCGCAACAACTGGCTCGTGGCATTATTGACCGTCGGGGAAGGTTGGCATAACAACCATCACGAAGATCCTTCCTCCGCCAGTTTGCAGCATCGATGGTGGGAAATTGACATCAGCTACTACGAGATAAAACTCCTAGAGCGATTGGGCTTGGCATCGGAAGTCGTTCCTCCCAGGCATTTGCGACAGTCTCACGCGAAGAAAGCCGCTTAGCTCGGTCTCCCCGAATGATGCTCATTCCGTGAGAGCACTAGCTGCGATTGAGCGGCCTTCCTCTTTTTTAGTGAACGCTATCCTGTCATCTAAATTACCCCAGGAGTAACGATGAACGCGGCCCGGATCGACACCTATGTAGCCGGCGGATCACAGCTTGTTCAATCGATTTGGGGGCTAACGAACGAACAACTGCATGCTCAACCGCCAGATGGATCGTGGACAATTCACCAGATCGTCACTCATATGCTCGATAGTGACTTGATCGGCTCGGATCGAATGAAGCGAGTGGCTTGCATGGACCTGCCTCTGCTAGTTGGGTATGACGAAACGGGATTTTCGAATCTCCCTGGGCGGTCTGAAATCAACGCTTTCGCCGCTGCGGATCTCTTTCACAAAAACCGACAGTTTACGGCCATCATCTTGAATCGATTGCCTAAAACCGCATGGGCGCGGGTGGGGATCCATACCGAATCAGGTAAAGTCAGCTTGGCGGAGTTGCTGGACAAATACATCCACCATTTGGAGCATCACCTCGTGTTTCTGGATCGCAAAAGGCAATGGTTGTCAGGGAAAGAAGCGATCTCTGCTCCAGATAAGCCCGCATCGTAGGCTGGTCCGCCACCTACGATTGCCCGTGCGAAATGCGGAGCACTCTTCTGTAAAGGGCATTTCCAACAATGTGGGATAGTGCTTCCAGCCTGTCATCCGTCGCATGGACCTCAGCGGCAAACCCATGACGACGACAAGCCAGAGGCTTATCCCACGCTGCCACACGCCAGCGGCGTCTGCCACTGTCCGTCGGAACGGGGACTTCGAACTATCCTAGCACGGCCTCCAGGGCATAAAAAAACCCGCCTGAAGCAGGCGGGTTTGGACTTCGGCTGAACTGGATGAAAACCTGTGTCGGTTCCATTCCGTTCGCGTGGTTAACGCTTGGAGAACTGCGTGCCTCGGCGAGCACCGCGGAGACCGTACTTCTTACGTTCCTTCATACGCGAATCGCGTGTCAGGAAACCATCGTCTCGAAGGGGTGGAAAATTCTCTTCGCTGAGGCTGACCAGTGCCCGTGCGAGACCCATACGGATCGCGCCCGCTTGGCTCATCGGCCCGCCGCCAGAAACGCGAACGAAGACATCGACCTTGTCGCGATGCCCAACATGATCCAAAGTCTGGAGGACCAATCGACGTTCGGCGTCGGTTACAAAGTATTTATCGAACTCCCGATCGTTGACAGTGATCTTTCCGGCGCCTTCGCGGATGCGAACGCGAGCCACGCTGGACTTACGACGGCCTGTTCCAAGGCTGTCGCCGTTCACTTTGTCTTTCTTCGTAAACATGGATTAGGGTCTCAAAATCAGATCGTGATAGGGTGGAAGTGTCTTAGGTGGTTTCGGCACCGAAAGGTGCCGGAATTGGACTTTGGGCTTGATGGGGATGCTCGCTGCCTGCGTAAACCTTGAGCTTGGTCAACATGTGGCGAGCCAAAGTGTTCTTCTTTGGCAACATCCGCTTGACTGCCAACAAAACCAGATCGGTGGGCTTGCGTTCCAGACGCTCCCCGTAGCTTTCGATCTTTTGGCGGTGGTAGCCGTTGTACCAAGTGTAGTGGCGATGTTCCAGCTTTCGTCCCGACATCTTGACCTTCTCGGCGTTGATGACGATGACATACTCCCCGGTATCAACGTGGGGGGTATACATCGGGCGATGTTTTCCCATCAAAACCATCGCAATTTCGCTAGCCAATCGTCCAAGTGTTTGGTCGGTGGCATCCACCACGTACCATTTTTGTTCGACGTTTCCACGCTTGGCGACTGTTGTCTTTTGTTGAGCGACCATCACAATTCCTGTTGTTTCCGGGCTAATCTGCCGGGATCAAGTGCAAGCAGAAGCTTTTTGTCGACAAACGAGCACCATGTCTCGCCCTGTCAATCGCCGTTTCTGCCGCCATTTCAAACCATCGTTCCCAATTTCAAGCCGCTCGCCGTGGATTCAAACGTGATCCAGGAGTAGCCAGAGGGGGCGAAAGTATAGCCCCGAGCCCAAAAACGAACAAGTGGTTTTTCGGCCACCTATTGCCGATCCAAGCGTAGAATTTTGACACTCTCAGCCGAAAACCGAGCGATTCCGTTCCAGGCATCCCGCTCGGCGAGAGGATTCCTCCGAATTGGGTGCCTGTACCGAGTTTCACGAATCGACGGTATAACGGACGTCCGATAAAACCTCTGAGACCCGCATCCAAGTCCATATCAATGCAAGCAATATGTCCATTGCAATTCAGCCAACTTCCGACCGTCGCCACGGCGCCAGGCAATCGCAATTGCTGGACGTAAGCCGGGTACACGCTCCGTACCAAGCCCCCAAAAACTCGCTGGTAGATGTGCTCCGATTTTGGGCGAATACGTGCCCAAATAGGGTTGCCTTTTACCTGTCCGACGGAGAAGGGGATGATCAGACGTGCATGACCTATGCCGAGCTCGACCATGCCGCGCGGGCTATTGCGGTCCAAATTCTCTCCAAGCGTCCAATGGGTTCACGCTGCCTGTTGCTCTATCCTCCAGGGACGATTGAATTTGTTGTTGGATTTTTTGGTTGTCTCTACGCAGGTTGCGTCGCGGTACCAGCCTACCCACCCCGACGCAATCGGAAAGGTGCCCGCATTCAAGGGATCGCCGAGGATTGCCAAGCGACCTTGGCACTGACGACCCAGGATGCGGCTGCTCAAATTCTGAAAGATGAAAACACACGGAGCGAAACCCAGTCACTCCATTTTATCGGTACCGATGCGGTCGACCGAACGATTGCCATTCAGTACACCGAACTTCCAATCGTCGATTCCAATCTAGCCGTGTTGCAATACACCTCTGGATCGACCGGAGAACCCAAGGGGGTCATGCTGACCCACGCGAACTTGATTCGCAACTGCGAGATTATTTCCATTCTGTTTGCAGAAGATCGCGAATCGATGGGATGCAGTTGGCTACCGACATATCACGACATGGGCTTAGTAGGGGGCATCCTGACTCCCGTATTCCTCGGTGCCACGATGGTATTGATGAGCCCGATGACGTTCTTGCAGCGCCCTGTGCGGTGGCTGCGGACCATTTCCAAGTTCAAAGCCTCGTCGAGCGGTGGGCCGAACTTCGCATACCAGTTGTGCGTTGACAAAGTCACCGACGAAGAAATGGAAGGATTGGACCTTAGCAACTGGCGCGTGGCGTTCAATGGAGCTGAACCCGTTCGGGCTTCGACCCTCGAGCAGTTTAGCAAACGCTTTGCTTCTGTCGGGTTCCGTAACGAATCGCACTTTCCTTGCTACGGCATGGCAGAGACAACATTGATCGTGACAGGAGGGCCCAATCAGATGCCTCCAGTGATTCGGAGCTTTGATGGCCGACATCTTGATGCACGCTCCGTTTACCCTGTCTCCACACAAACCCCCGGGGCTCGCAGCCTCGTCGGCTGCGGTGTTTCGACCGAAAATCAACGTGTGCTCATTGTTGATCCGGAAACTCGGATTCAACTGCCTGAAAATCAGATCGGTGAGATCTGGGTCGACAGCCCAAGCGTTGGATTGGGCTATTGGGAGAAGCCGGAACTGACGCACGACGTCTTCCAAGCCACCACGAAAGACGGCGACGGACCACTGTTGCGGACCGGAGATTTGGGATTTATCAGCGAAGGCCAGCTTTTTGTGGCCGGCCGCGTCAAAGATCTGATTATCGTGCGAGGGGTGAATCGCTACCCGCAGGATATTGAACATACCGTCGAGGAATGCCACGAATCGATCGCATCCTCGGCAGCAGCAGCGTTTGCCGACGACTCTGGTCCACGCGAACGATTGATCATCACCGTCGAAGTCCAGCGGTCGTTGGAGGACGATTGGAATCCAGTCGTTCAAGCGATCCGCCGAGCGGTTACCGCGACCCACGAGATTCCGCCCGATGCCGTGGTCCTGGTTCGACATGGTTCGTTGCCTCGAACTTCGTCGGGCAAGATCCAGCGGCATGCGTGCCTGCGAGGGTTTCGTGAATCAAGCTTGCGAGTCGTTCACCAATGGTTGAGCTGGGAAGAGAACCTTTTCGATGGTCCACCCATGATCGCAGCCGCGACCTTGGAAGAACTAAAAAGTGGTTTTTCGCAATCTGGAAGCCAACCCAAGAAGACGCGCGATCCCGACCCTGGCGTCGTCGATCTCGTGAAGCGGGCTGTGAAGAACGTCGCACAAGACAGAGCCAAACTTCTTGACTTGGATACAAACGTCATCGTCGACTTGGGTCTCGATAGCTTGGAACGGCTGCAGATCGCCCATTCGCTCGAGAACTCCGTCGGCGGACGCTTTCCAGAAGATATTCTTCAAGAAATCGAAACCATTCGCGAGATCGCGGAGGCCATCGAAACACTCTTCGGAAAGGACCGCATTCGAGATGACTTGGCAGCGAGAACTCCGGAAGATGTCGTTGAACGACCCGTTGCCCCCGAGGACTATCGCTTCGATCTGTTGCCGGAATACCGTCGCCTGAAACAGACCATGGCGCAGTTCGAAAAGACCGGTCTGCCGAATCCCTACTTTTCCGTACACGAAGGACTGACTCGCGACACCACGATCGTCGATGGTGAGCAAAGGATCAGTTTTGCAAGCTACAACTATTTGGGCATGAGCGGCGATCCGAATGTCACGGCCGCAGTCGTCGAAGCCACGAAGAAGTATGGAACGAGTGTTTCTGCATCCCGATTGGTCAGCGGCGAAAAAGATATCCATAGGGAACTCGAGCGAGAAATCGCCGATTGGGTCGGAGTCGAGGACTCCATTGTTCTCGTAGGAGGTCATGCCACGAATGAGTCGGTCATCGGCCATGTCGTCGGTCAGCAGGATTTGATCCTTCACGACTCGCTGTCCCACAACAGCATCGTTCAAGGTGCGATCCTTTCCGGCAGTCGGCGACGCCCTTTTCCGCACAATGACTACGATGCTCTCGATGCTGCATTGAAAGAACAACGCAAACGCAACCGCCGCGTGCTGGTGATCGTCGAGGGGGTCTATAGCATGGACGGAGATTACCCCGACCTCCCCAAATTCGTCGAGATCTGCAAGAAACACCAATGCTGGTTGATGGTCGATGAAGCCCACTCGATGGGGACAATGGGGGCGACAGGCCGAGGCATTGCTGAACACTTCGGTATCCAACCCACCGATGTCGACATTTGGATGGGTACACTCAGCAAATCCTTTGGCTCATGCGGTGGCTACATCGCGGGCAAGCATGCCCTGATCGAATACTTGAAGTACACCACGCCAGGCTTTGTATTCAGCGTCGGTTTGTCCCCGCCCAATACGGCCGCAGCGTTGGCCGCCATTCGAACTCTCAAGAACGATCCGGCTCGCGTCGAGAGATTGAAAGAAGCATCTCGGCTATTCCTGACCGAAGCCAAGAAGCGAGGCCTGAATACAGGCAACAGCAAAGACACGGCTGTTGTGCCAGTCATCACAGGCAATTCACTGCATGCATTGCAGTTGTCCCGTCGCATGATCGAGGCAGGGGTCAACGTTCAACCGATCCTGTATCCGGCGGTCGAGGAGTCCGCAGCGAGGCTTCGATTCTTCATCAACTCGACACACTCCAATCAGCAAATCCTCTTCGCAGTCGATAAATGCGCCGAGTATTTGCGAGCCATTGCGCCCGAATCGTTTCGAAGCCCCAATGCTTAATCGACGCGGGTCATGCTCATGCCCAAATCGCGTTCTGAAATCCCGGTCGCTACGGTCACTCGACTCGCGGTTTATTTGCGCGAGTTGCAACAACTCCAACGGGGTGGAACAGAAAGCGTCCGAAGTCAATCACTCGCGGAGCGATTGGGTCTGAAGGATTCCCAAGTTCGCCGGGATCTTTCCTGTCTTGGAACGGTGGGACAACGGGGAGTCGGCTATCGAGTCCAAGACCTTGTCATCGCGATCCAGGAAGTCTTAGGCACCGATCGTTCGTGGAACGTGATCCTGGTAGGGGTGGGAAACCTGGGACGCGCGTTGACCGGATATCGTGGATTTGGGGAACAAGGATTCGAACTGGTTGCCGCCTTCGATAGCGATCCCTTGAAGATTGGAACAACGATTGGAAACCTCTCCATTCTCAGCTTGGAGAAGCTCGAAACCTTTCTTTCCAATCAGGCCATCGATCTGGCGATCTTGGCAGTTCCTGCCGATGCCGCCCACCTTGTTGCGGCGCGCTTAGCAGCCTGCGGCATTTCGGGCATCCTTAATTTCGCGCCCGTTGCAGTCCCTTCTTCCAAGCACTTCACCGTCCAAGACGTCGATTTGGCCATCGAATTGCAACGCCTTGCGTTCTCGGTCGTGAGACGTGTTCGCAATGATCGGGGCGATGGTCCCAATTCTCCTTAGTCAACCGGATGGCGGACACTTCGGACGTGCAACCAAACCAACGAAACCAATGGTGTGCTGAAGTCCCTTGCTGACGCGGCGGGTTGTGTTTCACTCCGCGATTGGCAGTCGCGACATCCCCTATGCCTTGCGTCCGGCTCGACCGACCCGAGGCAGCCCATAGACGCTACCCTGAGCTGGACCCAGCCGATAAAAGTCGATTTTCGTTTCCTTGAGCCTGAGGCGCTAGCCGATTTTTGCACGTCGAAAGAACTCGGCTAGCGGCCTTTGAAGTTGCGCTATCCGAGTGTCTCGGAGTCCCAATCCATGTTTTCCCTAGATTTTTCGTACTCGTACTCGTACTCGTACTCAGCGATAGCGGTACTCGTACTCGATGCGGTATCTTCGAGTACGAGTA
>JBAWXH010000081.1:0-23872 GCA_037144155.1 Planctomycetota bacterium | reverse complement strand
ACCACCAATCTCCCGATCAAATACCTTTAAATCAACAAGCTGGTAAGCGACCGGCTGTTGTTTTGATTAGCCGCATCGCGTTAGCGGCGGTTGCCTTTCCGAAAACCGGGGCTAACGCCCATCGGCTAATTGTTGCGGTTGTGTTTTCGATACTATCAACTAGCCGGTAAGCGACCGGCTGTGGCACGCTGCCAGCGATTGTCACACGCTTTCTTATGCATCGTCGGGGGATTCGGGTTCCAGCGAACCGCCGCCCGGCGCTAACACTTAGGGCTCTGACGATTCAATGCGTCCCTTGCGACTTCAGCGGGTAATGACTATCCCACAGCTTACAAAGCTGCAGGATAAATCAACCAGCCGTTGAGGGGCTGGACGGTGTCTGTTACCCTGGCTAGGAGATAACGTACCTTTTCCCGATACTCGAATCGTGTCGCACATGAACGTTTTGATTTGCGGATCAATTCTCTAATTGATCCGCAGCATGCGTTCGGCGGTTGTTCACTTCGTGCTGATGCGTTCCTCCGTCCTTATCCATTCATGATTACTCGCAAACCGATTTTCCCCCATGTGATCGAGCTCAATATGCAAGCCGGTCACTTGATGGGCTGCAATGTCTACTTGGTCTACGACGCGGACGAATGGATGCTCTTAGACATCGGCTATGAAGACACCGTCGAAGAAATCGTCGATTTGATCCGCGACCTCGATTTTCCGTTGTCCCATTGCAAGACGTTGCTCGCGACTCATGCCGACGTCGATCATAGCCAAGGCTTTGCGAAAGCCAAACAGATCCTTAAGACGTCGGTGACGGCCCATCCGCGAGCGGCCCATTTGCTCGAAACCGGAGATCGGTTGCAGACCTTTGCCGAGATCGATGCCCAAGGCATCCACGAAAGCATGCCGCCGGTCATCGTCGAACACAAAGTGAACGAGGGAGATACGCTTCGGGTTGGATCGCTCGAATTGGAAGTATGGTCGACTCCGGGGCACGCCGATAGCCAGCTTGCCTTTCGATTGGGCAATCTGTTGCTGAGTGGCGACAACATCTACCGCGATGGAGGGGTGGGGGCGATCGATGCGCACCATGGTAGCGACATCCCATCTTTCATTCGTTCGTTGGAACGCATTCGGGATTCGAGTATCGAATGGCTATTGCCCAGCCATGGACCCTATTTTCGCAAGGATGTAGCGATGATCAATCGGGTGCTCGATCGATTGCGCGGCTATTTGCACCTGTCGGATTTTGGTACGTGTGCCATCGATTGGCCATTGATGAAGCTGTGGGAACAGGAAATCGCGGAAGGCAAGTTGCCGGAGTAATTCCTTCGTCGATGGGCAGCGAATTGCGACCCGAGGCAAAAACCGTATGAACGATCGATCAGGCAAACATCGCATGCAGCCTCAGACAACGCAATCGCATTCAGCGGTCCCTCCGAATGTGGTGTATACGACCGACAGTCTTCCCTCGTCCAGTAACAAGACAGGCGTGGTCTCAAAACAATCCAATCCTCAATCGAAATGGGAGCAGTTGCTCTCCAACCGCCGGTCGATCTTGCTGTTATTGTTTTGCGTGACTGGGTTTCTCGGCTTGCCACTGCTGTGGATGAGCCATGCATTTTCCAGGGCGGAGAAGATCGCATGGTCGATCGTGAATACGCTATTTACCTTGGCGTTGATCGGGATCAGCGTCGCCATTTGCTATTGGTGCTACAATCAACTGGTCATGTCTGGCGTGCTATAACAGTCACGCGGAAACCGGACGCTAACGCGTTCCGGCTGATTGCCGAGCATCCATTCGGAAGCGAACTTGTCTGCACTACGAGCGGAAATAGCCATTTGCTATTGGTGCTATAACGAACTCGCAGTGTCTGGCGTGGTCTATAGAGTCTCAATCAGCCGGTTTTCCATTAGCCGGAGTGCATTAGCACCCGGTTCTACGGTCCGACGCGGAAACCGGACGCTAACGCGTTCCGGCTGATTGCCGAGCATCCCGACGGACACTTGCCTGCCTGCGTTACGAACGGAAATTCTCGACGATGCCGATCGACGTCAGGCCGGCCGCTTGGAGGATTCCAATGGCGTTATCGACTTTTTCTTGAACGCTGAGTTCCGAGTCGACCACGATGACCGCGGCGTCCAGCGTTTCTTCGTTGGAGAATCCGATCAGGTTGGGTTGCTCGGCGTTGATTCGGCAGGAATCCAAGATGACCAAATCAAAATGGGAAGCGATTCGCTGAACGAACTTGGACGCCTGCGGCAACACCGATTCGAATTGATCGACCGTCAAGGCTTGAGTGATAGGGAACAACGTAATGCGATCTTCGATCGAATAGACCGCAGACTCTTCCAGCGGTAATCGCTCCAAAAGGCAATGCTGCCAACCGCGATCGATATCTAACTTCAGTTGATCCAACAAACTGGGATGAAGAACATCGGCATCGACCAGCGCGACGTTTAATCCAGCGGCTGAGGCAGCGCGAGTCAGATGCATGGCCACGGTGCTGCGACCGACGCCCCGTTCTCCGCTGGTCACCGCCAGAATTCTCAGCCCCGATCGATTGGATTGAGCGAGATGCTGGCCGATCTGCTGGTAGGATTGAGGATTGGATTCTTCCAGCTGAATCACAACTTCGGGCCAAAACAGTGTGTCGACTTCCCACGATGGAGAAAAGGAATTGGTTCGATTCCGTGAGGCATCCGACGACGGCGGAAGTTGGTCATTGAGCCCTATTCCCTCCTCGTCTTCCCATTCGACCGCGGAGTTCCCTGCATCGGTCGAGGTATCGAAGCGGGTTGTTTGCAAGTGTGGATGTTCGGCCGCATCGAAATCGGCCGTGACAATTGTCCATGGCTTGGTGGTGATTTCAAACGTCGCTGGATAAACGACAGAAGTGACCGCATCGAATCGGGTAGCGTTGTTTTCGGTGAGAGGATGACTGACTGCTGGATCGATGCGTAAACGATTCAGGCTGCCGAGTGATATAGGCCTCGCAGGAGTGAAGACTTGAGGTGCCCTGTCCTGCCCTGTTAGTGAGGGAGCAGAAGGTGGCTGCGGCGAGGAGGATGAAGTCGCAGGATTGGATGTTGCCGCATCGTCGCCACGATTGGAAGAGGCTCGATAAGGAACTTCGCGATCGACTCGACGTTGCCTGTCCGCGACATCGATCGAGCGAACTGCCCGCCGAGCGGCGTCTGAGAAATAGTTGTTTGGAAACGAAGGATTTTCGCGACTCATAGCAGTTTCCAACAAAAGTGATTCGGGCTGAATTTGGCGAGTGACGAATGAAATTGTTTTGACGATCGAACCGATGCTCTACCAATGATCTACCGTCAAGATGGATCAGGTAGGACGGGAGCCATCGGTGTGTACGGAACGGCTCGGGGCGGAGGATTGGCTCCGGTGACATTGGGCGTTATCGTCGATCCTGTAGGAGGAAGGAGCGAACTCCCGGGCACCTCCGAAGGCAGGGACATCGTCGGAGCGGCGAGGGGATGATACGGGGTCGCCGGTGGAGTGATTTCCGGTGACAGACCCGATGAATGCATTCGATCGGCCGAGAGGATTGGCTCGTATTTTTTGCGCGGGGCAATGGGCATGGAAGTCCCCACTGAATTCGAGTTTTCCGTTTCAACTGTTTTGATGGAAGCACCGATAGGTCGTGCGAATGCATTGGTTCCACCGGCAAACACGACCGTCGTATCTTTGGTCGGAGCCATGGACGATGGCTGATTGATCTTGGAAAAGTCACGACCCTTGCGCTGTCCGTTTCGCAGTTGGATGATGTCGCGCGTGTTCAATGTCGATGACTCAACTTGGGGTCCATCGAATGGTGGGTTGCGAGGTGCAGCTTGGTTGCTTGCATCCACCGATGGAGAAGGTCCTGCATCGCGATTCGCTGATTGTTGGGTGGCTTGCACAGGTTCCATAGCAGACGCTAGGCGCACGGCGTTATCCGAGTCCGCATCGGCTGAATACGCGAGCGGGTTGGACTGCGCATCCCATGCATTGCGATCGCGATCGTTCGCCGCCTCAACGTGGATCTCGGCATTCGGATGGGACACCATGGAGTCAACATCATTCGCAGATATCGATACGCTCGGCATCGGTTTGCGCGGCCCGCTTTGCAATCGCGAAGAGTCCCATGCTTCGCCTTGGACGGGCATGCTGGGACGATGATTCGCAGGGATCGATGCGCGTGGCTCGGGATTCGTAGGGAGCAACGAGGGGACACGCATCGGAGCTGGATTGGATCGAATCGAGTTTCCAGTGGCGGGTGTTCCCGAATTTGCAGGTTTCGTATTCGGGGAGGACGCAGGAACATCGTGGGTTTGTGAAGCCACAACCCCAGGAATGGAATTGGCGCTCGCGGGGCTTGCGAATGTGTCCCCGGCGGAGAGAGAGCCAACGACCGACTCTTGGGATGGACTCGACGAGGATACGGATGCGGGGGGCGTCTTGTTGGTGACGGAGTCGGGTAGGTAAGGCCGAGTCCGACTCCAATCCACTTCAGGCGAAGAGGAGCCCGCGGCAGCGCCGTTCGTCGACGTGGAGATCGTCGGAGTGGAGTTTACGGCCGAGACACTGGTGCTCGAGGGAAGGCTGGAAACAGAGTCTTTGGAAGGCAAAGTACTCGACGAATTTCGAAGAACCAAAGCACACAGTGCCAATACCAGAACACATATGGCCGCATTGGCTAACGTATTTGACCATCGTCGGGCCAAGGCCGCGGGAGTGGGACCAGGGACGGAATCGACGCTGACTGGACCTGCGGTTTCGAACGGCTCAATCGCTGCGGAATTCAATATAACAGTTTCGTAACGCAACGCCTGGGTGTCGTTGATGAGGTGGGCAGAAGGGGTTCGGGCCGGTGGGCCGGCCTTAGCGTCTGGTAGGGGCGTCCGTTGCGGAATTGGCTGGGTTGCTGAGGATTCGGGGTTTCCGACCCAGGCAGCCGATTGGATGGTCGGCAAAGAGAACAAAACGGGGATCGCTTCGGACGTCGCGCTGCGCGGGTAGGGGCGTTGTGGCTTTTTCGCTTGGTTCATCGGAGCGATTCCTTTCGTCGATGGTCTGTGGCCAGGCTACTTTTCCCGTTCGTGGGAGCCTGGCATTTTCGCAGTCCGCTTGGGTCCGCGCCGAGGCAATGTTTCGGATCGGATCGATGGAGTCGGGGGAAGCGCCTTCTTGGCATTTTTCCCTGGCAACATGTCCGATTCGGCCCAGCGGAGGACTTGATCGGGGACTGTAGCGACGGTTTGCGTCAAAAGCTATATCGTCTGTGGAGTGTTTGCGGCCTAGTCAAAATGGGGGGCTACAGGAGAGATTGTGGCATTGAGGGGAGCCAAACCCGCCCGCGTTGGACTTGTGACCTTTTTTCACTCGCCGTACACTGCTCGATTCGAGTGATTTTGCGGGTTTTCGTGTTCCGTCGGGAGTCTTTGCTAGCCTTATGGGCAATCTGAGTCGGGTAGGTTGGAGCGCATTGTTGTTACTGAGTTTGGTTGCCACTGGCGGCTGGGCACAGGATCAAGCCTTGCGAACATCCGACGCGAGCGAGATTGCCGGTGGAATGGACGGTGGAAACGGTCCCTTGGCTACAGGGGATTCGCCATCGCGTGGATCGGATGGGAACGAATCGGGACTGGACGGATCATTGACCGCAAGTGAAACGGTTCCGAGCGGAACGGCTTCGGCCGGGCGCGGGGCCTCGATCACCTCGCAAGAATTTTGGATGCAGTTTTTTTCAAATCCCATCTCCTACTTGCTGCTCGTGATGTTGGCGTTGTACTTGCTGATTATTTTGCCAGCACAACGGACGACTCGAAAGACGCAGCGAGAGCAAAAGGAGATGCTTACCAGTTTGAAAAAGAACGATCGCGTTGTGACTTCGTTTGGAGTCCACGGTGTCATCTCGAACATCCAAACGGAAGCCGGGACGGTAACCCTACGCATCGATGAAAGCACAAACGCAAAACTGACCGTGAATCGCGAATCGATTCGAGTCGTAAAGAAGGACTGAGAATTCAATGTTGGATAGTCTGCTTAGCTTGGTGCTCGCTCAGACCTCGAAGGTGCCCTCCTTGGGCTCAGGGGATACGACCGTCACAGATAATACTTTTTCGGGGCTACTGTCGGTAGGATTGTTCCTATTGGCGGTCATCGTGCCTTTCATTCTAGGCAAGCTCGTCTCGGCGCAATTGAAGATGCCAACGTATGCGGGAGCCTTTAGCTGGATCCTGTTGGCGATCATCGCAACGTCCATCGTATTGGCGACAGGAACGTTGAAGCTCGGCCCGGATATCAAAGGTGGTACCAATCTGATCTATCAGATCGATCAATCCACGGTCGGCAACGCCGGATATCGGGCAACTTCCAAAGACTTCATTGCACCCCTTCAAAACCGCATCAATCCGTCCGGCATGAACGAGTCGGTCGTTCGACCCGCTGGTGACGACAAGATTGAAATCATCATCGCGGACGTGGAAGAATCGGAGATCGAAGAGGTCAAACGCAAGATCACCAACGCCGGTATTCTGCAATTCCGGATTGTGGCCAATCAAAACGACCATGAGGAATTGATCAAGACAGCCCGAATCCAAGCTGAAGACCCTAACGCGGACATTCGATTGCGCCGCGATGTTTACTTGACGAACAAGACCTCCGGAGAGCCGGAGGTGGTTGGCATTTGGCGGACGTTGGGGCGAGGTGCGGAACAGAACGGGGCCCGACAAGTCGAAGGGTATCAATTCGGCGACACGATCCGCAACGCGCGGACTGGTGAGATCCTCAACCCGGTCATTGCCGGTCGTCCAAACGACTTTGAAAACTGGCTAGCGAGCCAAAAGATCGAAGACGTCGATATGTTGCTCTCGCTGCAGCGGAACGGTGTCCCCTACATGGAAGTGAATGGTTCCGATTTGTCGCGGGCAAAAGTAGAGTTCGGCAAGAACGGCAACTACGAAGTGGCCTTCAAGATGACCACAGCTGGGGCTGAAAAGATGTTGAAGCTCACGGGAGCCAACCAGCCCGAACCGAATCGAGACTTCAAACGCCGGATGGCCATTTTGCTCGATGGTGCGGTCCTGTCGGCCCCGAATCTCAATAGCCCCATCCGTCAGGAAGGGGTGATTCAGGGATCCTTTAGTCTCAAAGACGTCGAGTTTTTGGTTCAGATTCTCAATTCGGGTTCGTTGCCAGGTGCCATCAGCAAAGTCCCTGTCAGTCAGAATGTGGTCGGAGCCAGCATGGGCAAAGACGCGATCGCCAAGGGGCAATTCGCTAGCTGGTTGAGCTTGGCCACGACCGTGCTATGCGTGATCGGCTATTACCGATTCGCTGGGGTGATTGCCACGATCTGTTTGATCCTCAACTTGGCCATGATCATGGCATGCATGATGCTCTTCCGCCAACCATTGACCTTGGCAGGTCTCGCGGGGCTGGTTCTGTCGGTCGGCATGAGCGTCGATGCGAACGTCCTCGTGTTCGAACGCATCCGCGAAGAGAGCCAGCGGAAAGCGACCCCGCGGATGGCGATTCGCAACGGCTTCGATCGTGCATGGACCACCATTTTCGACTCGAACTTGACGACCTTGATCAGCGCCTTGGTTCTTTACTACGTGGGAACTGAACAGATCAAAGGCTTTGCAATTACGCTCATCATCGGTCTCGCGATCAGCATGTTTACGGCCGTGTTTGTGGCCCACAAGCTTTTTGAAATCGCGGAGCGATGGGGTTTTGCATGGCTCGGCATGTCGGACTACGTGAACTCGGCCAAGCGAGCTCTGGTTGGACCTGGCAACATCGACTTCCTCAGTTACCGCAATATCTGCTACGCCATTTCAGGAGTCTTGATCCTGATCGGATTGCTTGCGACCTTCTTCAGGGGTCGCGAGATTTTGGACATCGACTTCAACGGCGGGACCTCCGTGGTCTTTGTGTTGGAGAATGGAATGGAGCCGGACAAAGTCCGAGCACTCGCTCAAAAGGCTTTTGCTGAGGACGAAAAGGGATTGCCCATCCAGACCACCCTCACGAACGTCGAAATGAAGGAGTTTGACAAGAACTCCGTCTACAAACTGGACGTCTCCCTGCGCGATGAAGCCCAAGTTCGAGACCGATTGATCAAGAACTTCAGTAAGGACACGAATGCGGCGCTCGTCACGTACGACATGGAAGCAAAATTTGCGAACGGGAATCAATCTCGATTGGCTCCCCATTCCAATGTCCAGCTGGTTTCATTCCAAGATCCAACACCTTCGGTCGGAGATCTACCTGCGGTCCCTACTCCCGCGAACGGAGTACCGTCGCAACCACCTGGCGAGTTAGAGACAGCTGTCCCGCCTGTTGCTTCAGACACTCCCACCGCACCCACGATCGAAGCCAGATCACCTTTGGCTCCCGCGTTTACTACCGGAGTCGATCTTTTGTTCTCTGCCACAAAGGGCTCAAACGTCGCCAAGCTGAATGCGAACCAAGTCATCGAAGGCTTGGTTCAAGCCGCTGGACAGGTCGGTCGAACACTGGTCGATTCGCAAGTGGAACTGCAGCCTGTAGGCGGAACCAACTGGATCCGTTCGTCCGAAGTTGGGTTTCCAGAGTGGAAGGTCAAATTGCCTTTCGACGAAGCCACGACAAAGAACGTCGTCAAAAAGATGCAAGAACAGATTCGATCCAAGCCCGTTTTCCAATCGTTCAGTCAAATCGAAGGACGGGTCGCAGGTGAGATGCAACAGCGAGCCATCCTCGGTTTGCTGCTCAGCTTGATCTTCATCACGATCTATATTTGGTTCCGATTCAATAAAGTGTCGTACGGTATCGCGGCGGTCATCGCGCTGATCCACGACGTGCTCATCACAATCGCTTTCATCGCGATAAGCCATTGGCTGTTCAAGCCGCTCGGCTTCATGTTGATTGAAGACTTCAAAATCTCGCTGACCATTGTGGCAGCGATCCTGACGATCATCGGCTATTCCCTGAACGATACGATCGTCGTGTTCGATCGTATTCGGGAAGTCAAAGGGAAGAGTCCGAATTTGACCGAGGAGATGATCAACTCCAGTGTGACACAAACACTGAGCCGGACGTTGCTGACATCGTCGACAACGATCGTCGCTATCTTGCTGATGTACATTTGGGGAGGTGAAGGGATTCACGGATTCGCGTTCTGCCTGTTGATCGGTATTCTGGTCGGCACGTATAGTTCGATTTTCGTGGCAGCACCCATCCTGTTGTGGTTGTCCAAGCGTGAGCAAGCGGCTCGCGCAGCTTCGAAAGTTTCCTAAGCATGCACGCTTATCGCACGCATCATTGCTCCGAACTGCGGTCGGCCAACGTCGGCGAGACGGTTCGGCTGTCCGGTTGGGTCTATCTCAAACGCGACCATGGAAAATTGATCTTTGTCGATTTGCGCGACCATCATGGCGTGACTCAAGTTGTCGTCGATCGAGACAGCGATGCCTTCGCTGTCATCGAAGGGATAAAACTCGAATCGGTGATCCGAATCGAGGGTCGCGTCTCTTCCCGCGGCGTCGACAAAATCAATCCCGACTTGCCCTCCGGCGAAATCGAAGTCAAAGCATCCTCGGTTCAGATCCTTTCGGAAGCTGCCGAATTGCCCTTCCCGATCTTCGGAAATGCGGAGTACCCCGAAGAAATCCGGCTGAAGAATCGGTTTCTCGATTTGCGGCGGGAAAAACTGCATGCCAATATTGTGCTCCGAAGCCAAGTGATTGCGAGCTTGCGCCGCCGGATGATCGAAGCGGGTTTTACCGAGTTCCAAACCCCGATCCTGACTGCATCCAGCCCGGAAGGGGCACGCGACTTTCTCGTTCCCTCGCGCATCCACCATGGCAAGTTCTATGCGCTCCCCCAAGCGCCTCAAATGTTCAAGCAATTGATGATGGTGGCTGGGTTTGACCGCTACTTCCAAATCGCTCCCTGCTTTCGGGATGAAGATGCTCGAGCGGACCGCTCGCCCGGCGAGTTTTATCAGCTCGACTTTGAAATGAGTTTCGTCACGCAAGACGATGTCTTCGCTGCGATCGAACCCGTTTTGTACGGCGTGTTCGACGAATTCTCAAAAGGGCGCGGCGTTACGAAACCACCGTTTCCTCGTATCGCCTACAAAGAGGCGATGTTGAAGTACGGCTCGGACAAGCCGGATCTGCGCAATCCGATTGTCATCTCCGACGTTACCGATGTTTTCCGAGATGGCCCGTTTGCCGTTTTTGCAAAGAACATTGAAAGTGGTTCGGTCGTGCGCGCCATCCCGGCCCCCAACGCTGGAACGCGCGCCCGCAGTTTCTTTGATTCCACCAATCAATGGGCACGCGACGAGGGCTTTGCAGGCTTGGCCTACATCAACTTCAAAGGAGGAGAAGGGGGCGGCATTGCGAAGAACTTGGGACCTGATCGGGTTGCTGAGCTTGTCAAAACGATGGGTTTGGGACCGAATGACGGGGTCTTTTTTGCATGTGACAAACCGGCCTCTGCCGCGAAACTCGCGGGCTTGGCACGAACCCGCGTCGGACAAGAACTCGAGCTGATCGAACAGAACACCTTTAAGTTCTGTTGGATCGTCGACTTCCCGATGTACGAATGGGATGAGATCGAACAGCGAGTGATCTTCAGTCACAATCCTTTCTCGATGCCGCAAGGGGAGATGGAAGCTCTCGAGAACAAAGATCCACTCGATATCTTGGCCTATCAATACGACATCGTTTGCAATGGCATTGAGCTTTCTTCGGGTGCTATCCGCAATCACAAACCCGAGATCATGTACAGGGCCTTCGAGCTGGCAGGATACGATCGATCCGTCGTCGATGAAAAATTCCGAGGCATGATCAACGCGTTCAAATACGGGGCACCTCCGCACGGCGGATCGGCACCTGGAGTCGACCGCATCGTGATGCTGCTGGCCGACGAACCGAACATTCGTGAAGTCATCCTGTTCCCGATGAATCAACGGGCAGAGGATCTCATGATGGGCGCGCCATCCTATGTATCTGAGAAGCAACTTCGCGAGCTGCGAATCGCGATCGTTGGGGATCCAAAGAAATCGAATCCTCCTGCTGGTTGATCGCTAGATTCTGCTCAGGTTGGCCAGCCCCATGCACCGGTGGGCAAGCCCACCGGCAGGAGATCTTGTCGTGCCTCCGGCACTTTGCTGGATTCTCTATCCTTTGTCCTTGCACCGGTGGGCCAGCCCACCGGCAGGAGATCTTGTCGTGCCTCCGGCACTTTGCTCGATTCTTTATCCTTTGTCCTTGCACGGTGGGCCAGCCCACCGGCAGGAGATCTTGTCGTGCCTCCGGCACTTTGCTGGATCATTCAGCATGTTCCAAAGCCCCGATAGGGGCGATCAGATCCACTGCTGGTGACCTTGGTCACCGGTTGCATAGCTCCCCATCAACAGAGAGCCCCGGTAGGGGCGATAAGAACCCACGCAATCGGGCGAGCCTTCTCGCTAATGCGCCAACCCGCGAAACCACAAGCTCAATCCCACAAAAAACGCTCGTCATATTCGACACCTGCCGCCATTAACATGCTGACGTACTCCTGCTGAAACGACTCTTTTGCATGGTGTCGTTCTTGATTCTCAATGTATCGAACGACAGCGTCTTTCGCTCCAGGACTAACGGAAAAGGCACCGTAACCATCTTGCCAACCAAACTTATGAATGAGTCCGCTGGTTTCATTGACATGCTTGGAGGTTCTTGATTTCAATTCTCGCATGAAATCACTAAGCATGTGATTCGTCTTGAGCTTGACCAGCAGGTGGACATGATCCACCCAACCTCCAATGCAAATGGGTATCCCCTCCAAGCCATTCACTGTCCCTTCGAGATATTCAAGCACCCGAGCGCGCGTTTTAGACTGTAGGTAGGGCGACCTGCACTTGGTGCTAAAAACAAGATGATAGAGCAATTGATGGTGAGTGCCTGACATGGTTCTGAAAACTCTTCATTGTCTTATTAGCCCGGTGGGCCAGCCCACCGGCAGGGGATCTTGTCGTGCCTCCGGCACTTTGCTCGATCATTCAGCATGTTCCAAAGCACAGATTCCGAAGCCCCGATAGGGGCGATCAGAGCCCCTGCCGGTGACCTTGGTCACCGGTTCGCTACCCTCTATTAGGTGGTGTATTCCGAGTTGAAGCGAACGTACTCAGTATTAAGGTCCGTGGTCCAATGGACAGCGGTTCCAGGGCCCAGGCCGACTTCGATCTCGATCCGCGTCAGCTTCTGTGAACGGATTGATTCGCTGACCTGTTTTGCATCGAAAGGCAGAGGTTCACCTTTATCGAAAATCGGAATGCCATTGAGTTTCAATGCCGTTCGAAGAGGTTGGATCGGGACACCCGCGTAGCCCGCAGCGGAGACGATGCGTCCCCAATTGGGGTCCCCTCCTGTAATGGCCGTTTTGACCAAATTGCTGAGCGCGATACTGCGAGCAATAGCATCCGCATCCGCATCGGTATTGGCTCCATCGACATGAATTTCAATCAGATGGGTCGCGCCTTCTCCATCGTCCGGAATCTTCTTCGCCAGCTCAATACACAATTCCGTCAGATCGGCGGCGAAGATGGCTTGGTCGACATCATCGAGCGCGGGTTGTTCGGTCGACGGCTTTTTTGCGAGCAGGACCAACGAGTCATTGGTGCTCATGTGCCCTTCGACGCTGATGCAGTTGAAGGAGCGATTGGCAGCCGCCTGCAACAGCCGTTGCGCTTGGGCTGCTTCCAGCGGAGCATCGGTGATAACGATCGCGAGCATGGTTGCCATTTTTGGCCCGATCATGCCGGCTCCTTTGCACATCCCTACGAGTCGATGCTCACCCCGCGTGGAGTAGGTGCTTCGGTGAGCGATTTTTCGAAACGCATCGGTGGTCATAATACCATCGACGGCATTCAGGTAATCGGACTCGGAGTAGCCAAGATGCTTTGCGGCCAGATCGATTCCATTTCGAATCTTCTCCATGGGCAGAAATCTGCCGATCACGCCCGTACTCATCACCACGAACTGCTCGGGAGTAAGAGGCTCGGTATCGCTCGCGGCGGCGGCGGCCAGGCGTGTCATTTCGATCGCGTCGTCATGCCCGCGCGTACCGGTACACGCGTTGGCGTTGCCGCTGTTGATGACGATACCTCGAATGTGATCGCTGGGGGTTCTCGATCGAGAAATCACGACCGGTGCTGCGACGATCTGGTTGGTTGTATAGACACCTGCCGCAACGCATGGCTCATCGGAAACGATCAGCGCGACGTCTTTGGTATTGGCTCGGGTCTTAATTCCGGCGGAGACTCCCGCGAACCGAAAACCATTTGGGAGATGCATCGAAAATTGCTCCGTCTTTAACAAGTAATTGCACTGAAGTAACTGGGGATGAGCCGAAATCACCACTGAAATTGGCTAAGACAAAATCCAATGGAAAGCAGCCGCTGGGCAATGCATTGAACAGCCCTTCTCGGAAATTTTTGACATCACGTTCCTTCCGTGGCAATGGTCGTCTTCGTGAGCCTGAGGCGCTAGCCGAATGCAATGGGACGTGAACGGAAAATCAATCACCACCCACCAAATCGGCGATATAGAAGCTGCCGTAGGTATGGACGCGATCCAACTGATGCAGTCGCTGGGCCAAGTCGGTGTTGAACTTCAAGAGTTCCGGTAGCAGTACGGATTGCCCGTTGTGTCGCACCGTCACATCGTTGATGAAGTCGGTCCGGAGTCCACCCGATCGCCACAGGATACGCGTATTCGGGGCGGCGCGGTTCAGAATCGCTTGCCATTCGGACTCGAGGAGAGGGAAGTAGTGGTCGCTGAGCCAGTCCATATGGTCAAGCAAGACGAAACGAGAGATTTGCCCGTTGTGTTTGCGCAGAAAGCCCTCGACGGAGTCGGTCGAGATCGTTAATCGATCGAGCCCGCTCTCCCGAAGCTTTTCAAAGTTTTGCTGCTTCAAGTATTCCGGGCAACATGTGGGGGTGTACGAACCGGTGATATAGACTCGCCAAAAGTAGTTATCCTGCAGCGGGATCTTCGAAAAGACAGCGTCGAGCGAATCCTCGACGAACTTGACGATCCCACCAGGGTATTGTTCGTCGATTTGTTTTCTTTGTGCTTTTGGAACTCCGAGCAGACTGAGGGTCGTATCGCGATTCATCGCGAACTGCAACGTTTTGGACCAAATCTTCTCTTTCAGTTCCGGATAGAGTTCCTGTTGCTGAGCAAGTGTTTCTGTATCAAGCAATTCCAGGATCTCTTTACGACAGCGAGCTACCTGCTGGACGTAGCTTCCGATCATGTGGGCAAAGGCTCCCGATGTTCCACGGAAATAGAAGGACTTCTTGGGATGGTCAAAGAACTTGATCCATCGATCCCAGTACTTGCGGCTGATCGAGGAGAGAGAACTACGAAGTTTTGCCGCGTAGATTCCTTCGACTCCTGGCAGGCGCCCATTGCCGAACATTTGAAAGAACTGCGCGTGCTCCAAATTTCGGATGGCGGAAGCTTTTAGTTCCAGCAATGCATTCTGCCGTGGATTCATGTCCACAGCGTACACATGACCGACCCCACACAAGAGGTAATCCAACGCGTTACATCCCGCAGATGTGATTACGAGCAATCGATCGTGCGTGGAAAGCTCTAAGGCTTGTCGATCAAGTCGCGGATCCTCCCAGCACGTGTTGTAGACGAGATTGTTCCCATGGACGAATCGAAAGACCCGTCCGCTAACCCATTCGCTGATTTGCATATCAAAAGATTACTTAGGTGGCTTCTTGTTGTTGTTATTTGGGTTGTTGTTATTTGGGTTGTTGTTTTTGGGGGGTTGTTGATTGCCGGCGTTGGGATTGGCTGGATTGTTTGGATCGGCATTCGGATCCGCAGCGTTGTTGCCAGCGTTACCAGCATTTCCGTTGGGGTTCACGGCGGGAGGTTTGCGGTTCCCCGGACCCATCATCGGACGAATCACATCCCCACCGACCGCGACGAACGGGTTCATTTGCTGTTGGCCCGAAGTTTCCATGGCTCGGCTCCAAGGAATTGTGAACGCAACGAACTGGCCTAACTTGACATCGACGACGTACAGCAGCGATGCAGCGGCACGAACGTTGGAACCTGAGGGAGGGGACATGGCTCCACCGCTGACGAGAAGATATTCAGGGTTCTTTCCTGGAGGTCCTAGGAACTGGATGACATTGGTGGCGAACAAACCACCGAAGGCCTGCATGCGCGGATAATAAACCCAACCTTTGAGATCCCCTGTCAAGTAATCGAGGGTGAAAAAGCCTTCAGCATTCTCATCGACTTGAGCGGTGCAAACGGCCATGGTGGTAGATCCATGGGTTGCAGACGCTTTCAGCAGTTCGGGTGGAATACGATGCGTCGGCACGTCTCCAAGTCCCAATTCATTGAGGGCTACCGAAGAATTGGGGGCGGTCACGCGACCGAGATAGTAGGACGCTCCAATCACGCCACAGAGCACCAAACCTGCAACGGTTCCCCAGACGAAAGGCTTCCAGGAACTGGCTAGCGAGAACCGGCTTGTCCATGCACAGCACGATTCGGCATCATTGGTGTTTGAATCCAAAACTTCAAGAGACATGATTTGCTCCGAGAAAAGCCTTAACGGGTGGGAGAACCGACCACTCTCTTTCAGTGTATCCGTTTTTGTTCGCGTTAAGCACTCGGAGCCTTGAAATTCGTGAAGTAGGCATGGGCCCGAGGGACCAATTTGTTGGATTTTCTGCTGCGGCGTAGGGGGCCATACCCCCAGAAACGCAAAGAGCCTCGCCAGTCGTTGGACGGCGAGGCCCCAATGCAATTGAAATCGAAGGCTTCAGCGACTAATTGGATGCAAGCTTGTTCGCTTGATGGTCTGCGAAATTGAAAGTCATTTCCAGTTTATCGCCACCGATCAATCGGATGGTTTTCTCTTTCGTGACACCATTGTGCGTCACTTGGATTTTGTAGTCTTCCCAAGCTTCGCCGGTCTTGAGCTGTTTGGTGCGATAGACTCGGGTGAGGCCCTCGCTCTTGGTGGCGTTGTTGGCCAAAACCACGGTCGCGTCCTCGGGGACAGAGAGGGTCAAGATGGTTTCGACAGGATCATCGCTCTCGACGCCATCAAACGCGAGTTCTTCGCTGGATCCAGCCCTGGCGATCACCGTCCTGGTCTGTGACACTTCCTTGCCATCGCGGTTGTAAATGGCTTGCACTTCAAAACGGTAGGATTCGTTGGCTGCCAAGTCACGACTGACAAAGCGTCGAAGACTGCCCTGGGATGTCGTGGTATTGCCGTTGACGATGACCTTGGCATCGGTAGGGACGTTCACCAGCAATTGAACTTCATTCGAAGAAACAGATTCGCTCGTGACCATGCGGTTTGCGGCGTAGGTCGTTTCGAGGTTTGGTGTGTAGCTGAGAGGGGCTTCGAATGCGTCGTAGCTGCTGGGGGTAGTGCGACCATAGCTGTTGCTGTAGCCGAAACCGCTGCTGTAGCCATTACCACCGGACGAGCCGCCACCAGAGGAACCGCCGCGATAGACCGATGAATTGGCACCGTAGTAACTCGAACCGGACGAACCGCCGGAGGAGCCTCCCGACGAACCATAGTAGGAACCGGAACTGCCGTAGCTACCGGAACTGCCGTAGCTAGGAGTCTGTCCGTAGTAACCCGAGGAGCCACCGGAAGAACCGCCACCACTGGAACCCAATCGGGCCGCATGCCGCGCTTGCTTCGCGGCAAGATGCGCATGGACTTTGTCATGCATGCGGCGAAGAGGGCCAACGCGACCACCTGAGCTCCCGCCCGAGCTTCCCCCACCAGAAGATCCGGTGGACGCGCCATAGTACGCAGCGCCCGAAGAGCCTCCTCCGGTTGAACCCGTGTAATAGCCGCTGGATCCGCCACCTGTGGAGCCCTGTCCACGATGCATTCCGAAACCTGCGAATGAAGAACCGCCAAACACACATGCGGTGACTACGGCCACCGTCGTTGCAAACCATCGCCTGATCATATTTCTCTCGTCGCTCCTCTTGAATCCAATCGATGGACCGTTCGTGTTGCGTCCGTCCGCAACCAAGTCCTGAGGATACCTGAAAAGATGGGCAATTCAAGGTAATTGGATAAGATTTACCGACCAGGCTGCAAACCCGTATCCGTTGCGAGAATATCGAAAAGAAACGGGGCTTCGCCCAGGCCTTGAAAGATCACTGCTGCCCCTGAGGATTCTTTAATAAAGCACCCCTCAGGGCCTGCAAAACTCGCGATTGCACGTCGCCAAATTCCCCCTCCAAGAAGGCGCCTGCAGCGGCGCGGTGGCCCCCTCCACCAAATTGGCGAGAGACTTCATTGCAATCGACGTGGCATCGGGAACGGAAACTGACTTTGTAGCCCCCCTTCATTTGCTCGATCATGATCAATGCCACCTTGGTTCCTTCGACGGCCAAGGTCAAGTTGATGGCATCTTCGGTGTCGCTAGGCAGGGCTCCCGATTCGGTGAAGTCTTCTTTCCGAACGTAGGTGTGCACGAGTTGCCCATTGCATTCGACGGTGGCGCGGGAAAGGATGCGACCCCGCAACCGAACGCGACCGATGGTGTCACGTTCGTACAGATCCCCATAAATCGAAGATGGCGAAGCCCCGCGATCCACCAATTCCGCGATCACGCGATACGTGTCGCTGGTCGTCGATGCAAATCGAAACCAACCGGTGTCAGTCGCGATGGCAGCGTACAAGGCATTTGCCATCGGTTTGGTGATCGGAACACCCGCATGCTTTGCACATAAAGCGACCAAGTGCCCCGTGGCTTCGGCGCTGGTGTCTTTGAACAGTTCCGCTCCTAGATCATCTTCTCCCACGTGATGATCGATCACTAGCTTGGGTCCATTGAATCGTCGGACGACTTCGGCCATCGGTCCGAGTTGGGCCCAAGCGCTCGTGTCCAGAATGATGAGACAATCTCCCGTGACTTCATCGGCACGGATATTCTCCCCCAAAACGCGGATGACTTGACGAGGATCGAGAAAGGACAAGATCGGAGGTGTCGAGCTTCCATTGACGATAGAAACCTGCTTCCCCAGTCCTTGTAGAACGCCCGCCATTCCCAGCTCGCTCCCCAAAGCATCGCAATCGGGCCGGATGTGGCTGGTCAAAATAAATCGCTGGTGCGATTTCAGGATCGGTATCAATCGGTCCCAGGAAACAGTCATAGAGCGTGCATTCTAAGCGTGATGCAAAGGGGAATCGAAGACGAGTGCGAATTGTATCATAGCCCAAACATGGACGGTTCGTTGATGGGGTGCGAAACCGGGAATTCGCGGTGTATCGAACAAAACAAGGTTCAGCGAATGGCACTCGATTGACCGCAGGCCGGCGGTACGCGTTACTCTCCAGTGCCAGCCACCACCGAATCGCTATGGATGCAATGGCATACGGCAAACGTGGTATACTCACGTCGCCGCGCGGGCGCCTCCCCGCACTCGTCACACGCATATCTTCTCGCCAGCCTTGGTACATCTCCCAGCGGGGAAAGCATGAACCCTGAAAACTCCGAAAATCCGCACGCTCCGAATCCGTACGCGGTTGGTGCCGATCAAAACACATTCGGAGCGCAGCCCCCTGCGAGCGAAGAACTGCAACAGGGAATCCTGAGCCAGATTCGAGTGGTCGCGATCATGCTGATCGTGCACGGTTCGATGTTATTGCTGGCAGGAATCTTTTTTCTGATTATGGCAGCCTTTTTGCCCGGCATCATTACGTCGTCCCAGCAAGTACAAGCCGCGCCGGCGAACCAAAATGGTCCAACCCCAGAGCAACTCTCAAAACTTTTGACCGGCACTTATCTCGTAATGGGTCTGGCGGCATTTCTTCCGGGACTAATTCAACTCGTCGCTGGAATCCGGAATCTCTATCCCAAGGGACGCACCCTTGGAATCATCGCCCTGTTCTCGGGGCTCCTGTCGGTCGCTTCCTGCTACTGCGCCCCAACCTCGCTCGGTTTGCTCGTTTACGGATTGATCATCTATTTCAATCCAACCGCAGTGCGAGCGTTTGAGCTTGGGAATCAAGGAGTGAAGCTAGATCACATGCTTCAAGGCAAATAGGGAATTCTCCGAAGCTGTTGATCGAAGCAGATAGGGTTGATCGACAGGACTACGGACAGGACTACGATCGACTGCACTCAGTGCACAAACAAAAAAAGGGCCGATGGAATGATCCATCGGCCCGTGTTCCCTGGCACCGGAGCAACCCTAGATGGATTGCTCCGGTGCTCAGTCGTCAGCTCTATCGTGAAGCACCAGCGAAACGCAATTGACCCAGTAACCACGGATCGCTGGCTATATGCTGCTCCAACCCAGGAGGAAGGCCAGTCGAGTATTCCCGCAAATTCTCGACCGACGATAGAGCCTGTTGATTGACTCCGGTATTTTCAAAGATCAAATCGCGACCGATCGTTCCTCGAGGAGCGAATTTCGAGGACTCATCGCCCAACGGAGGAGATCCGTTTGACGTCTGGCACGATCATCGGAATTACGAAATTCGCAGCGAGAGTGTCAACATCAATTTGAGCTTGTCGGCACGATAAAATCGGTTCGCCGACTCCGATGGATGCGATCCGCCTTCAAAAACATAGGCTTTACGTTCGCGGAAGGGGTTCAAAAGAACCGTGTGAGCCTTCGTTTGCGACCGATGTTCGCATACGCGGATTTTAGCCAACCCCCCCGAAGCCCCCGTGTTCTCGGTTCTCGCGAGTGCGATTGCTTTTCGCAGGCGCGCTCCGCTTCGTGAATTCAGATTGGTTCGCTCAGTATTGGATCTTGGTCGCAGGCAACTTCGACTGGAGGGCTGCCACAGCTTTCTTGCTGAGGGCGGTGTTGGTTAGGATCAATGTCTTTAGGTTGGTCAGCTCGGAAAGTTTGGCTGCTCCTTCGTCGGTAATAGCGGTCTTGCCCAAATGCAAGAACTCCAGTGACTTGATTGGAACGATGGATGGGATACCCCCGTCCCCAATATTGGTATCGTCGAGGTTCAATCGTTTCAGCTTGCTCCCCGCCAAAGCTTCCAAGCCACTATCGGTGACCCGAGTGTGCCACAAGTTTAGATCTTCGATCTTGGGAAGTTTGCCGATTTCGACTAGGGCCGCGTCCTTAATCGTGGTCTCGCTCAAATCCAACACGGTGAGGTTTGGGAACTTGCCAATATGTTCGACAATCCCTTTGGTCGTGATAGCGCAGTCTCGCAGTTTCATCTTCGACATTTCTTTGGCACCCGAGATAGCGGCAAGTGCATCATTGCCAACACGGGTTCGGAAGATATCGAACTCCTTGAGTTTGGTCATTCCGGACAGAGCGCCGAAACTCTTGTCCGTAACACCGCAATCTTGAAAGGAGATGGCGACCATGTTCTTCAATCCAGACAGGTGTTGCATACCGTCATCGGTAATGCGTGGTCCCCACAAACTCAAATTGCGAAGTTTCGTAAGCCCACTGAGGTAGCTCAAGCCGACATCGCTGATCTGATTGCAGTCGGACAAGTCAAGCAGTTCCAGTTGGACGGAGTCCTTCAAATACGCCAATCCCGCGTCCGAGAACTTGGTTCGTGGGGCGCGAATCCGTTTGATCGTTGGCGAAGTGGAAAGACTTTTGAGACTCGCATCGGTCACAGGACAGCGATCCAGATTGATGTCATCGAGCATGGGAAATTTGGCTACTTCGGCAATCGTATCATCGGTGATGGCGGATTGCTCCAATCGGAGCGTGCGCAGGTTCGGCAATGACTTCAGCGAAACGATGAGTTCGTGCGTCGCCAAAGGCCCGCTGACCGAAATCGTCTGAATGGTTGGGATTTCGAGTACCTTAGGAAAAGTTTTGATCCAGTCGTCGCCACACTTTCGAAAATCAACGCCGGTGACTTGTCCCTCTTTTTCCGTCACCGCAACGCCAAGCATTCCTTGGATCGCGGCCACGGCTTCTAGGCTAGTCGCGGTAGGCGCAGAAGATTCCTGCGCGCGAGCCTCCGACGGAAGCGTCCCAAAGATCGGAATGGCGAGTCCCGCGATGGCAACGAGAGTGGCCCGTTGGATAAACGAGGTGGTTGCAAACAACAGCCGAGGGTGCCGGAGAGAGTGCATATAGTTACGTAGATGGCTGGGTGGGTTGCGGATTGGGCAAGATGAGTGACTCGCTGGAAATGATCGTCCAGCGAAACCAAAATAACAAGTCAGCAGAAGGAAAAACCCACTTTACGGAGTGTACTGATCCAGCCAATGCCACTCGCCATGCCACGCCTGGACCGCGAGCTTCGCCCTCCGAATGCTTGCTAGGCCCCGGAAATCTTGGATTGGCGACCGTCCTCCTCCGAGGGTACGCTTTGTTGTCATTTCCGGCGCATTCAACAAGGTCCGCGTGCTCGATCGCCGCTCGCTAGATGGTCGATTCCGGTGGACACGGCATAAAACTACTGGAAACTTTGGGTTTCGATTTCAGACGCGAGAACGGGACGTGGTAAGGTTTTGACGACTCGATACGTCCATGCATTTCCATCCCGATAGGATCAGAACACCCCTATGCTCATGCGGAACCCGCTTCCCGATCTGCAGTTCACGTATCGATTGCCCTACGGCGCTAGCGTCACGGATCGTGGTGTGCAATTCACCGTCTTCAGCCGTTCCGCAACCGCCATGCGGCTTCTCCTGTACAAGCACGTCGATGACCGTGAACCTTCGGAGATGGTGGATTTCGATCGGAACAAAGATCGATGGGGAGATGTCTGGAGCATCCACCTGCATGGGCTTCAAGCGGGACAACTCTATCACTTTCAAGCCAATGGACCATTCGACCCAGAATCTGGTCAATGGTTCGATGGAAACGCCCGACTGATCGATCCGTACGCCAAAGCCCTGGCCGGATGTTTTCAGCATACGACCGACGGCGTCATCCGACCTCCCAAATGTGTTGTCGTCGAGGACACCTTTGATTGGGAGGGAGATCGGCATCTTCGGCGACCGATGAGCGACACCGTCATTTACGAAATGCACGTCCGCGGATTCACGCAAAGCAAAACTGCCAAAGTCAAACACTCCGGCTCGTACCTTGGCGTGATTGAGAAAATCCCTTATCTCAAAAGCCTGGGCATTACGGCTGTCGAATTGATGCCGGTGCATGAATTCCCGATTCATGATATCCACGGAAACGTTCCGGCTCGCCCCAATTACTGGGGATACGATCCGATGGCGTTCTTCTCCCCGCATCGCGGCTATGCTTGGTCCAAAGAGCCCGGCGCCCAAGTCAACGAATTCAAACAGATGGTCAAGGCGCTGCATCAGGCAGGTATCGAAGTCATCCTTGACGTTGTCTTTAATCACACGTGCGAAGGGAACGAACGCGGTCCTGTACTGTCCTTCAAGGGGCTTGAAAACCAAGTCTATTACATCCTGAACTCGGGTGGTGCCCACTACAGCAACTATTCGGGATGCGGTAATACATTCAATGGTAATCATCCCGTATGTCGAGAGTTGATCTTCCACTGCTTGAGGCACTGGGTACACAACTACCACATCGATGGTTTTCGATTCGATTTGGCGAGTATCCTATCGCGGGATCGACATGGCAATCTCGTCCAGAACCCCCCCTTGGTAGAACTGATTGCCGAAGACCCAATGTTGGCGGATACCAAAATCATTGCCGAGGCATGGGATGCAGCGGGCGCCTACCAAGTCGGCTCTTTCGGAGATTTGCGATGGGCTGAATGGAACGGCCGTTACAGGGATGACACACGCCGATATTGGCGTGGTGATGAATCCATGGTAGGTGCGATGGCTACGCGACTGAGCGGCTCCTCGGATTTATATGAACAAGCAGGTCGAGCCCCCTACTCCAGTATTAATTTCATCACTTCGCACGATGGATTCACCCTCAACGACATGGTGAGCTATCGAGACAAACACAATGAAGTCAATGGAGAAGGAAATCGTGACGGCGATAACAACAACTACAGCGATAACTATGGCCAGGAGGGGCCGACCAAAAAGAAAGCCATCGAAGCCATTCGATTGCGCCAGATCAAGAACATGTTCACGACTCTGCTCCTTAGCCAAGGCGTGCCGATGATTGTCATGGGGGACGAAGTACGTCGCACTCAAAAAGGAAACAACAACGCCTACTGCCAAGACAACGAAATATCATGGTTCAACTGGAACCAAGTCGATCAACATGCTGACGTTTTGCGTTTTGCAAAAGCCTTGATCGAGTTCCGCCGCATGCAGCCATCTTTGCGCCGCCAACAATTCTTGACCGGCCGCCCCCAGGATCATCGAGGCATCCCGGACGTCAGTTGGTTTGAATCGACCGGCAAGCCGATCTATTGGGATGCACCCGATGGAACCCTGGTGTGCTGGCTAAGCAAACCTTCGCTAGCCAGCGACCCAGAGGAATTCGGTCGCGACATCCTCATCATGCTCAACGGTACACCCGAGACCAAGACGTTCCATTTTCCTGCCGCGACGCGCGGTTTGCGATGGCGAACGTTTGTCGATACCACCAAGGACTCGCCCAACGATATCTTTCCGAATCTCGATGGGCCGATCGCTCCAGCCAATCGGCAAATCGAGCTACTGTATCGCACGTCCATGGTCTGGATCTCCGATTAGGAACACTCTGCAGGGACTCTGAGAGGCTCCGGCTCCAGAGGTTTCTACGAAGAGACTCCGTGGCGTTTGAATGCTGGATCGCAACTTTTTTAGTTGCGATTCTCCGGGTTTCTCTCGTACTCGTACTCGTACTCAATGAAATGGTACTCGTACTCGATGCGGTATCGTCTACTCGATGCGGTATCGTCTACTCGATGCGGTATCGTCTACTCGATGCGGTATCG
>JBAWXH010000080.1:0-24589 GCA_037144155.1 Planctomycetota bacterium | reverse complement strand
CCTCGCAATAGCGCGGGGTCACATCGGAGGTCAGCGCCAGCCCTTTCGGGCCATATTCCTGATCCAAGTGTTTGAGATGAGGAAAGGTTGCAATGCAGGGACCGCACCAGACCGCCCAGAAGTCGAGCAATACCACTTTGCCCTTGAGGCTATCAAGAGTTTCCGGTTCGCCGTTGACCCATTGGAGAGGATCGAGGTCAGGTGCAGGTTGCCCGACCATCGCGAGAAGCCCGCGGCTGGATTCGATCGACTTCAACGTGCGTTCCCAACCCTTCCCACTGTCGACAACAAGGCGCTCAAGATTCGAATCATCGAGGCTAAGAGTCTTGATAAAATCCCTGGCCGAAGTGATCGCAGACTCCGCCGCATCTGGGTCCGTGCGTGCAGCCATCGATGCGTAGTTCGATACCGACGCTAAGTAGGATTGAAGCAAACCGATAGCAACCGACTCTTTGAGCGAGGATTGAGCCAAAGACTGGGCCTTGGCGAACGTCCGCTTGGCCTCTTCCGGGCTTTGGGTTCCGATAGCCAAGTTCCACAGACCGAATATCGTGGTGATCGCTTTCTCATCCTTCGGATCTGATTCCAATAGCCTTTCCGCGCTGACGATGTACTCTGACAGTAACGCATTCCCCGCTTCTGCGTTGCCATTTTCGATCAGCGAATTTGCTTTCGCCCGAATCAATTGCCCGTAGGCCCCGTGCAAAGCAGTCAATTTGCTTGGATCTAGTTTGGCTTGAACTGCAGTCAGTCCTTTTTCCAACCACTCTTGTGCTGTATCGTTTTGATTCGCGCGGCGCAAAACGTTATTGGCGATCGGGAAGGACGAAGCGAAGGGGATGGCGTTCCCGTCTCTGGCGATCTCGGCATAGGTGGTTTCCAACAATGTTGTCACCTGCCTAACTGCATCCTCATTCCGATTCCGCTGAAGCAGACTCATCGCTAATTGTTGCCGCAGGAACGGAGGGAATACTACTTTGTCTTCAGTGGCTTCATCCAGTATCTGGATCGCTCCATCCAAGTCATTGGCTTTGATTTTTTCTTGGAATGTAGTGACGATCTCTCGCACCTGTTTGTCCTGTGCGGTCGCGTTCGCGAACGTCAAAGTGCTCGCAATGATAAGAGAAGCGATCCAGTGTTTCTTCATGTGTTCCTCGACTCTGAATTTGTGAATGGGTAAACAAAAACCATGCGCGTAACGTGCAAACTAAATGCCACTCTGCCGATGCCGAAAGTTTGGAAACGAGCCGAGCGAGCTGCCGAACGTGAGAAAGAAGCAAAGGACACCGGAGTCATCAAGATCTTAGCAAATTCTTGCGGCCCGGGCACTCAAAACGTTCGATGAGTCCGCAAGTCAAGCGGTCGCAGGTTCAAACGGGACCTATGCTGTCTAGGCATTTTTAGTTTCGCCGGAACTGCGCCGAGGCCGAGTTCGTGGCCGGGCCACGCCATTTCTAGTCGAAGTGGTCCTATCATCGTCGAGTTGGGTCCCTGAATCGTCAGCAGGACGATTCACTTCCGCCAATGCTGATGAAGCCAGGGTTTCCCCTTGATCAATCACTTTCGCTACCGTTCCCGCCAAGGATCTCCCGTTCAACGCTCCGCTATGGGTTGACTCGCGACGAGATTGGCGCCTGACTTCAAGAACCTGCACGTATTCGGCACCAAAGAAAATGATGGAGATGCCATAGTAGCACCACAGCAACAAGGCGATGAACGAACCGATTACGCCGTAAGCAGTCGTGTAACGCATGCCTATCAAAAACATCCCGAGAATGTCTCGGCCCAATTCCCAAACGATGGCAGCCAACAGCCCACCACGCAGTGCGTCCCTCCACAGCACGCGTCGTTTCGGAAGCGTGCGATAGATCAAAGTGAAAAGCATGGCGTTAGCAATAACCGTTGAAATCACCTCGACGGCGTTGAAGACGTGCTTCAAACTGGGCATCGAGGCTCCCGTCAACGATCGAAACTGTGCGATGACCATACTGGCAGCGAACAATACAACGATCAAACCGCCTAGCGCGACCAGCATCAAGAAAGCAGACAGACGATGATGCACAACGCGCACCACCGTCTTGGAAACACTTTTCTCTCGCCTCACTGCAATCCGAAAAATTTTATCAAAGCCGCGGTCGATCTGAGCGAAAACACCGATGGCGGCCATGATCGCCATCACGATACCAAATGGACCGCTGACTAAAGAATGATGCGTAAGCTGTTTCAATAACTGCTCGATATGCTCTTTGACGGCGGGTGAAGCATAGATTTCCACAGTGGCCAAGATTTGCTGTTCCGCGTCCTTGCCCGTGTGAGTAAAACGCAAGAATAAACCGATGCCCGAGGTGAGCAAAAGAAGCATTGGGAACAAGGACAGCGCGAGATAATACGCGACGCTCGCCGCCAAGGAACCCGCGTCATCCTCCGTCCATCGCATCCCAGCATCGCGAAGATTGGGAAAAAGGTCCATCAGCCATCGTTTTCCGTGAACGACGGTCGGGTTGCTTTGGTTCGAAGCGGATTCGGGGACTTCCGGTTGCGTAGGTGCGTCCATACCTTCCGAGTTTAGAGACTCGTGGTGAGGCAGGCTATAGGGAACCAGGGCGCGAAACTAAGCCAGCAAACGTCTTCACGGCGGAGAACCAGACGAGCAGTATTTGTTTCTTACCGAGGGTCTGCGTGGAAACAACGGCGCTTTCCCATCAGCCCTGTTGACCAAGGAGCAATTCGATCTCATTCGCAATCTGGTTCGGGGAGGTCGATGGCGCGAATCGATCGACTACTTTGCCCGATCGGTCGACTAGGAATTTGGTAAAGTTCCATTTGATCGCTTCCGTACCGAGCAATCCGGGCGCATTCTTCTTGAGAAACGAAAAGACGGGATTCGCGTTTTGGCCATTCACGTCGATCTTTGCGAACATTGGAAACGTCACCCCGTAGTTCAGCGAACAAAATTGTCCGATCTCAGCGTCCGATCCGGGTTCTTGCATTCCGAACTGATTGCATGGAAAACCCATGACGACAAAGCCTCTGGCGGTGTATCGGTCATAGAGTTCCTGAAGTTGTTGATACTGCGGAGTGAACCCGCACTTGCTGGCCACATTCACGATCAATGCAACTTTGTCACGCAAGTCGTTGAACGAATAGGACGTACCATCCAATTGCTTGGCTTCAAATCCGTAGATGGAAACGTGATCGTCTGTGGAAACTGTCGTATCGGAATTTGTCATGATGTCTGCATTCCCTATCAGGAAAGATCCTTGTGGGTTTCGAGTCACTGCCTCGCGTTAACTATTGCCGTCTCGTACGGACGATTCGTTGAATGACCAATTCGTTGAATGACTATGTGGCCGCGTATTCTTCGGCGGCTAACGCCGAGGATTCCAACGGGTCTAATTCATCAATAAATCGATTATCAAGTCCGAGTTGGGGAAGGAGCTGACGGCAAGTGATTCGGGAGGACTCGTAGATGACGGGAAGGCCACTGCCGGGATGCGTGCCGCCACCCACAAGGTAGACGCCATCCAATTCCTCGAATTTATTATGAGGACGGAGGTGGAGCATTTGACCCAGATTATGTGCTAGGTTGAACGTGGCGCCCCGGTACACGGAATAGCTGCTGCGCCAGTCGTTCGGAGTGACGACTCGTTCGAATTCGATGCGACTCTCAAGATCGTGCAACCCGATCTCTTTCAGCCGCTGAAAGGTCAGTTTGCGGAAGTCCGCCGTTTGCTGAGAATCCCATGGAGTGGAGGGGCTAATGTGAGGGACGGGAACCAATACATATAGAGCACTCTTGCCAGGTGGTGCCAAGCTTCGGTCCGTGACAATCGGATTCTGAACATAGAAGGAGGGTTCCCGAGGTAGGACCTTGTCTTCTTCAATTTCTCGCAGGTTCGCCGAATAGTCCTTGGAAATAAAAATCGTATGGTGAGGGAGATCTGGGTATTCCCCATCGATCCCCAGATACATCATGAAGGTGGAGCAGGAGAAACGCTTCGACTCCAATTTTTCATCCGACCATCGGGACCGCAATTCGTTCGGTACAAGATGCTGCATCGCGTGCGCAAAGTCCGCATTGATCACGATCGCGTCCGCTTCGTAGGTCTGCTGATCGGTTTGTACGGCCGTGACACGTTTGCCTTGCCAGTGCAGTTTCGTAACCGGTTCGTTCAAGTGAATCTTACATCCGAGTTCGACCGCGATCTCAGCCATACGGGTGCTGACTTGGCCGCAGCCACCATAGGGATGAAAGACTCCGTATTCATATTCAAGAAAGGAAAGGATCGAAAACAAACTGGGGCAGCGAAACGGGGACATCCCCAGGTACTTGGCTTGGAATGAAAAAGCGATAACCAATCGCGGATCATGGAAGTAGGACTGCAACTCTTGGCCGAGACTTTTCCAAGGCTTGACATAAGGGGTCGCAGCCAACAGGGCCGGGCGCAAGTAATCCCCAAGGTGATTGAAGGGGCTTTCCAGGATCGGCCGAAACTTAGCCAGCTTCGTCCGATTGTGATCGAGGTATTTTTTCAGCTGCCCGACATCCTGGGGAGAAATGGATGCGATTTGACGATCCATCTCTTCGAGATTGGAGGTGCAATCTAAATGCCCACCAGCTTCGAAGGCGACTCGATATTGTGGATCGAGTTTCTTCATTGGGATCTCTCGTTCGATATCCCTTCCAACCGATTGGAAAATCTCTTGAAGAATGCGAGGGTACAGATAAAACGTGGGGCCGACATCAAACTGGAAACCATTGGCTTTAAAAGTCGAGCATCGTCCCCCGACGACCGATTTGGCTTCGAGAACCGTCACATCCGCTCCCGCGTGAGCGAGCTGCATGGCGGCAGCCAATCCCCCCGGGCCAGCACCGACGATGACCACCTTTTTCGTGTTCCGCATCACGCAGTTCTTTTCTCATTCATTGGAAAGTTCCCAAAGCCTTTTGCTCGAAAGATTTATAGCACGTAGGCAAGACTCATGGGGGAGTCAATGGATCGGAAAAAACGACCTAGAACGCATCAGCCCGCCTGCAATTCATCCCTCTTGATCCGAATTGTCGAGTTTGTTCTGACCCGACGCGTGGGCGAGGGGCGGATAGCACCCTTGTACATGCTGCGGATTGTGATTTTCCCTAGGAAGGGAGAAAACTTCCAAAATCGGCATGCCCAACCGGATCTTTAGGCCTGGGGCCCAGGAATCGAAAAACGGCCCTTGATGGTTTTTGCGACGTTGGATACACTTTTAACCCGGAAATCGGCAGGCTGTTTGGATCTTCATCACACCTTACGTATGGACTCTACTCTGTACCCTTCAAAACGACCGCCCAACGGCAAGAAATTCGCTCGCAAACGGACCCGAGTGAAGACAAAGATCAAAAAGCGTGATCCGCTGTTGGTGGATGGCAAGCGTCCGCGCCCCATGTATGTCGACTACAAGGACGTCGAGCTGCTGTCCAAGTTGGTCAATCGGCACGGTCGGATTGTTAGCCGTCGCAAGTCAGGCTGTTCGGCAACTAGCCAGCACGCCGTCGCAGAGGCGATCAAACGAGCTCGGTTCATGGCCCTTATGCCCTATGTCGGAGATTAAAGCCTCCCATTTTCGCTGGGACCGCCGCATTGAATTTGCAGAGACAGATGCGGCGGGCATTGCTCATTTCTCGACGTTTCTCATTGTCATGGAGCAAGCGGAGCATGCAATGTTCCGTTCCTTGGGACTCTCCATCTTTTCGTCAATAGATTCGATACCCGGTTCTGCGTCTTGGCCCGCATCTACAACTGGGCACGGGGCATTGGGTGACGTGGCGAACACGATTCTTACTTGGCCTCGCGTGCGGTGTGAATGCGAATACTTTTCGCCGGCACGATTCGAAGATGAACTCAGTGTCGAAGTTTGGATTGAACGGCTCGGCTCAAAGAGCATGAGTCTGACGCATCGGATCTGGCGGGATGAGATTCTGCTGGCACGCGGAAAGATGGTCACGGTTTGTTCGATCAAGAATCGTACGACAGGACAACTGTTTGGGTTTCCTATTCCACAAACCCTGCGTGACTCATTTGCCCGATGGCATGATCCTACACCCGACATGCCGCTGAACTAGGGTCGGACAAAATGAAATTCGATAACGTTGCGTTGGTATCGATCGGCCATCTTGTCCCTCCGTTGGAGATCACTTCGGACTGGATCGAATCGGAATTAGCGGACGTCTACGCGCGTTTAAAATTGCCGGCCGGCCGCCTGGAAGGGATGAGCGGTATTCGCAGTCGGCGAATGTGGGGCCCTTCCGCACGCTTGAGCGATTGCAGCGCTTTCAGTTGTCGATTGGCACTCGAGGCTGCGGGCATTTCTGCTCGCGAAGTGGGTTGCTTGATCCATGCGAGCGTTTGCCGAGAGTATTTAGAACCAGCGACTGCCTGCCGCGTCCATCATTTGGTCGGTATCCCCCAAGATTCATGGGTTTATGACGTTAGCAATGCCTGCCTGGGGGTAATGAATGGTGCCGCACAAATCTCCATGATGATCGAATCAAGTCAAATCCGAGCGGGATTGGTGGTGGGAACCGAGGATGCGCGCGGGTTGATGCGCGCTACGTTAGATCAATTAAAGAACGACGAACATTTGACACGGCAAACGATCAAGCCGGCTTTTGCCTCCTTGACGATTGGATCGGGCAGTTGCGCGTGGCTTTTGGCGAATCGGGACTGGTTGCGAGAGAAGGGGGTCCCACACGGAAGCGCCATTCGAGCCGCTGTGGCCGTCGCGAGAACCGAATTTCATGATTTGTGTCAGAGCGATACCGACCAAGCGGGAGCTTCGATGCAACCGATCATGAATACGCACTCGGAGCAGTTACTGGAGGCAGGACTGGAAACCGGACGGGAAGCATTTGAAAGTTTACTCAAAGAATCAGGATGGTCGCGTGACTCCTTTGCAGCAACCATTTGCCATCAAGTGGGTGCTGCGCATCGCAGACGAATGCTGGACAGGCTCGGACTGAAGTCAGAAACGGACTTCGCCACCTTCGAGAAACTAGGAAATACGGGATCGGTTGCGTTACCGACCGCCCTTGCTCGAGCCATAGAAGATGGCTTTTTGCCGCAGCGGGGTCATTGCGGACTGCTCGGAATTGGCTCGGGCGTGAACTCGCTCATGATCGGGCTAGAACTAGGGCCTATCGCCGTCCGCTCAACCGAAGCCTTCTGACGCCCAACGAAGGTTTTCCCTGCGTCGCCGCTTCGACAGGAAAAAGACCAATGATTTCCCCCCAGATGAATCCCGCTAGATAAATCCCGCAGCTGACTAGATCCACCGTGCAGCCGGGCGAGGAAACTTGCGTTTCAGCGAGAACTCCCAAACGATAACACCCAATCAATGTGGGGCGACCTGGGAAGGAAATGGTACGGACGACGACGGGGCTGTGTTTCCTTGCTTTCGACGCTCGGTATACTCGCTTTGGCCCTGAAAAATCGTTGCGATCCCATCTTGAAGAAATCGTTCAAATTCAGCTTGGGGAAAATAGGAAGAATTTGACGGGGATCGCTTCCATTGATTTCTTTAGTAGCTAAACTTCCGTGTATCCAAGGTGGTGGATGGACCTCTTACTTCACGGAATCCTCTGAGTTTTCGAAGTTATTTTCCCATCATCATCGAAGAGTTTGCATCGTGAGTTTTTTAGCGACCGTAGCGTTTCTGCGGTTGCGTAATTGGATTACTGGTTCGGCCGTGTGGCCACTAGATTCGTTTTCTTTGAGGAGTCTGCTATGAAGTTTCGCCGAGGTTTGTTCCTTGGTCTGGCCACAATGCTTGCGGCTGGAAATGCATTCGCTGGTGACTGTGGTTGTGGAAGCACAACCGCTCATTCGCATGCTGTCGTATCGTCCGGTTATGGTACTGTTGTGGGTGGGACTGTTGTCGGTGCTGGTGAAGTCGCTAACGGTGGTTGCGGCGCCCAGATCACTTATGTTGAGCGAACCGTTTATGTTCCGCAACAAGTGACCGAAAAGCGAATGGTTACCAAGAACCTGAGTCGCACCGAAGAACGTGAACGCCGTTACAACGTAACGAAGAGCGTTCCACGCACCGAAACGAAGACGGAAAACTACACCGTCAACGTTCCAAAGACCGAAACCAAAACGGAAACCTACACGGTTCAAGTTCCTGTTACAAGGCAAGTTGAAGAGTCGTACACCGTCCAAGTTCCTGTTACCAAACAAGTCGAAGAATCGTACACGGTTCAAGTTCCACGAACGATCACCGAATCGATTCCTTACACCGTCAAGAAGACTGTGTACGATGATCAAGTGAACACCGTCCAAGTTCAAGTTCCCAAGACCGTCACCGAAGAAGTCAGCTACACCGTTCAAGTTCCATCGACCGTCGATGAAGTCGTGAACTACACGGTTCAAGTTCCTTCGACCGTTGACGAAGTTGTGAACTACACCGTTCAAGTTCCTTCGTGGGTTGACGAAGTTCAAACGTACACCGTCAAGGTTCCTGTAACGACCCAAGAAGAAGTCGCTTACACGGTTCAAGTTCCGGTTTACACCGACGAACAAGTTCCTTACACGGTTTCGGTTCCTGTCTACAACGACGAAGTTGTCAACTACACCGTCAAGGTTCCCTACACAGAACAACGTACCGGCACCCGCAATGTTTGCCGACGCGTTCCTGTGACGACCACCCGGACCGTGACCCGCGACATGGGTTCGTACCAAACGGTTTCCGAAGAAGTTCCTGTCAACAGCGGTTGCGGTTGCGGCGCTCCAGTTGCTGCTGACCCATGCGGTTGCGGAACTCCTGCACCAGCCCCAACGACCCGTACGGTTTGCCGTAAGGTTTGGGTTCCAAACGTGGTAACTCAAGAAGTTCCTTGCACCACCTACCAAAACCAGTCGAGCACCGAAGAGTACACCTACAACGTGACTCTTTACCGAGACGACGTTCGCTCGAAGACGGTCAAGAAGGTTAGCTACACCACCGAAACCCGTTACCGAACGGTCAAGAAGTGCTCGTGGTCAACCGAGAGCAAGACCCGTATGGTCAACAAGGTTTCGTACAACGACGAACAACGAACCCGCACCGTGAAGAAGTGCGTCACCAACACGGAAAACCGTACCAAGACTGTTCCAAAGACTGTCTACAACACGGAAACCCGTAGCCGTACTGTCTCGAAGACGGTTTACAACACCGAAACCAAGACACGTCCAGTTTCCAAGACCGTTTGGGCCACCGAAGATCGTCAAGTCACGGTCAAGGTTCCTCGCGTTGTCGAAGAGCAACTGAGTCGCCAAGTTTCGAAGGTTGTTTACGACACCGAAACCAAGTCCCGTACCAAGAACGTCACCGAATACGTTCCTGAAACCAAGACTCGTACCAAGAACGTTACCGAGTACACCACTGAGACCAAGACTCGTGACATCAACACGACCGTCATGGTTCCAGAAACCCGTACTCGCACTTTCAACGTCACTGTCTATGACAATGTGACCGAAGAAAAGGTTGAGAAGTACAACGTCAGCGTTCCGTACTCGGTTCAAGAAGAAGTCGAAGTAACCGTCTGCAAGCAAGTTCCGACGACCGTTTCGGTTCCTGTATGGTCGAACGGCATGGCCGTTTCTGCAGGTTCCGTAGGTTCCGTAGGTTCCGTAGGTTCCGTAGGTTCCGTAGGTTCCGTAGGTTCTGCAGGTTCCGCTGGATCTTCTTCGGCAGGTTGCGGTTGTGGCTCGGCTGCAGCAGCACCAGCTCCAGCTGCCGGTTGTGGTTGCAACTAAGAAAACTCGGATTGTCGAAGGCCCCTCCTCAGGCCTGAAACGAAAACGAATCGAACGGCCCGTGAACTTCACGGGCCGTTTTTCTTTTGCTACTTCTGGCTACAATAGCGGTCCGCTGATCCACTCGATCGACCGGCTCTCGATCGATATCCATACGTTCTCTTTTTGTCAGATAACATGGCTGCTCCCACCAAAGTCGTCGATCCATTCGGTGCGCGTGACGTTTTCCAATCTCCCCAAGGCAAACTGGGGATTTACCGGCTCGATCGACTGGAGAAGCAGGGGATCGCCAGTATCTCTCGCCTGCCCTTCTCCATCCGAGTCCTTTTGGAAGCAGTATTACGCAATTGCGATGGCTACCAAGTCACACAAGACGACGTTGTGAATTTGGCTAAATGGAATGCTGCCAAACCCGCCGAATTGGAGATTCCATTTAAACCGGCCCGAGTCGTTCTTCAGGACTTCACGGGTGTTCCGGCCATTGTCGATTTGGCTGCGATGCGCGATGGGATGAAAGCTTTGGGGGGCGATCCGAACAAAATCAATCCTCTCATTCCAGTCGATCTCGTTATTGATCACTCGGTCCAGGTCGACTATTTCGGAACTGCAGATTCACTCAGCAAGAATGTGGATGTGGAATTCGATCGCAACCGCGAGCGCTACCAATTCCTTCGCTGGGGACAACAAGCATTTGATAACTTCCGAGTCGTTCCACCCAACACAGGAATTGTCCACCAAGTCAATTTGGAGTTTCTAGCCAAGGTCGTTTTCCAGGGAACCGATCATGCTGGACCCGTCGCCTTTCCGGATACGCTTGTGGGTACCGATTCGCACACCACCATGATCAATGGCCTCGGCGTCCTCGGTTGGGGAGTCGGCGGTATCGAAGCGGAAGCCAATATGTTGGGGCAGCCTCTCTACATGCTGATGCCTGAAGTCGTCGGCATGAAGCTCACAGGCAAGCTTGCTTCCGGCGCAACCGCTACCGATCTCGTGTTGCGGGTGACAGAAATACTTCGAAAGGAAGGAGTCGTCAACAAATTTGTCGAATTCTTCGGTGGAGGCGTGTCGCGAATGTCCCTTGCGGATCGCGCCACGATCGCCAACATGGCGCCCGAATACGGAGCCACCATGGGCTTCTTCCCGGTCGATAGTGAAACGCTCGGGTATCTCAAGCGGACCGGCCGAACACCCTCCGAAATCGAATTGGTAGAGCGCTATTCGAAAGAACAAGGGCTGTTTCGATTCGATGACGGGCCAGAGCTGAACTACACCAAGGTCCTCTCGTTGGACTTGTCGACGATTGAGCCTGCCGTCGCTGGCCCCAAGCGCCCTCAAGACCGAGTCCCTCTTCGATCGGTCCAAACCTCGTTCCACAAAGCCTTGAGCGCCCCGATCGCCGAACGAGGCTTTGGCCTATCTTCCGATCAACTGGGGGCTCGAGCCACGGTAAAAGACGAACATGCCCAGCCATCGATTGCACACGGAGCGGTCGTTATCGCGGCCATTACTTCCTGCACCAATACGAGCAATCCATCGGTCATGATCGGTGCGGGGCTATTGGCTAAAAAGGCGGCCAGTCGCGGACTAAAGGTACCATCGTACGTTAAGACGAGCCTCGCTCCCGGATCGCGCGTAGTTACTGACTATCTGAGCCATGCAGGTGTTCTCACCGCTCTCGAACAATTGGGCTTCAATGTCGTTGGATACGGATGCACGACCTGTATCGGCAACAGCGGCCCACTCCCTGAATCAGTTGCCAATGCTGTGACCGATGGAAATCTGGTTGCCGCAGCCGTTCTCAGCGGCAATCGCAATTTCGAAGGCCGCGTGAATCCGCATACACGCGCAAATTATCTTGCCAGCCCTCCCCTCGTCGTCGCCTATGCATTGGCAGGCACCGTGGACATCGATTTCGACAAAGACCCACTTGGGCAAGATTCTGACGGAAAGCCCGTCTTCTTCCATGAGATCTGGCCAACAGCGGAAGAGGTCCATGCTGCGGTCGAAGCCTCTGTCCTCCCTGAAATGTTCCTCAAACAGTATTCGGGAGTATTTACCTCCAACGAAACCTGGAACGCCATCCCTGTCGCTCCTGGTGATCAATACGCATGGAACGCAAAGAGCACCTACATTCAGCGTCCACCCTTTCTCGAAGGAATCACGAAGCACGTCGGTACGATTCAACCAATCGTTGGGGCTCGCGTTCTTGCCGTACTCGGCGATTCCGTAACCACCGATCATATCTCCCCTGCAGGTAGCATCGCCAAAAGCGGTCCTGCTGGACGCTACCTTATCGAGCACGGTGTCACTCCTGCCGATTTCAATAGTTATGGCGCCCGGCGCGGCAACGACCGAGTGATGGTCCGAGGGACCTTCGCCAACATCCGCATTCGCAATGCTCTGGTACCAGGAACCGAAGGTGGCGTCACGAAGTACCTCCCGACCGGCGAAACCATGAGCATCTACGATGCGGCGATCAAGTACATCGCGGACAAGACACCCTTGGTCGTTCTGGCAGGTGCCGAATACGGTACAGGCTCGTCGCGCGATTGGGCAGCAAAGGGGACACTGCTCTTGGGCATAAAAGTTGTCATCGCCGAGTCCTACGAACGGATCCATCGCAGCAATTTGGTCGGTATGGGTGTGTTACCACTTCAATTTCTACCGGGCGAAACCGCCACGACGTTAGGACTCACAGGCGAAGAAACGTATCACTTCGCCGGATTGATGGATTCCTTGCAACCAAGAAGCGAAATCGCCGTCGACGCGGTTCGACCCGATGGCAGCAAGAAATCGTTCCGCGCCTTGGTCCGAATCGATACACCCGTTGAGATCGATTACTATCGCAACGGTGGAATCCTCCCGACAGTTCTCCGCAAACTGGCAGAGTAGTGCTTGATCGCACGATCCCCACAGGCCGCCCTATTTGCCCTCGTCTTGGGTTAGCGAATGTCCCATATACAACGACATGGAGTCACCTCACGATGGTCCGACGTGGTCATTCACCGCGGAGTGGCTTACTTTGTCGAGGTTCCGGATGATCCGAGCCTGGATGCGGGCGGGCAATTTGAGCAACTCTTCCAACAAGTCGATGCTCGCCTGGCTCTTGCCAACAGCAACCGAGAGAGAATCCTTCAAGTCCTGATCTACCTTCCTTACCCAGAAGATTTGCCACTATTTAATCGGATGTGGGAAGCGTGGGTCCCCGAAGGCCATGCCCCGTCGCGAGCGTGTAGTCATCCTCAATTGGCTGCCCCAGGCTATCGAGCCGAGTTGATCCTCACAGCCGCATGCCTGGATTGAGTGACGGCGATTTTGCATTCTCCACCAGAATTTCTATGCGACGGGTTTTCAGCCCTGAACCTCCTCTATGGATCTTGTTAGAACCTTTGTATACTGCACGAAGCAAGTTTAATTGCTCGACAGACTAATGATCTTTTCCCAGGAGGTGGAGAACGAGATGAACGGAATTCTTCGATATCGTGCGACGATCATGACCCCAATCCAGGCCGCGAGGAATGCTTCCCGCCTCTCAGTCGTACGATTGGCATGTCTCTCAATCGCCCTTTTAGGACTAGCATCTCGCGGCGCCGCTCAAACCACCGTGGCGACTCCTGTCAGCAATGCCAACCCATCTGGAAGCGGAGCCGTCGAGCCACCAGCCTCATCAGCTCCCGAGCAGTTGCAACATGTAGCGTTGATGCATCTCATGGACGCCATCGAGCCCTACCATCCTCGGTCCGAGCTCAAAGGAAATGCCGTTCTCGCGGGATCCACCACCATGCAATCCCTGGCCCGGGCATGGGCTGAACGCTTCCGTAAATTCCATCCTGATGTTGTCTTCACAAAGGGTAAGGAAGGAACATCCGCTGGGATTCAAGAGATCGCGGAAAACCCCAACGTGATTGCTGGCGCTAGCCGCCCTTTGACCCCGACTGAACTAGAGAGCCTAAAAGGATCGCACTGCAAAGACCCCCTGGCGGTCATCGTCGCTCTCGATCCATTGGCGCTTTACGTTCATAAATCCAATCCGATTCCAGGCATAACGCCCGAGCAACTCGAAGCCATCCTGCGCGCCTCGACCCCCTCGCAGCCTAACGCTAGCAAGTGGGGGGATTTGGGATTGACCGGGGAATGGGCCTCACAACCTATACGACTCCATGGTCGCAACGACCTCAGTGGTACAACTGGGTTCATCAAGCATTGGATCATAAGAGATGCGGAACTAGCTCGATCGGCCCAAGTTTATGAAACGAACGAACAAGTTGCCAAAGGTATCGGCATCGACCCGCTCGCCGTTGGCCTAATCGGTTTCGGTGACAGCACCGATGCCATTCGAGGTGTGCCCCTCATTATCCACGGAACTGCGGTCGAGCCGACCGAAGCCAATTTCCTCTCCGGCAATTACACCTTGGTCCGCCCACTCCTTCTGATTATCGACAAAGCTGCGATGAAGACCGACGGTGGAGTGCGCGAGGGTATTCTGCGGTACGTGCTTAGCCGCGATGGACAGATGGAAGCCGTTCGCGCTGGATTCTTCCCGCTAGACCCGGCCTTCATCCGCAAACAACTGGACACGATTAGCGGTCCACAATTGCGATGACAATAGATTGTTTGTCGCCATATCCGCCCGCCCCCTAGGGCTCGGGTTTGCGGCACAAGCTTTGCATTTTGCCTCTCGCACTCTCTCCCCACCCCGATCGATGGAATCGAAACACAGGTGTACTATGAGCAGGTTTTTCAGCGCAATTTTAAGCTCAGCGATCCTTGCATTCTCGTCGGGTGCGTTCGCTCAGAGCTGGACTGACTTCAATACGGCCGTTCCTCGCGCCATGCCACCCATGGGAGCGTATGCCATCCCCAGCACCAATGGCACTATTCCACTTACCCCACCTCCAGGCGCCGTCCCCACGGCATTTCCAGGAGCAACCTTCCCTGGCGGAGCGATCGTCCCCACGAACAAGAACTGGAAGCTCGGCGTTTTTATCCGCAACTCGGATGTCGGAGCCGTCGTCCAAACCGTGGAGCCAGGGAGTGCAGGCGCGGCAGCTGGAATCGTCCCTGGCGACGTGATTGTCGCTGTCTCGTCCAGCCGCATCGGTGAATACGATGGTCGCGTCGTAGATATCGGGGACGAGCTTCGTCGCTTTGCCGATCCTTATGGACGTGTTTCGCTTCTCATCCAAGACAGTCGCACCCGAACCCTTCGGTCGAGTGTCGTCACCCTTTCTCCTGCCTCCAGCACCCTATCAGGTACCGTCAACGTCAGCGATCGGGCTGTCCTTCCCGTCGGTTCGGTCCTTACCGTTCAGCTTCAAAACCGAAGCAAGCCATACTATGAAATCGGCGGCGGAAAAGCGGTTGTTCGAGCCGAAGGTGCCGGACCCTTTCGGTTCGAACTCAATTACGATCCACGCTACATCGATCCAAAAGATCAATACCAACTCACGGCATTTGTCAGTTGGAACAATCAAGTTGTCTATTCAATGCCAGCCCCTGTCCTTTTGCCAGCAGCCAGCTTCAATCAACCATTGAATCTCGTTCTCAATCGAGGGAGTTCCCTGCCGGGCACCAATGCCGCCAGCGTCGCTTGGATAGGAAACAACAACCCAGGTGCCGTTACTGCAGGCTACACGGGTAATACCAGTCTCCCTGGCGCGGTCAACTTGGATGCGCTGACCCAAGTCTTCGTTAGCTTGCTGGGGCGACAACCCACCAGTCGCGAGATCCTCGCGTGGCAATCCTACATGCAAGAAGGTCACACGCTCAATGATGTTACAGCGAGAATCATGGCCAGTAGCCAATATCGAGAGCGATTCACTAGTGATTCCGCATACTTGCAACAGGTCGTTCAAACCCTGACAGGAAGATTGCCCAACGCATCCGAAGTCAGCTTCTGGGTTGGACGACTGCAAGCCTTGGGGTCGCCAGAAAAAGTGATCGCCGAGATCTTGGCGCAGAATCGTTAAAATCCAACCGATCGCCACAATGCATTTGCTCTGGGTAATCGGTAGCGGTCGGGGAAGAAATTCGCTTTGCGTTGCCACTCCGGTGCATGCCTTCCCATCCGCCGGTCGATGAATCAGGTGTCGCAGCTTCTCAGTCACAAAGGCACGGAATCAGCCTCTGAGTAGCGAGTCCCACCCAATCACGACCCTCTCTATGCATCTAGGCCACGGAAGGCTGGCACGCAGTCCTACAGACTGTGTCGTCAGTGAACGCCCAGATGTTCGAGCATCCAACCGAGGTTCCGAGCGATGCCAGTTCGATCGTTCCCGTTTTCCTTTCGTGCAACAGTACGTGCCTTGATTGTTGCAACCATTTCGACGCCAGGCGCTTATGCGGATTGGCGAACGATCGATCTACCTAATTCCACTTCGTGCCTCGTGCATGATTCTGGACTGGAGTTTCTACCACTTCGCTACCAACCTTCGTTGGCTTCGAATGATTTGGACTGTTCGCTTGGCGGCGCCAGCGGGGGCCTTCCTGATACCCATCGGGATACGAACACAGTGATATCGGACATCGAGAAATGCATCCGCACCATGCAACGAGCCGAGCGTTTCGAACAGGTCCAAGATCATGCGCGATGGCTATTGCGCAACGGCAGCTCTTCGGCTCTGGCTTCTGCAAATCATTTGCGAAAATCCATTCGATGGGACTCCGATTGGGAACGATGGAGTCGACAGGTGATCGCTCGCGGGATGGAATGGCTCGAACGCTCGCGATCCCAACAAGCCATCTCCCTGACGACCGTATCCGCTGACAATGCCGCTCGCGCAAACCCATCGCTCGTTAGCGACGATTATGCGGCGTTGGATGGAGATCTGTCGAATAACAGCGCGAGCATTGACCTAGTCTCAAAGCAATTCTCGGAGGTTCGATGTCTCGGGAATCGTGCGTTCGCAGAAGCCAGTCCGGCGGTCGATGCATGCGAATCGAATGCCCAGGAACCAGCCGCGTCCAGAGACACAGCGTCGGCGATACTCCCCTCAGGGCTTGTCGCCAACGTTTTTGTGTACACGCTCAGCACCCGTGATTCCAATGCGTCTACTCCGATCGATTCTCTCCAATTGATCGCAGACAGTGGCGATACATCGAACCGAACGGAGGCGTGGGAAGAGGAAACATCTGCTTCGCCCGTCGGTTCGGATTTCGTAGCAGCCTTCCTATCTGAGGCTCCAGCCCCGTCCGCTTTGCAGCCGAGTAACCAACTCGAGCCGTGCTTTCCGAGCGAAGCGTGTTTCCCGTACGAAACACAAAGCCAAATCAACACGCAACAGGCTCGGCGCGAACTCCCTGACGCTCCCGGCAATACAGCCGATCCGTTGAAGAACGTCTCCGCTCCCGAGTCCTTCACTGCTCCCGATTTTTCGGAGCCTTCGATCACAGACTCGGAACTTTGCTTACCGTTAGCGGAAGCCGTTTCCTCCCAGTGTGGAGATGGATTGGATCGCAATGCCGATCAGGATTTTCCAAGCGAACCATCGAACATCGGCAATATCCCGGTATCCTCTCGAAACCACGACGATGTCACTGCGGTCCCCACAACCCCATTGCCGACGCAATCGGTGCTTGCCCAACGTCCAGATAGTTGGCGGGGACTGTTCCCCTTCGATGGCTGCATGCTAAGCCACACATGGGAACAAGTGAACTCCATCCGATTTGGTTGTGTCGAATCGAATACGATTCCGAACGACAATCCGATTCTTTCGCGTCCCCCGGTTCTTGAACTGCCGAGCGATGATCCGATTGCTTACCCTGCCCCTTCGAGTAGCATTGCAACGAATGAAACCGTCACCGAACGTGCAATGCAACCGCTTGAAGTGACATCACCACCCTCTCTGTTCGTTTCTCCGACGATGTGGCTCGGCGTTGCGGCAGCGTCTGAAGCCGTGGAAACTCCCCTCCAGGAGGAGGCCCATTCAAGGCTCGCTTCCAACGTCAACGCCTCCGACGTACCCGTCAACACCGATGCAAACATCGTTAGAATTCAAAACCATGGTTCCGGAGCGTCCGAGGTGGTACCGAGCATCGAGTACCGTGAATACTTCGGAAAGATCGCTCTCGAACCCTACCAATCCCATCTCCTGAATTCGGATGTGGTAACACCCGACAATGCATATGGGACCGACTTCGAATCGAGCATTGTCGCGAGTCCGACCGAATCCGACGCGTCTCAAGCGGCCGCTAGCCCACGCGATCTCGACACATTGGGTACGCCACTGACTCCCGATGTATCTATCGGGACAGAATCGATCGGCTACGGTTTCGAGTAGTCCTGGTCCCCCATTCCCCACGCGTGTTGCGATTCCAATCGCGCACGCTGTCCGTGCCGTGTTCAGCCTTTGGCGGACGCAGCGAATAGGGGGGCGGCGAACAGCACTTCTCGGCAGGCTCGGCGAAACGCAACATAGCCATAACCACAGCAAACCACACAATACACTGCCAATGCGATCGGGGAGGCACCGTGCTCCAAAAGTTTGGTTGTGTCAAGAAAACTATCCCCAACGCACCATGCGATTGTCAAATAGGTGCCATTCGCAAGAACGCAGAACGATCCGATGAATCGCACCCAAACGCGTCGCGTTGCCAGCGCGATCGAGCACGGGATGACGGCGCCGAGGATTGGGCCACCCCACAACCGCGCGAGAGGATTGGGATCGGGATCAAACATGCTTTGCGGCAAGGCCCATGGTCGCAGGTCCAGATAGACCAGTTTTCCTCCTGATAGCCAACCACACACCACATGCCCTAGTTCATGCGTTAGGGTCATGACGTACCATGCAACGACTAGTAATCCCATCAGCTTTAGCGATCGCCTACTCCAACTCACTCTCGGACTCACGGGGAGCACCCCTTGTAACTCTCGCAAGGCGACGACTGTACCCCCATCATGTTCATCCATTCGTGACCACGACGGGCCAGCGCGACAGATGAGAGATCAACGCCGCCTCCTCTTGGCTGGGTACAAATACAAACGCATCCTCAAACGCAATCTTCGTCAAACGCAGATCCCCTGCCATGCGCCATTCACGTTCGAAACTCCAGTCGCGACCGTGCGACGAATCACTGGCCGGTTGAACGTACGGAAGTTCCTCCGTATCGCAACGAGCAATTTCGGTTGGGTGTAGATACTGGACGGGCCTTGCGCCGTGGGTAACCAAACAGCTCTTTCGAATGGCTATGCCGTAGGGCTCCCAATCCCATCGCGATAAATGGGATTGGAATTCTCGTTTTGAAAGCAATACATCCAAGGATTGTTCAGAAAAGCATACCGTGCGCGCGTCACCGCGTCGAAGACGCTGCGTCCCAATCAACCGTTGCGTCGAAAGGATTCTGGCCAGCGTTTCCAAGACGGTTCCGGTACCCTCGCATTCTCCTTGGAAGGCCTCATCAAGATAGTCTTGCCACGATTGATTGGGCCATGGTCCTGAACGGCCTCGCGTGCAATGCACCATGAACTCACCCTCGCACACGCGATGCCATCTCGTACCGATCGTCGGTTGTAACGTCGCAGGAGCGATGCGATTGCGACACCCCCAAAAGGCATTCGGAATTGCGATCCCTGAGGTACGAGAGGACTGGCCGTGATCCGCTGCTGGGTGCATCCAGAGAATGGCGCCACATTGACTCAACGCCAGTTCGCAACGCATGGGATTTCGTTTCCGTTCAGGCTCGATCATTACCAACGTCGTTCCCGCAGTGACTTCGGGTTCCGCTAATCGACTGCGCAGCAGCGCTTCGACTTTGCCCTTGGGACGGAGTTGCAACACGAACAAATGATGCGACAAAATCGCGAGTGCGGCGTCGCACATCTGCGATTGCTTTCGATGGCGATTCTGACCTTCGCGAAAACGAAGCTGTAAGTACTTGGAGATGCGCTCTTCCCCGTTCGGCGCGTGAAAAGTCAGTTCACGATGCGGGAGTTCCAATCGCATGCATGCGTGCCGGATCGTATCCGCATAGGGTGATTCGCCAGAAAACAGGATCGTCGCCCCCTGCTCTTTGGCAAAGACCAAGGCGGAATCGAGATTTCTTTGCCAATTCCATCGTCGCGATTCCTCACGGTGCGAATGCGATGCGATGATCCCCAGCCATGTTTCCGAACGTGCCACAGGGGGAAGCGAATCCCATTGAAGATCGCTCAGCCAACGGTTGGCAACCGACGGCCATTGGCAATTGCCGAATTCATTCTCGGTGGTCTCTACCTTTCCGCATGCCGTGGCAGACATCGCTCGATGATCACCTTCCTTGAAAATCCCCATTTCTGGAAATGGCGCGAGGCCGATCCCACGCCGTTTCTGGATATCATACAATTTCCGCACAGGCTGTTGATGCCGAACTTCTAACGCGCTGACCAAACCAATGACCCAAAACGAAACCCGAGATTTCGCTAGCAACCCGACCCCTCTTCCTTCGATTACCCCCTCGTCCAATCCTGCAAAACAGTTTTATGACGCTGCGGTCGAGCAGATTTCCAAGGTTTTCGTCGGCCAAGAGGAATTGGTCCATACGGCTTTAGTGGCCCTCTTTTCGGGAGGGCACCTTCTCATCGAGGGGGTACCTGGACTAGGAAAGACGTTGTTCGTAAGAACTCTCGGGCGCGTACTAGGGTGCCAGTTTGGTCGCATTCAGTTCACGGCGGACCTAATGCCCTCGGATGTTACAGGTGCTCCGATCTTCGATATGAAGACCCAAGACTTCCGCTTTCGGCCTGGTCCCGTCTTCACTCAATTGCTACTGGCCGATGAAATCAATCGATCCCCTGCCAAGACGCATGCTGCCCTCCTAGAAATCATGCAAGAAGATCGCGTCACGATCGATGGAGTCAGCCACGAAGTTCCCAAACCGTTTCTGGTACTCGCCACGCAGAACCCGCTGGAAAGCGAAGGCACCTATTCCCTCCCCGAAGCCCAGCTCGATCGCTTTATGTTTAAGGCAATCGTCTCTTATCCCGACGAAGCGGAAGAAGCCCGCGTTCTAGATCTTCATTCGCGTCAAATCGATTTGGCCGACATCCTCCAAAACGAGGTCGCTCAAGTCACCAACGCAGAACTAATCTTGCAAATCATTCATTCCAACAGCCGCGTTCGCATCGAACCGAAACTACTTCAGTACATCAATCGAGTCGTTCGCGCCACCCGATCATGGCCCACCTTCCACTTGGGAGCATCTCCTCGAGCTGGTATCGCTCTGGTTCAAGGCGCTCGCACGGTAGCCGCGTTCAATGGGCGAGATTACGCAGTCCCCGACGACGTCGTGGAAATCGCGCTGCCAGCTTTGCGACATCGTGTCGTCCTGAGCGCGGAAGCAGAAGTGGAAGGGATTCGTATCGACCAGGAACTCACGACCCTTCTTCGCGGCATCGAAGTACCTCGGTTGTAGATCCCATGAGTATCTATGATGTCGTAGGTTCCTACTTGTTCTGGGCCCCATGGATCGGGCTCATTGCAATCATCTCACCACTGCTCCTATTGGGATCCGTGTGGAAGATTTTCCCCACGCAGAGATGGCTGTGGCTCCTCATCCCTTTGACGCTATTGTCCGTTTTGATGATCGCTGTTCCGGCCATCATCGGCGCACTTTACGCGGATTCCAACTCAGCCTTTGTCGCAAACATGCGCTACGGAGCCAATCTTTTCATTTACTTTCTGGTCCTTCTTGATCTGTTGGCCCTGGCTGTTCTGGTAATGGATTTCTTGACCATCATCGGGCCGACTCGCATTCGGGTCGAACGGCGGATGCTTCGCAGCGCTTCCCTCGGAGGCCAACACGCCGTCACGCTACACATTGAAAACCGGAGTGATCACAACCATACGTTGCTCGTCCGAGATGATCTGCCGGATGGAGTGCAGGCTACCCCTCCATTCCATGCTCTCACCTTGCCGGGGCTCAAACGTGTTGAACTCGATTACCAATTGCGCCCGGGGCGACGCGGCAGATTTTTGTTTCATTTCGTCTACTTTCAGCTCCGCAGCAAACTTGGGTTTTGGTCCAGGATGGTTCAGAGAGACTGTGAAAATGAATTGCTCGTGTACCCCAACATGCAGCAACTGGACGAGTACGCACTCCTTGCGAAAACCAACCGATTGAGTTTGATCGGGGTAAAACAAACCCGCCGTTTGGGTCAAGACAACAACTTTGAACGGCTTCGTGACTATACCCAGGACGACAACTACAAACACATCGATTGGCGTGCGACAGCCCGACGATCCAAATTGACCGTCAAACAATTTCAGCAAGACCAAAGCCAACGCATCGTCTTTCTCTTGGATTGCGGTCGCCTCATGACCAATGAATACAAGGGGCTGAGCTTGCTCGATTACGCCCTCAATTCGATCCTTATGCTCAGCTACGTGGCCCTCCACCAAGGAGACTCGGTCGGCATGATGTGCTTCTCCGATCGCGTGGAAAAGTATGTGCCGATTCGAGGCGGTGCCAATCAGATGAACCATCTCCTTCATGGGTTGTTTGACCGCTTTCCGACCATGAAGCAGTCTAACTACGACGAAGCCTTTCTCTATTTTTCCAAGCATTGCCGACGACGGACCATGGTCGTTCTGATCACCAGCGTCATCGACGATGTCACGGCATCCCAAGTAACAGGCTATTTGTCCACCCTCGGCCATCGGCACTTGCCAGTCCTAACACTCATGAGAGATCGGCGTGTTTTTGACGCTGCGGACAATCCCGCAATGGATGACGAAGCCTTGTTTCGAAGCGCCGCAGCGGCTCAGCTATTGCTGTGGCGGCATGAAGTGATTCGCAGAATCGAAGACAACGGAGCTATGGTTATCGATGCATTCCCGGATCAACTGACAGCGCCTCTCGTGAATCGTTACTTGGAAGCCAAAGCCAAGCATCTCCTGTAGTCGTTCGGTACCCAACTGCCCTGCCCTGCCCTGCCCTGCTCTGCTTCGACCGCTCAACGCTCCTTCCCCCCTGATTCCCCTCCGTTTCAACAAGCCAAAATCCTATGGCCAAAATCTTTGTTACACGGCGCATTCCATCCTCGGGACTTGAACGGTTGCAAACGCAGTTCGAGGTCAAGGTGTGGGAAAGGGATGATCCACCCCCGCGCGAGATCTTGCTCGAACAAGTCCGTGGATGCGATGCCTTGTTAACCATGCTCAGCGATCGAGTCGATGGGGAACTGATGGACGCGGCTGGAAAACAACTGCGCGGGATCGCGAACTTTGCGGTCGGCTACAACAACATCGATGTGACTGCAGCGACGCAGCGTGGAATTGCGGTCGGCAATACACCCGGGGCGCTAACCGATGCAACCGCTGATATCGCTGTCGCTTTGATGCTGGCTGCTGGCCGATGCTTCCGAACTGCAATTCAAAACGTGGACCAATTGGGCTGGCGCAATTGGGAACCGATGCAATTTCTTGGCCAAGAATTCGGCGGTAAAACTCTTGGAATCGTCGGCATGGGTCGGATCGGAGCCGCAGTCGCGAAGCGATTGCATTTCGGCTGGGATATGAAAGTGGTCTATACATCGCGATCCACGAAACCGGAAATGGAAGCGTTGTTTGGCGCTCGACGTGTATCGCTGGATGATTTACTAACCGAAAGCGATGTGGTCAGCTTGCATACAAGTTTGCAACCCGAAACTCGCGGACTGATTGGAGAGAGGGAATTGAGGCTGATGAAACAGAGTGCCATCCTGATCAATACATCGAGAGGAGAAGTGATCCATCAAACCGCGCTGAATGGAGCACTTCTCAACGGAACGATCTTCGCTGCCGGGCTTGATGTCACGGATCCCGAACCACTTCCAAGTGACAGCCCTCTTCGGCAGCGCGAGAATTGCGTGATACTGCCCCACATCGGTTCCGCGACCCACATTGCGCGGAACCGAATGTCAAATATCGCAGCGGAAAATATCATCGCCGCCCTATCTGGCCGGGGGATGCCCTATCCTGTTGCTTGAACAAGCGAACCGCCAAGACGCAAAGAACACGAAGACGGCATGCACACAGGCCTTGGCGATCTTGGCATCTTGGCGGTAAATCATCCGCGATGGTGCTTCGACGTCATCCAAGCACAGGAAGCGAAGCCGCAGCAGCGGGTCGCGAAGTGATTTGCGTACAAACCGAGCGCACCAGCGCGCGGCATACATCATCAAATGGTTTCGCGATTTTTGGATCTTCGAGCGCCTTCGCCAATGCCCCTTCGTCCGATTCGCTACGCAGTGAAATCAATATCGGCACCTCTCCTAAGAAGGGTGCCTGGATCTGCTCCGCCTTGGAACGGGCTCCACCTCGACCAAAAATATCGAACGTGCGGCCTGACTCAGGATCCGTAAATCCACTCATGTTTTCGACGATCCCCAAAATGGGAACGTTTGTTTTACCGAACATGGAGATCGCTTTGCTCGCATCCAAGAGAGCGACTTCTTGGGGTGTGCAAACGATGACCGCTCCCGTCAATGGCAACAACTGCGATAATGTCAGTGCCACATCCCCGGTTCCTGGAGGCATATCGATAATAAGGTAATCGAGTTCCCCCCAATTCGTATCCCGAATGAACTGCGTGATCGCACCGTTGAGCATCGGCCCTCGCCACACCACGGCTTGATCACGCTCGATCAAGAATCCCATCGACATCACAGGAAGAGTCCCACTCAAAATCGGTTGGATCTTTCCATCCTCGATTCCGGGTCTTCCTTCCAAGCCCAACATGTGGGGAAGGCTAGGACCATACACGTCCGCATCGACCAAACCGACTTTGGCTCCCAACTTCTGAAGTGTCAAAGCGATGGCGGCTGACAAGGTGCTCTTTCCGACGCCCCCCTTTCCAGC
>JBAWXH010000079.1:0-24885 GCA_037144155.1 Planctomycetota bacterium | reverse complement strand
GCACGAGCACGAGCACGAGCACGAGCACGAGCACGAGCACGAGCACGAGCACGAGAAAGCGACGGAAAACAAGGATTGGGGCTCCGAGATACTCGGAACTCGCAACTTCAAAACCAGCGCCCCACGCTCAAGAAAATCCGTTTTGGAGCCAAGAGGTTCGGCGAAACGGGGCTGGGCAACTGTTGCGGACAGTAGAATGTCGCCATAATGGGCCGTCGGCATGATTGCACTGCGTCCATGCTGACCATTCACGTTTCCTGCCATGTCCGTTTGAGAGTTGCTTGGATCATGATCAAGAATCCGCTTTACCCGTCCTGGAAGCAGCATTGCTTCCGAGCCATTGTTCGCGCTGGTACCTTGGCGGCGTGTCTGACGATGAGCGCCCCTGTCTGCATGGCGGATGTGTTGTCCGATCAACTCAGTACGCTTCGGTCGATTCAGCCGGGAGATGAAAAAGGGCTCCAGCAAGCCGCCTCGATTGCAAAACAGTTGAGTAGCAGCAAAGAGCTGAGTCTCATCCAAGTTCTCTCCGCCATGAAAGGTGCTTCCCCCATCGGTAAGAATTGGCTGGTGGGATTAGCGAACGGTCTGCATCGCAGATCATCCGCTACTCAGACCGCCGAGCTCGAAAAATTCCTCGCTGACAAGACTCAGGACGGCGAAGCGCGTTACACCGTTTTTCGCTGGCTGACAGATAACAATGAAGAACGGAAAGCTCAATGGCTGGACGAAATGCTCTTCGATCCGAGCTTAGAAATTCGCTTCGATGCTGTGGCACGAGCGCTCGCGAGCTCGGAGGAGATCGACCAAGCTCGACTCACGACGCTGTTGGATGCGGCTCGTCACCCTGAGCAAGTCGCTGCCGTTATTGCGCGATTGGGCAAGGCGGGTGTTGAAGTCGATGAAGCCAAGCACTTTGGTTTTCTAACGCGATGGGATTTCATCGGTCCTTTCGACAACATCGGAAGCAAGAACTTCGACAAGGTCTATCCCGTTGAAACCGACTGGACTCGAAATCAACTGGCCGATTCGTACGAAGGAAAAACCGGCAAGGTAACTTGGATCGAAGGTACTTCCGAAGGTCCCGAAAAGATTGTGGGTTTGGCAAAAAACGGAGAAGAAAAAGGAAGGACAGAAAAAAAGGAGAAGGGGCCAGACCAAGGCCTCGTCGATCTGGCCAAGCTCTTCAACAACGAGAAGGGTTGCATCGTCTACGGTAAAACGACGGTGAATGTTCCCAGTGACGTCGATTGCGAGATCCGCGTGGGATGCATCAATGCACAAAAGGTTTGGGTCAATGGAGAACTGGTCATCGCGAATGAGGTTTATCACACTGGCATGCAGATCGACCAATACGCTGTACCCGTCCGACTCAAAGCGGGTGAGAACCGGATCTTGATCAAGGTCTGTCAAAATGAACAAAAGGAAGCCTGGGCGCAACAGTTCACATTCCAATCCAGACTTTGCGATTCGACTGGCAAGGCGATTACACTCGCCCCTTAGTCTCCATATCCTCCAGTCCTTTCGACAATTCCAATCCATTCGACAATCATCGTCTCCCACTGAATCTGAAATCCCCATGGCATTGATTCGTTCTGGATATCCAATTATGAAACATCCTATCGCCCGCTGGATACGACCAAGTGTTCTATGTGTATTCGGCGCATCGCTGAGCACGACGTTTAGCACGCTGAGCCGCGCAGAAGATTGGACTCAATTTCGCGGTCCCCGAGCGATCGGGGTTGCGCCCAACGCATCGCTCCCGGAGAAGTTTGATGGCCAATCCGGACAGAATATCGGTTGGAAGGCGAGTATTCCTGGACGAAGCGTCGGCGGAGTGATCGTCGTCGGAGATCAAGTCATTACGACGTCCAGCGACGGTATGGATCAGCGGCGTATCCGGTTGCTCAGCTACGACAGTGCGACCGGCAAGCAGAACTGGGAGCAACAATGGGTGGCGCGCGGACGTCCTTATTGCCATCCGACGAGTGCTAATGCGGCCCCTACGCCTGCATCGGATGGAAAACACATCTTTGCATTTTTCAGTTCCAATGATTTGGCCGCAGTGGACCTAGAAGGAAACCTAGTCTGGTACCGCTCGTTGGCATCCGATTTTCCAAAGGCGGGTAACGACGTCGGGATGAGCAGTTCTCCTGTGGTGGTTGGAGGCGTGGTCATTGTTCAAGTCGAATGCCAAGGAGATTCGTTTGCGATTGGACTCAATGCCGAAGATGGCACGACGGTTTGGAAGTTGGATCGGCCTCGCAAAGCGAATTGGTCATCCCCCACAACGGTGCAATTGCCCAATGGTAAGACCGCCGTGATCCTTCAATCGAGCGAAGATTTGATGGCGATTTCACCGACCGACGGACAGGCTTTTTGGCGCGTACCGATCGCTTGTTCCACGACTTCCTCGGCCGCCTCCGAGAGTGGGAAACTTATCGTTCCATCCGGAGGTTTGACGGCTTTGGACTTGTCCAGCACGGGCACACCGAGCGAACTATGGAAAGAAAACAAACTCAATCCCAACGCATGCTCACCCGTCGTCATGGGGGACAAAGTGTATGTAGTCAACCGGACGGTGCTCGTCTGTGGCGATGTATTTACAGGCAAAGTGCTATGGCAACTTCGATTGCCCGATGCAAACCAGATTTGGTCATCGCCAGTGGTTGCAGGGAATCGTTTGTTCTTGTTCTCCATGGAGGGAGCCTGTTTTGTCGTCGCTCTCGATGGAGAGCAAGGTGCCATCGTCGAAACCAATAAACTCGGTGACGAAGTATTGGGGTCACCTGCAATTTCGGGCAATGCGATGTATGTTCGGGGCGCTACCAGCTTGTGGAAGATCACTTCGCAGTGAACGAATCCCGCAGCACGCCAAGCAGCACAAAACCCACCGCAGTTTCTTTTTTGCCGGTGGACCAGCCCATCACGGGCTCAATGCGTGTGCCCGGATCCAAGAGCATTACCAACCGCGCGTTGATTTGCGCGGCCATGGCAGAAGGAGAAACGGTTCTCGACGGTGCGCTTGAGAGCGAAGACACGGAAGTCATGGTGGTGGCTTGGCAAAAGCTGGGTGTTTGGATCGATTGGGACCGCACTGCGCAGCGAATGGTGATTCGGGGTTGTGGCGGACAGCCTCCAAAGTCTACGGCAGAGCTGTTCATCGCAAACAGCGGCACGTCGATCCGATTTTTGACGGCCGCGCTCGCCGCAACACATGGCGAGTACTACCTCGATGGTGTGCCTCGTATGCGAGAAAGGCCGATCGGGGACTTGCTCGTGGGGCTTCGCGACTGGGGTGCGGATATCGTTAGTCGCAATAGCGATCGGCCCGATTGTCCCCCCGTGTATCTGAGAGCGGAGGGGCTGCGAGGTGGGCCCGCTTCTGTCCGAGGAGATATTTCCAGCCAATTTCTGAGTGGCATGCTGATGGCTGCTCCCTATTGCCGTGAAGAAGTTCTGCTGAAGGTGAAAGGGGATTTGGTCTCCAAGCCTTACGTCGACATGACTGTGCGTGTGATGGAATGCTTTGGTGTTCACGTCGAACGGAGCGATCACGGTGGCTATTCAATCCCTGCCCCCCAACATTATGTAGGCTGCCAATACATCATCGAACCGGATGCATCCGCAGCGAGTTACTTTCTTGCTGCCGCTGCCATTACGGGAGGACGCGTGCGAATCGAAGGCTTGTCGATGCAAGCCTTGCAAGGGGACGTTGGATTCGCACGGGTGCTCGAATCGATGGGATGCACGTTGACCCATGCAACGGATTGGATCGAGGTTGAAGGACGAGCGGCTCACGGGATCGATGTCGATATGAATGCAATGAGCGATACCGTGCAAACACTGGCTGCGGTTGCCCTCTTTGCCGATTCGCCAACAACCGTGCGCGGGGTGGCTCACAATCGCCACAAAGAAACCGATCGCATTGGGGATCTAGCACGAGAGCTTCGACGCTTGGGAGGGAGAGTCGAGGAGCACGAAGATGGACTCACAATCGTTCCAAAACCGCTACAGCCGTGCAGGCTGGAGACCTATCGCGATCATCGGATGGCCATGAGTTTGGCATTGATCGCCATGTGTGTGCCAGGCTGTCAAATCCTTGACCCTCGCTGCACTGAGAAAACCTATCCTGGCTTCTTTGAGGATCTCGGACGATTGATCGGTCAAAAACCGAAGTATCACTACGATATGTGACACGAGAGTCGGCGTTGGTGAATCGGCACCGCAAATAGATGGGTAATGCTCGGAGGCCGGAATGCGTTAGCATCCGGTTGGACAGCGATACCCACGGAAACCGGGTGCTAACGCACTCCGGCTAATCGGTTTGTTAAAGAGGATGTCGTTTGCGCTACGCCGCAACCTTCTTCATCGCCGCTCGGGCGGTGGCCACGCATTGGCGAATGTCTTCGATCGGGTCTTGAGGGTTTTCCTCGTACTCGAGTGACAACGCTCCATCGGCCGGAAATTTGGCTTGGATCAGCGCATCAAAGACGGCGGCGCAATCCAGATGGCCTTGTCCGAGAAGTACGCCGCGCGTGTTCTCCTTCATATCAGCAAAGTCCTTGAGATGGATACCATAGAGTCGTCCTGCAAGGGCTCGAATCACATCGACCGGTTTTTCACCCGAGCGAATGTAGTGACCGAGATCAGCGCATGCGCCAATACGAACATCACGGCCTTCGACGGCTCGCAAGAGATCGACGACCTTATTGAATCGATCCGATGGACCGTGGTTGTGGATCGCGATGCGAATGTCATATTCCTTGACCAACTCCTCAAGACTGTCGAAAGAATCCGAGGTGGGTGCTGCCGAAATGTTCTTGATCCCAGCCTTCTTCGCAAATTCAAATACCTTTCGATTGGCGGCAGCATCTTTTGAAAAACCGTTGACGCCGTGAGCCGAGATCGTCAAGCCCAAGCCCTTGACCTTTTCGACCAGTGCTTGGATGGCTTCGTCGGATGAATCCAACGGAAACATACCGCTGAAGAATTCAACTTGGTCAAAGCCTAGTTTCTGCGTATGGTCCAAGGCTACATCGACTGGGAAACCGCGGAGCGAATAGATTTGCAAGCCTAACTTCAGTCCTGCCGATTTCGCTTCCTGGGCCAGCAATCGATGGATAGGACTCAGGCCGATCGATGCACCGGCGACAGAACCGAGGCCGATGGCAAGTGCCTTTCGGCGCGAAATCGAGTGCATTGAGGGAACGGTTTGCGTTCGTGAATTTTTGGGGAACATAGGCAACATCTCGGAGGGAGGGAGAAAATCGGGATTGCCCAAAGGGGCTCTGCCATTACACTTCTAGCAGATTCGCAATAGATCCTATCCTATTTTAATTGCGATTTCGCGTCCTGACGCTTGTTTTCTGGCGCGGGTGGCAACTCGGACTCCCATCCAGATGGCGTCCCTACTTTCCCCAAGGGCCCCATGGCAAGCAAAGATTTTGACATCGATCAACTCGCATCCTATCTGCACGTGACTCCAGACCAAGTCACGAAGATGGCGGTGCGTGGCAAGCTGCCTGGTCGCAAAGTCAATGGCCAGTGGCGATTCTCGGAATCGGAGATTCATCATTGGCTCGAGGATCACATCGGCGTGGGGGATGCCGAGGAACTGGAAAAGGTGGAGCGTATCCTTGAAAGGAACTGGGATACCACCATTGATGACCGAACGATGCTGTCTGAGTTCATGATCACCGAAGCCATTGCCGTCCCCTTGGATGCTCGGACTCGAGGATCGGTCGTTCGTGAGATGTGTTCATTGGCTGCAGGAACGGGTTTGCTGTGGGATGCGGCGGAAATGTCGGTCGCGGTGCAAGCGCGTGAAGAGCTTCATCCCACGGCACTTGAAAACGGTGTTGCCCTTTTGCACCCCCGCCGACCGCAAAGCACGATATTGTCCGATTCGTTTGTAGCCCTCGGGATTACCCTTCAGCCGATTCCGTTTGGAAACGCTACCGGTCACATGACGGACGTATTCTTTTTGATCTGTTCTACCGATGACCAAGTCCATCTCCGGATCCTGGCTCGTTTGGCTAGGCTCGTAAGTGACGAAGTGCTGCTGACGATGCTTCGCTCAGCTCAGAGCCCGACGGAGGCGTTTGAGATTATTCGCTCCGCCGAAATGGAATTGATCCGAGCTTCCCAGGAATGACCAAGGTTTCAACGCTCGGCTGGTTTGGGCCTGTGGATGGGCCGTGGAGTGAATTGCTCCGCCGCGTGAACCATGTCGAGGTTCTGAATGCAGCGAATCTCGATGGTTGGATGGTTGCTCAAGCGAAAGGGGCGAAAAGCCCGCCCATCCTTCTCAGCGTCTTCGAGCATCGCAGCGATCCGCGATGGCTATTTTTGAAACAGAGACCAGACTGGCTGTTATCTCATACGTCGCATGCCGGCCGGTCCGGACTTTCGACGGCGTTTGTATTAGGGAGCGATTGGCTGGGCCATCGCAGGACCTTTCCCCTTCCCGATCGCTTGGAAGCCATGTATTGGTTCCAGTGGTTCGATCGCATCTTGCCATGGATTGCTAGGCAACGCTGGCTGGCAGGTCCTCAGAATGGTTCTAAAAAAACCGCGATGGAAGAGGCCTCATCGAAACGAAGAGCACCCAAGCGCCGTATCCTTCCGACCGCAAACCCTCCGGCGAATTTCAATCCCGCATCCTATCGCCATGCGGTCATCCTCGAGCATTCTGAGTGGATGCACGCGCAACTCAGTTCCCTTCGAAGCCAGAACCTATTGGCATGGGTGATCAGCGATCATGCACCGCAGCAGGAAGTATGGTTCCATACGTTGGAGGCCCACGGTGTCCGAGCTCTAGGAAATCGCTGCGAAGAAATACCGCCACGGATGCAGCCGGAATTGATTGTGGTGGACAATCTGGAACGGGAAGTCTGGAATCCAAAGCCGCAAATTTGCGGGGATTGGGGTGGATTGCCTGGGGTTCGAATCCAAATGTCGTCGGCGCATCCACAACGGATATTGGTTCCTCTGCGCAAACAGTATTCGAAATCGTTCTTGACGCTTGTCGATCCATTTCCAGAGGAGAGAACGTGGAGCGATGCCCTCCAACTCGGCGTCGATGCCATTGTGCCTCGACCTTTCCAACTGGATGGGCTTCTGCATACTTGGCAACACTGTCTGCCGTCGCTCGCCACTGTTTTAGGTTAGTCTATCTACCCGACCCTCCGTTCAACGCAAAACACCATCCGCCGGAACGCGTTAGTCCGGTTTTCGTTGTTCCTGCTGCGCAACCGGACGCTAACGCGTTCCGGCGGATAATTGCAACCGGACGTTAGTGCGTTCCGGCGGATTGGTTCCTGCAATTGACCCCAATGGATTGCTAGGGTCAGCGCGATCCGGCGGGATCCGGTCCGCTATATTGGATCTCGTCGCAGCCACATCGGAAATTCTCTTCGGGCTGCGCCGGCTGTGATTCCTCAAGGTGAATACGATGAATGACACGAATTGGGCTGGCATGAAGATATTTACGGGGATGGTATTGATCTCCGGATGGATCGGGCTGTTCTCTGGTACGGTGGCATCGCAGGAGATGACGTGGCGAGTTGGTGCTGCCAAAATCGACGTGACACCTGAGGCACCGGTACGACTGAGCGGGTACGCTTCGCGCACCCAGCCGACGGCTCAAGTGGACGATCGATTGTTCGCTCGAGCCCTGATACTGGACCCGATCGCACCCTCCGATCTCTCCGTGGCATCGTCTTCCATGAAGACCAGCGATCAAGCTCTGGTATTGGTGTCGATCGATGCGATCGGTCTTTCACCCGTGATGACGGAAAACATCCTCCAGTCACTAGTCCCTGCACTGGGCGTGCACCGATCGCGGATTGTTTTCTGCACGACCCATTCCCATACGGCGCCGCATTTGGTCGGAGTCATTCCGAATTTGTTTGCTGCACCTTTTGGGGAAGCAGAATTGAGCGCCAGTCAACACTATACCGATAGCTTGGTTGCGAAGATCATCGATGTCGTGAAACAGGCTGCATCGAAATTGCAACCGGGAGCGGTGGGTTATGGACTTGAGCGAGCAGAGTTCGCCATCAATCGGCGGATGCTCAAGGACAAGCAATGGGTGGCGATTGGTACGGTCGACGAGGGGCCGGTGGACCGAAACGTAAGGATATTGCGAGTGAGCAATTCGGCAGGAGAGCCGATTGCGGTAGCGTACCAGTACGCATGCCATTGCACATCGATATCCCCTGAAGCCAATCGCATCAGTGGAGATTGGGCCGGCATTTCTGCAGCGAGTCTGGAAGAACGGCTTCCGAACTGCATCGCCTTGCCCATCATTGGATGTGGTGCCGATGCCAATCCGAATCCCCGTGGGACGATTGAGAATGCGCGGAGTCATGGTTCCGAGCTGTGTGAGTCCGTGCTGCGCGCGATCAAGAATCCGTTGAAGCCTCTCCCGAAGCCCACCCTAGCCAGCTTTACGCTCGTGGCGCTTGCCCCCGAACGACCAACCCCCGCCAAACTGCAAGAGATGCAATCGAGCGGATCGGCGCATGAACGGAACTTTGCGAATCATTGGCTCGGATTGTTGCAACACAAAGACCGTATTCCGGAAAGCTATCCGGCCCCGGTCCATTATTGGGCGTTCGGGAACGAGTTGGCATGGGTCTTTATGGGTGGAGAGGTCGTCGTCGACTATCAGATTCGACTCGAACGGGAGTTGAGTCATATTGCGAACGTATGGGTCGCCGGTTACGTCGATGACGTTTTTGCGTACGTGGCCAGTGAGCGGGTACGAGGAGAGGGTGGTTACGAAGTCGATGGATCGATGCTGTATTACCAGCAACCGGGCCGATGGGTGTCGGGTACCGAAGAGACGATTGTGGGCAGGATACTGCAGATGTCGAGGCAGACCCATCCGGCCGAGGAACCGATGTCGCCGGAAGATTCATTGGCCAGCATCGCCGTGCCAGATGGTTGGACAATCGAATTGGTCGCGGCGGAACCGCTCGTCACCGATCCTGTCAATATTGCATTCGGCGCGGACGGTACGGTATGGGTGGTTGAAATGGGGGATTATCCGCTCGGAGGGGAACGCACCGGCCGGATCAAGACGCTGGTCGATACCGATGGCGATGGCAAGCTAGACAAGAGCACGGTTTTTCTCGATGGGCTCGATTTTCCCGCAGGTGTGTATGCGTGGCGGGACGGGGCCGTAATTGCCTGTGCCCCGGAAATTTTCTTCGCCCGAGATCGCAACGGCGACGGAGTCTGCGATGAACGAATCACTCTGATGAGTGGCTTTCCCGAAGGCAATCCACAGCATCGAGTGCACGGATTCACGTATGGATTGGATCACCGATTGTACTTTGGCCCGGGAGGTGGTGCCGATCGAATCACTGTTAGCGGCCAAGGGTTGGAAACCAAGTCACCAGAACAGACGTTTCGAGTGGCGGGTTCTGATATCAGCCTTGATCCCGACACGGCCACCATGCGTTTAGAAACAGGAGTGACTCAGTACATACGGGCTACGGATGATTGGGGTAATTGGTTTGGCAATGAAAACAGTTTGCCGATGTTTCACTACGTTTATCCGCAGCGATGGATGGAAAGGGTCCAAGCTTTTCCACGCCGTCGGTACCAACTCATGACGGATCCCCCCAGCATTCCTCCGGTCTTTCCGATCAGTCAACAGGCGGATCGATTCAATGACTTGTATGCCGTCAATCGATTTACCTCGGCGTGCAGCACGATCATCAATAGGGGAGCCGGTCAAGGCGAAGAGATGCGCGGCTATGCGCTGGTATGCGAGCCAGTCCATAATTTGGTGGCTCGATTCAAAGTCGAACCGAAGGGTGCGACATGGTCGGCCGAACGGATCGATGCCGATTCGAAGAGTGAGTTCATTCGCAGCCGAGATCCCTGGTTTCGTCCTGTCCGGATTGAGAACGCGCCCGATGGATCGTTGTGGATTGTCGACATGTATCGTTACGTGATCGAACATCCGGAGTGGATTCCGGACGAGTGGCAACGACGAATCAATGTGCGAGCGGGTGAAGATCGAGGGCGGATCTACCGTATTCGTCGCACGGAGTATGAGCCTCGGCCATTCGTTCCATTGGTCAAACTCGACGATACCAAACTAGTGAGCGAACTATTGAGCCAGAATTCATCCAGAGCGGATTTGGCTCAGCAGGAATTGATCCAGCGTTTCCGCAAACGAGGGCTTTCCGAAGAGAGCTTGAGCAAGATCCGGCAGGGCATGCTGACCGCCTTTGATTTTCGGAATCGAGCCCGAGCCTTGTCGACACTCCTCGCGATTGGAAAATGCACCTCAGCCCATTTCGAATTGTTGCTGGGTGTCGGGGATGCGCCCTGGCTCGAGTTCATGCTGCGACAAATCGATCGCATGCCGCATCCGGAGTCCATCCGTTCGGTGCTTTGGAAGAAAGTCAAGCCAGATCGAGTTCGAGAATCTCCATCGTTAGCATTGGCCATGGCTGTCGAGTCTAGTTTTGCGGCCCAATCTGACGAGGAAAAGATTGCTTGGGCACTGGCGACGCACGCAGTCGACCGATGGGTACTGGATGGGACCATGTTTCTTGCCCCGGATTCGATCGATGGAGTCCTCGCGTCCTTATTAGTCCAGGCCGATTCGGTTCCCCTGGAGAGTTCTATGGGTGTCCATGCTATGATCGAAAAAATGTTGCCCCGTGCCAGCCCTTCGCAGCGCGCTCGTATGCTATCGGAGATATCCGTTTCGACGGAGTCGCGGCCGTCATGGCATTACGCGTTAGCCCAGCAATGGGCAGCTGCTACTTCAGGTCAGTCACTGGATGCGAATCTGGCGGAATCAATCCGGGAAGCCGCCCGTTCTTCGATTCGAAAACCAGCAGAACCATCCTCGAGTCGCCTTGCAGCGATCCAATACCTGATATCCCGTTTGGGGGCGGAATGGGGACCTGACCATGACCTGTTGCTATCAATCGTCGTGAACAAGGAGGCGGCCAGTCATTCCGATGCTGTTGACGTGAGGCTCGTTCAAGAGCTTTTCAAGCTGGGTGGTTCCGCTAACGAAAAGCTAATCGATGCATGGTCAGAATTATCCATTCCAGCTCGCCGATCGTTGTTATCCGAGCTGATTGCCAAACCAGACAGGATCGGGCTTTTGATGTCCGCGGTCGAGGAACGCAAGATCGGCGCTGCGGAGTTCGATGCCGCGTCGATTGAGAAATTGCGGAGCAGCACGCGTGGTGAATGGGCCGCGAAGGTCATTCAGACCTTTGGACCGGCTCCCGGTTCCGATCGCGTGGAAGTGGTTCGGAACGTTTTAGCCAATTGGCCGGAGCGGACGGCCAAGTCCACCGAAGCCGTTGAGCAGCTCACAGGGCGTTTGGCCTATGAGAAGCACTGCGCTGTGTGCCATGAGCCGAGACAGGGAGAGGAAGGGGCCGAGGAGTCGCTTGCACCCGCGCTGCGTGGATTGGTGCAATGGACCAATGAAGCGTGGCTGACGGCAATCCTCGATCCGAATCGGGCGGTTGAGGAAAAGTATCGGTCATTCCAAGGAAAGACAGAGGATGGCGAGTTGATCACAGGGCTCAAACTGCGCGAAGATGAAAGCAGCATCGAATGGGTCAACACTGCGGGTCGCGTGAATCGACTGGACAAGTCGCAATGGATTGAATTCCAGGTGTCTGAAAAATCCTTGATGCCCGAAGGATTTGAGCAGCTGCTCAAGCCTGAAGAATTGGCGGGCATTATTCGCTATTTGCGGTCGGAGAAGGACCGATAGCTGAATGCGATACAGCCGACAATAGTGAGCCTAAGGCGCTAGCCTTGAAGTTGCGCTGTTTTGGATTCTCTCGTAGATCCGATCAAAGTTTTGCTTTGCTTTGTCGTGCTCGTGCTCGTAACCGTGCTCGAAGAAGCCCGTTCGATTACGAGCACGAGCACCATCCCCTTGCGCGTATTGAGCATGAGCACGTGAAAAAGCCAAAATAGCACAACTGCAAAAAGCGCTAGCCGAGTTGTTTCAAAGTACGAAAATCGGCTAGCGCCTCAGGCTCATGGAAGCGAGAATCGACTTTTTCGGCGGTTGTCGAATGCCGCATCGAACCCAGCGCGATAGATTGACAACTCAAGCCCCTAAAACACAGAGAGCCCTGATCAATTTGACCAAGGCTCTGGGTTGAGTTGTTTCCAACGTCACACACACGCTTATTTGTGGGTGAAGTCGAGGTACCACAGTCCGTCATCCCATTCGAGGGAGACTCGTCGCCATCCCAGGGGGACTTGAGGGTATGGATAGAACGGTCCGATGTATGGCCAAGCCGATGCACTGTATTGCTTGGGGTAGGTCACAGCAGCAGCATTAGGATAGGCTGCATAGCTGGGCCAAGCGTAGTTGGGCATGTAGGGTTGGTCGTAGCGTGGTACACCACCACCGTAGCTTGGGCCACCTTGCATCGGCATCGGTGCTTGAGGAGCTTGGACTCCTGGACCAGAGTATCCGCCGCTGACAGAACCAGCCGAAAGAGCACTCGGTGCAAAGGGTCGAGGTACTCCACCGCTGACGGCAGGAGCACCTACAGTACCGGAGTATCCACCAGCAACACCTGGGGCAGCGTAGCCTGAACCACCAACACCTGGAATGGCTTGAGGAGCGGCACCAGATAGTCCTGGTACGTTGACTCCAGGAACGTTCGGAATGCCTGGGACACCCGGAACGATTTGCCCACCCACTTGGACGGGAACGTTGGTGCTGGCTGCTCGCACGCCAGCCACACTGACTTCATCGATGACGCGGCGAACGCCTTTGCTGCGTTGTGCTGTTCCCAGCACGAGCGCCTTCTGAGCGGGAGTGGCGACATAGCCTCGTACCCACACGTCGCCATTGACGGTCGATACGTCCAGGTCGAAGTTCCTCAGTTGGCCAGCCTTTTGAGCGGAACCCAGCCTGTCAAGGATGTCATTCGTAACGGCTGTGTCGGCTGAGGAAGCAGCCGGTGTGGCAACTTCCGATGGCGTCGGCAACAAAGCGGGTGGTTCGTTGGCGGATGCAGGCACGACACTGTTGGATGCGGGTGCAGCAACGGTCGCGAGAGTGGGTGCCGCCACGCTGACTTTATTGTCGACGGATTTGACTCCGTCGGTGTCTCGAGCAGCAGCGAGTACTTTGTCCAACTGGGGTTGGCTCGCTGCGGAACCGGAGACTACCACGTTCCCGTTTTCAACGGTGAGGTCGACTTCCAATCCCTTTAGGTCGATTTGAGCTTGCTTGACGGTGGCAATGATGGCGTCGGCGATCTCGCGATCTCCACCAAACGCCGTCAAAGGAGCACCGGCGGTCAGCGAGGCAATCGCCATGCCCAAAAAGAATCGTCGCATGGATATCCTCCTACGGTTTGTTTTGCGGGAACTACGGCGCTTTGGAGCCATTCACTCTGAACCTCGGCACCTGCAAACTCATGTCTATCGACGTGTCGGAGGGAGCGTGTCGCGCGTCATCCACGATAGAAGATGCCTTCCGTGGCTGATATTCGATGAACGCGGCCCCCCACACTCGACCAGACTTGCTGGTTTGCGAATACATTCGTATGTTTCGGCATAACCGGCCCGGAAGCGAAAGGTTTTTACCAATTTTGACGGCCTTCGGGAGGATTCCTAAGCCCCAATGGCTGCGAGCGATAGGATCGCTTGCGCAGTTCAAAAAATCTGCGGAATAGGTACAGTCTATGGGATCCGAAAAGCTTTCCTAAACTAACACACGATATCCCTTCAAGATGTCCCTTCAAGTCCCACTCCATCGCGGTACCCGCTCCGTTCCCATCCAGAGCCAGCTTTTAAAGCGGGCTGTCAACACGATTGCCACCGATTACGGTTGGTCGGAAGGGCAGATCTCGTTGGCCATCGTGGATGATTCCGAGATCCATCGCGTCAATCGGGAGTTCCTCAAGCATGACTACCCGACGGATGTGATCAGTTTTGATACGACCGAGAACGACGAATTCCTCGAAGGGGAAATTGTCGTCAGCGCGGATACCGCCAAACGTGTGGCGGAAGAAAGCGGCTGGAAGCCAACGCATGAACTCCTTCTGTACGTGATCCATGGAATGCTGCATATCATCGGGTTGAATGACAAATCGTCGGCCGATACAAAGAAAATGCGCGAAGCGGAACGCTACTATATGGAATTGTTGACGGGTGACGCATCCGTCTGCAGCGACGCCCTCGCAATAAAAAGGCCACCGGCCCAAGAAGTCGGGGAACGAGAGAAAAAGAGGTCGGGGAAGAATCGCCCCGGCTGAGAAAAAGAATCGGGACCCTGACGGCCCGGCCTGGGTTCCAAAAGTGGTCTCTTGGCCGCGGGCATCGCGCGTGTTGGGAATAGCCTGGTCCCAAACGAACCCCCTACGCCTGCTAGACGATCCGGCAATCGAGCTCAGTTCGGGAACTCCTCGATGTGGCAAGATTATGCTATCGTACTCGCCGATGGGTAAGTCTGGCATCGAAACAATGGATGAGCATCTTGAACGATACAACCCACTGGCTGATCGAAAATGGACGCTTGATTGATCCGGCGACTCGAATGGATCGGATCGGTAGGCTATTACTTGTGGATGGCAAGATCGCTGCGATCGATCCTGCAGATGGGGATGTGCCTGCAAATGTGGAACGCGTGGATGCACGGGGTTGCATCGTCGCTCCGGGCCTTTTTGACTTGGCCACAGAATTTGGTGAACCTGGTCGCGAGGAAGACGAGACCATTGTGACGGGAACGGCTGCCGCCATCGCGGGTGGCTATACTTCCGTGGCGTTATCACCCAGCACCGACCCTCCAATTGATACGGCGGCTAGCGTCGAGTTTATCTACTCCAAGGGATTGCGGGCGGATCATTGCCGTTTGCTGCCGATCGGATGCGTTAGCAAGGAGCGAAAGGGAGAGTCCCTGGCCGAGATCGGTTCGTTGGTCGAAGCGGGGGCCGTAGCTCTCAGCGATAGCCCATCGGCCATCGAGAACACGGGACTGCTGCGAAGAGCGCTCGAATACTGCAGCATGTTTGACCGCTATCTCTTCGATCATCCCGAAATTGGTTCCCTGTCCCGAGGGGGAGTCATGCATGAGGGGTTGGAGCAACTCAAGCTGGGTCTCTCACCGATACCGGCCGAGGCGGAAGACCTAGCGACCAGCCGCGACTTGCGTTTGGTCGAAGCCACTGGAGGCAAACTTCATTTGACCAGTATTAGCACAGCCGGGAGTGTCGAGTTGTGCCGACGGGCCAAGCACCGATCGCTTCCATTCTCGGTCGGTATTTACGTCGCTAATTTGCACTTGAACGATGAGCGGATGCGATCGTTTGATACCAATTACAAAGTCAAGCCTCCTCTCCGATCCCAAGAACATGTCGATGCCTGCCTAGCAGGGCTTGCCGATGGGACGATCGATATTATCAGCAGCGGGCATCGCCCTTGCTCTTTGGAAAAGAAGATGCTGGAAATCGATGCGGCGCCGTTTGGAATGATCGCGTTGGAGACGGCATTGGCGCAAGTCATCACCTATTTGATTCGGCCGGGAATCCTGGACTGGTTGCGGGTGATCGAAAAGATGAGTTACCATCCTGCGCAGCTTCTCAAACAATCCGGAGGGAGCTTAGCGATCGGCGGGTTAGCCGACGTGATCATTGTAGATCCGGACAAAGCATGGACGGTCGATACGGATAGGATGCAGAGCAAGTCGTACAACACGCCGCTGGATGGGGTCGAGTTGTACGGTGTGGTCCGTAGCACTTTTGTTGGCGGAAGGCGACGATTCAACGCAGTCGGTTAGTGGCCACTTTGTTTCCGAATGAATCACTTGTGACTACGTTTTGGTCCCTCCCGACTGCCGATTAGAAGCAGGGGTCCATCGACATCTTAAACGATGATTTTTAGAATCGAATATTCGTTAGGCGGGCATTCATTAGCCCTGATCACTTGCCCCTAAAAGCTCACAACGCTCATCTAGTGCCATGATGCAACTAAGTACTGACGTCAATCTTCCGCGAACGCATCGAGCCGTCTATCCCAATCGATGCGTTCGGTGTAACGGCAATCCAGAAGGCAATACGGTTCGTCTATGGACCCACACCATCGGCTGGTGGACCTTCGTCTTCTTGTCATTTGGCTGGTTGTTCTCCACAAGAGTCCCTGCTTGCAAAGCGTGTGCGATGTGGATTCGAATCCAGAGAATTGGTGGTTGGATCGTGGTGTTAACGTTGTCACTTGTTTTCATGTGGTTTGTATGGCCGCATATCCGTGACTTCGTAGCAATCCCTTTTCGGAGGTGGGTGGCGGTGGCGATGATTCTCGTTTGTGTATCCCCTTATTTCTTTTGGGAGGTTTTCTTTCCACCGTCCATTGATGTCACGGCTTATAAAGACAGTGTCGACTACGAATTTCGCGACGCGGAATATGCCAGTGAATTTTCGGACTTGAATCAAGATGCCGCTTGGGTGAAGATTTCGTAGGAGCAGCAGACCGCAAATGTACCGAACGTCGCGGTCGTCTGGCCTTGAGATGATTCGGATGCTCGTCGTCCTCGATCGTCGCGAGGGTTTATTTGAGAGTGTCCTGCGACTGTTCCTGCCATTCAGCACGTCAAGAGACACGATCGTCTGCAAGGGCGCGAGGCTCTGAGATGGCTTGAGGGGATAGGCTCCCGTCAACGCGCGATTGACGGATTACGACTCAATACCGATTTCTTTTTCGAGACGCGCCAGCCGATCGGATAAATTGGAAACTGTCTCGCGCAATTGAGACAATTCCGATTCCAAAGCATCGACGCGCGATGTCGCCGCTGTACTAGTGGGGGATGGGTTCGAACGGTGAGGCTCATCGTCCGAAGAATCATCGATGGAGACGGTGGTCGCACCGGCTGCGACGCTCTTTCGAACGGCTTCCAATTCCCATTCGGGATAAAGATTGTGCGATACGATTTGGCCTCTTCCCGGAGGGGATAGGTCGACGATGAGTTGGCGAGCTTTCAGGCCATCGACCAATCGTTTGAGTTCATCGAGATCTGGGATCGGCTCCATGCGCGACGCGCGTGTCCGCAACTCACCCATGGTTTGTTCCCCACGCAGAAGCAGTTCCGTCATGACGGCGCCTTCGACTTTGTTGATTCCGAGCCAGTTGTAGGCATAGTGCCGAATTTTCGTTACCCGTCCGCTCCCTTGAACAATCGTGATGGCACCCAGGGCTCTCAATTCATCGACGATCGTTTCGATTTGTTCGCTGGAGTAATTCGTGATCGGCGCCCGGTTGCTCTTTTGATTGCAACCGGTCAGAAGTCCGCTGAAGGACATCGGGTATGCATCCGGGGTCGTTTTGGATTTTTCCATCAACGTTCCTAGGATGCGGCGCTGTTTGGCCGTCAAGGGCTTCCATGCAGGCTCCTGGTTGGGAGTCGAGGGTGCGATGGGTTCATCCATGGCTAGAGGGATCTTCCTAACGAGGGAGGGATATAGAGCGGGAACGCTGGGTTGCTCTCGAAGGCACGCTATTGTAGTAGATCGCAATGAATCATCGCAGGGAGTATGATCAGAATCCCGATCGAGTCCTATCGACCCCTAGGCCTACAAGCATGCTGGCTACGGAAACCATGTTACGCGACGGCAATGAGATGACGTCATGAAAGCTCTGAGTGCAGCGCGCAACACGAACCAACTTCGGCGGAAGGAGCCTGTTCGAGCTTGGGTCTGGAGTGCCGTTGCGATATGGGGCGGAGCGTGGCTGGCGACCGGCTCTGCGCTCTCGACCAGGATCCAATTGGTATTTGATTACAGCACTTTGCCGACAGTCACGCCTGAACTTGAAATTCTGGCGGCGTCTCCTGGGATGTTGGCTGTGCTGCTTTTGATCGGAGCGGGATTGGTTGCATTGGCTGGTTTCGCGCAGCCCTTCGGAGACACAAAGCGCTTTCGGTGGTGGTGGATCGGGATGGCGTCCGGATTGGCTGCATGTTTCCCTTTGCTCCTGTTGATTCTACGGTGCGTAAGCGAAGTCATACCCGCTCCATCCTGGTGGGAACTGGTATGGTTTTCGGTTGGGACTGGTATTGCGGCTTGTGCATGGACCGCATCGGGATCATGGCAATGTGTGCCGGATATACGTATAGCGAAAGGAGGTCAAGCCGACTTAGGTGCAGTGGCTTGTTTAAGCGTAGCCGTCGTTTCCTGCAGTCTTTGGTGGTACGCGCAAGCCGTCCAGATGTGGATTCAATTCCAAATGGGCTTCAATGATTTCGGCCATTTCTTTTTGCGGGTGATCCGAACCCAACGGGGTCAAGGGTTTTTAGAAGAGACACCTGTCCTTCCTCCCTTTTGGGATCATTTCAATCCCGGGCTTTTGCTTTTGGTACCTCTTTGGTGGGGCATACCGAGTACCTACATGGTGTTTGGATTGCAGGCGATTTGTTTGGCCTGTTCCTCGGTATTGGTGTTTGCCATTGCGCGGGCGAGAGAGTTGAATGCATGGACCGCGCTTTGTCTGGCGTTGGGCTGGTTGCTTTTGCCAAGCGTTGGGCAAATGAATTTGGCTTACACATACGGTTGGCATCCGATCACTCTGGCCATTCCTTGCATGTTGGGGAGTTATCTGGCGTTGATTCAGGGGCGTTGGATGATCGCGTTGGGGTTGATTGTCCTGGCTGCGTCTTTTGAGGAAGGAGTGCTGGTTGCGGTCGGCTGTTTTGCGGCGGTGCAGTGGTTGCAACAGGTTTGGTGGATGCGGAGGATGCGTTCAACAAAGTACCAAATCGAATCGTCGAAAGGGCTGGAGCAACCTTGCCCCTCGGGAATGGGATGGCGAACATGGTTGATCGTCTGGATCGTATCTTCCGTTTGCTTTGTCCTCATCTATCGATTCAGTGGATTGGCGGAGTTTCAAACGGGTCGGTTTGCTAGGCTGGGGCAGCATCCCTCGGAAATCATCTCCTCTCCCTTCCTGAAAACGACGACCTTCTTCGAGCTATTGCTGAGACCGAGGAACGGTGCGTTCATTGGGCTGTTGCTGGGTCCTTTTCTCCTCTTCGCGTCGAAGCGTTTTGCATGGGCTCTCCTCGCGATTGCTTTGCCGATGTTGGTTTTGATTCTGTGGGAACACATGCCGGCGCAGAGCATTGCATTTCAGTATCCCAGCAGTTTGCTCCCCATTCTCTTTGTCGGCGCTATCGACGCATGCGCTAGACCCAATCGAGTCATCCTGGGATCGGCCACATGGCACATCGATCCGCGTGCAATGGGGTTTGCAGTGGCGTGCGCTATTTTGGGATTATTTGTTGGGCAGATGCCTTGGAGTTTGGATAGCTTGGTCGAAGTCAAAGCGAAAACATTTGGTATCGATGGTGGAGAACGTAGGGAGGTGGGATCGATGGATCACCTGTGGTTGATGACCCAATTGCGAGACATCAGGAAACAAGGGGTAGAGCGAAGTGGCGGCGAGCGCATTCCGTTGCAGGATCTGCGAATCCTGGCCACAGGGCGCATTGCAGCTCATTGCTTGGGGGCAAAAGACATCGAGACGGTTGGTCAGTTTTGGCAGCGCTACGATGGGCTGAAAGATTTGGATCGCAACAGTCCTTCCCCGATCCTTCGCTACGATTGGATCCTGCTCGATCATCGAGAAGGGTTTCAGCAGACTCACGAGGAAACCGAGCGAGTGAGAGAGGAAGCCATCCGATTTGGATTCCGTGTTTTGAGATCAAAACATTCGGTCGATCTTCTCGAATCCCCTGCCCTGCGACAGGATGGTGAGCGGCAGGAGCAACAATAAACCGCCGTTGATTCAGTTAGCAATACATACGTTTGCAAAGACCGCATGCCCCTGGTTCACGCTAAGGGTTTTGATTGGGTCGGTCAAACCTCTATTAGCCATTCGCCATTAGCCGTAGTGCGTTAGCACCCGGTTTCCGATCATTTTGCTGACAACCGGACGCTAACGCATTCCGGCTGATTGCACCATGATTGGCCATGTGCTGAGTGAATCCACTGGGGTTCAGCGAGGGGTGCGGAACGACGACAAGCTGACGGTACGGCTGGGATCCTTCGCTAGTGTATCGATGACTTGGTTCAGTTCGATCGGCGGAGTAGCCAGTTGCTTCGTTCCGGTCGCAAATTGCGGAATGGCTGAATCGACGTTGGCGGCCTTCAGTGTCGAGGTAGATGGCGTCGAACGCCCTTCCCCTTCTCCGCTACTTGATGAACCTGTGTTGGTGGTCGTTGCAGCTGGTGTCGCGGTTACCGGAGTGAAGGTCAGCTCCGACGGAGCCGCTTGGATTCGGAACAAGTGATTGTTCCCATCCTTGCGTCGCAGGGAAACCTTGGGATCGGTTGTTGCCAAGCTAGCTTGTACGTTCTGACTGGTTGGGTTGATCGCATTGATGGTGAGTTGTGTGGCAGCCGAATTCAACGTGACTTTGATGTTCGAGTAGTTTCTCCAGTCTTGAACGCCATCGAACCATAGAGCTTGCTGGTTCGGTTGAACCGCGACCGTCATGCCTTTGCGAAGGTTTTGACTCGTGAAGTCCCGCAGGTCCATGAAGCGTGGATCTCGGCTTCCGACATTCAGAGTTGTCGCGACCGATGCACCGTCGTTCATGTCGGACACGACGTTTTTGGATGTTTCCTTGGGCAAGAAGAAGGGCAAAGTCGGTACGGAAAACTGGTAGGTTCCAGGGCCGACATTGGCAACCTTGACTACCTTGCCTTGCGAGGACGGTGTCAGGGACTGCGGGGAGCTGATTGAAGGGCCGGACAGTTGTTGGGCTTGGATCATGACCCCCTGCACCGTGGTGATGGTGGTGATACCAACATCACGCGGTACAAAATTGATCACATTCAAGGTCACGTTCGCCGTGCTCTTTAGTCCGGTACCGTCATCGATGGTGTACTGAAACGACACAGAGCCTGTGAAGTCGACGTTGGGCGCGGTGTAGATCAGGGACTTGCTACCCGTCGCAATGCTGATGGTTCCTTTGCCGGATGCTGGCTGAGTTACCGATGAAATGGTCAGTGTTTCACCAGAGTCAACGTTGGTGTCGTTCGCCAGAACATCGACCGACTGGTTCGGCGTCGAGAGTACGGTGAGGCTATCATCGACTGCCGTCGGTGCGTCGTTGACCGGAGTTACCGTCATCGTCATGGTGCCTTGTGCGGTCCCGCCGTTGCTGCTGCGAACGGTGTAGATCACAAGATCCTTGCCATTGAAGTTAAGCTTAGGAGCGTAGCTGACCTTGGTGCCGTTGCTGGTGATTGTGACAGTTCCATTGGGTGAGCTTGCGGCAGTCACGGTCAACGTGTCACCGCTAGCAGCAGGCTTGTCGTTTGCTAACACATCGAATTCGGCGGCTGGGGCATCTTCCACCACGGTGAAGGATTCACCAGCGACAGTCGGAGGAGGTACAGCAGGGGCGACAACGACCGAAACGGTCCCGGTCGCGGTTCCACCTTTTCCATCACTCAGAACGTAGGTAAAGGTTTCCGTTCCAACGAATCCCGCTTTGGGGGTGTATAGGACACCATTATTGCCGGTGGCGAGTTTGACCAAGCCACCTTGCGTGGGAGTTCCGACCGATTGGACGGTTAGTGTTTCCCCTGTATCTGGTCCCGACGTGTCATTGCTTAAAACATCGAGGAAGACATCTTTGTCACCCGAGCGAACCGTTGTGTAGGTGTCGTTGTTCGCGACGGGATTGTCATTGATCGGTTGGACTGCAATCGTGACGGTTGCTGTCGCGGAGGCGCCTGTTTGATCTCGGGCGGTGTACGTAAACGTTTCGTTGCCGTTGAAATTGGGTTTGGGCGTATAAATGAGGCGTTGATTGTCCGAAGAAATCGAAACGGTTCCCCCCTGCGATGGAGTCGAAACCGATTGAATGCTAAGGGTCGTATTGGTGTTCGGAACGGTCGTGTCATTCGCGAGCACGTCGATCGTGTTGTTGGTCGAATCCTCGTTCACGCTCTTGGTGTCGTTGACCAGCGTGAAATTCTGGCTGACAGTAACTGCCGCTGTTCCAAAAACAACTCGGTTGGCTGGAACCGCCGTATCTTCCTTGAAGACGGCGAAACCGCGGCCTGCAGTTTCGGCTTCATTGATGGTGAACGCCGCAGATCCGCTGGCCTTGGCACGCATGCGGACGGTGATGAAATCTTGGGGATTTCGCCCCGGTCCATTGGTGAGGCTCGAAAAAGCTCCCATCTCATTGATCAAACCTGCCACGGTGGTATCGGCTGTCTGACCATTTCCAAAGAGGGATGCATAGGTGACTGGATTGGTACCAACCAGCTCAAATTTGTCTTTGTCGTAAAGCAGGTCCAAATAAGCCGAGAAAACACCTTGGCCTGTTTCGACTGCATCGGTTCGCAAGTCCTGTAAGGTCAATTTCAGATTGAACTCTTGGTTGAGAGACAACGAGGCCAGAGGTTGACCGGTCGTGCTTTGAATTGCCAAACTGACTGATACTTTGGCGACATCAGCGACATTGATGGCCAGCGATTGGGACTGGACATTCCCAGCTACGTCCGTAATTCGCAGGGTGGCCGTTTGCGGCCCCAACTGCAATGCCGTGGGAGTCCAAGTCAGCACTCCTGTTGCCGAATCGATCGACATGCCTGCGGGGGCGTTGTCGAGCACATACTGAATCCCGTTCCCTTCCTCAGGATGCGACAGATTCACGCTCAGAAGCGCGCCGACGTTGGCTCGAGTTGGAAGTTGGTCAGCAGGGATTGCAGCAGGAGCGGTCGAATCGTACTTGACAGTCAAGGCTGGGGATGCCGCCGATGTTTGGTTGCTCAGAGTTTGGGTTGCAACGATGGAATAGGTTCCATCCCCGAGCGCCGAAACTTGACTGGTCGAAATCGTGGTCGTGGTTCCTGTTGCCACGGCCGAACCGACGGTTTGGTTTCCTACCTTCAGTGTCACCGTGGCTCCGGTCTTGGTCCCGTTTACCACGAACTGCATGTTGCTGACGTTGGTGATGTTGTCGGAATTGCTCGACCCCGAGTCAGTCTGTGCAACCAAATCGATCGAGGTGGGAGCCGACAGGACATCCGCGACATTGAAGGTCAGCGTTTCGTTGTCATCCAGGGGGGCGCTCGCAGCCACCGAAGCGGCCTGAACCCCTACATTCAAATTGAAGGAGCCAGTGAAGTTCGCTGGAGCCGTAACCGTTAGGAGGCCGGTGTTGCTGTCGAGGTTATAAACGTAGGGAACACTTCCTTGGCGGGTTGAACCGTAGCGAACGGCATCCCCTTCTTTGTCCTGGGCTGACAATTGGATCGTGACTGTTTGGCCCGGAGCGATGGGTGGGACGGCAATGTCATTCAAGAACGGCGTACCATTGTTGGTGTCGGGAGCGGCCGATGCGACAAAGGTCCGGGAGAAGGACTTGCCTGCCGCATTGGTGACCGTCACGGTAATGGTGGAGGAGCCGGAAGTACCGGTGGATTTGAGTCGAACCAAGCCGTTCTTGTCATCGTTGAAGATCTGCATCGATGAAATGACGACAGGGTTGTCGGGGCGACTGCTTGTCGCTTTGGTCCTTGCAATGGCAGCTCGAACGGCTTCTCCTTGGACCAATTGACCGAAGATGGAATGGTTGAAATCCAAATGGCGCTGTGGGCCTTCGGTCACGAAGAACTGGGAGTCGTTGGTGTCATCTCCTGACTTGGCATACGAGAGAACGCCAGTGGCGTTGTGCTGCAAGTTCACATTGAACTGATCATCAAAAGTCCCCAAGCTCGAACCACCGCCACCGGTACCTGTGGGGTCACCACCTTGGATCACGAAGCCGGGGATGACGCGGTGGAAGATGATTTGGCTGGAGTTGGTTTGGTTGTAGAAGCCCGAATTCACCAACTGTTCAAAACGTCCCACGGGACGAGGCGCATCATCGGCATAGAGGCGATAGACCATCTCGCCGTAGCCGTTGACAACCATCTTGACCGATTTGGTGTTGGTTACCAATTGTGCGGAGATAGCAGATGGGTTGCTGCTCGTGACTGTCACAGTCAGCGGACCACCATTCGGGTCATACGTATCGACCGGAATGTTCAAAGGGGACCGGAACAAAACGGTTTGATTTGGAATTTCGATAATCGACGGAGTGGTGCCTTGAGGGATGGCAACGCCCGAGGTGGTCGCGATTTGTGCCAGCGTTTGCACGCCGGTCAATGTGGTGTTGTTCGCGAATTTCCACGTAGGATATGTCGTAATACTCCGTTGGGTTCCGATCGCGTTGAGAGTGCGATCGGCGTTGGTGACTTCGACAAACGGCAAATACGAAGCGCCTTCTGCGAAAAGCAACCGCTGTTGCGTCGTCGTATCGGACCAGTCGGCACCGTAAAGTTTGGCTCCGGCCGCCGTCAAAGCCTTGGCAAAGGCTACCAAGTCGTTAGCCGCAACGGCTTCTCCCTCGGCTTGGAGGCTGGACTGGGAGTTGCTCGAGGATCCGCTGGAGGAAGCAACAGCGACGTAGGCGCTCGGCGGAGCAGATGCCACGGTCGACTCAAAGAAGTCCGACGCCATCAGTTCGCGTCGTTCGAGAGGTTCAAAACGGATGACGCGTGACGCGCGATCGGAATCATCTTTCGACAAATCGCGAAGGACCTCTTGGACAAACCATCGAGCATGCTTTGGCAAAGACTTACGATGATAACGTCGTTCCATTACTGATTCCTCATCTCGCACGGTCTGCGAGCCCTCAATCCAAACAATTGACATGGTTCGAACATCTATAGGCCGAATCGGCCTCGGCGATGTCACGGCTTGATGCGAATGACCCACCAATCCAGCGTGATGCGATCGTAGCTGGTGAAAAAACGTACCTGCCCGCAGAGAGCGCAGTTTCGGCAGCGTTCCCCCAATCCGAAG
>JBAWXH010000078.1:0-25097 GCA_037144155.1 Planctomycetota bacterium | reverse complement strand
CACTCTGGCTCCCTTCGCCCCTGCGGGGGAGAAGGGCTGGGGATGAGGGGGCTGACGCTGCAACGATGCTTGACTTGCTGGGTAAACCCCTCACCCCCCTACCCCCTTTCCCCGAAGCGGGGCGAGGGGGAGAAAGGAGATGTGTTACAGCGCTCATATCTTGACTCCCTCTTCCTGCTCGATGAGAGCGACGATTTCGCGTAGGTCGCCGATGATCGCTTCCAGTTCCGTGATCGCTTCGGTGGCTAGGTCTTGTGGATCAGGTAATTCGTCGCTCGATTCCAGCGACTCATCCTTCAGCCAAGTGATGTCGAGCTTGTACGACCGCTCGGCAATCTCAGTCGCGTGAAACTTACGAAAGCGGCCGGTCTCACCCAGGTCTTTACGCTTCGGCTTGCTCTGGCCATTCGGATCGGAACCATAGCACTTTTCAAACTCAGCAAAATGCTGTGCACTCAGCGGTCGGTCCTTCTTCGTGATGCCAGGGACGTTGCTCCGCGCATCGAATATCCACACGTCCTCAGTCGGCAGACCTTTCTGGAAGAAGATGACGTTGGCCTTCACTCCCTGACTGTATGGCGTGAACGTTCCGCGCGGTAGACGCAGCACCGTGTGCAAGTTGCAGTCCTGCATCAGAATCTCGAAGACCTCGCCCGCCTTGCCCTCGAACAGACAGTTGTCCGGCAGCACCATCGCGGCTCGCCCGCCCGGCTTCAACGCATTGACGCAGTGTTGCACGAAATTGAGCTGCTTATTACTGGTCTCGATGGTGAAGTCGTCGCGGGTGGGAGCTTGGTTCGCCCCCTTCGTCCCGAACGGTGGATTGGTCAGGATGCAATCGAATTTCTTTCCCTGGGGTGGATCGTAGATGGTATCGCCCAAAGTGATTTGTGGTTCGACTCCATGAAGGTAAAGATTCATGAGTGCCATTCGACGCGGTCGTGCAACAAGTTCCTGAGCGAAGTACGTAGACTTCTTCAGTCGCTTCGCAATATCGCGATCCATTGCCCCCTTGGTTTGATCGACGAACCATTCGTAAGCAGAAACCATAAAACCACCCGTGCCACAGGCCGGATCGCAGATCGTGAATTCCTTGTGCGTTCGAGGATCAGGCTTCATGACTCGAACGATCGATTGAATCAATACTCGAGGTGTGAAGTACTGCCCTGCTCCTTTTTTACCTTCGTTAGCTGCCTTCTCAAGTAGCCCTTCGTAGGCTTGTGCCTTGACGTCAACGCCAAGCGTAGTCCACTCGGTTTCGTCGATTAGATTTATCAACCGTTTGAGACTAACCGGGTTGTTAAACCGAGATTGCGAGTCAGCAAAGATGTCCCCCAAGATGCCAGGTTGCTTGGCAAGTGTCCGCAACAGATCAACGTAAAAATCAGTCAGCTCGGTGCCTGCTGTATCTCGCAACTTAGGCCAATCGCATCCCTTCGGAACTTCTACCCCTTTTTCGTCAGCCATCTTGAGGAATAGCAAATACGTGATCTGCTCGATGTAGTCCCCATAGTCGATCCCGTCATGACGAAGCGAATGGCAGAAGCCCCAAAGTTTGTTAACGATATCGGACATGGGTTACGAGTTGTCTTCGAGGAGTTTGACGAACTGTGACATGGACCATTTTTTGGGAGAACGCTGCATACGACCCTTGAATTGGACGCTTGCCGCGAGAATCGTTAGCTCCCCGAGTTTTTCGCCATCGGCGCGAAGGACGAACTTGACCTTTTCGCTCGCCTTTTGGAGTTCGATGCTCCCGTGCTCGATCGTCATCGTGGTCTTATGGATTGCCATGTTTCTCTTTCCTATGCCGCTAGGGCTTGGTTAAGTTCCTGAAGTAAATTGGCAAGTTTGCCGTCAAAGACTTTGTTAGCCTTGCCCCATCCCCCAGCACCTTCGAGTGCTGGGATGTATTCAAAATCCTCTTCGTCGATCGAGAGGTTTTCGGCCAGGTGCTGTTGGATACGCTCAAGCCATTGCTGTTGCTCGGAAGAGAATGTCTTGCCAACGGATATTTGTTCAATCGCTCGCGAGGCTCGCTCCTGTGCAGTCAATAATGGGTTCTGCTCGGACGCAGCGTGCTTGACCATGGAGATGATGTCGACAAGTGCTTTGTCGTAGCGTAGGTGATGTGCCTTCTGCAGGTTCTCGATCGAGAACCGAGGAGAACTGGTCATCAACTTGGCCTTTAGTTCTTTGAGCGCTTCGGTACTCCAACCAGCGGGACGCTCAAGCAAAATTCGAATGGCTTCGATGTGCTCCGGGTTGTCCCGTACGAATCGCTCGAAGAGGTTCAAATAGTCTTCGGGCTTGTACTCAACGCCTCCCTCGCGAACCAAATAGGTCGAAGAAACCGTATCTGTATATTCGATGGCTCGTAGGAAGACCTTTTCCTTCCTTTCGTAATCAACCAGTAGCTTTTGGAATGGTTCGTTTCGTAATAGCTTCATCGTATCGGCAAAGTTCTTCTTCAACGACGCAGATAGACCCGATGCGAACTTCCCGACATCACCATCGGGAATCCCGAAGGCCGCGAACTCGTCACGGGCCTCGCCAGACATCTCTTTTTCGATCCGTTGGAGACGTTTGACCAAACAACAGACGTTGTAGTCGCGATCGCGGTTGTCCCAAATGTCATTGATGATCTCCTGGATGGTCCGGCTGGGCTTGATAGGTGGCTCGGTCGTCATCGATGTCGATTTACGAAAGTAGTCGACCAATGTTCCGTCGAAACAATCAAAGACCGTGAAGTGGGACTTGTCGGGATGCTGTTCCCCCTTGCGCGTACCTCGTCCGAGCATCTGTTCGAACAAGATTCGCGACTTTACCGACCGAAGAAAAACGATGAACTCAAGGTCAGGGATGTCGACGCCGGTCGATAGCAGATCAACGGTCACGACGATACCTGGATTGGGTCGGTTGCGAAACTCGCGAATGCGTTGCAAAGGCCGATCGACGCGGCCGGTGATCTTGCGGACGAACAATTCGCCCCGTTCAAAGATGTTTACGGCCAGTTCGACCAATTCATCGGCGTGGGAAGTGTGCGGAAGATCATTTGCTGCGAAGATCAACGTCTTTGGGAATCGACCATATCGCTTTTCGTGTTCGTCGGCGTATTTCTTCAGTTCAAGCAGGATCTTTCGGTTGGAATCGGGCGATGTGACTTTACGTTCGACATCGGTGGTGGTGAATTCTCTTTCGTCCTCCAATGTATCGAGATGCTCTGTGCCCGTTTCGGTGTTAACGTGCTCGACCGTCTCCCCTTCCTTCAAGAATACGCCATGGATGCGAACGTCCGATTTTACGTTGACTAGATCCCAATCGACCAAGTGCCCATCGCGTACGGCCTCTTCGTAGGTGTAACGGAAGACGACTTCCTCAAAGTAGCTAGTGGTGTGGCTCGCAGGTGTCGCGGTTAGACCAATGCGAAGGGCATCGAAGTGATCCAAGACGCCGCGCCAGACTGACTGCTCGCTAGCGGTGTAGCCTCGATGGCATTCGTCAGCAATGATGGCATCAAATGCATGGATTGGAATCGGTAGTTGGTCCGCATCGGTGTCGATATCATCGCCATCACCTTCGAAAACTGCACTGCGACCAAGAATTGAGATAGCCATACGCTGAATGGTGCAGACGTAGACAAAAACGTGCTTGGGCTGTGGGTTAGTTAGGTACTCGTTCGGCATCACTTTGGCATCGAACTTGTCGTCTTCACCAAAGTCTTCCTTCTGAAAGCGATTGCTGTAAACCTCGTAAATCTTGTCAAATTTTAGGTTTGGCTCCGGTTCGAAGGATGCAAAGGCTCTCACGGCTTGAGCGGCGAGAGCGCGGCGATCAACGAGGAATAGGATGCGCCTCGCTCCGCCAGACTTTAGTAGTCGATAGGCTTGATTGACCGTGGTGAATGTTTTGCCCGTACCGGTAGCCATAGCTACCAACATCTGGCGCTTCCCTTTTGCGATCGCTCCTTCGACGGCCGTATTGGCATCTCGCTGATAGCTTCGCAGTTTCGAATGGTTGTTTGGATTTGAGGTGAACCAGTCGCATGAATCCGCGAAGCTCGAGCCGAGCATCTCTTGCATCGCTTCCGGTGAGTGGAATTGTGCAAGTTTGCGAGAGGTGTTTTGCGTGTGTCGAACATCATGGAAGTAGATGACTTCGCCGTTGGTCGAATAGAGTAACGGAACCCTGTAGCCTGCGAAGTTGAATGGACTATCGCTAACGCCTTGTGAATATCGTTCCGCTTGGACCAAGACTCCTTTGGGGCCGACAGTTACCTTCTTGGCCTCGATAACTCCGACTAGTTGGCCTGCACTGACGAGAGCGTAATCGGCAGGACCATTGGCAGTCGGATATTCTTCGATCGCATGATGAGCTAACGACGATAGATTCATTCCGTCTTTGAATGGAACGATCTTCCAACCAGCATCTTGCAGCCTGATGTCGATTCTCTTTTTTCGAGTTTGTGCTTCAGATTCCATTGTCGTTCTATCGTGCGATACCCGGCTTGGCTGTTTTCTTCAGAAACTTTTCCAGATCGCTACGTTTAAATGATCGATAGCCATTGGCTGAATTTCGATGCATCGGGATTTCACCACGAGACGCCCATTTACGAAGCGTGTTGTTGTGGACTCCTAAAAACTCCGCTGCCTCAGCGACATGCATGAAAAGAGTCAATTCGGTCATGCTTTGGTTCTCTTAGTTAAAGAGACTAGAACCTGCGTAGATAGCTTAACAAAGCCGACTGGCTTTCGGTAGTCACCGGACGAATTGAAGTCTGTTGGGGACAATGGCAAAAGTTCTCAAATTCTGCCATGAAGCGGCTGGATGCGGTTTCCCTTCAGAGGTAACTGTGTCACATGTTGGCAACGTCGCCAACGCGAAACACAGACCTCGAAACAAGGGAACACGAACATGGGTACCAAGTCGGCCTCCAAAACCAATCGGAACGCCAAAGCCGCCAGCAAGGCCACTACAACCAAAGCGACCACGAAGAACGCCACGGTCGCCAAGCCAGCCGCCAAGGAATCGAAACCAGCGGAAAAGAAGATGAGCCAGATCGAAGCTGCGGTTGCGGTACTGGCCAAAGCGAAGCAACCGATGAATTGCAAGTCGATGGTCGATGCGATGCAGGTCGAAGGCTTGTGGGCGAGCCCAGGCGGCGCGACACCCGACGCCACGCTCTACGCATCGATCCTTCGCGAGATCAATACCAAGGCCACAGACGCACGGTTCAAGAAGATTGATCGCGGGTTGTTCGCGTTAAACGCCAATAAGTAGCGGACGCGTTTCTCTCCCCACCAAAACCCACACGAGGCCGCCAACGCGGTCTTGTGTCGCTTCTGGGCTCGCTGGCCCAACTCGATTTCGAACGCGTGTTATCGCAACGTCGCGCGACGAAAAAACATTCCCCATAAGCGCGAATTGTCGGCTTGCAATCTCTTTGAACTGCTGGCTCCTGTGTGACTCCGCAAGCGGAATGGCCGCCTGCAAACGAAACCCGAACACGGAGACAGAACGATGTACGAACAAACGGAACTAGCACCCTTGGTCAAGCAATGGGAAGCGGAAGGCAAATGGATCGATCTCGGTTCATGGCAACGAGCACGCAATGGCGTCTACGAATACAACCCGACGCCGGAAGAGATCGAAGCCAAGTGCGAATTGTTCCGCACGATCGACAACTGGCAAGGGGCATACGCTCGCGCACCACGCGGTGGCAAGTACGCCGTGATGGAAACCAAGGGGCTATAGGGGACTACCTCGCCCTTCTTCGCAACAAAAGGCCGCACGACGCGGTCTTTTGCTCGTTATGGCCCAACGGGCCAAGCCACCAACCGAACGCGACACGGGCCAACGTGTGCAACCGTGTTTGCGGCTGGAGCTATTACGCGATCGCGTGGTAACTGTGTTGGTCCGTTTGTGGCCAACGACGCCAACCAAAACCCGTAACCAATTTTAACCGAAAGGCATTCTATGATTGCAACGACCAAGCCCGCCGTGGGCTACATCCGAATGAGTACCGACCGCCAAGAGAACAGCCCTGATCGCCAACGCCGCGAGATCAAAGCCCTGGCCGAACGAGAGGGATATCGTATCACCAAGTGGTACGAAGATCATGGCATGACCGGAACCGAATCCGCCAACCGACCCGAGTTCCAATCTCTGCTGCGCGATGCCGAACGAGGCCGCTTCGAAGCGATCCTACTGCATGAACAAAGTCGTTTCTCGCGAGAAGACATTTTCGATGTGATGGCTCATTGGCGTTTACTACGCGAAGCCGGCGTCGAGATCGTTACATGCCAGCGTGGCCGTCTTCGATTCGATGATTTAGGTGGAATCATCACCGCCATCATCGACCAACATGGAGCTCGCGAAGAATCGATCAAGCTTGCAGGCCGAGTTGTGAGTGGCCAGCGTAATCGGGCCCTGCAAGGTAAACGCATCGGTGGTACCGTGTTCGGCTACGATCGCCAACTATACGACGACGCAGGCAAACAAGTTCAGCGGATCAGCTTCCGACAGAAGTTTCGCAAGCCAGCGACATGGCGATCCGAGCTAGTACCAAGCGACGAGCAGGCAGCGGTCGAAGCGGTGCAATGGATGTTCGAAGCGATCCATGCCGGTGAATCGATTGGCTATGTCGTACGTGGCTTGAACGAACGCGAGATTCGAACCGCTGCAAACAAACCATTCACGTTCAACTCGGTAATCGGCATGCTTCGCAATCCTGCCTACGCAGGCACCTTGCGAGTCGGCAAATACTCGCGAGCCAAGTTCTGTCGCTTGGACGATGAGGGAATGATCTTTGTGGAAGACGCTCACGAAGCGATCATCGATCACGATGTATTCCAAGCGGTTCAATCGATACTCGATCGACGCAAGTTAAAGCATCGACGCGCCGCATCAGGAAAATATCTTCTCAGCGGGTTGGTCCAATGCTCACACTGTGGCAATCGTATGCATGGCGTCGAACGTAAGAATCGAGGCAAGTCGCCGCAACTCTTCTATCAATGCTGCAACGCGCCTCTTGCACCTGGTTACGATGCCGATTGCCCACACCCAGCCACACGCGTGGATCGCCTCGAGGCATTCGTCATCAAAACAATGCGTGAGTTCCTACTATCGACCAAAGCCGCAGAACGAATCAAAGCTACCATCAATCGCACCAAGACCAAGCGATCCAAGCAGGTATCGAGCGACGAACGAAGGCTCACCGCCTTGCGTCAAAAAATCGAACGTGGCAGCGAGAACCTAGCATTAGCCGAACGCGAGGATTTTGCAGCTATCTCCAAGCTGCTCAATCAATGGCGTGAAGAAGAGGCCGCGATGATCGAACGCATCGAGAACGCCAATAAGCATTTGGAACCGTTGCCCGAAGCTATCGATGTAATTCAGCAGTATGGTGCGTTGGTCGATCGCTTGCACAACGCCGACCGCGTGAAGCTCGCCCACGCAATATCGCTAACCGTAGCATCGATCACGATCGAGACACGCAACGCCAAAACCGGCGACATCGAGCATCCCGAGTTGGTCGGTAAATTGCATCTACACGAATCGCTAGCCACCAAGCCCATCATCATCCCCGACGAAGCGATCGGTCGGCGCAAGATCTGGCGAGAGATAGCCGACCTAATTCGCCAGTCGAAACAGCCCTTGCACCTCAAAGAGATCTGCCAGCACATTGGCACCACCGACGCTTCCCACGCCGCCTACCACATCCGCCGAGCTGAAGCAGCCAGCCTAATCAAGAAGCTAGGGCATCAGGGCGGTTGGGTTGCTAAATCGCGTTCCTAGGAAACCAAACGCCTCTCATTTGTAAAGCGTGTCGCGATGATATGATCTTGAAGTCATCGATGAATTCAACGAGTTTGTCCGAGAATGCGAATCGAGATATTTCGCCATGTGAGGGGTTACAGACAAGCAACTCGTTTACTTCTGGTCCGAACAAATCGTATTCATTGACGTTTTCGTTTTCGTCAACCTTCATTGCTAACTGCAGCCCGCAGATCGTTCGATGATTATCTAAGTCCTTGCAGCGGTTCTCCCAGAGTTGAACCACGGTATCAAGGATCGCTTTACCATGCGTGATATCGCAATCTATTATGGAGGCGACCCACAGTAGATTATCGGTAAACTGCTTTAGGATGGCTGCATAGTCGATATCGTTTGAAAGTATGCAGGTGCGATTTTTCTTTAGAAAGAGGTTTGCTGCAGCAAATCCCGCTAGCCGCTCGTCTGATTGCAAGAAATCGTCTTCGCGAATTTTCTCTCTCCGTTTCGCTGGGTGCCGAAACCAACTTCGTCTCATGGATTTGAAACGACTTTTGACGTGGTCGTCCGCAAATTGAAGCTCTTCTATGAAGCTCATAATCTTGCTCGCAAAGAAATCACCTTCGTGTGCGAGCTGTTGAATTGCTTTTTCCTCTGCAATCGCTTGCGACACTGATTCGGTCTCCATGATCTGCATTGTTCGAACCCGGATCGATGGTGCTAATTGGGTCGCAGCATCCATGAGCAAATTGAAAGACTCCGGTGCGTCAGCAAACCATGTCTCCGATGCGATTCGGTTCGAGTCACCGAGTCGCGAGACAACTCGAAGGCCGCTCTTTGCTTCCTCTGGCCGCTTTTTCAGCTCGCGGACAATCTCTTCAGTCGTAACGACCTTCGCAAGAGTTTCGAACTGGCGTTCCACAAAGCCCGACTGAAGAACATTGGCATCCACGAACCAATCGATACTCGGGTCTTTCATTAGATGCCCAATGATTTGTTGGCCTAACTCGACTAGCTCTTTCACTGCAATGTTCCGATCTATCCTATATCACGCGACTGGTAACCGTTTAACCATTGTAAACCAAAGTAGGTTTCTGCATTCGGAGCACTGGTTTTGAAGTTGCGCTAATTGAGAATTGAGTGTTTCGGAGTTTCAATTCACGATTTTCCGAGGTTTTTCGTACTCGTACTCCGCGCTAGCAGTACTCGTACTCGTACTCGAAGAAACCGCATCGAGTACGAGTACCATTTCTTTGAGTACGAGTACGGGAGATGCCAAAACAGCGCAACTTCAAAACGCACTGGCGGTTTGCTCCCGAACCTATTCCGGTGGTGGCTGCAGTGAAGCCTCTCGCCAGTCGATCGCCGTTTGAATCATGGATGCAAAGTCGGGGGACGCGCTGGTCAAGACATGCTGGCATCCCAGCGATCGAAGGGTCTCTGTCACTGCTGGAGAAATACTCAACCATGCAACGTCTGCGGCCTCTCGACCAAGCAAACGACATGCCTGTGTCGCGATGTTGCTACTGGTCGCTGTCCACCATGTCGGATGCCGCGCTGACTGCGATGGCATCGACTGCGATGATGCCTGAGCAACCTGCAGTACCTCTTCATCCCAGGCCGATACAGGCATCTGACGGTAGGCCACGGCCACATGCACTTGCGTGGCCACTCCGGCCAATCTTTCCTCCAAAACCCGACGCCCCTCAGGACTGCGAACGATCACGACCCTCTTGTCGTTGACCAGTGGCAAAAGTTTGTTTGATAATCCCTCGGCCCCTGCTTCTCCATCTGGTACCAAGTCGCAATGGAGACCGTAGGTTCGCAGCGTGTCCGCGGTGGCTTGGCCGACCGCAGCCAAGCGTGTCCTGCCAAAGATTCTTGAATCCTTCCCCAAAACACTCACCCGATGGAAGAAGCGACTCACTCCTACCGAACTGCTGAAAACAATCCAATCCGTTGTGTTCATGCTCGCGATCGACGCATCGACCGTGTCCCAATCCACCGGATCGACGACGTGCAAGGCGGGCGACAGGATTGGCTGCCCCCCCAACTCGCGAATCCTGTCTTCCAGTTTGGAGGCTTGTTCATAGGGGCTCGTAATCACCCAGGTTTGGCCGAACAAGGGTTGGGCTGTGAACCAGCAATTGGGTGTTTCCGCTTGCACAACGTCTCCGATGATGCTGATGATAGGGGGGCGAAAATCCGGGTGAACAGCGAGTGTTTCGGCGACTTGCGCCAATTCACAACGCAGCACTTGTTGATCCGGCCAACTGCATCGCCGGATCATCGCAACCGGTGTCGTCGGAGGTTTCCCCGCAGCGATCAACTGTTGGCTCCACTCTTTCGCCTTGCGAACTCCCATGTACATGACCAAAGTCCCTGGGAATTGAGCGAGTCCAGACCAATTCAACGGTTCTTCGGTATCAGTGCAACCATCGTTGGATTGAAGCTGCCCCGTCACCAAAGCAACTGAGGAACTCCAATCCCTATGAGTGATTGGAATACCGGTATACGCACTGGCGGCTAGGGCCACTGTCAATCCAGGAACGATTCTAAAGGGAATCCCCTCGGTCGCGAGCCGTTCGACTTCTTCCGTAGTCCGAGCGAAGACCGACGTATCTCCACCTTTGAGACGCACCACGCGTGCGTACTTTCTGGCGCTGTCGACGATCAAATCATCGATTTGCTTTTGAGTCCAGTGGCCCCCATGCCCCCGCTTACCAACGCATTGCAAGACGCAATCCTTTCGCGCCCATCTCAGGATCGCCTCGTTGCACAATCCATCGTAAAGAATGATGTCGGCCGTGCGTATCAATTGCCAGCCAGTCACCGTCATCAAGCCAGGATCGCCAGGCCCAGCCCCAACCAAATAAACGACTCCGTTAGCCATGGATCTACCGCCTTGATGAAACGTCTGGAAGGTTTGGCTTCCAGAATCGCTCCCGCGATTGTTCGCGTGTTAGCGTCGAGCGATGCAATCGATCGATCCGTCTCTCTTCTTCTCGGTCGTCCATGCCCGGTGGGTATTGTTGCATCCGCGAAAAGGGGAGTGGCAAACTGCTCTGACCTTCGAGCGTGTTCATCGCAGCGTCCTTGTCCCATCCCACACTATGTAGCACAAAGTCCCGAACCCATCCCTCGGGAGGCGGTTCCTCTGGCATCGCAAATCGGACGCGCATTTCATCCCCGGCTCCCATGACCACCAACCAATCGTCGTCGGATTGCACCACGTCGAACACATCTCCATAGCGCGTGTACCGACCCGCCAGCGGTGGCCAGGCGGGCGCTGTAGATACCGTTTGGTAATCGTACCAGTGAGGTTCGTGTCGGGCTCTGGGCATCGCGCGACTGAAGCCCCGATACTGGAGCTGACTGGATTGCAACGGCAACCAACGGGCTCGCACGTTCTCTCGTTCGATCGCCAATCCAATCGTTGCCTTGGAATCGGGAATGGGATTCGATTCACCGACTCCAAGACGGATGCGATCCCAGTAAATACAGCTGGAATGCGCTATGCGAATGCGATGATCGTCCGTGGAGAAAATGCCATCCAGAGGTACGACAATCGTTTTCGGCTTTCCTCCCGGGAATCCCATAAATGGTACGCGCGTTTCAAACTGACCGCTCGTTCCGACTGTCAATAACCGGGGAGGAGACGGTGGAGATAGGTTTGGGTTTTGATCGATTCCGATATTGAGAGAGGTGTCGGTTGGATGGATCCATCCCGTTAGTATTAACTGGGCGGATTGCGATGGATCGATGGGACCAAAATCCAATTCCAACCAGCATTCCTCCACCAACCCTTGTTTGTAAAAAGTGTCGAAGGGAAAGGCGTACTGACCATCTTCCTTGGAGAGGGCTTCCGTCCAATCGCGACCCTTGGAATCGACCGCGCTTCGAGGTGCCTGCGTCTGGCGGTAGGTCCAGACACTTGGTTGAGCAAGGGATGGTGGACCCACCTTTTCGTTGGAAAGGACTTCCAACGTGGCTGGATGGTCGATGGCCAGCAATGCCAGGTGATCAAAATAGGCAGACTCCCACAGTTCCTCCGTGATCCGAATTTCATACGCATCCTCGAAAGGCTGCATCTTGGTCCGAGGCAATAGCAAGTATTCCCATCGACGATCGGGAAGCACCTTCCCTTTCGCGACTTGGAGTCCCAATGGAGCATTCCACAGCAAATCCGTCATCAGTTGCCAAGCCTGTCCGTCCCAGCCATAAGCAAAGGGACAGGAACCGATGAGGACTTGCTCCTCTTCAAGGATCGAATCGCTCTTCGGATCGATGATTCCTTGCGTGAGTCCATTCACGAAAATGGTTCGCAGGGAATAAGCCTTGTTCGGTCCCAGCCCGAAATGAACCGAATCATCTTCGATCACGCGCGCTTGGTATCCAAAGGGTCCGAAAACTTCGACTGTCGAACCCACGCAATATTGATTGTTTCGTCCACCTCCGTTGGCGTCGCTGATTCCCTTGACTCGGTAGGCCAAATAATGATCGTTCGGGTTGGGTTGCGTCTCCACGAACAAAAGCTTCCCTTGAATGATATAAGCGCAATCCAACCACCCGTCGTTTCCTACATCGGCTACCGACAGGGTTTGCCAAAGACGATTGGGAGAATCGATTGGCTGTTGCGGGTCTTTGCCTCCCGGAATGGATTCTGGGGTGACGATTTGCACTGGCGCGAAAAGGAATCCTGTACGGTTGATCCACGCAGTCAGCCCGAGTTCCGATGCGCTAAAAAAATCCAGCTTGGTATCGTTGTTCCAATCCCCTGCCATGACGTATGCAGAACGCTCATTCACCGATAGTGAGAGCGTCGCTAACACATTTTTGCCAAACTCGGTTGAAGTCGAAACCAATTGGATGCCAGAACCAGTCTGGTTTGCCGTATCTGCTTTCTCCGGAATCTGCTTGCCGCCCAAAACGTCCCAAGAATAGTTGTTGTTGAAGTCACCGATTGCCAGCGAGCCGCTTCCGCCCAACAGCTTCCATGCACTCCCCAAGTCGCGGAAGCGGAACTGTCCATGCTGAATGTTCTCCATCACAGCGAATCCGTCGGCATGCGAGATCAAGATATCCAGGTCGACGTCTCGATCCCAATCGACTACCCCCATCGCTAGAATTCGCAGATCTTGAGGTGGCATCGTGCTAACGGTATTTACGTCACGAAATTGCCTGTTTCCAATGTTCTCGCGAAGAACAAGTCTTCCTTCGCAAATCAATGCCAAGTCTAGATCGCCATCCGACTCCCAATCGAGGGCCGTGACGGCGGTTACACCCTTTAAGTCACCCAGTCCGATATCCTCTTCCAGGATCGACCAATGGGGTGTCAGTTCGAAAGGGGGTTGAAAGGAAACGACCTTCACACCCTCGGTTCCATAGAGCACCAAATCGCGAATCGTTTCATGCCGCATCGCCGTTGCCAATAGAGACGCTCGATTGTCACTCACCCCTTCCGCGCGTGCGACGGTACCTCGATGGGCTGCGACCGCGAAAAGGTCGACGGGCAGTACCCCTTCGATCGGAAAGGGAATAGTTAGAGAAGAAATCTCTTTCAAGTTCTTGTCAGCATCAAACTCCCCGAGTGTCAATTTGCTGTCCGTCCACACGAGCAATTCGGGATGCGTATCTACATTCCAATCAAAGAACTTAACACCATGTACGTTTTCGCAAGGAATCCATTGCGTGCGGAACTTGGGGATTTCGATTTCGGGAACATTGACCTCCTGTTGATTTACCATCCGCTGCACATCGCTGAGATCGAGGAAAGCCAGTTCGCTGATATCGATACCCTTTGCATCGACCAGACTCCCTTCGGTGGATTTGGCTTCGCCAACCCAACCGATAAGCAAACCGAGAGCCCCTTCGGGGTCGCTCTTTCCCAACTCAACCGCGCGGCGCAGATCGCTCAGATCCTTGGGGCGCCTTTCCATCTTCCATTTCCATTCAAACGGCTCCAGTAGTTTTGCCAAAGGCTCCACCAGCTCCAGGGCGGACGGATCCTTGAGCTGAACCAAGCGTTGGATTAGCAGACTCAACAGATAGATATTGCGTGGGTAAGCGTCATGCACCCGACGAAGCGGTAGGACAGTCTGTTCAAGAATCTTCGGATCGACGGCGCTCATCGTTTCCGCGGAGTTATTGAATTGAGTCACGAGAAAAGCGTTGGTCGGAAATCGCTCGACATACGACTTGAGCTTGTCCAGCAATTTCGCTTGTTCCTCATCTGCAATGATGGGATTGGCGGCGCTGAGAACCGAGATCCAACGCAGATCGCGCAAGACGTCCAACTGGTAAGCGATCGGATCATCCGGTTTGCTTTTGCGGAACGCTTCAATCGCCGCTGCTGCCCGGTCGAACATGTCCGGCAGCTTCCCTCGAATCTGCTCCACATCGTTGTTGGCATCCTGCATCAGATCCATGTGGTATTTGATGTTGGCCAAGGCAGCGATCGCGCTGTTTCTGAGGTACGCAGGCTCGTTCGGGAATTGCTTGAGCAATTCTCCGTATAGGGCTTCGGCCTGATCGTACTGAACGTTTTCCAAATAGGCTGCGGCTCTCACGGAGGATTCAAAATGCGCATCCAGAGCGGAAGCCGACAAATCCTTCGAATCGCGACGCACCTCGCGCCAAAAGAACAAGCTTGCAGCGACGACGAGCAACATCAGAGGCAGTAGATATTTCCATGACTTCGACGCTGTTTCAGACAAAATGGAACTCGCCATGTTAAAACTAGATACGCACTCCCGACGGCTAATGATTGTACGCAGAGAATTCCGTTAGGCGGTTTGTGGACTGCAGAATGGACGAGGCCATCGCGTTCCACACAACGGGACCAAATACAGATCTCCAATCGAAAATCGGCTCGATCAGAGGGCCATCGTAACAGGTCGAAGTGGAATACAAAGGATCGGGAGAAACAGGGTAAGCCAGCCGAGGATTTGTCGAGGCAAACCTAAGGAAATGTCGTCGTTTCGGCTAGGTGGATGTTTGATCCCCATCAAAGTAACCAAGATCAACATGACGACAAACAAGCCTTGTCGGTAGACGATCGCACCGAACACGACATAGCCCAAACAAGCCAAATAGGTGAACCAACTCACCCATCGAGAACGGCTCCCCAGCAAACCGAAGACCACATGTCCACCATCCAATTGACTGATTGGAATCATGTTTAGCCCTGTGACCAATAGTCCCACCCATGCCGCCATCAACATCGGGTTCATGTCGATGTTGGCAATTCCACGCACCCATGCAGATTCTTCCCCAAACCAACTATCGGAGCCGTCCAACGCAGGGCTTAAAGGTATCACGACTCCGGGTGCAAAGACCTCATGCATGAATTGGATCAGGAGTGGTTGACCAAAGGTGTACGAGGCTTCGCCACCCGATCGCAAGGGGGACTCAATCCACATCCCGCACAGCGCAATCGGAATCGCTAAGACTAATCCCGCTAAGGGGCCTGCAATCCCAATGTCGAAGATCTGCTTGCGATCCGCTCGTTTGCCGTCCATCAGAATGACCGCTCCGCACGTTCCGATGGGACTGATCGGAAATGGGATGAAAAGGGGAGGGGTAGAACGGATGCCATACCAACGGGTGACGACGTAATGACCCAATTCATGCGCCCCAAGGATCGCGGTCAAGGATAGTGAGAAGAGCAAGCCGGGGATCCAGTTCGCCAAAATCGACCGCCGGACCTCAAACAAAGAACCTTGACGATAGGCCGTTTCTAAAATCTCAACCGGAGACCAAACCGTCAAACCGGCCCAAGTCATCGAAACGATGGTCGCGATGAGCAACAGGACAGGGATACTCCAGCGGCGGAATTGCGTGCGTGCCTCGGAGCGAGGAGCGGGATCTGAAAATTCCGAGGCCGTATCCAACGGTGTCTGCAACGCCTCGAGTGTTTGCCGGGCTCCATCAGCCAATCGCAGGTTGGGGTCCGTCGATTCGTTTGGCATGAAAAACCCTAGCACTCCTCAAAAATCCATCGATCTCAATATGGCCAGCCCAATAAGGCCAACCCAGTTTAGCTGGTACAGCGCCTCGCAAGCCGATGTGTCGCGACCCCCTACACGGCCGGGAGGGCCCCATTCGGGAAATTACATTGTAAACACAGTCTGGCAGTTTGAAGCAGATGGGCAATCCCTCCTGTGCACACTCCCCATGTGCATACCCCCCGAAGGAACACTTCTCTCGTCCAGTTTTTAGGGCCTCGATTGCAATCGCCGCAGCACCAGCCTTCGTGCGACCACCGTCACATAGGTACCCAACGAACTTTCTCCCCGAAACCTTTTCAGCAGAGAGAAATCCCGATCCAACATCGACGCCAAGGTCTCGGAGACCAATTCCTCACGTTTCACAGGATCGGCAGCAATCCCCAAAGATTGGGTCGTGTGCGTGACGACTTGAACAATCAATCCGACGTAGCGATCACAAAACATCCGCCAAGCCAATTCGCTCCCCGAAAAACAGTCGTCCAAGAGCTCGCGATCTACATTGGAAAGTGCCACTTTTTGCGATGCCTCACGAACAGTCTGCGGTGGGAACCCAGGCAGCTCGATCCAAAAAACGAGGGACGAAACGGAGCTTTTTCTTTATCTGACACTCAATACTAGGTCCGTCGACTACCGACATCAAGCGTATTCGAGTTGCTTGACACTCTTTATCGATCCGCCTACCATGCCCAAGGCGGATGGAACATCGCCTTGTTTTTCAGCTCGTTTTCAACTTTTTTGCTCGTTTTTTGCTTGGTGGAAAGGGTCCTGCAAGCCATGACTCACGTCGTCACACAGCCTTGTGTTGGTTGCCGTTACACAGATTGCGTTGTTGTTTGCCCAGTGGAGTGCTTCTACGAGGGAGACAAGATGCTCTACATCCACCCCGAAGAATGCATCGACTGCGAAGCCTGCGTCGCCGAATGCCCCGTGGAAGCGATTTTTCACGAAGACAACGTTCCGGCCGAATGGAAGAGCTACATCGAAATGAACGCCGAATTGGCCCCCCAGAGCAAAGTCATCACGGAAAAGAAAAAGCCTCTGGCCGATTCCTAACGGATGATGGATGTCGTTGGTCTCTCGCACTTTTTGTACGCGTTGCGGCATTCAAAACCCCGCCGCGTCAGCGAGAGATTCACCTGCTTTCGACCGCTGCAATGCTTGCCTCATTCTTTGATGGGTCCGACGACTCACGCGGAGACGCGGAGAGCAACGCTTGATTTCTGCGGCCCGTTGCGATCGACCATCAGCAATTCGGATTTCTTCTCCCGTCTGCCCTCTCCGCGTCTCCGCGTGGCCTTTCTATATTCCATGCAGCGACTGGGTTCGTTTTCCTCCCTGCAACTTGGAACGAGTGATGGACGCAGGGATGGGATAATCTTTGTCGCATCCGACAAGACGGATCAACGTAGCACGCGAGGAATCGCTCGCTGATCCGATTCCCGTTGCAGATCCACGCGCTCGGCCACCACCTCTCCCGCAATCGAGCCTGTCATCAGACCGGCTACGTTTGCAATCGGTCCTGCTAACAGGACGGAACTACTCGCCTCCGGAACCACGGCAACACTGCCCGTGGCCGCCGAACTGACCATCCACGCATACGTCCAAGGGTAGAGTTCATGTTCCAGTTTCGAATCCTCTTGGTCCCGAGCATAGGTCAAGGCATCGCTGGTGGCGGTCATCTCCTGCCCCAAGGGAACGATAGGAACGTATCGACCCGCAGCGTACAGACCTGGCCATTGGGTGGCCGAAAATTCTTTGGCTCGAGCGGCTTGGAATACGGCCGATGCGGGTCTGGCGGAATTGATCGATAGGGTGTGCGTGTACGGATTGTACGTGTCGATGTGAAAAACTCGGGCCGGGAGTAACGCATAAGTGCTGACCCGCAAGGCACCGTCTGTATATTTCCAGAATGGATGCGAATGCGGATTGGCTAGCAATCGCTTCCATTGCTCCTCAGGGTCGTAGTGCCTCGATTCTACGATGACTTCATTCAGACCGTTATCTTCTAAGTACCTTGCGGCAGCGCGAACGGCCTCTTCCTGAGAGCCGGCCGGGGTTCGATCGCGCAAGGCGGGGATGCGCTGTGCAATTGCTTGCTGCATCGCTCGAAGCCTTTTGCTTGGCCAATGGACCGCCGCTTCCAAGCGATCCAACTGAGGTTGAGGCCCCCCGGCGAGGATAGGAGGGCAGATGCCATCCTGTTTGGGTAGGCGCGAATCGCGATCCCGACCATAGAAGTATCGAGGTTGTACACATCCCAAACTCAGCGCCAGCACACAGATCATCCAAAGCATGGAGTGCCAAGGAATAAGTGCAGTCCTAATACCGATGTGGCTGGAGTCCGTGCAAGCCATGTTCATGAATTGCAGTTCATCAAAAAACAGGACGCATGTCCAGGTCGAGTCGAACGGCCGTCGGTTCGATCAAGCTCAAACGGGATCGGTCGATTTCGCTAGCAAACGCGAGGATGTTTCACACTTGGGAAGAGGCGGAAGATGCGCAATTGTTTTCGCCTAACGCATTCAGGGAATTTTTGTTGCGGACGGAAAAATCCGCAAGTTTTACCAAGCCTCGCGCCGAAAACGTATTTGTCTGACGAGTTCATCGTCTTCGAACTACAGGGGTTTTATCGATGTCCTTCAAGCGTCTATACTCAGCTCTCTGGCTCATCCTGATCGCGACAGCCTCGACGCAGACTGGTTGCATTGGATTATCGAACATGGGGTTGGGTCCGTTTGGGATTCCAATTCCAATTTCGCCCTACATGCAGGACAGCGAGGAAGTTCAATTCCATATCCACGAGCGATACGCTCGCGTACCGATCATGGGACCTCTGACTCGCGGCGGAACGGTGGCAGCCATCGACCCACCGAGCGATGACGAAGTCGTTCACGCTCTGGAGCGAGCACGACCCGTACGCGGAGGTATTCCCTTCTTGTATGAGAAGCAACGCAACAAAGTCCGCATCGTTAAAGAGAAGATCGCCGACTATATCGACGAAGCCCGCTTTGTGCCGTTGATTGGATTCGCTCAATTGCACCACGCTCACTACAAGTGCACTGTCTACTTCGAAGAACGCACCATCAACGGCTGGCCGGTACCGTATACGCTGGATGACAAAGAATGCGTCGAAGTCATCTATGTCGACCATAACCACTTCCACATGTGTGGCGACCTCGACACCGGTGCTTCGAGCCCTTACTAAAGAGCTCGATTCCAAACCTACAAAGTAAGAAGCCGAGGCAAACGCCTCGGCTTTTTTCGTTGGATGGAGGAACGATGCATTTCTAGATCCTCCGAATAGATTTATTTGAGGCCCGTCTGTGGATCGCTTGAAAGATGACGCTCGATGAGCCTGGCTTTGGTGGATCCGAGTTGGCTGCTTTGGCTTGTATCGTACTCGTACTCGATGCCGTCTCTTCGAGTACGAGTACTGCTAACGCGGAGTACGAGTACGAAAAGCTTTGGAAAAAACCGATTGAAACTCCGAAACACTCGAATAACGCAACTTCAAAACTAGCGCCTCAGGCCCAAGCAAACGGAAATCGATTTTTGTCGGCTGTGTCCAATTTTGGGACGGAATGGTTCGATTCCGATTCACGTCTCCGAGGCTTGCACTAATCCACGCTCGCGATTTCGGCACCATGGCGCGTTCCGATTGCTTGCCAAATTTCAGTCGCAATCGAGTTATTGACGAACCGCACCGAGCCGTCTAGGAGCAGGGCGTTCACGCCTGCTGAATGAAAGCTGCGCGAGGTGACAGCGGCATACGTATCACCCAAATTCGGTTCCGTCGCGAGTACAACGTCGATGTCGTATTGGATGCCACTGGAGCTAAATAGGACCTTGGTGTTCGGAGTGAAGGCAGTGGTGAACCCGGTTTCATGTACTTTGCCATCCACCCATTCGACATGCGTAAAGGAGGTCGAGTTGAACGTGCCTAGGGGCAGGTCTGCGATATTCGTTGGCGGAGCGAGACTGGGTGTGAATGTGGCTGAGTTACGAGTGCCAGCGACACGATTGGTAAATGCTTTTACTTCGGACACGGCCAACGTGTTGCTCAGTCCATCTACGATATCCGCGGGGCGGTAGGAGCGATTGGGTCCAAATGCGCCGTCACCTGTTTGCATACCGGCGGACTTACCTATCAACACGTGCCACGTTCCATGATTGAGTCCGTAGTTGATCGGCCAGTATTTGTGGCCATAGATTGGATCGGTCCCGTAGCCTTTGTCGTTGATCTCATTCGGGCACATAAATGTACCGACACGTTTCGATGAGATCCCGGGTTGGAGACTGTAACCGACGGAGAAGTCAATCTGGCGGAATAAGTTCTCTTGCTCGATGTAAGGTAAGATCCGCGCCATGCCGGACCACGCATTTTTGGTGGTCACGACGGAACCGTTCCATGCATAGTTGCCGTTGGCGGGGAGGCTCTTTTGGGTGTCCATGTGCATTTGGAGTGCCAGCCCTATTTGCTTCAAATTGTTCTGGCAACTCATCCTGCGAGCGGCTTCTCGGGCGGCCTGTACGGCCGGTAGAAGCAACCCAACCAAAATGCCGATGATGGCGATCACCACCAGCAATTCCACCAACGTAAAACCCAATCGGCGCTGCAGCGACATGACGACTTTTCCCTCTTGAATCCAGCGATACGTCGCGATTCACTGTGAATCGCAATCTCTTCTGTGATGGCTGGCTGAGGGAAATCCGACAGGTTTCGGGTCGGTCCCAGTCGCTTGCTTTCTTGAATCAGCGACCTATTGTTACTGAGACTCAGTATCATTACAATCCCGTCGTGTGATTTTCCGAAGGATACGTTGTGAAAAATCGCTAGATGGGACGAGGGTTTGCGGATGTCATCCGATGAATTACGAAGGTCGCCCGATGAAGCATCGAACGGTGGAGAGAATAGACAGCCCATGCATTCGGGAGTGGATGATGACGAGGGGATGCGCGTTCTAACGAGCAAGCTTCCGAAGGTGGTTTCTTTTCGTGAACTGTGCCGATGTGGCGATGAAGTTTGGATCGAAAACGACGGTCAGCTCTACCGACTCCGAAGGACTCGACAAGGGAAGTTGATTCTGACCAAGTAGAATCGCCGTGCTCGCTAGGGCCCTGATTGCGAGACGAAATGTATCAATCCGCAAATGCCCATCAGAGCGGCGAGCGTGAGCGACCCGCAGAGGCGCGGTGGCATTGCCGGGAACAACGGGGACAATCGATTACATCGTAGATGAGGGTTCCGGAGGGCCACCGCCCGGCGCTATTGCTTAGCACTGATGGGTTCATTGAATCGCCGTGGGGCAGCGACTCATCCCTCTTATCCGATCACATGTCGTACAACTCAGGATCGACGTTGGGGGCTTCGAACAATCGTCGAAGTCGTTGCGATGGCCGTTCTCCCGAAACGATAAAGGGATCTCCTTCTGCATCGAGTGCATCCCCCAAATCCTCTTCGATCTGATCGGGATCCGCACCCGCTTCCATCCGCTTCATCGCTTCCTGCATAGCTCCATTTGGCTGTGCACCTGAGAGCTCAAACATCTTCTTCATGAATGCGGCCATCTGCCGAGGATCCTCAGGACCATCGGTATCCATTTGAGGCGCCATCTCCTCCATCAATCGATCCAGCTTGGATTCATCGACGTGATCGAACGGGTCGTTGGAAGTTGTCGGTTCTGCCATTCCCTTCGAAATCGCAAACCGCGAAACCTTCTTCTCGAGTTTCTTTCGACCACACTTGGGACATGCCGGTGGGGCGGGCACTTGCATCGAACGGGCCAGAAAACTGAAAAGGGTGTGGCATGGAGGGCAATAGTATTCGTAGATTGGCATTGGATTCATCCCGAACGCGCGCGAACGAGTTTTTCAACTCTACTCTCAAGTGCTGTTTGCAAGAACTGCTGGTTTCTCTTTAAGAACCAACGCATCGTATCCGCTCTGTGGGAATTGGAAAATCCATCGTAGGATCCTTTCTCCGGCCATCCATAGGGAATAGGACGACCTCCTAAGGATCATTGACCCTCGCGCTTAGAAGAGTATTATTTCCCTTGAACTTTGATCGTTCTTTTTTCGTTGTACTGGCGAGCTCGACTCGCTTCTTCTCCCGGGCATCGGCATAGGAATGGTCGGCAGAGCATGCATTCATGACCCACGCGATCGATGAACAAGAACGGATTGGTTCCCAAGCCGCAGACCCACCGCTGCTGCCAACGCCAGACGTATTGGAAGATCTGGCTGCAATGAGTCAATTGTTCGAAACAGCCGAGCCAGAAGCGATCCTGGAATGGGCCGTGTCACGCTATGGGGATGGGTTCACGATGGCAACGGCCTTTGGTCCAGAAGGCATGGTCATTCTCGAAATGCTCTCACGCATTTCCCCAATCACCCACGTCTTTAACCTGGATACCGGCTATCAGTTCCCAGAAACCATCGCATTGCGAAACAAAGTCGCCGAGCGATACAAGATAGAAGTGGAACTGATGAAACCGGAGTTGACGGTCATCGAGTACGAAAAACTCCATGGTGGTCCGCTCTATCAGCGCGATCCCAATCGTTGCTGCGGCGACCGCAAGCTGGCGGTGCTGACCCGCGCGGCCCTAGGCAAGTACGCCTGGGCGAGCGCTATTCGCAGGGATCAAAGTCCCGATCGAGCTCGAGCCAGTATCGTCGGTTGGGACAAGAAATTTCACTTGGTCAAAATCAGTCCCTTGGCCAACTGGACCAAGAAACAAGTCTGGGATCGCATCCTCAAGCACGATATCCCATACAACCCACTGCATGACCAAGGCTACACCAGTATCGGCTGTTGGCCATGCACGCGGGCCGTTTCGCAAGGAGAAGACGAACGAGCAGGCCGCTGGAGTGGCACGGGCAAGACCGAATGCGGCCTGCACACGCAAGATTGAGTGCAACGCTCTCAAGCCGGGCAGGATTGGTCTCTCCCATTCGGGCCAACCCATTCGGGCCAACGGCAATTGTGGTAGACTAAGGCAGGCGGCCCGAAGGCCCATGGCTCGCAGGTTACCAAATTGAAACGTTCCCTTTCGTCGATACCTCTCTCCTCCTTGTCTAGTGGAGCTTTACCTATGCCGATCATTTTGAAAACCACCAAAGGGGATATCACCCTCGAACTCGACGCCGAGGCGGCGCCGATCTCCGTCGAAAACTTTCTTACCTATGCTCGCGACGGCCACTACAACGGTACTATTTTTCACCGAGTCATCAAAGATTTCATGATTCAAGGGGGAGGATTCACCCCGGATCTAAAGCAGAAGTCGACCCGTGATCAGATCAAGAACGAATCCTCCAACGGTTTGAGCAATCTCAAATACTCGATCGCTATGGCTCGAACCAGCGTTCCAGACAGCGCGACCAGCCAGTTTTTTATCAATACGAAGGACAACCACTTCCTCGACAAAAAGAGCTCGCAGGACGGTGTGGGCTACTGCGTCTTTGGAAAAGTCATCGCCGGTACAGAGGTCGTCGACGCGATCGATGGGGTCAGCACCACGCGCCGCTCAGGGTACTCGGACGTGCCCACGGATGTGGTCGAAATCACTGCGGTCGAAATCGTCGATTAGTGAACAACGCATCGATGACGTGGATTTGGCTCAAGACGTGAAGTTGCGATTTTCGAGCCTCTTGGAGCACAAATCGATTTTATCCCTACGTTTTTCGTGGTCGTGCTCCTGCTCGTAATCGTGCTCGAAGAAGCCCTTTCGATTACGAGCACGAGCACCATCCGCCTAGGCGGATTGAGCACGAGCAGGAGAGAAAGCCAAAATAGCGCAACATCAAAGGGCTCAAGAGCCCAATATTAAAAAACCCCTCGGAGGCTATGCCAACGAGGGGTTTTTGTTTGGGTTGATCGGTTCTCTGTGTTTCATCGAACGAGAGAGAACACGCAATCCGATCCTCGACTACTTCTTAAAATCACCTGCTCGAATAATCACCAGCTTCTTCGGGTCGATGTGCTTTTTGAAAGCTGCCTGAACATCCTTGGTCGTCAGATTCTCAATCTGTTTTTCTTCCTTGGCGATGTACGCAAAGGATCGTTCCAGATCGAGATTGCTTGCCAATTGGCCAGCGATAGCGCCATCGGAAGCGCGACCGATCTTGCGAGCTTCCAGATAGGCCTTCTTGGCATCGGACAATTCCTGCTCGGTGGGACCGTCTTCGATGAAGCGAGTCAACTCTTCCATCGCAGCCAATTCGACCGCATCGATATTGCCTGGATTAGTGATGGCATTGATCGCGAATCGAGCATCATCTCCTCGAGAAGGAATCGAAACCGAGGAGGTCACGCCATAAGACAGCCCTTCTTTTTGACGGATGCGATCACCCAGGCGAGAAGACAGGGTTCCTCCGCCGAGGATGAAGTTTCCCAACTCCAATGGAATGTCATCGTTCGAATCTTCATTCAATGGGAAGGACAATCCTGCCAGGAATACCGCATTGGCCTTGTCGGGCGTAACGATGTCGCCTTTGCTACCGGCTTGGCCCTTCTTGACGGTTCGTTCGATGCGCTCGAAGCGGGTCGATGTCTCCCATTCCTTGAGGGCATCGCCGATTTCCTTCAATGCAATTTCGGGTTCAAAGTCTCCCACGATGGCGACTTCTCCAACCGCCGAAGATACTTGATCCTTGTAAACGGAGACGATGCGATCGAGGGTCAAGGATTTCAGCTCTTCCAAGCTCTCTTCCACGGTGCGGGCATAGCGAACATCCCCTTTTTCGTAGTCGGAAAGAGCGCGGGATAGCTGGTTGTTTGCGAGCATCGCGGGATCCGTCGTCATCTGAGACATCATGGCCAGCGATTGGGCTCGCATCTGATCGAATTCTTCTTCGGAGAAAGCGGGATTGCGAAGGATCTCCCCCAGCAGTCGGATGCCATCGCCGATCGAATCCTTTTTGGCCTCGATGCTGAACGAGAGTTGGCCAGCGGCTCCACCACCACCGCGACCTCCACGACCACCACCACGACGTCCGCCACCACCGCCGCCGCCGGCACCGATACGAACACCGAGATCATCCATTTTTTGCCGTAGGGCTTGGCGATCGAGGTTTTTCGTGCCGGACATCATCATCGAGGGCAACATGCCTGCAGCAGTCGAGAGATTCAACAGCGATTCTTCATTGCCGTAGTGAAGTGTTAGTGTCATGTTGACCGTGTCGCCCCGATTCTTCTTGGGAAGCATCGCGACTTTGACTCCATCGACGGTGGTTACTTTGGTTCGGGCGTCGATGTTTTCTGGGGTCGGATCGAATTCTTCGCCAGCAGCAACCGCCACTCCGCCTTGGTAGTCTTTG
>JBAWXH010000077.1:0-25567 GCA_037144155.1 Planctomycetota bacterium | reverse complement strand
ACACGATCACCTTTGGCTCCGGTGCCAATACTTTTCAGATGGAGTTTGTCCCCATCGGCAACCCGGGGAATGCAGCGGACACTACTGGTAGTCCGAATCCCGCTGGTAGCGTGGGTTATCATTACGGCATCGCCAAGTTGGAAGTCAGTGAGGACATGATCAATAAGTTCAATGCTTCGCAATCGCTTCAGATTACCAAGGACAATCGCGGAACGAACAAGCCCGCTACGGGAGTATCTTGGAACGAAGCGGCCCGCTTCGTCAACTGGTTAAATGCAAGCACAGGCAACGTGGCGGCTTATAAGTTCACCACCAACGGCGTCAACGATAACATCGCGTTGTGGCAAAGTGGCGACGCTGGCTACGATGCTTCGAATCTTTATCGCAGTAGTTTGGCCAAGTACGTGCTGCCAAGCTACAACGAATGGTACAAGGCGGCGTATTATGACCCAAACAAAGCGGGTGGCGCAGGCTATTGGGATTTCCCTAACGGTAGCGACACGGCTCCGACGGCAATCGCGAGCGGCACATCTCCAGGAACGGCGGTATACGCGGCACAAGATCGCCCCGCAGATGTGAGCCTTGCGGGCGGCTTGAGCCCGTATGGGGTGATGGGACTCGGTGGAAACGTCGATGAATGGGAAGAGAGTTCGAGCGACTTGACTAACGCGAATGGTTCTTCGGGTCGGGGATTCCGGGGTGGCAACTTCTTTTTCCACTCCGACAGCCTGTGGTCGGGGCATCGCCCAGCCTATAGCCCTGACGACCAGAACAGCTTCTTAGGCTTTCGCGTCGTAAGTCTATCATCCGACATCCCGCCGCCGGTCGTTCCTGAACCGAGCATGATGGTCATCGGATCGATCTTAGGCATTGGTGGCCTGATGGCCAAGCGACGCTTGAAGAAACAGTCCGCATAGCTGGGTGTTGGACTTCGTCTGGCTGGTGGATCGCGTGTCAGCGCCCGAGCACGCGATCCCCAGTCGGACTTACAACTCCGAATTCGAATCGCGGTCATTGCTTCCGATCAATGACCACGACCGTTCTTTCGCCGATGGTATCTCCTCATAACGCCGCCGACGCCTAAGCCGATGGCGAAGATAGTCGTGCTTGATAGTTCAGGAAGAACACCGAAATCCCCAATGGCGTCCGATGCCGCGATGAAGAAGTTGTCCATGGATGGATAAGCCCCGTTGGGACGGAATCGAATCATGCATTGCATGCATGCCATAACACGAGTAGTGGCGTGAAAGATGACATGTTGCCTCGCGACATTGTGTGGGTCGCGCCATGCCGCTAAAAATCGCGACGATTGCGCCGTTACGCGAAGAATCGCACGTCTCGGGCCGTGGCGATGGTAGATGCACGTACGCCCTTGGCCTTTGCCCCAACGGGGCGTAATAAGGTAGCCCAGGGCAACGCCCTGGGAATCACGTAAGAAAATGCATGTAGGGCTGAAGGCCCGCGATAATCAATGCGTGGAATCGTCGACGCGCGGTGCATCCGCGATTCGTATAGCTCGCCCTTACAGGGCTGATGCGATGATGTTGGCTCGATTCCTAGGGCGTTGCCCTAGGCTGGTATAGAGTGCCCCGTTGGGGCGGATGGATTCGTGCATCGATAGCGTCCGACTTTCCGAAGCAATTATGACCTTTCGCGAAATCGCGAACACGCGCTGGATTCGCTCGCGCACTTTGCAACGAACCTTTTTAGAAAAAGCGAAAGCTCTTCGCGTATTTCGCGAGCATCGTAACCGGCATTACGTCTGTAATCGCGATATCGCAGCTTACTGAACGTCAGAGATCGCAACGATGGTTTGTCAATCCCCTCTAGTGATTTTTGTGCCGTTACGGCGCAATCGAAGAGCCACTTCGGCGCAATGGGCCATTCCACCCACTAGCTTAAAAAGCGCCATGAGTTACGGCCTCCTTGAGCGACTGACTGCTTCGAAACGATCCTGATCGTTAAGTGCAAACAATTACCCTCTAATACAGGCAACTCCCACACGATGAAGAGCGAGTACAAGACCATTGATCATCCCGTTGTTGCACGGCGCAGAATTATCACCAAGGTGTCCTTGTCGTTGGCAATCATTGCCTCGGCTTGCTTGGCATTTTTTTGTATACATGCCCTTCGACAACCGCAGGTTCATCGAGAGCTGTTGCAGCGCGCCAGGGTCCTTCGCGATCAAGGTGACATCGGTCGTGCGCTGCAGACCATGGCACGCTATCTGGAACTGAACCCAAAAGATATCGCCGCGTGCATTGATCAATGTGACATGATTGGCCAAGCCCGCAAGACGCATGTAGCTACGGAAGAAGCAATCCTGTTTCACTTCAAGACAATGGCGTTGTGCGAAGCTTCGAAGACATCACATGATAAGATTCCAGATTTGCGAGTCCGCGTTATCGAGTTGCTGATTTCTAGCGGTCGGTACGAAGAGGCCATGGCCGAAATCGATGCACTCGTTGGAATAAAGCCGATTCCAGGACTTTTGCGCGACATGACCCGTTGCCGCGTTGGATTGCTGCTAGCAGGACGCCCGGAACCCGTGGAAAACAAGGAGCGATTGGATGATTCCGAATGGTATCTCGCCGCAAAATCGAATCCGCCCATCGATCTACTCGTGAACACCATGTTCGATCATCCGGGAGATCTGGAGTTGACGCGACTGCTGGCCGAGATCTGTTTGAATCGACCAAAACTGATCGAGAGTTCATCCCTCGCGGCCCAGTCCGATTTTGACATCAAGCAAATGGCTCTCGAATCGGCGGATCGATTGCTATTGGAGAACGAGAATTCACTAGATGCTTGGCTGCTTCATGGCACCATCGCGGCGCTGGTGGATCCCTCAATGGCCGAATCCGATTTTGATCGTGCGGCAGAAATGTTCCCTGAGTCGATCCAAGTATCGCGCGCTGCGGGATTGTTCTTCGTGAACCAGTCTCAGCGCGAGGCCGCTAGGGGGAGTATCGAATCGCGGGACGCCTATTTGGAACGGGCCGAACCGTTGCTCGAAAAGTATCGGTCATCCCAAAAAACTGCTGACTTGCCAGTTCTTGCTGCCTTGGGTGATTTGCACGCGATGCGAGGGAATTATCAAGACGCAATCCAGGTATGGGAACAGGGCTGCCGAACTTGCCAGCCCCCCACCATCGATCTTCATTTTCGCATTGTCGACGCGCAACTGAATTCCGGATCGCTCACCCGTGCATACCAAGCACTGAACAATCTAGACGAGGCGCTGACACAGCAATCCAATGTCTTGACGAAGGAGACGCAACGCGATCTCACCCGCGTAACGAAGCAGTATTGGATTCAATACGCGATCGCCAAGGGAGATCGTGCGACACTGCAGCGCCTGCTCGATTCGCTCGTCAAAAACATTGCGACCGAAAACATCGATACGCGCGCTGCAACGATCGAGTTTATCGCCGCCAGTTACATGAAGATTGGCAAATGGGAGAGAGCATACGCGGCCTATTGCGATGCCCTGTCACTCAGGCCTGCCGCAGATCGATTGCTTCGCGGGGCCTCTCTCGCTGCGATGCGTTCGAATCAAATGGCGGATTCGGGCGCCAAGCTACGGCTCATCGAGAAAAAGTCATTCAATGACTGGGTCATGCTCGCTTCAATGGCACTAGAGAGCCACCGACGGCGACAGAACCTAGCCGTCTTGACGCTGGATGTCGCGAGGGACGCCCTCGTTCAGGCTAGGCTCGTGGCCAACGCCGAAAACAACTCCCCTTCCAATCCATGGATAATCGACATCCTCGAAAGCGAACTCGCAATCCAAATGGCGGCTCCCGAGGAACGGCAGGAACTCATCGGAAACGTCTCAAAGGATCTGGTCGCTATATGCGATGCGGACAGCGATGCCGTCGACTTATGGCAAACCGCCATCGTGACGTTGAACCGCTGGGGACAGCGAACCCTTGCTGACGGACTCATGGAGCGATTTGTTCTCCACCACCCAGATCATGAATTCTCGATTGTGAAACGTGCCCGAAGTCTTGCGACCAGCCAGTCCAGAGAAATCGCAAGGGGTGTCGTGTGGTCGGCACTCCAAGAAAAGCCAAACAGCGATACTTTACTGCAAGGATACTTTGAATTGAGTGATGCCAGTCCAGCCTGGGCAGCGGAGGTCGATGCATTGATTGCACGGTTGAACGACGATGCCGATCGATTGGCAATGCTGGGACGGATGGCAATCAAGGTTCCCTTTCCAGCGGTCGCCGTGCCGTCTCAGGAACGAAAGTCTGTTAGGAACGATGATGCGCCATGGACCATGTCCCTCAAACGTATCGAGGAGCGATTGCGGACAATCGAAGGCAACGAAGGAATCGAATGGCGCACACTTCGGGCACAGCGCCTACTTCGATTGGCTGAGGTCGATGCGAAACCGGACTGGGGACAGATCCGCGAGCTTGCCAAGTACCTTACGGTCAAGCAACCGTCGCTTCCGATCGGATACAAGCTCTCCGGCATTGTGTTGGATAAGGCGAAGAAGCCAAGCGAAGCCTTAACCATGTTTCAAAATGCGATCTCGCTTGGTGAAGCCGATGTTCGCATTTTCGAACGGACCTGCGAATTGCTCCATGAAGAAGGCAAGTTTGACGAGGCACGAACTCTTATCGAACAACTGGGCACGCGCACCAACGCCTCGGCGCGAGTGGAGTCCATCGCCTTGCAACTGTCAGGTGATCAGCCCGAGCAATTGCTGGATATTGCCAAGGCTGGAGTTGAGGCGAGACCGTCCGATCCTATGGCATGGGTTTGGTACGCAACAGTGCTGGTATCGACTTCTCGCACTGCGACGGAGGAAGAGCAACGTAGCTCGATGGAATTGGCACACGATGCTATCGATCGAGCGGTTTTCCTAGCCCCTAACGATCTACGAGTGGTCAACGCCGAGTTTCATTTTTACACCGTCACCAACCAAACCGACAAATACGCACGTCCTATGGAGCGGCTGAAGAATAACGAATCGATCCCTTCCGCATTGCGATACGTCGCTCTAGGTCGTATGGAATACGCATCTGGAGCTCTCGAAGAATCGATTGCTTGTTTTCGAAGCGCTATCGAATCCGGTGCCGACGAAGTCGCCGTATCATTGCTGATTGCGCAATCGTTGCGAGCACAGCGCAAAATAGGTTTGGCGATCGATACGCTCGAGGCAGCTTACAAGAAAGCACCGCAACAAGCCGAGGTGCGACGGATGCTGGCTTCGACGCTCGCGATCCGCGGCAACGCTACCGACTGGTCGCGTTTGCAGTTGATCCTCACGGCTCGACCATCAGCGAATACGGATCAGGATTTACAGTTGCTTGCGACACTCTATGCGCAGAGGGGCTTCCCTTCCGATCTTGCCAAAGCCAAGTCCATTCTCGATCAATCGATTTCGAAATCATCAGCACCCACCGGCGAAGAACTCTATCGGGTTGGAATGATCTCGTATCGTGCTGCTCTTTTGCATGAAGAATCCGACCAAACTCAAAAGGGACAGGAACTTCGTAGTGAGGCGGAGGCGCATTTGCGTAGTGCCATTGCCAAGGAACCCGTTAAGCCCGTTTATCGGCAAGTCTACGCGAACCTATTGCTCGATAGCAATCAATCGCACGAAGCATTGAATCAAGCAAAAACACTCCTTCACATCGACTCGGAGTCTTTTGAATCCCATTTAATCATGGCACGTACCCTCAAGGCCAAAGGAGAGATGCTTGCGGCAATTGCCACCCTGGAGGAATGGCTGGATACCCAACGCATCAAGCATCTTCAAAGCCGTTCGGAAGACAAGATCCTTGGAGCGATCGGCAGTGCGACGGCGGGTTTCATGGTACTGGGGCTCCACGAGCAGGCAATGCAACTCTTGAAGGAGATGGAAACCATTTCGGAGGCCGCAAGCCTCGACGTTTTAACGGCCATGACTTCCGCTGAGGACGTCACTATTCGTAGTATGGCAATCGAGCTACTGCTGGAGAAAGCCAAGGAACATAGCGCCGATGCGACGAAGCGATCACGCATTGCCGTGGCGGTGGCCAACGCCATGATCGGACGCAAGATGGGTTCCTCTCAGAAATCAAACGGTGAAGCATTCTTGGTCGAAGTTCAATCCGAGAACCCAAGCCAATTAGCAATTCAACAGATTATCACCAATTATTGGATCCTTCAGAACAACATCCAACGAAGCATCGAAGGGCTGCGCACGATCTTGAAGATCACCCCAGACGATCCCGTCGCTCTGAACAATCTCGCATGCGCGTTGGGAGAATCCGATTCGGGAACAGCGGAAGGATTGATCCTGATCGACCGAGCGATGACGTTGGTGGGTGAGTTACCGGATCTCTTGGACACGAAGGGAACGCTACTAATGCGGTCTGGGAACATCAACGATGCCATCGATAAATTCGAGGCCGCCGCGAAAGCCGGACAGGACCCTAGAATCGTACTTCACTGGTACATCGCGTTGCGGCGAGGCAATCGATTGAAGGCTGCCAAGTTGGTGCAATCGCGAATCGACGTAGAGCGACTGCGAAGAGCGTCCCTGAGCGACGAGGAGCAAAAGGAACTTCGCGTTTTACAGTGACATCCGATTCGCCGAACCGCAGTTCGCATGGTTACGCAAGCCATGCAAAAAACAATGGTTCACTCATTCGGAGTCTCTGGGGTCGTTGCCCACCATTCCAAAGCCGTTTTCCGGTTCGTGGGTGATTTCGCTTACTTGCGGTACGACCGACGGAGTTGACGGAATCCACCAACCAATCCGAACATGCCAGCGATGATGGCCGTCGACGGTTCCGGAACAACCGCTTGCGTGCCATCAAGGGTTATCGTCAAGTTGTCGATCCCCCAGAATTCATCGTTTGGTGGAATAAATCCTCCGGACAACGTCGCTCGCCAAACGATGGTCGCGGTCGATGCAGAGTGCGCGATGCTTTGAAGACTCGGTTCATAATACATGTCGTAACCCGCATCTCCTGCGTCCAGGGTGAAGCCAAGATCTGAAAATGTCTTGTCGTAGGGCGGTTGATCGATCCGATCTGTCAACTGGACAGATGCGGAAGGAACATAGGTTTGGTCATTAGTAAAATAGTTATCAAACGTCTCAGAGAACAGAGTCTGCCCATCGAGCAGCACTTCAAATCTATCGTTCTCGCTAGATCCATCCCAACTGTTGATAATCGCAAGCAAGAATCCGATTTGGATCGAGGAGTGAGTCGGCAGGTTCGAGAGAATCAACGTTGTCGTCGATGCCGCGAACCCTCGTTCCTTGTTCACCATCAGATTTCCTGAGAAGACATTCCCTGCGTTTCCGATTCCTTGGTATCCTTCGACTGACACGATGGTCGCGTTACCGGTAATTTGACTGGGCATTCCCGACTCAAAGTCGGATTGAAATACGATCATGCCCGCTTGGGCATCGATTGAATCGGTTAGCCAAGAGAAGACCAAGGAGAGCGTAGCAAACACAGCCCTGCGCCCCCAAGCCCACCGAGTGGCTCTTTCGCCCCAAACCCATGTTAATCGTGTTTGCATTTTTCTGTCATCTCCTCTCGTTGCGGCACGGTGCGAAGGTTCGACTTGGCCACCTGAAACACGCAGGTGGATTGAAAAACAAGTTCCATCGCGCGCCATGTTATTGTCCGTCTCGATAGTCATGACGGAGTTGACCTCGTGCGACAACTAAAAGACTCGGCGATTGCGCCGTCGTGGCGCAATCTCTAAGAATTCGCTTGACAGAGAATGGATCCATCGAACCGCGAGAAAACGCGAACGTTCGTTCCGGACCTCGCACCGCGGATGAAAAGATAGAGGCCTGAATCCATCGCGAACAGCAAGGGTTGCTATTTCATGCTGACAACCTCAAGGGCACCTAACCACACAAGATCGATCGCACGTTGGAGTAGAAGAGTTTTGCTGCTCACCCTAGTAACACTGGGTAAATTCGAACACTCCGCTGGCTGAATGAGCTTGTTGATCGCAATGATGGTTTGTCAATCCCCCGTCGCGATTTTTGTGCCGGCGCGGCGTAATCCAATAGCGGCGACGATGTTGTGGGCCACTCCAGCCAGTAGCCTCGAAGCTACATAAACTGCGGCTTCATTTTCTCGTGAGGAGGTTGATGATGATTTGGTCTCGCTTTTTGCTTCCGTGGACTGCCGGATGGATTGTTTGGTGTGTGCTCTCTTGTGGATGGTCGAATGCGACCATGACCCTATTTGTTCCAGGCTCGGCGAACCCTTATCTCGCAGGTATGCCTGATGGAACCACAGCGTCCGGTGGAGACTCAGCTCCAGGCCAGTCACCTGTTTTGGTGTCCGGTTTGGACTTAAGCCCAGGTTCTTACTTAACCTTCTCCGCGACAGGAACAGCCAGCTACAATGGCGGCACTTACTTTGGCCCGGATGGAGGATCGTACTTTTCCAGAGGGAATGAGAGTGGTATTTCGGGAATACGCACCAGTTTCGGCCCTCATCGGTGTCTTTCTGGATACTCAGCTTCCAACCACATCCGCCGCGCCGGCCGTTTTGGATTTCGAATCCTTGACGGGGGATTTCCTAACTCTTTCGCCATCGCTGAAGCAAGTCTTCTTTATCGGGGACGGCAGCATCAGTACTTCCGAAGTTCAGAAGTTTTACGTCCCAGATGGAGCGACAAGGTTGTTCCTTGGAACGGCCGACGGATCGCAATGGGTGAACAACGCAGGTGGGTTCACCACAAGCATCACGAGTCATTCACAAGCAACGGTTCCTGAGCCAACAAGCTTGGTCATCTTTACGCCCCTCCTTCTGCTTGCTCGCCGATTCGCACGACGTCAATGATAGATAATGACCGCATTATGGTGTCAATGCAACAACGCTCGAAGCCGATGCCACGATGGAGAGCATTTCTCAGCGCGATAACGGCGAGCGCTTGCGTGCGGTGGTAATCAGCCTGATACGAGCCGAGGGGATCGATCTCGGTCGGAAATCATCGATTCGATTATGTCGCCCTTACAGGGCTAAGGTGATGATGTGGGACCGATTCCTAGGGCGTTGCCCTAGGCTGGTATAGAGTGCCCCCTTGGGGCGGGATGCCCGTTGGGGCAGAATGATTCATGCATTGGATGCATGCCATGTCGATGACGCGAGAGGCTTGCTTCGAGTCCCCGTTGGGCGGTTTGAGTCATGCATTGATTGCATGCCATGACGCGAGTAGGGGGTGCGAGTAGTGATGCGGCTAGAAGATTATTGGCGTTGCTCGGGAGGTTGCGATGCAGGTGTCGGCGCCTTGTTGGGTTAGTTCCGCTGCGACTTGTACTGCTAACGCAAGCGGTACGCCGCTGGTTATCGCGCGGCTGGCGTCGAAGTCGACCGAATGCTCGGCGCGGTGCATCGTTTGGCCATCCACCGAGAACACTCGGCATTGCATATGCAATCGATCGGAGGCAATGAAGGCATGAGCGGCTACAGGAGCCAAGCAGCCTGCTCGCAATTGCCTTAGCAACTCGCGCTCGGCCCGCACCGCGGCCAGCGTCGCATCATGATTGAGCTTGCGAACCGCTGCGGTGGTTACGTGATCCTCGGAACGCGTTTCCAATCCCAAGGCGGCTTGGCCTACCGCTGGTAACATCCGGTCCAGCGTTAGCTTTTCCGTGATGACGGATTCGAAACCGAGACGGTGCAGTCCCGCATAGGCCAGCACGATCGCATCGAACTCCCCCTCGTGCAGTTTCCGCAGCCGTGTGTCGACGTTGCCACGTATATCATGAATCGCCAAGTCCGGTCGGAGATGGAGTAGTTGTGCACGGCGGCGCGGTGATCCCGTCCCCACTCGGCTTCCCGCGGGCAATCCATCCAACGTCTGATGCTCCCGCGCGACCCAGCAATCGCTCGGGTCCTCGCGCGGCGGAACCGCGGCCAACTCCAAGCCCGGTACGGTCTCGGTCGGCAGGTCCTTGAGACTATGAACCGCTAGATCGCAGCGACCGTCCAGCAGTGCACGCTGAATTTCTTTGGTAAACAGCCCAACTCCCCCCGAAGCTCCGAGGGGGGCGGTCGAGACGTCCCCGGCCGTGGTAATCTTGACCAATTCAACGTCGACTCCCTGTGCCTGCAAGAGTCCAGAGACGTAGTTCGCTTGCCAAAGTGCAAGTGGGCTTTGACGCGTCCCAATTCGGATTCGCATGCTGATTTTGCTGATGAAAGTGGAGTCTGCTCTAGATTGGCGAGTGGCGACCGCTGAGTCTAGATGGTTCTTTGGACTTCGATAACCCGGAGATTCTTGGTAATATAGGAATTCTTACTTCTGGCGAAACCTAAATTGATGCCAGTTGCCCTCAATCGATGGTTCCGATGCTAGATTTCCTATCCCAATTCGTAAAGACGACATGGCCGAAGGCCATACTGGCCCAAGCATCTGAAGGAGTGACTCCGTCCAATGGTGAAGCCGTTGCGGCGGCGGTTTCGATATCAAACTCGCGCAATTTAGGACTGGACTATCCCACCATCATTTTGGCCAGCGTTGTACTGGGAGTCTTGGCCGCTGCGTCTTTGATCGCGCGTTACCTGAACCAGCAGAGCCACTCGAGCATTAATCCGGCTCTCGTGCAACGTTTCGTCCATCGGCTTTGGGCATGGTGGCTGATGTTTGCCATTCTTATCTCCGGGATGTTTTTGCATCGGATAGGAACGATCGTCCTGTTCGGGCTGGTTTCCTTCTGGGCCTTTCGGGAATTCATAACCATGACACCGACCCGCCGAGGAGATCACAGGGCATTGTTTTGGAGCCTCGTGGTTTTTACTCCCCTTCAGTATGTCTTGATCGGATTATCGCAGTCGGGATTGGCGTTTCGCGGCAAGCCGATCGATTTTTATGCAATCTACAGTGTCATGATCCCTGTTTATGGATCCCTGTTTATTCCAGCTCGTATCGCGATCGCCGGGGATCACAAGCGTTTCCTGGAGCGGTCGGCGCAGATTCAATCTGGATTGCTGATTTGTGTGTATTGCCTCTCCTTTGCACCTGCTCTGCTCGATTTGAACTTGATTCAGACCGACGGGGTTGTATGGAATGGTTCGCGGGCCGGATTGCTTTTCTTCTTTGTTCTTATTTCTCAAGTATCCGACGTTCTGCAATGGTGCTGGGGACGAATTCGGAACAACCGAATCATTGCCAAAGACATCAGCAGTACTCGGACGTGGGATGGCCTTCTTGGAGGGTCTCTTTCGAGCGGTATCGTCGGCGCCCTCCTGTATTGGGTCACACCCTTTAGCCCGTGGCAGTCGGCCTGCATGGCAATTGTCGTGGCTGTGATGGGGTTTGCGGGGGGATTGACGATGAGTGCCATCAAGCGCGATCGCGGAGTCCGCGATTATGGGACATTGGTCATGGGGCACGCGGGAGTTTTGGATCGAATCGACTCTCTTTGCTTTTCAGCCCCAATTTTCTATCACTTGACTCGCTTCTTTTTTAGCGTCGCCTAGTCCCGAAGCGACCCTTGCAATGGAAAAAATTGTCAGGAATCATGCGGCGCCGCGTTCGATCCCCAAGAATCCATGCGGTGGGCGAATCAGAGTGATACAATCTGGCATAACCCGGAAGTTTTTTGGATGATGACGAGCTCCCAGCAATGACGATCCTTGGAATCGACTTAGGAACAACCAATTCTCTGTGTGCCGTCTTTGAACGCGATCGACCGGTATTGATCCCGAACGCCCACCGTCGTTTCCTCACTCCGAGCGTCGTTGCAAGACTCGATGATGGCCAGATCCTCGTCGGAGATGCCGCCAAGGAATGGCGTGTGACGCATCCTGAACTCTGCGCGTCCCGGTTCAAACGCTTGATGGGAACACAAGAATCCCTTCCGCTCGGTAAGCAATCGTTCACCGCTCCGGAGTTGTCCAGTTTTGTGCTTCGCTCCCTCAAAGCGGATGCGGAAAAGTACCTGGGCAAGGAGGTTTTGAAGGCCGTTATTACCGTCCCGGCTTATTTCAATGATCTGCAGCGCCGCGCGACCCGTTTGGCAGGCGAGTTGGCGGGGCTGGATGTCGTCCGTGTCATCAATGAACCGACTGCGGCCGCCCTGACCTACGGATTTCATGATCGGGATTTGCGGAAAAAACTGATGGTGATCGACTTGGGTGGCGGGACCTTTGACGTAACCATCATGGAAGTTTTCGAGCGAATGCTGGAGATTGTTGCCACGGCGGGAGAAAGCATGCTCGGTGGCGAAGACTTCACCGATCGGATGGCAGCCAACATCTTGCGAAAATACAACAAGCAATTGGAGTTCGTCGAGCTCAAGTATCCGTTGCAGCTGGCTCGTCTAAAGCAGAAATGCGAAGAGTCGAAGGTGAAATTTCTCGAACACGAAACCGTTGAAGTGGTTCTCCCCAAAGAAAATGGGGATATCACTTCGGATTGTGCTCCAGTTGTCATTGCGCGACAGGAGTTCGAAGACTGGATGAAGCCGCTGTTGCAACGACTCATGCCACCGATTGAGCGGGCCATGCGCGATGCCGGGTTAGGTATGAACGAGATCGATGACGTGCTGTTGGTTGGGGGCGCGACTCGCATGGCATGTTTGCGATCGTTCCTCTCCGACATGCTTCATCGCGAACCGCAATGCGAGTTCAATCCCGACGAAGTGGTCGCGCTCGGGGCCGCCGTTCAAGCTGCGTTGATTGAGAACAACGCAGCCGTCGAGGACATGGTGTTGACCGACGTCTGTCCTCACACACTGGGAATCGAAGTTAGCAAGCAACTCGGTGGGCAGTTCGTTCCCGGTTACTTCGAACCCATCATTCATCGCAATACGACGATTCCTGTTTCCAAGGAGAAGACGTTTACGACCATCGGAGCGAACCAGAGCGAAGTGTTGTTGCGGGTCTATCAAGGGGAAGGTCGGCGTGCCGAAGACAACTTGTTGTTAGGAGAACTGCAAATCAAGGAAATCCCTCGGGGACAGGCCGGTTCCCCGTTCGATGTGCGATTCTCCTACGACCCCAGCGGTATTCTTGAGGTAGAAGTGATCGTAGCGCCGAATGCACAGCCGCAACGTGCTGTCATCACGCATCCAGAGAAACATTTGTCAGCCAAAGAGGTCGCTGAGACGGTCCGGAAACTACAAAAGATCAAGTTCTATCCTCGGGATCAGCTTGAGAACCAACTTCTCCTCCGCTATTGCGAACGCCTTCTCGGCGAATTGCCGGTCGACTTGCGTGAAGACCTAGACTCCTTGCTAGATCTCTTTGAGCATGGGCTGCGAAGTGGCGATCCGTCGATGTTCGCAGAATCAAAAACGCATTTAGAGGTATGGCTATCCAGCCACGGCTTCCCCTACGAAGATCCAAAGGAAGGTTGAGCCTATGCCTTCCGATGCCCATCTATCCTACGTTCGAGAAATGATCTCACTCGAACGGAGCGAATGGTCCACACGTGGGCTGGAATTGCGGATGAAGGTTATCGGCTCCCATTCAGGCTCCGTCCGTAAGGTAAAGGTTGCAGATCGGTCGATCGTCGAAGGAATCATTGCGTTACTTCATCGCTGCCAAAAGGATATTTGGGAAAAGGACTCCGCGCCCCTATTTGAGGAGCTTGCCAGGCAATCCTTTGAGCAAGCACCCGAATTGCAATCGGTGGCCAAGCGATTGCTGGATTGGTATACCGAACGCGAAACATTGCGTGGGTTGGTGTCGAAGTTTGGGCAAAATTCATTGCCACACCATTTGATGGATATGGTACGTATGACGAGTCGCGAAATGGCCGTCGCAGGAGCAAGGATTGCGAATCAGCAACAGTTGTCGGGTGGATCGGGTTTCAGGCGACAAGCCAAAATCATCAAGAAAGACTACCCTACCATCTATGCCCTCGCCCCCGATTGGATCGACGAGTTGATCCGACGCAAGCGCTAGATAATCGATCGGGAGCGAACCCTATGAACGCATCTGCTGAACCACCATGGCAATTCCTTCCGCATCAGCCAAGGCTATTTTTTGGTCTTCCAGACGACGCAAACAAAGAGGCATTGAAACTCGCGTACAGTCAGTTGATTCGCCGATACAAACCGGATCAGTTTCCCGCTGAGTTTAAAAAGATTCGGGCAGCCTACGATGCCCTGGAGCGCGAGATGCGTTTCGGGATGTTCTATCTTCCCAGCGAGACAGTCGCTGCGACACCCGATTCTGCGAACGAATCCAGCCACGTTTCGAGTCCTCCAGACGAAGCCCATGCGGATACTCATGCTGCAACGGAAGGCATCGAGAGTCGCAGCGCGATGGGTGAATCGCAGCTCACCGATCGAGCCGCAGCCTACCAACGAGCCGGTCAATCCGATCCTCAAGCTTGGTACAACGAGCTGAGAAACAAGTCGACGAAGAGCTCCTACGATTACTATCTTCTGGCGATCCTGTCCGATGTGGTCAGCGATTCCGAAAAGGGTTTTTCACATTGGATTGCCGAAGGGGCGGACGTGCATCCCCGCGATGTACATCTTTCGAGCGTGCTGAATGCACTTCTCAACGAGGGGGCTTTGCGAACCGACGAAACCCATTCACTGCTGCTCGCTTTGGCGCAATCGAGAAGACCCCTTGAGTTCTACTACATGACCGATGCGTTGTGGCAGCGCTATGTGCTCGACGTACCATGGGAGGAATTTTCAGCAACCTTAGGAAGATGCGATAGAGAATTGCGGCTCAAGAGTCATGCTGGACGTACTGCCTTCTTAGTGGCTCTGATGCGGCGGGCGCTGTGGCGCGCACCTGTCGAATGGCTGCGAGAGCAGAAGCGACTGATCGACGAGTCACCGGGGGAACTAAATGGGGATTTAGAATTCGATCATGAGCTGAATTGCAAACTGCTGAACCTGAGAGAAAGCCACTGCGAGCGGTTGGAATCCGGATCCTACGGACGTCGGATACTAAGCGCGATTCGTACTTTTTGTGAAGTGGGAGAATGGGAGGCAGCGACCGAGGTTTGTGGGTGCCAAGTCGACATCGCACAGCATCCGACCGAATTCTTGGCAGAATTTTCATTCAAACCGGAAGAGAATACCGACTGGAGTCAGAGTTGGTCCTGGATCAGTTGGATGGTTCTCTCCAAGTTGCCCACGCAGGAAGCGCCTGGGGATCGTATATGGATGGTTCAAACCATTTACGAGATGATGCGACGGATCGATGCGGGATTTCCGCGTCGCGTTGAAAACATGACCAGCGCGTTGAATTTGCTAGGGCTGATTTTTTTCCTCATTTGCTCATTTTTTACCATCGCTTTCGCTGTCCTCATAGCGAGCATTGCATCTATGACGCTTTTAGGAATGCAGAGCCAAGCCTACTTGGTGATTACGCTGCTTGCCATGCTGGTTGGTTTGGTGATTTCCGTTCTTTCTTACTATCGGATTGCCAAGGTGTGGAAAGCGCGTCTGATCGTGCCGTTCATTCGAAAACGCGTCATCGCCCAGCATGAGACCAAGTGGCGGCTGTTGATCGCTCGTACGATGCAAATGCTCCTTTGCCCTTTTCCGTTCCTGTATCAGATCGTTCAGGAACTCTCGTCCGACAAAAAGAACATGGGTGGGCCTTCGCAATGGCTTACCACCTTGTTGCCAAACGATTTGGGATTGATCCTGTACAGCGCTGCAGTACCCTTTCTGCGCTGAAACCGATTCTGCGATTCACGAAATCATCCGCCCCTCTCCAAGGCGCATTGTTGGACTTCCAATCTTTTATGCAAGCGCGATCTTCCTGGACCGATACTCATGCACACCTCGCGGATAAGGGGCTGCGGCACAATGCGGAATCGGTACTCACCAATGCCCTAGGTGCTAGGGTGCATCGTTTGATCTGTGTGGGAGTGGATGCGGAGGCATCCACTGAGGCAGTTCGATTGTCGCGCATGAGCCAATCGGCATCGGCGAACTCAAGTTCAGGATCCGACGATTTACGAGTCGTGATATGGGCCTCCGTCGGCATTCATCCAAATCATGCGCAACAGGAGCGCGAAGGGGATTGGGAATCCATTCTCAAGCTATCGTCGGAGCCCGAAGTGTGCGCCGTGGGGGAAACCGGACTGGATCGCTATTGGGATGATTGCCCATTCGATGTTCAGCAACGCAATTTTGACCGGCATTGGGAGTTGAGTCGCGCAACCGGTTTGCCTGTCATTATCCATTCGAGGGATTGCGATGCCGAAATGCTCGCAGCGCTTCGGACTCAATACCGTCAGGGACCTTTGCGCGGCGTCATGCATTCCTTTTGCAGTGATTTGCGAGTCGCTGAGGAATGCATAAGCATGGGTTTATACATCAGCTTTTCGGGGATGCTGACTTACAAAAAGAATGATGCGTTAAGAGAAGTGGCTGCAAGGCTTCCACTGGATCGATTGTTGGTTGAAACCGATGCACCTTATCTCAGCCCTGAGCCAAAACGGAGTGTTCGTCCGAATGAGCCGAGCCTCGTCGTTCACACGGGCGCGGTGCTGGCAGATCTTTTCGGCCTAACACCGGAAAAAATGTCGGAAGTGACGACAAAAAATGCACTGAGGCTTTTTTCGAAGATGCGATGAAAATGGGAGCTGACTTCGCCATGTTTGTTCCGACTGGGGAACGATAAATTGAATCGCAACACACAGGGTGTTCAACAGACCGTTTTCCCCATACTGACGACTAAGGTGAGGACGGGTTCCTGCTCCCTGTGCTAGCACCTAAGAATGTTGATGATCCCGAAGACTTTGAAGCGGCTAACCATTCAGGGCGGCTTAAGATTTAGAACGGGGCGTCGCCCATATCGGAGGATGCTTCCGAGAATTCGTCGTTGATGGCGTTGTTGTCCTGCCCCGCGTCTCCGGAGATGCGATAGCCCATCGCTTCGGCGGTGAGAAAATACTTGACGTCGCTCGCAGAGTCCTTTTGCCATTTCCGACCGGTCAGGCGATAGGTAATCGTGATGTCGTCACCGAGTTTTAGAGAGTCCACACTGTCGCATGCATCGTTCGTGAACTCGAACGGGATGTAGTTCGTAAATCGCCCCAGGTTTTGTTCGAGCACGACCAATCGTTTGCGAAATCCCTTTTGTCCGAAGGTTTTTGTATCTTCGATCAAATGGACAATGCCGCGGGTAGATGCGTTGGACATGAGACTTCGGATCCGATGAAGAGGCAAAAGGAGGAGAAAATTTTCCGTCTTGCATTTTAGCGAAATTGAAGGGGGTGCGCAGTTCAGATTTTCGCCATGGCGAAAAAAATGGCTTGGCGATACTCCGCAGCCTAATGCTATGGGCCAAGCGCCGTGGTGGCTGTCGTCGAGAGATGCCAGAAGAACCCCTAAAACCAAGTATCCATTTAAGCTCGAGTACGAGCCGGGTACGATGGACAGCCACGCTCCGAGCATTTACCTTTCCTACGTTCCTGCGAGGGTTTTTCCTGCGCGGGTTTTTTGCTCGCACGTCCGAAATAATCCTCGATATCCCCTCATGCCGAGGAAACCTATTCCTCTCAAGGATTCGCATGCATTCCATCATTGACGAACTGAATTGGAGAGGCTTGATTCACCAAGCCACGGACGAAGCGGCACTGCGAACTTTCCTTGCCAAGCCAGCCATCGTCTATGCAGGATTCGATCCGACAGCCGATTCACTGCACGTAGGCTCCCTTCTCCCGCTGATCATGTTGCGCCGTTTTCAGCAAGCTGGCCATCGGCCGATCGCGCTGGTTGGGGGGGCAACCGGGATGATCGGGGACCCGAGCGGCAAAAGCGAGGAGCGGCAACTCCTCTCGAAAGACATTTTGGTTGAGAACGTGGCGGGAATCCGCAAGCAGATGGAGCACTTTCTCGATTTTGATGGCCCCGCGGGGGCGGTCGTCGTCAACAACTTCGATTGGATGCAAGCGTTCAGTTTTCTCGATTTCTTGAGAGACGTTGGAAAGAACTTCCCGATCAATGTCATGCTCAGCAAGGACTCCGTGAAGAGCCGATTGGAACGTTCCGATGTTGGATTGAGCTACACGGAGTTCAGCTACATGTTGTTGCAAGCCTACGACTTCGTACATCTTGCCCAGCATCATGACTGCAGTTTGCAAATCGGTGGAAGCGACCAATGGGGAAACATTACCGCTGGAATCGATTTGGGGCGGCGGATGTTGAGCAAACAGCTTTATGGTTTGACGTGTCCCCTGTTGACAACCAGCGATGGTCGCAAGATGGGCAAATCGGAAAAAGGAGCCGTATGGCTATCGCCAGAGCGCACGAGCCCGTACGAGTTCTATCAGTACTTGATCAACGTCGCTGACAGCGATGTGTTATTGACATTGAGGTTTTTGACCGATGTCAGTCGCGAAGAGTACGAAGCTATCGAAGGATCGCTGCGAGACCGCCCACAGGAGCGGGCCGCACAAAAGAGATTGGCGGAAGCGCTCACACGATTGGTGCATGGGGAAGAGGGATTGGCTTCGGCAGAACGCGCAACGAAAACCCTTTTCGGAGCGGAAATCGAATCGTTGAGCGATCGCGAACTGACAACTATCTTCGCGGATGTTCCCAGCAAGGAGGTGGATCGCGATCAGCTGGTTGCGGGGATTGGCATCATCGATGCCCTTTGCTTGGCTGGACTTGCCACCAGCAAAAGCGAAGCTAGGCGCACCGTGAACGAGGGGGCCGCGTACGTGAACAACCGAAGAGTGGAATCGATCGAGAAAATCCTGACTTCCGGCGATCTGGCGAGCGAAACCGTCATCGTGCTTCGGAGCGGCAAGAAGCGTTATTCGCTTCTGCGCTTTGTTTAGAGATTCCGCCACCCTTTATCTACCAGCGAGCATAGCGAGATATCGATGCGAATTGTTCACATCATCACTCGTATGATCGTCGGGGGGGTGCAGGAAAACACTCGATTCAATTGTTTGGATCTGGTCCGCGAGCACGGCGACGACGTGACACTCATCACCGGCCCGAGCGTCGGCGCGGAAGGTAAATTGCTGGAGCAAAGCAACGATCGGGACTTGAAGGTCGTCCAGGTTCCCTCGCTGATGCGATCGATTCGCCCGCACGTCGATTTGCGTGGGTATCGGGATCTGAAACGTATCCTTGGGCAACTTCGACCCGATGTAGTCCATACACACAGCGCCAAGGCTGGGATTCTGGGCCGTGCAGCCGCATGGAAACTACAAATACCGTGTGTCATCCACACAGTGCATGGCGCTCCATTCCATCCCTATCAGCACGCGACAGCCCGCTGGTTTTTTCAAGCCTGCGAGCGATGGGCGGCCAAGCGATGCCACCGGATGATCAGTGTGGCCGACGCGATGACCGACCTGATGGTCCAAGCAGAGGTGGCGCCGCGAGACAAATTCACCACCATCTATAGCGGCATGGATGTCGAGCCGTTTCTCAAGTCCGACGAATCGCGCGATGCCATTCGCCATCAATTGGGGATCAAACCGGAGCACGTCGTCATCGGCAAGATCGCCCGCTTGTTTCACTTGAAAGGGCATGAGTATTTATTCGAGGCCGCACGATCATTGGTAGCGGAGCATCCCTCGGTACGTTTCTTGTTGGTGGGGGATGGGATTTTACGATCGGAGATGGAACAACAACTGAGGCGTCTGAATTTGCGAGACCGATTCATCTTTACCGGTTTGGTTTCGCCGGAGCGCATTCCGTCCTTGGTGGGTGCAATGGATATCTTGGTGCATGTGTCGTTGCGGGAGGGATTGGCACGGGCCATCCCGCAAGGATTGATCGCGGGAAAACCGGTCGTGAGTTACGATGTGGATGGAGCCCGCGAGGTTGTCCTCGATGGAGAAACAGGATATTTGCTGCCTCCGAAGTCGATTGCTCCACTCGCCGGTGCACTGAGTCGGTTGATCGTCGATCCGGAATTGAGATCCCGGCTGGGGCAAAACGGGCGGCTTCGGTTCACCGATAGGTTTCGCCATCAATCGATGACGCGTCGCATACGTGCAGTGTATGAGGCTGTTTTGTTGGAAGATTCTCCACCCATTGCGAATCGCCACTGAGACGTATTGCGCCATGGTCGGTTGATCTTGCACGTCGCATGGTCCTTGTTGTCGCTACCGCAATTCGCAGCGTAACCAAAGGGACAGTTGGTTCGTCAGAGCTCGAAACGTTAGCGCCGGAAAGTGGGACGTTTGAACCTGCATCTTTGATCGGGTTTGAAACATCCCGTGCATCTCCCACTGTCACTGTGCCGCAGCAGGTCGCTCGCGCACGCGACTCTGATTCGGTCGAACGCATGACAGTCTGGAAGACTATCCCACTCGCAAGAGTTACAAATCCTTCACGCTTGGAAGGAATCTGAGAAAACACGAACATACTCGCCGATTGAAGTTCTCTCAAACCACAAGAATGTACGACTTACAGGACTTGCTGCGTTCACCTTAGGCTGATCCCAGTGCCTTAGCTTTGGGGGCGGGGGCGATTTTTCAGTTTATTTGGGCATCCGGCAGTTCGGCGGCGCGACGGCGGAAATGTTTGCCGATTTCAAGCCTCGATTTGCAACTCGAGTCTTTCGTTTTGGACGGACAGAACGCGGGCCTTGAAAATTTGGTTCTGGTTGAAAGTAATCGAAAGTTCTGGTGTGGTTGGATTGTCGAGCGACCACTGGCAGGAGGTGGTTGCGTGCCGATCATCTCGGGCGATGGCTTGGAAATTTGCGATCCCATCGTCGAGTAAGTCGAAAGAGAGACGACCGCGCGACGGTGGGAAAGGATAGGACGTCCGCCGGAAAACTTGGCGTCCCTGTTGGTCCTCTTCGTGCGAGTGGGACCACGCACCGAGCAATGAAGTGGCGGTCAATGGAGGGAGTTTCGGCACAAGAAAGGATCCAAAGAGAAAGGGAGTCAAGGATCTAAGGATAGAGAGTTAAGGTCGGCGAGATCGAGGAGTAGTGGAATCCGTCGATTTCGCCAATGGGATCGGGTTGGTGACGAGCGAGGAGCGAATGCCAGAGAGGGTTGCCACCATCCTGGCGGCTTGCGAATCGGTGAACAAGCACATGACTTCGTCGTCGCTGTAGTCCATGTAGTTCATGAACATGTCACCATTGGGACCGTTGTTGCAAGAGACTTTGGGAAAGGTCGGTTTGCCATAGTTCGGAAGTTGTTGGATGGGAGTATCGCAACAGTGGTCTGTGCCCGAGCAATCCTGCGAGTCGCCCCAGATGTGATAGAGGTTCAAATAGTGACCGATTTCGTGAGTCGCGGTTCGACCTAGGTGAAATGGGGCGATGGCCGTACCGGTGGAACCAAAGGCGTTGTGAGCGATGACCACGCCATCGGTTTCCGCGGGACCACCGGGAAATTGTGCGTAACCCAATAAGCCACCCGAAAGAGGAGCTACCCATAGATTCAAGTAACGGGAGGTGTCCCATGGTTCGACGCCTCCTGCATCCCTTCGTTTGACGCTGTCTCCGGTACCGAAGTCAGTCCGTTCGGTTTTGGTATAGGTCACTCCCGAGGAGCGTTTCCCATCGGGATCTTTGTCGGCTAGATGGAACTCAATCCCAGTATCTGCGGCTAGGGATTGCCACGGTTTGGGAATTGCTTTGCGGTTCGGATTCTTCAGACGGAAGTCACGATTCAGCGATTGGATTTGGCTGGTGACTTGGGATTTCGGGATCTTTTGCTGGGGTTGGTTGTAGACACAATGGACCACGACGGGGACCGAATAAAGCATCCGAGCTTCAAACGCGAGGCAGTCGGTTTCGAGGAAGGCGCGAGCCTGACGTTCCAAGGAGGCAATCGATTGACGGAAGCCGGGAACGGTTTCGCATAGTCGTTCGTAGACCGCCATGGTTCCACATTGGCGATGGGGCTTGGATGGAGATTGAGAATCGCTGAGTGCTTTGGGCATGATCCTGCTCGTAGGGTGCCGCGACGGAAGTCGTCTTCTATTTTACGGCCACGGGAAAGAGGGATGAACTGGAAATAGGGCAGGAATTCCGAACGCATTCCGCCCGTTTTGGGGCAGTTTGTTCCTTCGCTAGTACCGGTACATTCGCTCTGCCCGGCTGGTCCTCCGTCAGCGGAGTTCCGTCTGGGGGCGATCGACGGTTGACATTTCGCCACAGGTTCGATAGCCTTGGCCGATTCTCGAACGAGCTCGGCTGGCGGGGGAAGTTTCCGTGGGCATGGCGCGACCGACAACCTAAAATACCAAAAAACAATCCGCATGAATCCTCAAGAATTGCTGAGAATCATCGATTCTTTGCATCGCGAAAAGCAGATCGACCCTGAACTCGTCATTCAGGCTATTGAGTCTGCATTGATCACGGCTGCAAAGCATCAATTTGGGGAAGAGGCGGATGTTAAGATCCACATCGTCAACGGAGTAGGTGTCATCAACGGCACCGTGGACGGGCGTCCCTTGATCCAGGACGAAATCGGCCGGATTGGGGCCCAGATAGCAAAGAACGGCATCATCCAGAAGCTGAAGGAAGCCGAGCGCGACGCGAGAATGCGCGAGTTTCGCGAACAAGTCGGGCACTTGCTCACCGGAATCGTCCAGCGGACCGAAAAGGGCCTGGTGATTGTTCAACTGGGCAACGTCGAAGCGATCTTGCCAAAGAATGAGCAGATTCCCGGCGAAAGCTACCACAACGGATCGCGCGTTCGGGCTGTCATCTATGAGGTCAAAGCGGTCGGAAATCGCGTCAAGATCATCTTGTCGCGAACCAAACCCACGTTGGTGCAACGCTTGTTTGAACAAGAAATTCCGGAAATTGCGGATGGGGTGATTCAGATCAACGCCATCAGCCGCGAGCCCGGATATCGGAGCAAGGTTGCTGTCAGCAGTTCCGATCAACGTGTCGACTGTGTCGGTGCATGTGTCGGAATGCGTGGCAATAGGATCAAAAACGTGACGTCCGAGTTGGCGGGAGAGAGGATCGATATCGTTCGTTGGAGCGATGACCCGATGGTACTCATTCCTAACGCGCTGCAACCAGCTCAGGTCGAACAAGTCCTTCTTTGCGATATGATCGGGCGGGCAATTGCCTTGGTCAATGAGGAATCTCTATCGCAAGCCATCGGTCGTTTCGGTCAGAATGTTCGATTGGCGAGCAAGCTGTGTGGATGGGACATCGAGATCATGACCGCTCCAGAACTTGAGCGTCAGATCGAACGAGCCATGGAAGCATTCCTTCAGATCGACGGCATGACGGAAGAAGTCGCTCAGCAATTGGTCGAGCAAGGCTATCTCTCGTTTGATGACTTGTCGGTGATTGAGCCGGAAGCCCTCATAGAAATGGGTGGCTATACCGAAGAGCAAGTCAATTCCATTGTCGAGCAGGCGGAGGACAAGGCGGCCGAGCAGGAAGCTGAAGAGGATGCCCGCAAAGCCCAGGAAAGGCTTGATAAAGAAAGAAAAGCGACGGAAGAGTTGGATCGCAAGGGGGATGGAGCCGAACCTCTGCCCAGCTGAATGACAGTTCCTCCGATGTTCGCAAAATCCAGAAACTGTAGAGAAAAGTCCTAGTAAGCATGTCAGGGCTCCCTGACGAAATGACTTCTACACGTTAAGATAACACTCAATCGCATTTCTTGAATGCCGGTCTTGGATTGCTGGGGAGATACCCAGGAGATTCTGGCATCGAGAGAGTAGTCAGCTCGACCTTCCTCCACGTTGGCTTCGTCACCTTGGGTTGGATAAGTGTCATTCGCTGGATCGGCGAAGGGGCGTTTCATGAAGTAATAGTACAAATCAAAAGGGCGAGCGAAGATTTCCGGGTCGGTATCGGTATCTCGCCTAAAATCGAGGGCATTAGCCCGGGGATCATTGCTCAGTGGCAATTCGAATTTATTCGCTTGCAAAAGATTTGGGATTCGACAGCAAGGAGCTGGTCGATCTATGTGCGCGTATCGGTATTCAAGGCAAAGGGAGCGCGCTGGCGAGCCTCGAAGACGACGAAATCGCACGCATCAAAAATCATCTCGCAGAGAAAGCTGCTCCGGTAGCAACTGCCGTTAAAGAGGCCCCCAAAAGCACGCGGGATCCATCGAGAGACGCTCCTATTCGGGAGTTGAACATCAAGCCGATTGCTCCCAAGCGCGACATCGGCGCGATTCGCACCCGTCCAGGTGCGACCGTTTCTTCGAGCGTCGCTGAACTCGAACAGGAGCAGCCCACAGCCGTCGCCGAGGCAATAATCGAGAGGAGCGACACGACCCCTGCAGCAGTCGATCTCGTTCCCGAAGAAATCGAATCCGGTTTTAGCGATGAAGTAACGCCAGCAGCAGATTCGAGTGAATCCAAAGTGCCGATTACTGCAGACAGTGATTCCACCGACTCTGATGTGGAAACGTCTGCAATCGTTGGCAAGCCATCCGAAACGCCGGGTCGCGAGGGATACTACTCGCCACCTACAAATGCTGCCAAAGTTCGAGTGATCGGGCGTACGCGTCCCGGAGAGGCGAGCAAACCCGTTTCCGATCCGAAGAGTCGCCAACCGCGCGACCCCGTGATCAACTTGGCGAAGATCCCCAAGTCTTCTGGTCCCTCCCCTGCTCCCAGGGCTCCGGAACCCGCGGCCCAAAAGCCGATCGTCAAGCTGACGCCGGATGTCTTAAAAGGGGTCCAGCAAGGGATGTCCAAAACGGACAAGCCTGCGTCGACTTCCCCGAAGACGGGAACAGGAACCGGCCGAGCAACCGCTCCGAGCCAAACGCAGCATGCCGGTTTGAGCGAATTCAAGCAAGCCGCTGAAAACAAGCTGAATCAAAAACACAAAAAAGTGGGAGAGGAAGCCGAAGAACCCGTTCGTAAGAAAGGGTTAGCCAGTTTGGAATCGTCACGCAACGAACGGAGTATTTTGCGGACTCGAATCCAAACCACTCGGGACTTAGCGACCGTCGAGGAAGAAGAAGAACGACGCGCATCGCATCTGCGAACGAAGAAGAAGCAACAAGCGGCAGCAGGAAAGAAGGAACGCGTTTCCTTGAGTTTGCCCTGCACGATTCGAAGCTTCTCCGAAGCCGCTGGGGTGCCAGCGGCCCGTGTTCTTCGATCTCTCATGATGATGGGGAACTCGCTCAATATCAATGCGTCCCTGATGCAGGAACAAGCGGAACTGGTCGCGGTCGATTTGGGTCTAGACATCGAATTCAAGCAAGCCGAAACGTTAGAGACCAGCATCATCGCTCGGTTGAATGATTTCGAAGACAAGCCTGAAGACATGGTACCTCGCCCACCGATCGTCACGTTCCTTGGACACGTCGATCACGGCAAGACTTCGTTGCTCGATTATTTGATCGGCACCAAGATCGTGTCGGGAGAAGCCGGTGGGATCACCCAGCAAATCCGGGCCTACCAAGTCAAAAAGGATGGCCGCGCGGTGTCGTTTGTTGACACCCCAGGTCACGAGGCGTTTACCGAAATGCGAGCCCGTGGGGCGAACGTAACGGATATCGCGATTCTCGTGGTGGCTGCCGACGACGGGATCATGCCGCAAACCGAAGAGGCTATCTCGCACGCCAAGGCGGCAGGTGTTCCTATCGTTGTGGCTGCCAATAAGAGCGATTTGCCCGGAGCGGACATCACTCGCATCATGACCCAAATGACGGAGCATGGTCTGACCCCTAGTGC
>JBAWXH010000076.1:0-25917 GCA_037144155.1 Planctomycetota bacterium | reverse complement strand
TCCTAGCAATCCGCTAGAATCATGGATACCTACCCACTAAAATTCCTCAATAAACGATTTCTTGTTCCAGATAGGAAATCATCAGGACAGAAGAGTTCTTCATCCAAGAATCTATAATTTGTATTATTTTTTCCACCAAAGTATTCGATCGCTTCGGCCAGAGACACGGAATCCCCCCAATCCAAAATCTGCAACCTTTTATTGGGGACAACTTCGCATAGTTCGCGAACCTCCTCCCGTAGCTTCAAGGCATTCGAGCGTTTCAAATCTCTCCAACCAAGGAACCGTAAGACTCCAGGCCCGAATGCAAGGGTAATGAATGTTTCGTCAGGTGGACGTTTTGAAAGTAGAAGCGTCTCGCCATCCATAAGATTTCCGCACTCTCTGCTTATGACTTATTGATTTTGTTCAATTGCGTTCGTAAGACTGTTTACAGCAGCCTAATGGCCTAACTCGCATCGTCGTCAGCGAAGGGCAACTCGTTGTCATTCCGCGTGATTGGAGATTGTAACTCAGTCAAATTGCAGCTTGCAAGTTCATGTCACGCTTGCGGTATCCCAGGACTGGCGGACACTGGAGGATTTTCCCAAAATCTTACCAGGCATTCAGATTTTCTCTGCGCGCAGTCGGATTCTTCTGCACTAGTACCGGAAGCCGCTGACATGACGTCTGTGCCTGCGAAAAGCGCCCGCATATATTGCTGTCTCCTGGGCGATCCTCAGTAGCAACGAAGCGGCACAACAATCAGCGGCCTCACGAACAAAATCCCCAGTTTACAGACATGATGTGAGTTGATTCGACCGATAAACACATTGGTCCTCAAGGACTTCCTAGGATCTCGACTGGTATGCGTCGCACCTCTTCGATGGATACGTTCTCACGCCGAACTGCCTCCGCCTTACTATCGATCGATGCTGTTGCCTTGGCCGCAAACTCCACGAACTTGGAGTAGGCAGGATTGACCCTGAAACGCAAGTCAAAACGGCAACTCATCGCAGAGGGATGTACGTTAGGAGTCCCCTCGACCGGGTGGGGGGTCTGGGTCAGTTTCCGGCAGACATCGCGTCAGTGAGTTTCGCAAAGCTGCAATGCGGCCAGAAGCCTGAGGAGCGATCTCTGCGGAAATCCGTCGATACGTCGTAACCAGTAATTCATTCTGGACGGATCGGGCGTCTCTTGTTCCTTCTCGCGCGCCCACGTCTGAGGATTGTAATAGAAATCGTCGAAAAAGCCATAATCCCAATATCCCCTGGGCCTCACGCCAACACAGCAGTCCAGCACGCAGGTACGACCCTGTCATCGTGTCAAGCAATCTGCGGCTACGCCGGCTCATCGATCATCTCAGCAAGTAGCGAACGAATTTCGTCGATCGCCAGTCGTTCGCGTTTCACAATCTCTTGTTCGTTCTGTTCGTCCTTTAATGCCTTTGCAACGACGTCGATGTATTTTGAGTAGACCCTAATCGACGTTTCCAGCCAGCCCAACGCTGCCCATGACGGCGCAGGGGTTCTGGCTCGATCAAGGTGGACAACAACCACTCCGCTCGCTCTTTCTTCCACAACTCTCAACCGGTTTGCTTGGCACCAACCTATTTCCGTTTGCAATGAAGCGTTCCCCGGCAGTTGCGGCCAGTCAGCGGGAATTTCGCTCAGCCCTTGGACTCGCTTATCTGTTGCTTCTTCCTCGCCAGTTTCGCCCGTCCCTATCTCGGTCATCATCGGCGGAAACGCTTGTTCCATTGCCTCCCACGCGGCCTTCGATGCTTCGTCTCGCTTCAAGCCCTTAGCGCGAAACTCGCTCAGTGCATTATCCTTGAACTTGCTCGCTTCGGCCCAGCGACCTTCACGCCGCAGTCGTTCGGTCAACTCGATCTTCGATTCGTTCATGTCTTTCGCTCCTGATTAAACGCCTGTCTTGAGATCCTGATTGATTTGGTACTGTTTCTGGCCCCTGCAAAGCAGACCACTGGGAACGTTCGATCCAGCCGCATATTGCGCCCGAGATCCGCGACACCACCCCGGGGCCGGATCGCACTCAAGTGGAATCAGCAGGTTTCGGCGATGGCCCTTCCTGCTGATTACCTTTGGAACTTTGGAATCGCCTTATTTCCTCAGCATGGACCGCTCGCGAAGCTGTTTCAAGAAGAGAACAGCTTCAATCCGTTCCTTGTCTCCGAGTGTCTCGAAGATGCTTTGAATGTCTATTTTTGCCGTACACTGGGCTAACTTTTGGGCTAACGTCGGATCAAGATCGCGAAATCCCAAGGAAACGGCGGATTGTTCAGTTCCAATATCGCCCACTCTTAGGGTAAAGCCAGCTTTGGCCAATAGACGGCAGATCGAGACAAACCCAGGGGATTCCTTGGGTTTTTTCGTTCCCTGATTCAACCCCTCTAAGTCACTCGAGGACGGATTGAGTCCCTTCACGTCATCCAAAAGGGCGATATTGAGGGCGACGGAGGGCGATAGTTTCGAGTGGATCGTCGATAGCTTTTTCATCGTCCGATCGAGATCCTCCTCTCCGACCTTCCAATAATTCTCCTTCGAGACTTCCTCTGTGTGACCGCAGATCGACGCAGCGATATGGGAAAGGGTCTCATTCTCAAAACGGCATTGACTCCGTGTCCGACTATCTTCGGTTTGATAAAGGATGATCTCAGACTTGGGCGTTTCCTCGCTGTCCATTACGCATCCTCCATTTTCAATGGACAATTATCCATTATCCATTGTCAACCGCCCCGTGAAAACCTGGTGCAGCGGCGACTTCTTTGACGAATCCACCGTGCCAGGGTCGCGCGGAGGAGCGGAGAGCGCGGAGGAAGGAGAACTGGAATCTCTCCGCGAGCTCCGCGTGCGACTCGTTCTTACTCTTCTTCATAGCAGCGCCTTGATGTTGATCAGCGCTTCTGCGCTCTCGGCGTCCAACGCCGCAATTGGATCGTCATTCCCGCGTAGGCGGGAATCCAGTTTCGGTCGGGCTGGGTTCCCGCCTGCGCGGGAATGACGCCTGCGCGGGAATGACGCCTGCGCGGGAATGACGACTAGAGGAGCGAATCATACAGATCCTTCCAATCGGGATTACTCTCTTCGATCAAACGTACCTTCCAGTCTCGATTCCATTTTTTCATTCGCTTTTCACGAATGATCGCATTCTCCATGTCCTCATGCTGTTCGAAATAGACAAGCAAGTGCACACAGTACTTCTTCGTAAATCCTTCGAACACATCGTTCTTGTGTTGCCAGATTCGCTGCACTAGATCGCTGGTTACACCGATGTACAGTGTACCGTTGGGCTGGCTTGCCAAGATGTAGACAACGGGTTGTTTCATTGCTTGCTGGGTTCCCGCCTGCGCGGGAATGACGATTAAAGAAACAAATGACGATTAAAGAAACAAATCACGATTAGCTAAACAAATCACGATTAGCTAAACAAATCACGATTAGCTAAACAAATCACGATTAGCTAAACAAATCACGGTTGCAGAAACAAATCACGGTTGACCGCCACCAACCACCGTTTGACTTCGAAGCGAATAAGGGGCGTGTTCCTTCTATCGTCCGCTTCCTTTGTGGGTCTTGGTGCGCTTTTTGCGATTCCTCATTCTCTCCCGGGTATGAACTCCCAGTAGCGGCTTCCTGCAGAATTGATTCGTATCTCTTTTAAGTTGGGACGCGGCGGCTTTTCCCCTTTTGCGATCAAGTAACGGATGTCGGAAATGACCGAATTTTCTTCCGCGTAGTCCGAATGACCTATGAAATCTGTCTTGATCGTGGAGGTGTCGATCACGGCGAGGTTATCAAACCCCTCGATGGTTGGTCTGCCATCGATGATTTCGCCTGCTCTTGGCCCATTGGCCAGTTGTCGCGACGACGTTAACGCGAGGTCGGAGCTCGACGCATACAAAGTGACATTGGGGATAAGACGACTGAGGGAGGGGGCAATATCGCGTTTAAATACGCGAGCATCGATATCGGGTGAAGCTAAGATCAGTTCCTTGACGTTGGTAGCACGTCCGGCGTTGCGACAATCGATCAGTGCTTCGGTGACGCCGCGATTTCCCATGCTATGGGCAACCACATAGACATCGTCGAATCCTTTTGCATCTATCGTGTCAAAGAAGGATTTCATGTTGAACGTACTCCACTTCACATCCTGTTCGTCCGCGACATAACCAAGCGTGCTGCCTTCCGATGGCCAAGAATAAAACATCGAAACCCCGGGAAAGTTTAGGTCGTAGTGAAGCTGTGCCGTTCGGAGTGTCGCTTCAGCAAAGTCGACATTGAATCCATGCACAAAGACAAGCAGGCGTTTTCTTTCAGTCCCCAACGCCTCAAAATGGCTGTTCATCGCTTCGAATGTTTGTGCTTCTCCGATTTCGGCTACCGATCGGATGACGATGTGTTTCGCCGGATTCTCTTTGAATTCTAATTTCCAGAATGTAGGTCGTTCCAAGTCACCAGGATGGTGCGTGGGTGGAATCGAAACCGTGCATACACCAAATTTGATAGGGTGACTCGACTCGTCGGGATCCCCTGTGTACTGGTTATTGACTCGCTGCCGGTCCGTTGCGTAGAAGACGGAGACCAGCACTTCTTTCTTTTCGACGTCGTCGCCGCTGGGGGACCTCGATGCGTATGTCCTTACTTCTCGTGCTGCTGTTCGCACCTGGGCTGACTTGATCAGATCATTCGCTTCGAGCAGAACGCTGATGGCTGTAAACGAGTCACGACTACCCTGTATGGATGGCCGAAGGATTCCGAGCAGAATGGTTTCGCCTTGCGAAAGTAGCTTCTTGATTGTGTCAATATCTTCGCCCCGTTGAATGGAGATCCGGTTTCCTGGGTCTCGTACTAGTTCATAGGATCGAAGTATGTCCCCTTGCCGAAGCTTCCTGCTAACCGGTCGATCGCTTTTAAGATCCGCCACCTCGATCCCTAACGGAGAGTTTTTGATTTCTATACCAAACGACAATGTGACTTCTTGCGATCCGTCGTTATTGGAATCCTCCAACGACTCCTGACCAACGACTGCATTCATGAAAACAACAGTCATCAGGGTCAAAAGTTGAAAAGCAGAGAATGCAGCAGACAAAGCACGCCACGATTTACAAACGCTATTCATGATATTCCCCATTCCTACTTTTGAAACAAGTTCAGGTGAATCATTCCTCATCCTAACACATCCAGCATTCCAGGCCGCTTTGACGATCGTCGGTTATAGAGAATTCACAACCTGTTGTGCCGCCCTTTGGATTGCTCGCTGCTGCATGAAGGCACGCAGGGGCTCTGCCCAGCCTATACCTCAACCATTGGAAGCGAATGCGCTGTGTACTGGAGGTCATCGCGGCTGGCATTGACCTCATTGCTGACTGCGAGAAGACAACAGCGACTTTGCTAGGTGCCTGCAGCGCGGAAGGGTTCACACGGAGACGCGGAGAGCGCGGAAGGGAGAATCAAAACCCATCTTTGTCCGCGTCCTCCGCGGCTCCGCGGTGTTTTGCGATGCCGATGATGAGCAGCGTCACCGACAGGATCAGGCCTATGGCCGCTGGCAGATGACATAGTTTCACCACGGCTTCCTGCCAAGCCGCAGCCCCTTCTGCTCCCGCTTGTTTGGCCGCGATCGGGAGCATCTGATTGGCTCCCCACCATGCATTGGCCGCCTCGGACAGGGCCATGAACCACGTCAGCCACGCTGACACCAACATCACCCGGACCGACTTGGGGCCGGCGCGGTTGGGCACCTTGAGCACGACCATCGCCAGTACCACGAACAACATGCCGTTCATGACAAACTGGATGTGCGCTCCGAGTGCGAGCCGAGGATACGGCGTTAAGGGTGGGGCAAAGCCAAAGACCAACCCGGCCAGAATGAGGGCCAGGCCATGAAGAAGAATCTGTTTACCGCCGGTTTGAATGGTCATACTGTTTTCGGGTTTCGATTTTCCGGTGCAGGCTTGGTGCTGCCGCGACTTTTTGAGCGCCGCCAGCGCGGCAGGGTTCACGCGGAGACCGCGGTGGGTTTCTTTCTACCATTCGTCGAGCGTGGCTGTGATTTGCTTCAACTCGGCCAACTTCATCTTTGGCAATTGCAAGTTTTCGACAGCCGGACATATTCTCAAGGGGCCGAACGAGTTGCTTGAGTCACTTGATGGGAAAGGCTTGTCAAGGCCGTTGGCCGCGATCGGTAATATCATAGGGTTCCCTCCTTGTCGCCGTGGTAGCGGGAACTCAACCGATCCCCAAGCTGCCTCAAATCACGCAGGCTGGACGTTGCGTTGTGCAGTTTCTCTGCTGCCGAAACCAATCGAGCGGGTGACCTTGCCTAGGAATCGTGCCATCGGCGTCTCGCCAATGGTTTTCCGTTTATGGCGAGACTGCGGGTTGCTGCTGGGTCGCGCAGTGGAATGCACCCAGACCCAATATGAAGTCCGATGCATCAATCCTCACGATGTCCCGATCGGGAAACAATTCCTGCAACTGCCCCGCCGCGCGATCGTCCGTCTCCCGATACCCAAACGTCGGCACCACCACGATTCCATTCGCAAGATAAAAATTGCAATAGCTCTCTGGTACGCGTTTGCCCTGAATCAAGCGCGGAGGTGGCGTCACCAATCGAACAATTTCCAATGGCTGATCCCGCGCATCGGTGACCTGCTGGAGAACCTGCATCTGCGCTGCGAGATGCGGTGCGTTGCTGTCGTCGCTGGTATAGGAAACCGCCGAGACCACCAATCCCGGTCGTATGAACCGAACCAATTGATCGATGTGGCTGTCGGTATCATCCCCTGCCAACTCACCACCATCGATCCAGAGGACTTTTGTCACTCCTAACTTCCGCTTCAACTCCTGTTCGACTTGTTCACGCGACCATTGGAAGTTCCGCGTCGATGCCATCAAGCAACTGCTCGTAGTCAACAACGTCCCCTGTCCATCTGTTTCCAATCCACCCCCTTCGCATACCAGGGGAGAAGCGAAGGAACGCATGGGCTGAGACGGGTCCGCTTTCCATTGGCCGTGGATATCCAGACCCTTGCAAATGAGTGAAGAGACGACCTCGTCGTATTCATGCGGGTACTTGTTACCCCAGGCGTTGAATCGCCATCGCACCGCGCCAAGCTCTTTCTTCTCGGGATGGACCAAAAAGGTCGGTCCATAATCTCGAATCCACGTATCGTTCGTGCGAACGTCATGCAACGTCACGTTCGCGAGTCCGCGCAGGGCTTCGGTCGCCTCCGAATGCGCCGTGGGATTTCCACTCAAGACGTGGACGTGCTCCACTTCCGAGATTACTCGAATCATGTGTTCCGTGGCGCGAGGAATCAAATGAACGCGGCCCGGCCAAGTCTTTGGATTATGGGGCCAGGAGATCCACGTCGCTTCGTGCCGCTCCCATTCGGCGATCCATCGAAAACCTTGCTCGACAGCAGAAAGTGAGTCGCTCATCTCAGCATCCGTGGGGGAGTCGCTCGTCCGTATTTTCATAAATCAATCCATCGCTTCGTCAGATCCGAATAGGCATCGATGCGTCGATCTCGCAAGAACGGCCAATGGGTGCGCTGGGAGTCTATCTCTGCCAAATCGAGGTCGACCAGTACTAACTCCTCCGAGGTATGGCTGGCTCGATGCAGCAGTACTCCCGCTGGGTTGTACGCGAAAGAGCCTCCCCAGAACTCGATGTGGTCTTCTAAGCCTACGCGATTCGTAGCCGCAACGAACAGTCCATTGGCAATCGCGTGCGATCGCATCATGGTTTCCCAAGCTTCGTGTTGACTCTTTCCATACTGGGCTTTATCCGCAGGCAACCAACCGATCGCGGTCGGATACAGCAGGATCTCCGCGCCGCGGAGAGCAAACAAGCGAGCGGCTTCGGGATACCATTGGTCCCAACATACACCGACGCCAATCGTTCCATAGCGGGTCTTGGCCACCGTGAATCCCGTATCGCCCGGCGTGAAATAGAACTTTTCGTAGTAGTGCGGGTCATCGGGTATATGCATCTTACGATAAAAGCCGACTTGGCTTCCATCGGTATCGAACACGAGGGCCGTGTTGTGGTAGAGACCTTGCGAGCGCCGTTCGAAGACCGAGCCCGTTACGACGACGCCACATTCTTTGGCGACGCGGCTCATGGCGTGACTGGTGGGTCCGGGGATGCTCTCCGCCCATTCGAAATGGTCGTAGTCTTCGCTTTGGCACGGATAGGGTGCGTTAAAAAGTTCTTGCAAGCAGACGATGTTAGCCCCTTTGGACGCGGCCAATCGCACTTGCTCGATGGCCTTTTCCACATTGGCTGGAATCGCATTGGGAGTGGTCATCTGGACCAGTGCCAAACGGACAGGCCGCGCTACTTGGGGCATGGAATCCCTGGCTCCTAAGAGGGTTGTCGGACGGAATAAACGGGATCCCGTTCAAGGTATCAGAAATCGTAGAACAGAGATGCCTGTCGGCCAGTCGCTATTCCGAAAAGTTTTTTGTAGGGCAATCGGAGGACGTCCTGCCATTGGGCGTTCCCCACGATGGGTGGGGAACGACATGGGGCGTTCTCTTATCCACGGGGGCTTTGCCAGGGAACATCGGCGACCCCTTGATGGAGGTTCGCCACGCGAGCCATCACAAACAAAAGATCGCTCAGTCGGTTCAGATAGATGATGATGTGCGATACATCGCTGACTCGGGAATCATGTCCTAGGCGGACGATTTCTCGTTCGACGCGGCGGCACACGGTTCGCGCCAAATGAAGGTGGGCGGCTTGGGGACTTCCCCCTGGCAAGATGAAGTTTCGCAGCGGGGCCAAGGTTTCTTCGAGTGAGTCGATGCAGTCTTCCAACTCCAAAACGTGGGGTGTGCCATCCCATTTCAGGTGATGTGCATCGGGATCGGGCGTTGCTAACTCAGCTCCGATGGAAAAGAGTTGATGCTGGACTTTGTCAAGAACCGATTCCAAGAGTTCGGACAGTCGCGTGCTGCGAGCGATCCCGATGACGGCGTTCAACTCATCGACCGAACCGTAGGCGCAAATCCGTGCGTCGTCTTTGGATACTCTCGGACCTCCGAATAATCCGGTCGTCCCAGCATCCCCTGTTTTGGTATAAATCTTCATCTCGAAACCTGGCCCTCGATATGTCCTGCCTCAGCCTGTATTGCCTCAGCCATCATCCGACCTTGGCAAGCCTATCGGAGTCTCGAAGCTTGTCAATCGATCTACGGGCAAGGGGGGACCTTACGCCTATGGAGCCGTTCCCCGCTGATTTTTCTATGATCTTCAAAAACCGATTCGATTCCAAAGCCCAAGGCATGGCCGGCGGAGACCGCGCGTATACTAACGGCGGGTCCTGTAACCTGGCCACGAGACCTTTGCCCCTTCCTATTTTCCCCGATTGTTGCAATCGCGTATGAACTCGATTTCCAGCCACGGAACGGATCAACCCACTGTCTTTTCGAGTGGTTACCTCGTGTTTCGCCGCCGTGGCACTTTGCAATTCCTCCTGATGCGACATGCGGATCGTTGGGATTTGCCCAAGGGCCATTTGGATCCGGGAGAAACGGCTCCTCAAGCCGCTCTGCGAGAACTTCGGGAAGAGACTGGCTTATTGCCTGACGAGGTGTGGACAGACCCCGACTTCGTTTTCGAACATAAGTATTGGGTTGCGAAGCGCAAAGACCCAGCGCAGCGAGCGTGCAAGCTACTAACGGTCTATTTGGGCTTTACCCACAGCACGGGCGAAGTCCATTGCACGGAACATATGGGATTTCAATGGTGGAATTGGAGTCCTCCGCACCGCATCCAAGCACAGACTATCGATCCGCTGCTGGAACATGTCGCCAACTATTTGCGCAGCAGTCCCGCTGCGCAGTCCCGCTTCGGATTGCAGCGCAGATCGGATCGGACGGTTTCGGAGGATTGAATTCCTGCGGGACAGGCCATGGTCGCTTGCAGATTCGACCAAGTCTGGTAGTCCGCGCATCACGGTGAATGGTAGTTCCATTCCGTCAAAGCACTCGAGGATGTTCGGTGGGCGGAGGAGTGGACTACTTCTACTTCTGCTTCTGCGCATCTGTCTTTTGCAACAAGTCCCAATGGACTTTGGCCACGTCTCCCATGTACCCCTTCGCATCTTCATGGACGCACTTCTCGATCCATTTTTTTGCATCTTCGGTACGGCCCAACGCATCGTAGTACAGCCCGACGTAGAGGTACCCGTAAAAACGATCGTAGTCGGAACCATCAATGACTTTGCGTTGGCGCTCCGCGGCTGCAATTACACCCTCGGGAGCAATTTTTCCTTGAATCATTTCCTGTACTTGCATCATTGGGACGCGGGTGTCCTTGCCCGAAAGCAACACATCTTTCTGGGCCGCTGCCACTCCCTTGAGTTTGACCGCACACAAAAAATGCCAAAATGCGTTCTCGACATCATTCGGATTGACTTCGCGATGCACAGCAAACTGCTCGAGGCCATCTTCGAACTTGCCAGCATAGTAAAGAGCGATCCCGCGCTGCCACAGATACGGTTTGAGTTGCGGATCCAAAGCGATGACTTTGTCAAAGTCGACCAGCGACTCTTCTATTTTGCCACTGCGAAAGAACAATGAGCCGCGAATCAAGTAGAGTTGAGATTGCTTGGGCATCTGTTCGATGGCCTTGTTGATTTCCTCGAGTGCGACGTCGGACTTGCCTTCCATGAGTGCACGCTCGATGCGATTGGTCCAGCCCCGGAAATCCTGTGGATCGGGAGTCTGCCCATGAACCAGGGCAATGTGTACCGCGACAAGAATCAGGGCAGCCACAGCACGTTGGAAGGAATACCAAGGGCTGCGGGAGGAAAGAGGATGGGATGGCATGATCGGGAGGCTCGCAATTTTTTTTTAGGGGGATGTGCGTCGGCATACGGATGGCGACGATAGGATGAAAAGGAGCAGGGTCGGCTAGGAAACATGGTTCCTTGCGTCCTGCCACCCCTATTTATACTCGATCCACGGTAATCGCATCTGCACGACTCGTTACTTTGCGTTCTTCAATGCCTGCGACGAAAATCTCGATTAGCCGGAGTGCGTTAGCACCCGGTTTTCGTTAATCTGTTGTTGCAACCGGACGCTAATGCGTTCCGGCTAATTGCAGAAACATTCCTGGCGCTGTGTTATGCAGACAGCTTCCTTAAGGTTTTAGCGATGACCCGAACGACCCTTATTCGCAATGCCGACGTTGTTTTCCCAAGTGGCGTTGCGCGGGCGAATGTGTTGCTAGCGGACGGTCGCATCGCCAGCATCGACGCTGCCCCCTCCACTTCGGCAGACGAAGTGATCGATGCTCCAGGACTAGTACTATTTCCCGGTTTGGTCGATGACCAAGTCCACTTTCGCGAGCCAGGGCTAACCCACAAAGAGGATCTCGCCACCGCCAGTGCCGCATGCGCTGCGGGGGGTGTGACTTCGTTTCTTGAGATGCCGAATACGAAACCGTCGGCGATTAACCAAACGCTGATCGAAGAAAAGTATGCGATCGCATCCCACAAGTCCATTGTCAATCATGGTTTCTATATCGGCGCGACGGCTAACAATATTGAAGACCTGACGCAGGCCACTGGCGTGCCTGGCATTAAGATCTTTGTTGGTTCGAGCACGGGTGATCTCTTGGTGGATGACCAAGATGCTTTGGAACAGATATTTGGCGAAACCACATTGCCAATTTGTGCGCACTGCGAAGACGAAACGACGGTCCGCGAGAATCAAGAACGGATCGGTGGATCCCTCCGTATCGAAGATCATTCGCGCATCCGAGATCATCGCGCCGCGGAAATTGCCACGCGTCGCATGTTGGATCTGGCCATTCGCCATCACCATCGATTTCATGTGCTTCACGTAAGCACAGCACAGGAAATTCCGTTGCTTGCATCGCACCATGGATTGATCACGGCCGAAGTTTGCCCCCATCATTGGGAGTTTTCGATCGAGGATTACGCGAGACTTGGGTCTCTCATCCAGATGAATCCATCCATCAAGACCCCCGAGGACAATCGGCAATTGTGGCAAGCCCTGGTCGAAGGAAAGATCCAAGTCATTGCGACCGACCATGCGCCTCACACGCTCGAAGAGAAAGCAAAACCCTACCCCGAATCGCCGAGTGGATTACCCGCCGTCGAAAACTACTTTGCATTGCTTCTCGATCGAGCCCATCGCGGATTGTGCACTTGGGAGCAAATCGCTGCATGGACTAGCGATGCACCGGCCCGCGTTTGGGGAATCGTCGGCAAAGGACGGATTGCAGTGGGATACGATGCAGATGTGGTTCTGGTCGATCCTAGACAGGTTCGAACCATCGAAAACGCGAAACAGTGGACCAAGACGAAATGGTCCCCCTGGAATGGACGAAGTCTGATGGGATGGCCTGTTATCACTTGGTGCGGGGGGAGGATCGTCTATCGCGATGGACAAGTCGATGCATCGACACCAGGGAGTCGATTGGTGTTCGATCACGCGCGCGGCGGTTATTGGAACACTCCGGATGGGATTGGGCTGTAGGATCGATTCGCCGACGAATTACGGCGACGATCACGACGTCGATCACGACGTCGATCACTGAGGCCAGAAACAATCAGAGCCGCTGACATGCAGCGGCTCTGTAAGATTGAAGGATGCCTGCTCAAGCCAATGCGCGAAAGCAAGGATCATGGACGGGCTCGATATCGACGTCGGATTTACTCCGGTCGTTGAGGTCGCGTAGGTCGGCCTCCAGGACCATTCCCCCCGGGTCCTGCTCCTCCACGATCGGGTCGGCCTTCTGGTCCGCCAGGTCCGCCGGGACCACGTCCACCGAAACCAGGTCCTGGTCCCCGACCTTCTCGGCCTGGTCCACCCCCTTGTGGTCCCATGCCAGGGCCTTCTGGTCCACCCGGTGGAGGGGGCATCTGTCGCGCAAACTCCAGCAGCTCTTCACGATCTAGTTTTCCATCGTGATTCGCATCGAATTCGAAAGCATGATCCACGAAGCGTTCGGGCGAATGGCCTTGCGGACCCGCCCCTGGAGGACCTTGTGGATTTCGACCATCAGGGCCACGACCGTCCGGACCTCTGCCTTCAGGACCTCTGCCTTCAGGACCACGTGGCGGAGGACCACCAGCTTCTGGTCCACGACCTTCGGGACCACCCGCTCCCGGTCCGCGTCCTCCTGGTCCACGACCCTCAGGGCCGCCTCCGCCTTCAGGACCGCGCTGGGGTTGACCCCCTGGACCTGGTCCACGACCTTCTGGTCCGCCCGCACCGGGACCACGACCTTCTGGACCACGACCTTCTGGGCCACGACCTTCTGGGCCACGACCTTCTGGGCCACGCCGTGGTGGACCACCTTCGGGACCACGACCTTCTGGACCGAATCCCGGTCCCGGTCGTTGGCCAGGGGGAGGAGGCATGTGGCGAGCAAACTCCATCAATTCGTCACGGCTTAGTTTGCCATCTTTGTCCGCATCGAACTCCATTGCGTGTTCCACGAAACCTTCTGGTGGAGGTGGACCATCGTGTTCTCCTGGAGGACCTCCACGTCCGGGTACTGGTCTCGGACGATCCCCTTCGGGTGGTTGTGCCAACAAGAAACCAAACGTTGCACCCGACAGGGCGAGTGCGGCTAAAAACTTCTTCATAATCGAATTTCCTTCATAAGGAGAGAAAACCTTGCATGCCCAATAATAACTCGCTGTGGAACTTCGCGAACGTTTCGAAGCATTCAATGAGACGATGGGGCAATGCAATACAGATGCGTGTCAGAGCGAAGAAACAATTGGCCATTCCCTACAGCAGGAGTGGCGTTACACATGCTCGTATCGGAGTCGAATCGATTCTGATGGAGCACTTCCAGGTTCGGGTTAGCGGCGGCGACGATCAAGCCATCATGGCGTGTTTGAAAATACAATTTGTTGTTGATAGCAATCGGCGAGGCATACACTGGACGATCCCTGGACTCAATTCCTGGAACACGCGCTCGATGAAGTAGTTCTCCCGTTTTCGAAGAACTTGAATAGAAAGTTCCTCGATCATCGATCCAGTATAGAGTGCCATCACACAACACGGGAGTCGACACATAGGAAGAGTTGCGACTGGTCCAAACAACATGGGATTTCGTGACGTCCCCTTTTCCGCCGATGCGAATAGCGGTCGAGCCCGAGGATCGGTAGCCGCCAAAGACGTACACGATATCTCCATCCAGAACAACGCTTGGTGATAGATTGCCGGTCAAGGATGTTTCGGCATACCATACCAACTTGCCCGTATCAGGATTCAATCCCCATACTTCGCCGGGTACCGCGAGGATGAGGTCATCGCGATCGTCATTGACCTTGGCGATGACGGGCGTGCCGTATGCCAACTCCAACGTAGAGGCTGCCGCCGTCCAGACCAGTTCGCCTGTGTCTTTCCGCAGGGCTCGGATCGATTGGCTCTCCTCGGAAGCGTTGACGATGACCAGGTCTTTGTAGAGGATCAAACTCGCTGCAGTACCCCAACCTCGATTGCCAGATTCGGTGCCGACCCCTGTTTGCCATTGCTCGTTACCATCCAAGTCATACGCGATCACACCTGATTTTCCAAAGAACACAAAGACATGTTCTCCGTCCGTTACCGGTGTGTTCGTGGCATAGCCATGTTCGGGGACTCCCATTCCTTGGTAGGGATCGTCAGGTAAAACAGCCTTCTTCGTTTTCGTCCAAAGGATTTTCCCATTGCTTCGTTCGATGCAGGATAGCTGCCGTTGCAGTCCATCCATCGAGCCCCCTCGCTCGCTTCCGTAACCCGTATAGGACGTCACAAAGAGGAAGCGATCGGTCAAGATCGGGCTGGAAGAACCTGCGCCAGGGAGTTTCGTTTTCCAAACAATATTCTTTTGGTCGCTCCATTCTGTGGCAACACTATCCTCCGAGCTGACGCCGGTTCCATTCGGTCCTCGAAATCGACTCCAAGATGCCGTTTGGGGTTCGTGGGCATTCGGTCGCGACGCATCCACGGACTCGGAATGGAACGACACGAGATCGACCGATTCGTGATCGCTTCGAGAAGCGTCGTTGCTATCCGTGGTTTGCAATTCACTGGAACGCACTTCCGCAGCTTCGACGTGCGGGATTGGGGATCCTGGACCAGTTCTGGTCGTTTCCATAACGGAATCTTGGAATGCCGGACGCCGTGCATGGGAGGACGCGCGTCGCTGAGGACCACGGAGCATTCCGAGCGCGATCAGTCCAGTCGACGCCACAAGTCCAACACTCGCAATCCCCCACAACCAGCGGCGAGGGATGCGTCGAAAGAAGGAGGGAACAGATAACCAACGTGCCATGGGTCTGCCTGCAAACGCGATGAATACGGTTTCCAACCAAAAATAAACAATATGCCTGCATTCCACCCAATGGGGATGCCTGCGAAAGGTCGATCATATCGAGGGAACCTGAAGGCAGCGTGAAGCCGAAGGAGAATCTTCCAGTTCTCCGACCGATCCCACCGCGAGGGTTTCAGTCTCGACGCCAAAACGCCGATACGATATCGAATCGACAGAGGGTTTTTCCTCTGCTCAGCCATTCGGTACCCTGAGCCGACCTGCAAATTCATTCAGGATTTGATCCTGCGCGTGCTTCCATGAAACGACTACTTCCGTCCTGGTGCCAGTTTCCTCTCGTGGTCCCGTTCGTGGCTGTGCTAGCATTTCAGCCTTGGGGTGCCATGCCGAATGCCCAGGCACAAGAAAACACCCGAAACGGGGCCTTGCTGGGTGGCGTGACCGGCGCGGTGATCGGTGGTGTCGTCGGCAATAATCACAAACACCAAACCGCTGAGGGAGCATTGATTGGGGGTGCTGTCGGGGCGGTCGCTGGTGGGCTGATCGGAAACCATCGCGATCAAGCGGTAGCTCAGCAGCGCTATTACGAGCAACAAGCACAGCAACGCTACTACCGTGCCTATCCACAAACCTACACGGCTGGTCCATATTCACCGGGCTACGTCGGTCAGCCGACGATTATCACCACGACTCCGGTCTATGGGGCTCCACGGACCTATTATCGCTCGGTTCCTCCCGACACTCGCACCGTATCGCGGCGGCCCGTCACGATGGCCGAAGTGATCAACATGTCCCGTAGCGGTGTCAGCGAAACTGTCATCGTCGCACACATTCAAACCAATGGTGTCGCCACCCGACCCGATGTCAACGATGTGATTCTTCTCAGCCAAGAAGGTGTTAGCGACTACGTCATCACCGCCATGCAAACCGTTGGTACGACATCCGTCGCTCCATCCCCCAATGTTGTTTACCCATCGAGCGCGAACACAATACCAACCCCTGGCTCTACCTCTGGATCGATGCCGGTCGGGACCGTTTACCGGGATGCACGTTCTCAACCTCAAAGGTTTTCGGCACCTCCCTTGTTGGAACGCCGAGGATTTTAGTCCGTCTGGTATCCATGCTGGCGGGACGAATGCGTTAGCTCTTGTGCATGCTCCAGCACCCATACAACGGGTCACGAAACAAGCGTTCGACTTCTCCTGAATTTAATTCCTGCCATCGCTCTACCATCCAAGGTTCCGTTTCGGGAAAATCGCAGGTGCGGATGTGCTCAATGGCCGCTAATTGGTCGGCTGCTGGCATAGGGATCCAGCGATCTTTGATTTCTAACTCGATCCGCATGACGTAGTCCGATCGTTGTTCCCCTGGATCGCGAACAATATCGATCCAGACAAAACGACCTCCTGGTCTCAGGACCCTAGCGATGTCCGAGAGGATGTTCTGCTTCTGGTCCATCTGGAAATGGTGAAGGGAATAGCTGGCCAGCACCATATCGAAATGATCGCCGGGGAGTTGCTTCAGGTGCATTGCCAAGTCCCCTACGTGCAATTGCTTTTCGAGTTGTCGGATTTCGGACGACGACGGTTCCGAACGAGAAAGCCGAAGTAATCCCGGGCCGGACCGTTGGGATAATTTTTCGAGGGCATCGGCCGAGAGATCAACACCGACGTACTGATCGATATCGCTATCGATGAATCCCTGGCATGCCATCGATCCATCGCCACAACCCAAATCGAGCACTCGTAGTGTCTTATCGGGCCGATCATCGCTCCATCGCGCGGCAACCGTTTGGATTGCCTGTTGCATCTCTCGGTGACGCATCCAGTTCTCATGGACGATGCGAGCGTACAAATCCCACTCTTGAAAAATCTCACCACTTTGCATTTGGACTAATCATCCGCTATTGGCTACGCCGAGACATCACATCGCATCATCAATGACAAAGGACCCGCAGATTATTGCAGGTCCTTTGATATAAGTCTTCGCTCATGCCCGTTCGCGTCATGCTCAGGAAAGAGACGACGCGATGTCTATGGCAATGAGGACTATCGATTCATGACTAGCCGACCAAACCGGTAACGGTCTTCAGCATCGGGCCGATGGCTGGCTCAACGATGTCCTTCACACCAGGGATGATGTACAGCTTCTCAATCAGTTCGCCGATCTTGGAGACATAAGGCTTCAAGAATGGAATCAAACCGGTCTTGGCAGCGGCTGGGAGCTTGTCGATGCCGAGGCCTTCGTAAGCCTTCGCTGCTTCTTCAATCTTGCTCAAAGCACCCTTAGCTGTATCGATATCGGTGATCCCTTCGAGAGTGCCGGTCAGGCCATCGAATGTACCAGAAAGCTTCTTTTTGAGATCATCAAGCATACTTGTGTCGATGCTCGGCAATTCCATCTTGGCGTCCGGCTTTTCGTTCATACGCGTGCCAGACGTAACTGTCGAAGGCTTCTTGTCGACTGGCTTTTCAGCAGGCTTCTGGTTGAAGAATGTATATCCCAGATATCCGAGGGCTGCGAGGGCGATCAAAGGCAACAACCATGCAAGTGGGTTGCTGCTGGATTCGGCTGCCTTTGTTGGGGCGGTGGTCGTTGCCCTGACTGGTTCGTTGACTTTGCCGCCGAACAAATCTGCGACGCCCATGGCGCCCTTCAGTTCGTTTGGCAATGCCTTGCCCAAGAAATTGCTTTGACCCTTGAGAAGATCGGTGATGGCTCCTGGATCGAATCCGCCAGCTGCCTTCGCCTGCTTGCCCACCACCGACATGACGATCGGTGCCAAGTACCCCAACAGTGATGTAACGGTCGAAGTGTTGTATCCCAGAAGCTTGACCAACGTCGAGATGATGCTCGATTGCGAGGATCCCAATAGCATTGGCAAGAACTTGGTCCCCATGCTGAGCATATCCGACGCTCCGGAGCCACCGAGCAATCCGCCGAGATTATCGAGGATCGACGTATCTTGTTCCTTAAAAACCTTCGACAATTCCGACGCGCCCGAAGGGGTCGAAGCTTTCTTCATCAAGCTACCGAGCAGGACGGGAACAACAGACTCGATTGCCGACGCTGACTTGCTCTTGTCGATGCCGACCAAGGAGCCAAGCTGATCGCCGATCGATCCCGATACCGCGTTCTTTACCAAATCTAAGAGATTAACTGCCATAGTTCGTTACATTCCGATTGAGAGAGGCCAAACAACAATACGACTAAACCACGGAGCATAATAACGAGATTCACACGTTTTGGAACTCTCGCTCCCGAGAAGATTACGGGAAAAAATGTCCCGTTCCGGCTTGCTCCCGAGAAGTACCGGGACAGACGCATCACCCCTCTCGGCGGCGGTGTCTAGGGCAATCACTCCCTTTGCGAGCCAAAGCGCCCATTTTGAAGTTGCGCTGTTTTGGCATCTCTCGTACTCGTACTCAATGAAATGGTACTCGTACTCGATGGGGATTCATCGAGCACGAGTACTGCTAACGCGGAGTACGAGTACGAAAAACCCTGGGAAATCGCGAATTGAAACTCCGAGACTCTCGAATAGCGAATCTCCAAAACGCACGCTCGAAGCCCGGTCATAGTTGGTTTTTAGGGCGAATTCAAATTCACCCAGGCCTCGATCCATGCCAGCGTCCGATCTAGCTGTTTCTGATCGAAAATATGGCCTTGGCCGTGATTCCAGAAGGCCAAACACCCCTCCTGGCGATTCAGGTCCTGGCGATGCAAGCCCCAGATTGGCTCCGCTGCCGACAGAATCCCTAGCGATCGATTGCCATCTGCCGCCCCCTCACCCGTCTCTCCACCCAGAATCAGCAATGGCCGGGGGGCGACGAGGGCCAGCAACTGTGCATGGCTCCAAGGGCGTTCTGGTTGGGTGCGAAGCTCGGGGCCGAGATACCACGGGGCTTCCCAATTCGTCGCCTCAAACGGGATCCCCCCTTCGCTGGCGACACCCGCCGAAATCCTCGAATCGAAGGCCATTAAATACAAAACTTCTTTTGCGCCCAACGAATGACCGACGGCAGTCAGTCTCGATGGATCCACTTCTGGCAAGCTGACCAGTGCATCCACAGCCCGCTGCGCATCGAAGAGCATCTTGGCCATTCCCAAAGTTCCTGGATGGCGCCGGCGATGAAGATCGACGGCCGATGGAAAGTCCGGGACGTCTTGCCATAAGAAACACTTGGGGCATATCACCGCAAAGCCGCGCTGCGCCAAATGCAAGCCGATCGCGCGTGGACCATCGCCGTGAAGTCCGGACAATTCATCGATGTTCTTGTTCGTCGTCGGATGCAAAGCGACGACCCCTGGCAAAGAACCGACGGCGATGTTCGGTCGATCCGGAGTCAGAACGACGGCGTCCATGAATACGCCAGGTTCGACCTCGATTCGAGCCCGTCGATGGAGCACACCCTCGAACGTGTCTGACTCACGCCAATCGATGGCGGGTGGCATCCCCGTCGCTGGCATAGGACCCAGCCACTCACGCCATTGGGCAATCCAGTCGGAGCGGACTTTGTTCCAGGCACTCCAATCCGCAAACTCGACCGATGCACGTTGAGAATCCCATGGGCTGAACAACACGCCTCGCTGTTCGGGTGCGATAGATTCACGCCACTGAGTGACTTCCTCAAGCCACGCCGGAGATTGCGAGTGGACAGGGCGTGCATCCAGCGCAACCAGAAAGATGGCGATGCTAATCCAAGCAATACTCCGCAAACCAATCCAGTGACCTACCGGTCCGAGCGCGCGCATCAATCGAAGCTCACCATATTCGAGTGACTCTGAGACTCAATCCGCGATCTCCATGCGTTTCTCGTACTCGTACTCGACGATACCGTATCAATTACCGAATCGAGTACGAGTGCCATTTCATTGCGTACAAGAACAAGCCATAGCGCGCCACTTCAAAACAGGATGAGCCATTGAAAAATTCCAAACGCCTCGAAATTTCGCGCTTCGAACTTTATTTCTTCTCGACCACTTCCGCGGGCTCGAGAATGGTTGCCTTCACCAAGTAAATGGGCTCGATGGGAACGTCGCTGTTCCCCCCTTTGTTTCCTGTCTTAGCTTTGGCCATCTCATCGACGATCTCTTCCCCTTTGACGACCTTTCCAAAGACGCAGTAGCCTACGCCGTCGACTGCGTTCGACCGATCGAGGTCCCGATTGTTTTTGAGATTGATGTAGAATTGCGATGTCGCACTATGTGCCGCTCGCGTGCGGGCCATCGAGAGTGTGTATTTCGTGTTCTTGAGGCCGTTGGTCGACTCGTTCTTGATCGGGTCGTCGGTGGGCAATTCCTTCATTTTGTCATTGAGGCCTCCCCCTTGGACGACAAAGTTCGGGATGATGCGGTGGAAAATAGTCCCGTCGTAATGTCCCTTTTTCGCATACTTCAAAAAATTCTCGACGGTTCCAGGAGCTTCATTGACGTAGAGTTCGACCTCGACCTCACCCAAGCTCGTTTCGAGCAGAACGCGAGGGTTTTCGGCTCGAACGCATCCCGCAAGCGCCCATGCTTGCGCGATCACCATCCAAAGGAGTCCATTTGCCAACCAAGGTTGAAACCGAACCATACTACACCCTCCCACGAGCAGACCAAATGAAGAAATCGCAAACCAGGAACTGTCCGAAAAACGTTGCTCAGAGGCTACAATCGTAGCCCAGACTGAACGATCTATCGTATCGCATACGTGTCCCAGTGCATCCCCGTTCAACGCGCATCGGATCCAGAAGGTTATCCGTTGATCACCGAATTTCGGGAAGGGGGCTTCGGAGCCGAAAAAAGGGCGCCAGCCCTCCAGGCGATGGGTCAAATCGGACGTCGTCGGTCGAACGTCCAAACCTGACCGAACCCAAATTCGTAATCCACTTATCCTCCCCACCCGCACACGCTCCCACCCGGACAAGCCATGGGTCGCAAAACTGCGAATTTCAATGCCGGTTCCCCGAAGCCATTCACCCATGTCGTTGCCATGATCCCGCTCCCGCCCCCGTCCTTTTCGGCGAGTTTTTCGAATATGTCCAGCACGATCTCTCGGTCCCCTTTTTTAAGTCCTCCTCGGAGTACCTTCCTCTTATTTTTTTTCTCAATAATGGGCGTCTCCCTGCTTCAGGACAGTTGGGGACAAGACGGTTTCTCGGCGGGCACCGCAATCCAATCCCCCGCGGCGGGTAAACTTGCCCCGGGGAGTTCACCCAAAGCCCCGATGACGATCGCCGAGCGATCGAACTTTTTGGCGACGTCGCGAGGAGCCGATGTGACCGACTTTCTAGCGACGCTGGATGCATCCAGTCCCTACGCCCAACTCGTCCAATACGGTGCCACGAACGAGCAGCGTCCACTTTGGAGTTTGGTCGTCGCGCGCGAAGAAAACATTCAGCTTCCATTGCCACCCGACGATCCGCGATTGGTCATCGTCTTGCTGGGTGGCATTCACAGCGGCGAGTGCGATAGCAAAGAAGCGTTGCTCGCACTGGCGCGCGATGTTCTGCAACAAGAGAAACCGCCATTCTTGGACCAAGCAGTCTTGGTCTTTGCCCCAAACTTCAATGCCGATGGCAACGAACGGGTCGGGCAACTTCATCGGCCCGGCCAGGAAGGCCCCGCACTCGGTATGGGAACGCGCGAAAACGCGATTGGACAGGATTTGAATCGGGACTTTGTCAAATTGGATTCGCCCGAAGTCCGGTCGTTGGTCCGAATGCTCGATGCGTGGGATGTCGATGTATTGATCGATGCTCACACCACCAACGGTTCATTGCATCGCTATGACATGACCTACGATCTGCCGCATAACCCCGCTGCCGATCCTCAGATTATCGATTGGATGCGACAAGAATTTTTCCCAGTCGTCTCCGACCGAATGACAGCCCAAGGAGCGCCCATTTTCTATTACGGCAACTTCAATCGCGAGCATACCGTTTGGGAAAGCTACGGTTTTGAGCCGCGCTACAGTACCGAGTACATGGGGCTAAGAGGCAAGATCGGGATCTTGGTCGAATCCTATTCTTATGCTTCCTACCAGCGCCGCATCGAAGTCTCCTACGCCTTCATCGAGACGTGCCTCCAGCAACTGACTCAACAATCCGCTCGGATTCAATCGCTGCTCAATAACCCGCGCAACGAACCACCGCGGGCTGTCGCCATCCAAGGCAAAATCGTAGCCGACGAAACCCCTGCCAAGGTCGCCGCGTATGCTTGGCCTCCTCGCAAGAGTGAAACGACCGAGAAAGAGAAGCAAGGGAATGCACCCATCGATCGCGATCATTCGCCATCGGATGAAAAAGGAGCAGCCGTAACGGCACGTGTTAGCGATACCAACTTCCCATCGCCCAAAGATCGCGGTTCCACCAAAGACATGGTAGAGACCGAATACACGGTCACCATCGCCAATCGGGGCCAAGCGACATTACAAGTCGATGCACCCGAGTACTACTTTATTCCTGAGGACTACGCATGGGCGGCCAGTCGGATTCGGCTGCATGGCATCCCGATGATTCGTGTCTTCGGGTCCGCTAGCGCTCCTGCGGAGCAGTACGTGATCACGACCCGAAAAGAGGCCAACGAATTTCAGTTTCGTCGCATGGCGCGCTACGCCATCGATACGAAGACCATCGACGCCAAGTTAGGACCGGGCTGGTTGGTCCCGACCAACCATGCGCTGGGAGTCCTCGCCACCTATTTGCTCGAACCCCATTCGGATGAGTCGTTGGCCATGTGGGGGTTTTTCGATCCGGAGCTGAAGGAATCGAGTTCTTATCCCGTTTTGCGGTTGGCCTCGAAACCCAACTTTGAAAAGTCGATTCCGCTCCCGAAATTGGACTGGCTCGAGTTTGTGCCCAAAGACATGGAAGGTGAGAGTCTTACCCTAGAAAAGTTGTACGATCCACAATTGAAAGTGGGTTATTCAGGAATGCCAACTCCTTTGCCACGCTGGACTCCTACGGGCGAGAGCTATCTCACGCAACGCGACAACCGTTGGTATCAAGTCGACTGCGCTACAGGGAGCATGCAGCCTTGGGATCGACTCGGGAAAATGGTCGAAGCATTAAGTAAACTTCCGGGTTTTGAAGAGGGTGCCGCTGCCCCCTATGGCAAACAGATCGGGCTTCTGGACGAGACGCTCAGCGCGGCCCTCATCCGCCACAAGAACGATCTCTATTTCTACGACGGGGATACCCAGCAAGCCACCCAATTGACCGAAACACCCGACGATGAGGAAGAACTTTACGCACTCAGTCCCAACCGCTCGCACGTCGCTTTTGTTCGCGATCAAAATCTATGGGTTGTCGATTGCAAGACGCGCGAACTGAGGCAACTGACGACCGACGGCGGCGGCGAAATCCTCAATGGAAAATTGGATTGGGTCTATCAAGAGGAAATCTACGGACGGGGTCAGTTCAAATCCCATTGGTGGAATTCGGACGGTACCAAGCTTGCGTATCTCCGATTGAATGAAACACCGGTCCCAAACTTTGTCGTCGACAATTCGCTCAGTTATGAGCAGAAGATCGAAAACATCCGTTACCCCAAAGCGGGACAAGACAATCCGCTGGTGGAATTGCACGTGGTGGATATCCGATCCGGCGAGGATGTGACTGTCCCGATCGATCGGTTCGAGCCACAGGATCAATTGGTCGTCCGCGTCGGTTGGAAACCGAACCAACCTCAACAGCTCGTTTATCAACTGCAAAACCGCATCCAGAATCAGTTGGACGTGGTCCAGTACGATCTGGAAACGAACGCGTCACAAACATTGGTCCATGAAGAGAGCCCTGCCTGGATCGATGTGATCGACGTACCTCGATGGTTACCCGATGGAAGTTTCTTGTGGTTGAGCGACTCGGATGGGGGGCGACGGCACATTCAATGGATCTCTCCCTCCGGTGAGCGTCGCTCGCTGACCCAAGGGGATTGGGATGTCAAAGAAATCGCTGCCATCGCCGACTCCGGCAAGAGCGTATGGTTCACCGGCCATCGATCGGCACCGACCAATACCGATGTATTGCGACTGTCGCTGGAAACGGGCGAAATCGAGATCATGGCTAGCCAGTGGGGATCGCACCGGATCTCCGTCCACCCGACAGGAAGTTACTTCTTCGATTCCTGGAGTGACTTGCAAAACCCCGCCCAATTGTGGCTCAAGGGGCGCGATGGACAAGGTATCCGATACCTCAGCGGCTATCGAAGCGATCGATTTGATTATTTGAAGAAGACGGACATTGAGCTATTCGAAATTCCTGCACGCGATGGTCAACCGATGCAGGCCATGCTGTACCGACCACAACGCGCGTCCACCGCTTCCACCAAAGCGCCCGTATTGATCCACGTCTACGGAGGGCCATCGGCTCCGACCGTCGAAAACTCATGGACCCATCGCAGCGATCTGTGGCATCGCTATTTGGCCCAGCAAGGAATCGCTGTGCTGCTGTGCGACAATCGCTCGGCTTTGGGATCGGGCAATGCAGATACTTGGAAGATCTATCGCAACCTGGGTGAAGTCGAAATGCGCGATTTGGAAGATGCAGCGCGATGGCTTGGATCGCAGGATTGGGCCGATCCCGAGCGCATCGGCCTGTGGGGTTGGAGCTATGGTGGCTACTTTACAGCGTATGCGTTAACCCATTCGAAACTCTTTTACGCCGGCATCTCTGGGGCACCGGTCACCGATTGGCGAAACTACGATTCGGTCTATACCGAACGCTATATGGACACCCCTCAATCGAATCCCAGTGGATACGAGTCGAGTTCGGTCGTCACCGCAGCCAAGAATCTCTATGGCAAGCTCTTATTGATCCATGGAGAGATCGACGACAACGTGCACATGGCAAACAGCATGCAATTCGCGCATGCATTGCAAAAGGCGGGTAAGCCGTTCGAGTTGATGGTCTATCCGAACAATCGGCATGGCATCACCGACCCGCAGCAGTCGTTTCATCAGTACCAATTGATGACCGATTTTATCTTTCGAACTCTGGGTGAGCGACTCAAAAAAACCGAACGTTAAACGACCCAAGCCACCTACAAATACCATAGACATTGGCTCCCCATTACGTTTCACGACCCCTTCGGCCCGCATCAAGCGGATGACGTACGAGCGCCAATCCTTCCCGGTCTCTCGTCGAACAATACTCTTCATGGCAGCGTCTGCTTGGAGCGTGGGCGAATCGACGCCGACGGACATTGGGGCCGCTTCGCTCGATGGGTGTAGGGCACGAATGGCACGGGGCAGAATGCTTTTGGTGGCACATGGCGGGTCGCGTATAACGGCGAAGCTTCTGCTCCGCTTTCCCCATCCATCACCGCCAGTCAGCTAATATCAGTCTTGGATAGATTTTTTAATAGGATCGACAACGTCACGGTCACAGGAGGGAGTGGCAGTTTTACCGTCACGTTTGGCGGGACTCAGTCCACCACGAACATGCAACAGATCTTCGGCGATGCCGCCAATGCGAGCAACGGTTCGACTGTGCGGACCATCACCTTTTTCTTCATGATCGATCGGCAGGATCGGATTCGTCGTGACTCAGCCGGTCGCTTATCGGCTTGTTGATTTAATCGGTTACTTTTTTGGGGGGATTGCGCTATAACAGAAGA
>JBAWXH010000075.1:0-26648 GCA_037144155.1 Planctomycetota bacterium | reverse complement strand
ACTTGGGCATCGACCACGAGAACTTCCGCTGTTCGGGTCGCTCGAACGGATCGAGCAAGCTGTTGATCGGCATCTTTGACAAAGGGAAACTCCAATCCAAGAGTCGTCGTAAACTTTTTGATGTCCTCTTCCGAATCGTGAAGATTGCTCATAACGCCGATCCACTGAACTCCCTTCGGGCCATATTCGGTCGCCAGTTCCTGAAGTCGCTTCGCGTACAGTCGAGCGACCGGGCACTCGCATCCAAGAAAGGCGACCACGCGCCATTGCTGACCGTCGATCGTGGGTATCGGCCGTTCGTAAACATCCACCAATGGAACCGTCTGGAACGAAACGGCGAGCAGATTGGCTAAGGCAGTTTCGGCTGCGAGAACGGGATCAGCATCGCGAATGGTTTGGCCATGAGCGAGAGAGCTGGCCATGAGCAAAAGGGAAACAGCGACCCACGCTAGGGTGTGCCGATGAAAGGAGTGTTGCTGAGGATCGATGTGCATGGCGAGCCTAAAGAACGATGCGATCGCGGAAAAGAGCTTTACATCACGATGCGACGCATTGTCACGAACGACCTTGGATCTGGCAACGCGGAAAGGGTAAGTCCTGGCAGGAAGCTTGGAAAGAACGCAAAAATTCATGATCGCTCACGCATGCTCCCGTAGCCCCGTTCCGGGTGGGGCGTTGGGATTCGCGTTCTGTTGGCCTTTCAATTACACTATTTCTGGTGCACTGTTTCCATGGCAGGGGGGCTCAATCCAATGGCCCGATCCAAGAAAAATACAATTAACCCAGTCGAACCTCATGAGTCTTGCCGAATCCCGCCCGTCCGTCCCATCTCAGCTCACCGATCAAGAAGTTCATTCGATTGATCTGTTACGGGAGTCGTATCGAAAGTTATGTGCGGAACTGGGTAAGGTTATCGTTGGGCAGCGCGAAGTGATCGAGCAATTGGCGATTTGCCTTTTCGCTCGTCGTCATGCCTTGCTGATGGGGGTTCCGGGATTGGCGAAGACATTGCTAGTGAGCAAGATCGCTGAGACCATGTCCCTGGGCTTCAGCCGAATTCAATTCACTCCGGACTTGATGCCGATGGACATCACGGGTACGGATATCTTGCAGGAGACCAAGGAAGGACGGCGCGAGTTTCAATTCATCGCTGGTCCGATCTTTGCGAATATCATTCTGGCCGACGAGATCAACCGCGCCCCACCCAAGACGCAAGCCGCGCTGCTTGAAGCCATGCAAGAACAGCGTGTCACCGTGTTGGGTAAGACGTTCGAGCTCGAATCTCCTTTCATGGTCCTCGCAACCCAAAACCCTGTCGAACAGGAAGGGACGTACCCATTACCGGAAGCTCAACTCGACCGATTCATGTTCCTGGTGGAACTTGATTACCCAAACGAAGAGGAAGAAATTCAGATCGCCCGCACGACGACCGGCGATGATTTAGCCAAACTCGAAGGAGTCCTTAGCGGCGAAGAGATCATGAGCTTCCAACGGCTCGTCCGACGCATTCCAGTCGCCGACCACATTTATGAGTATGCGGCCAAACTAGTTCGCAAAACGCGTCCCCAGAGCCCCGGATCTCCCGAATGGCTAAAACCTTTTGTGAGTTGGGGAGCAGGTCCGCGCGCCGTGCAGAACCTGATCCTCGGTGCGAAAAGCAGAGCGGCCCTCCAAGGAAGTTACATGGTCCGTTTGGAAGATGTGCAGTATGTTGCCAAGCCAGTTCTGGTACACCGCTTGATCACGACGTTTGCTGCTCAAGCCGAAGGTGTCTCCGCCAAACAGATCGTCTCCCGTTTGATCGACGAGATGCGTTAGATCCATGCTGAACGTATCGCGCTCGTTTCTCGATCCTCAAGTCTTGTCGAGGTTGGCCGCAGTGCCGCTCAAGCCTCGGCACGCCATGCAAGGAAGCGTCTCCGGTAAACATGCGTCACCGCATCGCGGCTCGAGCGTGGAGTTTGCCGAATACCGCAAGTACGTACCCGGCGATGACCTGCGCCGATTGGACTGGAGAGCTTTTGGTCGAACCGATCGCTATTACGTCAAGGAGTTCGAAGCGGATACGAATCTGCGCTGCTGTGTGGTGCTGGACACCAGCGGCTCGATGGGGTTTGCATCGAAGGGGATGCTCACCAAAATCGATTACGGTCGACGGATTGCTGCGTCTCTGGCATATCTTGCCGCACAGCAGGGAGACGCAATCGGATTGACAACGGTGGCTGACAAGATCGTTCAAAACATACCCGCCAAACGTTCTGCCTCCCATTTGAAACTCATCTTCGACACACTGGAGAAAACAAAGCCGGCGGGAGAAACGCTTTTGCCAGTGATTTTGGACGAATTGGCAGAAACACTGCGTCAACGTGCCTTGATCGTGATCGTATCCGACTTCTTTGTCGATCCGTCGGAGCTCAAACGCTGCTTTGAACACTTGCGATTCCGCAAGCACGATGTGGCCGCATTCCATTTGCTAGATCCACAGGAAATCGAGTTTGCATTTCAACGTCCGGTGCGATTCGTCGATATGGAAGGGAACACATCCCTTTTCGTCGAGCCCAATGAGATCGCCGATCGTTACCAAAAGGCATTGGCCAGTTACCTCGCAGTCATGCAAAAGACCGCGTTGGAGACAGCGATCGATTATCATCGTATCAATACCACCGAATCGTACGAACATCCGATGATGCGCTTTCTCATCGGTCGCACGCGAGGGCGAGGTGTGCGATGAACTTCATGCAACCCTGGATGCTGATCGCCCTGCCGTTGGTGTTGATACCCATCATCATCCACTTGGTCAATCAGCGTCGGTTCCAAACGGTCCCTTGGGCCGCCATGCGATTCCTGCTCGAAGCCAGCAAGATGTCGAGTGGCTATACGAAACTTCGGCAATGGTTGATCTTGGCCATGCGAACTCTCGCGTTGCTGGCGCTGGTCGTGTTCACGGCGCGACCGTTGACCAGTGGCATCATGGCGTTGCTGGGAGGGGACTCCAATCGATTGGCAATCGTGATCATGGATCGATCTCCAAGCATGAGCGAGATCCAACCCGGAGCGCGCACTAGCAAACTGGAAATGGCCATCGAGCAGTTGGCCGAAACATTTGCGACGCTCGGCATTCAGCGCGTCGTGCAGATCGATCCCTTGACGTCTCAGCCCGAAGAATACGCTTCGGTGGCGCAGTGGTTGCGAGGGACACCGCGCCAAGCCTGGAGCGCGACGACCGACATCCCAGGCTTGATGGAACAAGCATTGGTCTATGCCAAGAACAATCGGGTCGGAAACACGCTGGTTTGGCTTTGCTCGGATATGCGAGATAGCGATTGGAAGAGCAAGGATGGACGTTGGAAAGCGGTTGAAGACGGCTTTCGAGCGTTGCCTCAAGACGTGCGCTTTTCCGTTCTCGATTTATCCTCGAGCAACCCTGAAAACATGGCGGTTCGGGTGACATCGGCGCAACGGGTGGAGGGGGATAAAGGTCCTGAAATCGCATTGTCATTTCGCATCGACCGACCCACCGATTCCGGGAAAGATTCGATCAACCAAAATGGCGTTCAGGCTGTCCCCGTAGAAATCTCCGTCAACGGAAACCGTTCGATCCTCCAAGTCGATATGAACGGTAGCGTTGCACAGGTCAGCGACTATCGCATCCCGATTGAAGTCTCTCGCGAAGATCCGAAGGCTGCTCGGCGGGGTTGGGGCTCGGTCCGATTGCCCAGCGATTCCAATCCTGGCGATGACATCTCCTATTTTGTTTTCGAACAGCCACCCACGCGGCGGACGGTCATTGTCAGTGAAACGCCCGAGATCATTACATCGATTGAGTTGTGTGCCAGCATCGCACCTCAGCAATCGATTCAGTGCGAGGCGGAGCTGGTCTCTTTGGCACAAATCGATGCGATGGATTGGAACAGCATCGCCCTCATCGTATGGCACGAGGCCCTGCCCGAAGGCAAGCCCTTGGAGCTACTTGAAAAGTACGTAGCCAGCGGCGGGCAGTTGCTGCTGTTGCCGCCGGAAGTGCTGGGGGATCAACGCGCGTTCGGGGTGCAATGGAAATCGTGGATCGCCGTCAATCCTGCGGGTCCCGCGGATGGTGCCTTGGACGAAGGAAGCGATGGACCGTTGTTGGCGAGAATTGCACAGTGGCAGAATGATTCGCAACTCTTAGCCAATACACTCAATGGCGCCCCATTGCCACTAGGACAACTCGGTATCCGTCGCATCTGCATCTTTGACGGAGAATCAACACCTCTCGCAACCCTCCCCGATGGCCAGCCGATTCTTGCCAAGCTCGATACATGGAAAGGGAACGGCGATCCCGCTGTCGCCATGGAGAACACAGGAACGAATGTATCCGACACCTCGGAGCCACTCAAGCTCGGGGATGTCAATGTTCTCGATCAAAGTACCAGCCCCCCGACGGTCATCTTGTGTGCGACGACCCCTTCCGATCGAGATTCGACCCTGGCTGGCGATGGAATCGTCCTGTATGTCACCATCCAACGATTGCTGGCGGCAGGTGCCCAACGCGTCGGTACGGCGCGGCATGCGCTTGCTGGTACCGAGCATCGATTGGTCAATGCTTCATCGACGTTGGCTGCCGGCAACGATACGGCACCCTCCAGTGAATTCACCATGCACTCCGGAGTCTATGAAAACGATGGCCTGTTGGTCGCCGTCCATCGTTCTCCTCAAGAGGATGATGTCCGAACGGTGGACGATGCGGGCTTAGGAAAACTCTTTGGAAGCTTACCCTGGGCAAAGATTGAAGCGGGCAAAACCGCTTCAAGTCTCGTTCAAGAAATTTGGCGATGGTTTGTGGTGGCGATGCTGGCTGCATTGCTCATCGAGGCCATTTTGTGTTTGCCTCGCCCGCAGCGAAAAGCCGCACTGACAGGTAAATCGCCCCTCCAACCGTCGTGATTCTTCCAACGGTCTTGATCCATCGATGGACATCGCGGCAAGCGAGAAAAATCCTTTCTTCAGCTGGCTCTCCCACGGCAAGCCCTCGCCGATCGATAGTATTGAAAGCTCACGTATTCTTTCATCGGGTCGAGCGCACTTGACGGTCGGTCTTGATTTTTTATTGATTTTTGTTCAAGATCCGCCGCAGCGACGCAAAGGATTGCGAAGCAGGGTCAAATTTAGCCAGCCTGACTGGCAAACCACGTCGAAGGATCGACGGATAGGAATGCAAGCGTTATGCCCTACGTGCCCTATTGGTTCGAGTCGTTTGCGAATTGGTTTCCTTGGATCGTACCCTTCCTGTCCTTGATGGGTTTATGGATGGCGAGGCTGTGCGATGACGAACGGGCGAGGTCGATTGCGGAACATGCGTATTACTGCGCGATGATCTTGGCCGCCGTTGTGACCCTGCGAACCATTCTGGCCGATGATCATTGTTGGTTGTTGCATACAGCCAGTTTTGGGATCATGGTGTTGGGGGCCATTTTTCCCCATCATCACTTCGATACTGATCTATCCGCCATCGAATCGTAGTCCTCGACGCGATCGCGGTTTGCGCGTCTGTTGTTAGGGTTCGATTCAATCATGTCGTTGTCCGCTGCCATCCCTCCATCTTCTTTACCCACTTACATTTTGTCGGGTGGCAAAAGTTCTCGCTTTGGCTCGGACAAAGCTCGTACTCTTGTTGATGGGCGAGAGAATATTCTGGTTTTGGTGGATCAACTTCGTCGAGTTGGCTCGGAAGTGACGATCGTTGCTCAACGAGTTAGCGACTATCAAGACTTGGGCGTGCATACCATCGCCGACTGGGCTTCGGAATCAGGTCCTTTAGCAGGTGTACTCACGGCCCTCATCGATCTTGAGGCAAAGGTGGAGTCCACGGAAGAAGGGTCGCTCCATCACGGCATCGAGCCTAAATCGTGTTGGATCGTACCTTGCGATCTGTTGGTGTTTCGAACGGAATGGATCGAAACGTTGCAGCGAGCCCATCGCTCCGATCGATGGATTACCCTCTTTCGGAGCGAGACCTTTCGCCCTTTCCCAGGTATCTATTCGATCTCATTATTGGGGGCGGGATTGGACGCATGGCGACGTGGAGTTCGATCGATGCGCGGGCTGGTTGCGGAAGTCGACGCATCGATCGCCTGGGTGGATGTGACCGACGGCGATTTACCATCTTCCTTCAATACTCGGGACGAGTTCGAACGAGCCCTTCGCCGCGAAAGCGAAGCGTGAGGCAACAGCAGAAGCGATTGTAGAATCGTTTCATTACTCGTTATCGTTGATCTGCAGCAGTCCCAGGCTTTGGGCAGGGATGCAGACTGAGACAGCCACGGAACTGTTCCATTCCAGCGTTCGCCACAGCCACTGCACGAAATGTTGAATATTTTCGTCGGTGCACAGCGTCGGGTCTTGCATCAAGATCGCCACGACCGGCGGTTCCGAATCCATCAAACATTCCAATTTGGCAACGGGCCAATAATCTTCATCGGTGTGTTCACCGGCTTGAAGATCTTCTTCGGCAATGGCCGTGACCTGCAGAGAGTAACTCTCGAAGCCCGTGCTGTCGCGCACGACCCGATTCTGACGCATTTCGGGTTGGCCAATCTCGGTGGGTTCGAACCGAGAGAAGACTTCGACATCGTCCAGCAACACCGACATGTTGGTTTGCAGGATATCGGCCAGATTGAGTACTGTCGGTTCCCAGGGTAATTGATCGATCTGGTCGACCGGATCGAGATAGACCAGAGTTCCTGAGTAGCGATTCGACGCCAATCGGTGGCCAAAGAAAAAGGCAAAGGGCTCAGTCTGTCCATCGTAGGTCAGCAACGCTTGCAGGCCATTTTCCGAGGCATTCTTGACCACAAACTCGAAGTCTTCGCCGTCCATGATGTTGTTTCCGGGGCAGCCATGTTTCTGGTGCAACCGCCATGTTTCGGGGGCAACCAGGGGTGCGGCCCGAAATCACAAAAGCCGACGAGGCTCCAGGTCGCGGATCGCAGGGGGTTTGGAAGTGCAAGCACTCCCGATTACGGAGCAAGATCTTAACAGAATCCATTCGAGCCGAGAATGTCGATGCTCCCTTCCAAAACCGTTCCCTATTCTGTTTCCTGGAAAGGACTAGCGGAAACAAACCCCCTACCCTCGTGGTATTCTGGACCAAACGCAACGAATTCAGAAACAGGTCAGGCACGGGTGACGTCTTGTAAGTGTCGATGACGTTCTCGGGAGCAAGCAATTCGAAATGGCGATAGGACACAGCGAGATTGCGCAGTTATGGAATGCCCATGCGGCGTCGCTGACGTTGCTTGCTCGCGCGCGGTGCCAGGCTGCCGACGACTGCGTCCAAGAAGCGTTTGTCAAGCTATCCCGACTTCCCAAACTTCCCAACGAACCGATCGCGTGGCTTAGCCAAGTCGTCCGTCGGGAAGCCATTACGCATTGGCGTTCGGAAAGCCGACGCGTTCGGCGCGAAACCGTGGCTACCGAAGTTCGCCAACAGTGGTTTGCATCGGCCGACGACAATCGGGTGGATGCAGTGGATCGATTGGCCATGCAACAAGCGTTGGGGCGACTCGACGTCGAGGATCGTGAGATCATCATTGCACATTTGTGGGCAGGGCTGACGTTTCGTCAGATCGCCGAGAGTTTTGAGTCACCATTGACCGCCGTCCACCGCCGATACACGGCATCTATCGCTCGGCTCAGGGAAGAGATCGAGGGGGAGCCAAGTGCATCGTCGGTTCAGAACGATTTCCATCCGATCGCCATTCATCCCGCATCTTCATAAAGTAACAAAGAGTTGCACCGAAGTTGAAGTTGGTCAATTTCAGTGCAACAGGATCTAATCCCAAAACGAGGGAATAACATCATGCAATTACCTGATCCAATGGAATCTGAAAGGATGTCGGAGCGAGATCGTTCCTTTGAGTCCCGAATGCGAGCGATGGAACCGGCCCCTGCGACCGGATCGCTCGAGCATGTTTTGGGGCGTATCGTATTAACAGCAGAGCAAGCCCCGCAGGGCGTCCCATCGCGATATTTACGCAAAGTAAACTGGTCCAGTTTTGGATCGGGGGCATGCATAGGCGCGATAGCTGCCTCGATGGCTTGGTTTCTCATTGCCAGCTTACCGTCGAACCGATCGACAACCACGAAACCAACGGATGTTTCTGTAGAAACGCAATCCAGTCCGCGTGCTGTTGAGCCTTCGGCGCCACCAAAATCTCCTGCCTCGATCGCCGCGATCCCATCCACGAACGGGAAGATGGTCTTTGCCGGGAACGAGGAAGGTTTGGATTCATGGCGCAGTGCTTTGAGTCCAATTTCGAAACAGCAATGGGATCGGCGACGTCTAGAAGAGCGAGGGGTTTGGGTGAGTGCTCGACCCAAGGGGACCGATCAGGATTTTTCTAAGCCATCGACAGCTGACGATCCCCAATCGATATGGTGGCTGCGGAATGGCCCGCGTTCCAGTTGGGATCTGTAGTCATTCCACAAATCGATCTCGCCTATCAGCCGGAACGCGTTAGCGTCCGGTTTTTTCCGGTGTTCAGAAGCCGGGTGCTAACGCACTGCGGCTGATTTAGGTAGGTGCGAATTATTCGCCGAAACGCGTTAGTGTTCGGTTGCCCATCAGCCGAAACGCGTTAGCGTCCGGTTGTTTTCCGGTGTCCAGAAACCGGGTGCTAACGCACTGCGGCTGATCGGTTAATCGGTGTTTTTTGCAGTAGCAGGAATCCCATCCTCGAAATCAAAACCATTCCTTTCCAACGACGAGTCTTGATCATGCAACACATAAAAATCGCCTTCACAAAGAATGGGCGGTCCCTTTTCCATCGAACCAACCTTGCCGCCGGCGTATGGTTGGCGATGGCAACCGTCGGACTTTCCCAGGAGGGTGGGTTGGGTTCGACCGCGACCCTTGAGTGGCTTCAAAAGCCTGCTGCCCGAACGGCACCGCCGAGCCAATCGGTTGCCTCAAAAGCGTTAGAAGACTTTATCGGGTCGCTGACGAAAGAACCGGTCCCAGCGTTTCGTTACCGCTTTTGGCCAGCTCGAACCGATCTAAAACCGGGTTCTGCTGAGACTCATTTTTATCGAGCCCTGGTCCAACGCTATACCGTCGTTCAAGGGTTACCCAAAGAACAAATCGAAGCGTTGAATGATTTGCAATCGATGGACATCCAAAACATTCCCCCACATGCAGCCCAGGAATGGGTCGATCGATTCGATTTTGTCTATCAAGAATTGTCTGGCTTGGCCGATGCCGAGGATCTGAGCTGGGATTTGCGTTTTCGCGATTTGCGAGGCAAAGAGATTTGGTCCATTCGGATTGAAGAAGTCCAACAAGCCAGAAATTTGAGTCGCTTGCTCCAACTGAAGATTGCGACGCAGATTGCGAAGCAGGACTTTGCAGGAGCTACCGATTCCATTCGAACGGGATTACGCTTGGCAGCGTTCGTTGGTCAAGGCGAATCGATAATCCAAGGGTTGGTCGGACTGTCTATTGAAAACGTGATGTATTCGGCCATCGATACCATGATCCGCTCGCCGGACTGCCCGAACATGTATTGGGCCCTGCAAACTCTCCCCTCTCCAATCATGCCTATCCGTGACGCGGTCGAGACCGAACTGGCCATGGTCTTTCGGATGTTTCCTGTATTGCAAGAATCGGACGCGTTGTCATTGTCCGATAAGGAGTTGTCACAACGACTGGCTCAGTCAATCGGCGATCTTAGGCTGCTCATCAGTGCCGAATTTGGTCCTTTAGGGGCTGCCGATAGCCTGGGATTGATGTTGTCCATGTCGGGAGCGGATGCCAAAGAACGATTGCGGGCAGCAGGCTACGACGAGAGTATTTTGAAGAACATGACACAGCTTCAAGCCTCCCTGATCGAGGCGGGGCGGGAGCTTCGGTCTCGCTCCGATGAATTGCTCAAAGGGATCAAACTGCGCGGACCGGAAGGGGATTTCTTACGGCAGCGTGTCCAAGAGGACTTTGACAAATGGCAAAACAAACGAACCATTTCACCGGCCGCCTTGATCGGTTCCCTTTTGTTGCCGGGCGCACAGAATGTGCATGAAGCCATCCTCCGTACTGAGATGATTCGCAATCGATTGATTGCGGCCGAAGCGATCCGACTTTATGCGGCGAACCATGGGGGTAAAGTGCCCGATTCACTCGATGGTCTCGTGGATCCGCCGGTACCTTTGGATCCATTCACCCAAAAGCCTTTTGTGTATCGCGTCGAATCATCGATGGATCGCCAACGTGTCAGTCTCCAGTCGAATGGGCCACAGCGATTTCAGGCATTGCTCGAAGCTGTTTATTCGTTTCCAAAAGTGGCTCCCTAGCCCATCGGTTCTTTCACAGAGAACGACTCCGCCATTCTATTCCAGTCAGAATCCATTGCCTGCGTTCAGACACGATGGTGTTTTGCAGGATTGTTCTGTTCTTTCAAACCTTGCTCCCTTGCTGCATAAGGATTTACAAAATGCTTCGCCGGTTACTTTTCACAGGGATGACACTGATCGCATCCCATGGTTGTTTCTTTCATTGTGTTGCCACTGTTCAGGCGCAGTCCCCGGTCGCGTCGCGAATCGAAGGGGCGGCTAAGGAATCGACTCTCGGCGTCGGGTGGGTGAACCTGACTACGGTAGATTTGGCCGCTTGGGAAGAGTTGCTCCAAAGTGTCGGATTGCCCATGGAAGGAGATGGGCCTCAACAGCTTCAAGTTTTGCGAAAACAGTTGGTGGATACGGGAGCCTCCCATGTGCTACTGATTGGTGAATTTGATTCCATGGTTCAGGGAAAGCCGGTCCTGCTTATTCCTAGCAAGAACACGGCAGCCACGAAAGCCTTGGTAGAAACGATGGTTCCTCCAGGGGTAGGAATGACCGTCCTTGCTTCGGGAGATCAGGTCTTGATTGGACCAAGCGACCGGCTGGTCAAGATCCTTGAGAACGGGAACAAACCTGCATCGAAGCTGATCGATACTGTTAAAAAACTGAGTGGTGACCACGGAGCCGTCGTGAGTATTCCGAAACCCACGCGAGAAGTGTTGGGGGTCTTTCTGTTGAATTACCCCAAACCCGAAGAGGGCAAGAAACTGTACAGCCTATTGACCGGTTTTGATACGCTGCAAGTCAGTTTCGAGGAAGCGAAAAAGAAGCTCCATCTCGAAGTGGAATTTGATACTGCGAATGTCGCGCAGCAAGCGCACTCATTCTTCGGAGAAGTCGCTGGTTTTGATCCCGCACTCCCGGAGAAGCTCAAGCCCAGTCTGAATCAATCCACCATCACTTGGGATATCGAAGGGCTTGCTCCCCTGAAGCAAATGCTGACTGCAATGGGAGCCATTCGCCAGGCGCGTGAATCAGCACTCGCAATGCAGAAAATGAACAATCTCAAGCAGATCGGGTTGGCATTCCATAACTTCGAGTCGGCCTACCAGACTCTGTTACCCCAAGCATTAGCAAGTAAAGATGGAAAGAGGTTGCTAAGTTGGCGCGTGATGGTTCTGCCGTTTATTGAACAATCCAATCTCTACAATCAGTTTCATCTCGACGAACCTTGGGACAGTCCCCACAACCTCGAGGTGGCCAAAACGATTCCGAGTATCTACGAATCCAAAGGGGTCGAACCTGGCAAGACAACCATTCAAGTGCTCTTGGCACCCACCAGCGTCATGGGCCGTGCAGGGAAACCTGTTCAATTTCGGGATATCACCGATGGCACCAGCAACACCGTCTGGGTGACCGAAGTGGATGCCGCCGATGCGGTGTTGTGGACCAAGCCGGAGGATTTCGATGCGACCACAGAAGCCGCGTTCAAAAGGCTCTTTTCTACGCGAGATTCTGTCCCATTTGGATTTGTCGATGGATCGGTCCGAGCGCTACCCAAGACGTTATCCTTTAAAACGTTCAAAGAGCTGCTAACCATCAATGGGGGGGAAATCGCGGAACTACCCTAAGAATGCAGGGACGGCCAAGGTACGTGGGTTACATGCCTATTGGAAGTGCCGAATCGAAACAGCCGACAGAAGTGAGCCTGAGGCGCTAGCCGAGATCTTTCGCAATGCATCATCGAATGACGCTCAGGCTCCTTGAAGCGATAATCGACTTTTGTCGGTTGTATTCGAATCGATTGTGAGGCAGAGCCTCACGGGCAGTGCGTACCATGGCTGGAGCCATGGTACGAGAGGGATAGCCAACACGAGCGATGCGAGCGAACTTCGACCTCTTCAGGCGACCGCGTTAGACTTTGGGGATCTCGTATCCTGCTCGTTGCACGCGAGATTGCATGGCGGCGGCGATATCGTCCCCTTCGATCTTTTCTGTCTTCGCGTTCCACTTGATTTTGCGACCCAATCGTCCTGCGATGGACGATAGGTGGCACAGATTCATGGTTTGCAGGTGCGAGTACACATCGGATACGGGCAATCCACCTTCGCGAATGCAGCGATAGAAATTGTCCTTGTGCCCTTCGTGGGGTTTGCCTTTGTAGAGCGCCGCGGCGTCGGCGTCTGTGAAGGTATCTTTGTCCCATTGCTCTTCGATCGGTTTGCCAGTGATCCGTTCGCGATTGACGAAGATCCGGCCTTTGGTCCCTTCGATGAGTAGACCATTATCGCCACGACTGGTGACGTGGATTTGCATTCCATTGCCAAAAGTGTGGACGATATTGAAGTCATTCGACGTATTGAAGGAATCGTCTTGAAGCGGATTTCCGTTTTTGAATTCGACGGGGTGCTTGCAATCGCTTCCATCGACTTCGACAGGACCTGTTCCTTCATCGGTGAGCTTGGCAGCCCAGAGAGCGATATCGATATGGTGTGCTCCCCAATCGGTGAACTTGCCGCCCGAGTACTCATACCACCAGCGGAAATCATTGTGTGTTCGCTGCTGGATGTAATCCACTTTTGGGGCTTGACCAAGCCACATGTCCCAGTTGAGTTGAGGTGGCGGGGCCGACTTCGCGAAGGGTCCGCCTGTCGGGCTGCCGTTGATACCGCAAGTGATTTTCTTGATATCGCCGAGCAATCCCTTGTGGGCCATGTTGACGGCGCGCATGAACAAGCCACGGTCGGAGCGTTGTTGGGTACCGATGAAGAAGACCAATTTTGGATTGGCTTTGCTCGCAGCCCGAATGGCTTGATTTTCGGCGAGAGTTAGGGTCAAGGGCTTTTGGCAGAAGACGTGCTTGCCTGCCTGGAGGGCTTCGATAGCTATTTTGGTATGCCAGTGGTCGGGAGTGACAATACTGACCACTTCGATTTCTTTGTTATCGAGAACTTTGCGATAGTCTTCGACCGACTCCGCTTTTCCTTTCCCGATGTTTTCATTGACACGAGCCCGTTCACGGTGATTGGCATCGACGTCGCAAACTGCGATCACATCGCCGAAACGGGCGTGATCATGTGCGTCGCCGGTTCCCATGCCTCCTAGCCCGATGCATCCGATCTTGAATCGGTCCGCCAGAGAGATAGGACTGGCTTGTACACTCGTCGTCCAATAGGGAATGGTAGATAGCGCGGCGGCAGTGGCCGTGGATTGCTTGAGAAAACTGCGGCGAGTGCGATTCGACATGGGAGGGATCCTGCAGGAGAGGTTGTGACGCAACGGGGAGAGAACTATGTGGTGGGACAATCAAAGATCCTCCAGCACGGGAGGATCCTTCGATATTGTGAGCACTACCTGGGTCCTGCGTCTAGCATCTCCGGGCGAAATCCGTGAGGTTTCGCAGGGACGCACTGGTTTTGTGAAAGTATCGATGGGATCGCTTTATAGATTCCCGAGTGACTTTTCGACAATCAATGTTACCGGTCCGTCATTGACCAAGGAAACTTGCATATCGGCCTGAAAAATCCCTGTTTGAACAGGGATTCCCAGTCCTCGAATGGAATCGCAGAAAAGTTCATAGAGTGCGTTGGCTCGATCGGGTGGTGCAGCACGATCAAAGCCGGGACGTCGACCTCGACTGCAGTCGCCGTAGAGCGTGAACTGGCTGACGATCAACATGGAACCTGCGACATCCAGAATGGAGCGATTCATCTTTCCGTCGTCATCCTGGAAGCCTCGTAGATGGGCGCATTTTTCTGCAACCCAGGGAACGACTTCAGGCGTGTCCTCCCGTCCGACTCCCAGTAAGACCAACCAACCATGAGCGATTGAACCCACGACTCGGTTCTCGACGGTGACCGACGCAGAGGAGACACGTTGCAAAACAGCTCGCATACGACGGGAAGCTCAAAAGGGAAATGAAGACGTAAAAGCAAACTTGGATCGGGAACGAAACCATTGGCTGACATCAATGGTTCCATTGGAACTCAGAACTATTGAGAAGAACCCAAAACAAATTGCTTAGTTCGCGACTGCGAGCATCCCCTCGTGTCGCGAGGAGACGATGTGCAAAATGGGATCGCTCTTCCTCGTTGGGTTTGCGATTGAGGGTGGCGATAAAAGCGGACTCGATGGCTTTGTCATCATCGGAACTCAAATTGGCAATCCGAGTCGACGCGTTCATGATGGGATTGTTATTGATCCGTTCGCTAATGAACCGTCCGTTCATGACCAACAATCGTTGCGGAATGGTCACTGACTGCTCCTGGAATTCATCCTCTCCTCGATCGCCGTAGGCCTGCGTGAAGTCGTTGACGACCCCAAACATTTCGAGTTGCGAGACGATCGAGGAAGAGGCGTCGATGGCTTTGAGCCGACAGGCTTGTTGGATGGACGCAGCCATTTGTTCCGGGCGCAATTGCGTCAATGGAAAAACAGACCAGTAGGTTTCATGCGCGTCCGTCAGTTCCTCGGCTTCCGTTTGCGAATCGCGCTGGAAGACTTGAGTTGCGGCGATGATGCGAATCAAACGTTGAATATTGAATTCGTGACTTGCAAAATCATCCGCCAGCAACTCCAGGCCGGGTGGAATAGGTCCGTCAATCGGGATGTCATCGATGGGGACGACCAGAGGCTTGCCAGTCATGATCGCCCAAACGCGATTGACCGCTGCTCGTGAAAAGGCTTTGTTATTGGGGTGGGTGACCCACTGAGCGAGCGATTGTCGATTCCCCCCTGTGACACTGCATAAATCGCGATCAAAGGGTACGTCGGGGTTAACATCGGTCTCTTCGTCGGTGTTGAGATACTTGTAACGGTAATCGGCGGACTGGTCCTTCAGACCGCTAAATGCGTTTTCCATTCGTACGCTGGAGTAGAACGCAGCCAATTGATGGAAGTCGGATTGTTCGCCGGTGCGCGTCGTCGCGTCATCCTCTTCGGTTTTGAATTTGACGTTGCCCAAGTAATCGTTGTGGCATTGCAAGCAGTCGATGCGCATTGCGAGAAACGCGCGCGACGTGCGTCCTGCGAGGCGGATTGCGTCGGGACGCCCCTTGTCCGCTTCATCCATGGTGGCGGTCAAGAAATTGACTTCGGGCGCATCGATCCACGAGCCTTTGGCAGTGATCAGCTTTCGAACAAGCTGATCATAGGGGAGGTTTTGTTGGAACTGATCCGCCAGCCAAGTGAGATACTTGCGACGGCGAAACAGCAGGAACGGACCATCGTTGGTTCCCACCGTCGCCCGTGAAAACCGTTGTGACATGTAGTCCGCCCAACGGCGGTCTTGAAGAAGATATTCGGTCCACCACGCAATCCGTTCCAGTTCGGGAATCCTCTCGATGGCGCGATACTCTTCGAGAGACAGGCTGTTCCCGACCATCGCCAAACTCAAACGACGGGCCACTATGTTCCAGGATGCACTCCCCGCTCCATTCAGACCGTTGGCCTGGATCTCATGGTCAAAGGCTTGATCGACACGATCAGCGATTTCCAGGATGGATGCATCGAATCGCGAAGGGACTTCATCGGGTTGCTTGAGCAGTACGGGCCGCTCAGCCGTTGCCCAGAAGATAACGCCGAGTATCAGCAAGGAGGTTCCGATCAACAGCAATCGCTTCTTCCAACGACGGGAAGGGGTGGCGGGCGTCGCATCGGGCACCGGTGCCATCGTTCCATCCAAGCGATTCGCCGTTTGGTTCTCTTTCAAAGGAGTGGATAGGGTCGATCGCGTGGTCGAACCAGGGATCGAGTCCGATGGCTGAGTCGGTTTAGCGAGCACCGGTCGTGACGCCTCGGCGGGTTCAGCGATCATTTCTGCCTGAGGGTAGGGATGCGTTTGCGATGGAAGATCGGAAGCCATGATCCGCGATTCGAGAGATTGGGAGTACAGACAGGGTAGCAAAACGCCGACGAGGATCGCTGTTTTGCTCGTGAAACCACCTCGCAGCAACGGTTTGATGAAAGTGCAACTCTATTCGTATTTTTCGTCGAGACCTTGCTTTAAATCGGCTCGAACCCCCCCTTTTCCGAGCGAGTTTTCAAACCAGCCGTCTATCCGCTTTTGAATCAAATCGTTTTTCTTCGCTTCTTCGCGATAGTATGGGTCGAGAGAAAAGAAGATCGCTCGCGCGGCCAAATCGGTCGGCTCGGTCGTGCTCAAGGCCAAATCGGAAATGGCAACGGCAATTCCAAAAGGGAGTTTCTGCCATTCGTGAGTTTCGTTTTTGCCTGGCTTCCGCAGAATGATCTTTTCGGGAGTGGTTTCGACGATACTTACTTCCGTTTTCCCGACCTTCAGGGAAGAGGTTCCGCGAGCCTTCGACTTAGCCTCCGGGAAAGCTTCGACGACGTACATTTTGTAGAGTTGTCCGATTTGATCCAAACGCGCGGCCATTTTTTCCCCGTTGGGTGTCTTGGCCCCCTTAATGGCTTTGTTGATCGCTTCTTCGTAAACATCGAACTTCCGTGTATCGATCGCCTCGCGGGCTTGCTTCATCCATGCGAGCCATTCTTTGGACTCGGCTGAGGGTGGATTGGGTTTTGGATCGGGCTCTTTCATACCCTCGCTCGGCGTACTATCTGGTTTCATACCTTCTGGCTTCGCCGCGTCCTTTTCCATCATCGTCGCGTCGTTTTTCATCGGTTCTGCAGGAGGGGTGGTCGGGGGCGCACTCTCGTTGTTTCCATTCATCGCGATGGTATCGGTTTTGGGAGTGTCATTCCCGTTTTGATTTAAGGCCGTGGAATCGGAAGGCATGACATCGCCTCGATTGACTCCAGGCAAGCTGGATCGGACACGATCGTTGGATTTTTTGCCAGCGTTGTTTCGGTTGCTGTCTCCGTTGGGGGCCTTGTTCTTCGGATCATCATCTGCATGGTCAGATGTCACCGGGATACTGTTTCCGCGAGCGATTGGCGGATTGGTTTTCTTTTGCTCTTTTTCGGCGAGTCGTTGTCTGTTGCTGACAAACAAAAAGGAAGCAACTCCCAGCAGCAGCATCGCGGCCAGAACCATTCCTCCGACGGTCACCAGTTGTCGGCGTCGGCGATGACGTTTGAGTTGATCTGCAAGAGATCCGCTACGTTCGATTGTATTCGCGGCAGGCGAACGCTGTGGGGACGGGACCAAGCGAGGACTCGCGGCGCTCCATGGGGACGATTCGGACTGGACGGACTCAACGGGTGCAGCTTCTATCAATGCCAGCGACGGGAAGAGATCCAGCAGGTCGGACCTTCGTTTGGCAACGTCGAGGACTTGTTCCAACACGGCCGTTCCCTGGGAGTGGAGCGAGGACGTTGGTTGTGCGTTCGTCCAAGAATAGGGAGCCATCGGATCACCGGTAGGAAGCCATGGGGCCAGAGGATCGACATGGGCCTCCTTCGCTGTTGGGATCGGCTCTTCGGCGGGAGCGACCTTGGGCTGCTTCTCCGCTGCAGGCAGCTTCGGCGCGGGTGCAGAAGGACTCTCCTTCGGTTTGGTTCGCTGAGCCGGAACGGATGAGTCGGGGTTGCTTGCAGGTACCGCAGCGTTGGACGGTTTAGCAGTGTTGGCAGGCGCTGGAGTGTTGGATGGCGTTTTCGGAGTGGATGAGGCGGTCTTAGCAGCCAGCAGTTTCGCCAACTGCTTGTCGTAAGCTCCTTTCTTCGAAGGGTCGAGCAAGACCGCGTGCGCCTGTTTGAGTAGCTTGCCCACCAACAAAGAGGATTCGGGATTTTGTTCTGGATGGGAGCCTGCCAATCGATCGGCCCCATTTTGGAGAGCGGCTTGGATCCGATCAACGTCGGGACAGTAGAGTGGCAGACCGAGAACCTGATAATAGTCCAGTTGAATCGCATTGAGTTTGCGCTGCAAATGCCGTTCGATGGCTGCGATCACATCGTTCATGGGTTCGACTCATTGGAAAATGGGCTGTCGGGTTCGTCTATCGTCCGAGCGTTGGATTTCGGGAACCAAAAGATCAGGATCGACCGCAACATGCCTACCCACAGCATGAGCAAGAGAGGGGAGGTGTAGCAAAAAAGAAGCATGAACAGGTGGGTTGATCGGTCGGGGCGATCGGACTTGACGGTGCGGGCGACCCCCAAAAGATCGCTAATGCTATTGGCGATGGCAGGAACGCGGGCAGCAAACATGATCAAAAGCGACATGAATGCGAACACGACCATGGAAACAAAAAGCATCCACAATTGAACTACCGGTCGCTGGGGAACTTGGTTCGCGAATGGGTCATGTTCGTTTTGCATCGTCGAAAGTTCGCGAAAAGTTCTAGGACTTAGCAGGTGAAGAGCACCCGATTGACCGTTTTTAGGATCACCCTGCCGATCCTAGCGAGTGGCTGAGGAGATCCTTCAGGAACTTCTAATATAGCGACGCAAGCTGTAGACAACGGCAAATGCGTTGCGGATAATCGAAATTCGGTGTAAGTCTGGTCGGCGGACTCCCGCCCCATTCTCGCCCCTGCGACTGCGTCAGACGACCGTCGAATGACGACATCCCAATCGGCCAAATCGGCGCACGTATCGGCTGAAGCACTCCGCATCGTTATGCATCTCTTTTTTTGTAAACGGGTCAGCCCATGAAGTATCGATTCGTATGGCTTGGTGCCGCTTTTTTATGCGCGACATCGGTCGGATGTGGCAGCAAGCAAGCACAAGTAGCAGATGCAGGTGGAGCGACAACGACAGCCTCTTCGTCACCGACGACTCCAGCGGGCAACTCGGGGGCAACGTCTCCTTCAAGGCCCTCTGTCCCCGCATCGAATTCGGGGGCAGCTTCAGGATCGGGAGCACCAGGAGCCAATGACGAGAACTCGGAAGGAAGCCCGCCGTCAGCGGCACCCAGTTCATCGCGTCCCACGTTGGGATTATCAAGCGGTGGTGGCACTCCGCAAGCATCCGAACCGAGTGCGTCGGCACCTGCTCGACCAAGCATCGGTGTTGCTGGAGGAGGAGGAGCACCAGTCAGCGGAAGTGCCCCGGCCTCACCAGCCCGTCCTTCCATCGGCAACATCGGTGGACCTGCCGGTGCCGGCGCTCCGGCGTTGACCGGGGGTTTGGCATCTCCTGGATCCATACCTGGCGGAGCACCCTCCTTTGGCTCGACGTCTCCCGCATCTTCGCCATCATCCGGCCCATTCCCTTCGACACCTCCCCAGCCGGTCGAGCTGTCCTTGCGAGATCGCGCAGTCGAAGCGTTCCGCGCCGGGAATGCGCCTCGCGCCTATGCTTTGTTACAAGCTCATTCTTTGCATATTCCAAACGACGAAATAGAAACGGTCACCAATAGTTACCGCTGGGATAAGAGACGGGTCGTTCCTCGATATGGATATAACTTCGCCGTCGGCTTGGTGGTGAAGAAGTCCGGCAACGTGACGGACCTCAAACCGATTGGAACCGATTTGAGCGCATTGGGCGGTACGACTGGAGCTGGAGGTCGCGGCGGTCCACCTCGTTCGGGCGGACCTGGTTTTGGCGCTGGGAATGCAACAGCATCCAGCATCCCAGTCCTGCCGGCAAAAGAACTTAGTGATGCAGCAGGCAAATATGCAACCAAGTTTGTCGATGCATTTCGACGCGAACACTCCGATGGACGATGGTCGGAGGCGTTCCGAGAATACGACTATGGATCGGGAGGCTCAAGCGGCGGAAGTGCTGGCGGATTTTTAAGTAGCTTTGGCGGCGCTCCCAATTCCCCAGGATCCGCTCCTCCAGGAGGCGGCCGACCCGGTTTGGGTAGTGCCGGAGGACCTCCAGCAGGATACGGTGGCGGAGGACCTCCAGCAGGATACAACGGAGGGGGCGGTGGAGCACCTGCGGGATATGGGGGTGGACAAGGTGGACCACCGGCCGATTATCGAGGTGGCGGCGGTGGGGCACCTCCAGGATATGGGGGTGGACAAGGTGGACCGCCGGCCGATTATCGAGGTGGCGGCAGTGGGGCACCTCCAGGATACGGCGGTGGACAAGGTGGACCACCAGCCGATTATAAAGGTGGCGGCAGTGGAGCACCTCCAGGATATGGAACGGCGCCCGGAGGCGGTCCTCCTGGCGGAAGCCAGCCAGCGGGAAACAAAGGTAGTGGCAACGCATCGGGTGGGTCGACTCCTGGATCCCTCGATTACATAGCACCCTACCAAGATGACGCGATCAGCCCCACCCTGGGCGCTCCAGGCCAATTACCCGGGACTCCGCCTCCAGGAACGTTTGGAAATGCTCCGGCAGGAAATGGTTTTGTTCCTCCGTCATTGTCGGGAGCCAATCCCGCCGATTTGCGTTTACCCAGCGGTTCAATCCCGCTCGGTCCAGGATTGGTTTACATCGGCAGCGGTGATTCGATGGGTGAACTCGCAAAGAAAGCGATCGAACAGCATTTCGACGCCCTGGTATTGTTCGAGGTCGATGTGACCTTTGTACGCGCGAATGGAACGACCAAGAATGATTGCCGTATTCGCGTCGTGAATCTGCACGCAGAGAAAGACTCAAAAGACAAATCGATCACATCGACATCGCTCAACGCTCGCGACGTCGCATCCGACAAGAACCCAGATTCCAAGATCGATACTGCCGTGGATGGTTTCATCAAGAAGATGATCGAAGCCTACCCAATGGAAGATCTCCCCAATATCCCAGCCGAAGCGATCAAAAACAAACGGCTGGCAAACTTAGCGAAGGATACGTCCCGCACCAAACTCGATCTACTTGGAGAGGTGCAGTTGTACTTTGGTAAAGGCCTCATCGACGAGACCATTCGGTTGGAAGCCTTTGGTCAAATCGCTGGCCCGGATGGACGAGTATTGGCGGCCGGTAGTGAAGACGAGAAACTGGCCGTTCTCGAAAAGATGATTCGGCGAGAATTTGACTAACTCTTTTTTGGTTATGAACACGGACGATCGTCGATCGTTTGTGACTAAACACAACGTACCGCGATTCCTGATGTGAATCGCGGTACTGTTTTTTGCCACTTTCATCTCTCACGCCAGACTCGATTTTTTTCAACTCACCTTTTGTTCCTTCCTCTCGCAAACAATAGCTATGAAAACGATTGCCACTTTATGGTTTCTCAGTGCTAGTCTCGTAGTCGGTTCGCTCGCCAGCCTTTCGACCAGGGCACTGGGGGATGATCGGCTTTGGCTGGATCTACCCAGCCCTGCGGACAAGACACTGCCCGGCTTTGGCAAGAAGGTCGTCCTCATTTCTGGGGATGAAGAGTATCGCAGTGAAGAAGCGCTCCCTATGCTCGCGAAGATTTTGAGCGAGCAACATGGATTTCACTGCACTGTCCATTTTGCAATTCATCCAGATACAAATACCGTCGATCCAAACTACTCAAGCAACATCCCAGGTTTGGAAAATCTGAACGATGCCGATTTCATGGTGATGTTCCTACGCTTTCGAGCATTGCCCGATATTCAGATGAAACCCATCGAAGAGTTTGTGCGAGCCGGCAAGCCCTTTCTTGCAATCCGAACCGCTACCCATCCCTTCAATATCTCGGACCAGTCGAACAGTTCGTACAAGCACTGGTCCTGGAGCAATGGCCAATGGCCCGGCGGTTTTGGTCAGCAAATCATCGGGGAAACATGGCACTCCCACCACGGTGTCCACAATGGACAAGCCACACGGGGGATTATCAATGAAAAACATGCTGATTCGCCCATCCTTCGCGGTGTCCACGACGTATTCGGACCGACCGATGTCTATGGAGTCATTCATTTGCCACCTGCCGCTGAGGTCCTCTTGTACGGTCAAGTCTTGAGCGGCATGCTACCGACCGATCCCCCTTTGCCTGGCGAGAAGAACGATCCGATGATGCCCCTGGTATGGACCAAGTCCTACCAGATCCCTGAGCGAGACGGATTGCCAGCGGGCAAGGAAGGCAAGGTCATCTGCTCGACCATTGGAGCCTCCGTGGATCTCAAGAGTGAGGATCTCAGACGGCTATTCGTCAACAGCGTCTACTGGGGGGTCGGATTAGATGTCCCCGCGAAAGCCAGTGTCAATATTCCCGATGCGTATCAACCCAGCTACTTCGGGTTCAAGGACAAGGGATACTTCCTGGATAAAAAGATCAAACCATCGGAACTGCTCAAGAACTAATGGCCTGATTGGCATGGCATACCTCGCTCGAACGCAAGATGAAGACGCGCTCGAGCTTCCGGAATTGCCATGAAACGGTGCGAAGAAACGCCTCTGTTCTGTTAAGACGCCTCTGTTGAGAGATAGACCGATTACTGAGAGGCTTCGGCGGTTGGTTCTTCGACCGCGCCTGACCTACGGCGGCGGCGGGGTTTCGCGACGGCCCATTCCTTGGTCATTAACTCAAAAACATCATGCGATTCGTAGCGTGCGATGTTTTTTCCTTCGGGGATTGGGCCGATCAATCCCTTGAAAATCGGAATTCCGCGAAGGTCCAGGTCGGTGCTGCTGTCGTCCACACCGACTTGGGTGTGCGTCCTGAAAATCAGTTCGGCGGAATGGAAATCGCGTATTTTGAGGGAACCGTCAGCGGCACGGGTCACAACGCGAAACACTTCTTTTTTGGCCATAAAGCCTTTTTCCCCACTTCGAATCGAACTGCCGAACAACCCTCCCTGGCTTCAATTCGTAGGTGGCTGGATTCCGCCTGGAGATGCGGACGCTTCCTTGCAAAGCATCTCCAGTTCGAGTTTTCGGCACGCGCAGCTTGGAAGTTTGCATTCTTTCCAATGTGCGGTGCGGCCGTCACCGTCGTTCCAATCGGACCGTCAATGCGAGGCAGCGCATTGAGACAGCATGGGACACCCACGGGGAAACTCTGAAACCGTCCAGGACCAAGTTCCGACCAAGATCCTGGGCACCAATTCGTTCCTGGTCAGCAAGTCCGAGAGAATCCGGTTTGCGATGGATGAGAAACGACGAGAAATGAGAAAATAGCCATTGGAGGGAACGCGACTGGTCATCGCATCGGCACGTTCAGCGTATGCGCAAACGGTCCGTGCAATCCACCATTTGATTTCGCGACTATGGCTTGGGGGTGAATTGGCCCGCCAACACACGACGTTCGATATCCACTATTTTTTCTAGCCGTTTCGCATGGCGCGGTTGCGGCGTGTACCGCGCATTCAAAAAAGAGCGAATGATTTCAAAGGCCAGTTCCGGTCCAATCACGCGGGCCCCAATGCACAGGATATTCATGTCATCGTGCTCGACTCCTTGACGTGCCGAGTAGGTGTCGTGACACAGACTGGCTCGGATCCCGGGAAACTTGTTCGCAGCCACGCTGACACCGACTCCGGAACCGCAAACCAATATCCCCCGGTCGATTTCGCCGTCGAGCAATTTTGTGGCGACCATTTCCGCGAAATCAGGGAAATCGCACGCAGCCGGTGTGTGCGTTCCGCAGTCGATGGCATTGATATCGAGGGATTGCAGAAATCTGGCCACCTCATTCTTCATGAGAAAACCAGCATGATCACCGGCGATGGCATAGCGGAGGGGTTGGCTCATAGGATCCCGAGATTTGAAAAAATGCGCCGTTGCTGCGAGGTCGAAACGCGGTTACACTTCGAAACCCTCGGTTTGCTGGATTGCAAGGGGCAGGAGTTGTTTCCTACCTCACAGCAGAACCCATTTTCTCTAACCCATTGTTTCGTCGACCACAGAACCCTGTTTTATCGCCTGTGAGGAGTTGCGTAAATCGATCTTTTGGATGGTTCTCGCCTTTCCAAACCATCATCGGTTCGTCGGACACCACCGCAGGCATAGGGCTGCGGACCTTCTAGACTCCCCTGCGGGCACCGACGCCCCTTGGGCGGCTCGGCCCCAGGCACGCACCCCCCGTTCAACAGGCACTGACTCAACGCGCTCGGAAAAACAGGCCATCGGCATCAAGCCTTTGGGTTGCCGGCCGATCGGTGATCTTTCTCGACGACGAACCAACCCTAGGATCTTTTCCGCATGGTCAATCGTACCCTCATTCGCTCCCTCGAAGACGATAGTATCGAAGCCGAACTCAATGAGATGTTCGGCGATGCCGCAGAAGAACTGCTGCTCGATTCCCTCGAGGACGCCAATAAACAATTCGACGTCAACCAAATCGTCGAAGGCAAGATCGTTGAAATCAACGAAGAGTTCGTCGTAGTCGACGTCGGATTCAAGAGCGAAGGTGCTATTCCCAAGAACGAATGGGAAGAAGGTGAACCACCACCGGAAGTCGGTCAAACCATCAAGGTCTTGATCGAGGAAGTGGAAGACCAAAACAATCTCGAAGAAGCCCGGAACATGATCAGCCTCAGCAAGCGCAAAGCTGAGAAGATCATCCAGTGGGAAAACATGATGGCTTCTGTCCAAGAAGGACAAGTCGTCACCGGTACGGTCACTCGCAAGATCAAGGGTGGATTGCTCGTCGATATCGGTGTCAATGTCTTCTTGCCTGCAAGCCAAGTCGACATTCGTCGTCCCAACGACATCGGCGATTACATCGGTCGCGTTGTTCAATGCGAAGTTCTCAAGATCGACGAAGCGCGACGCAATATCGTCGTCAGCCGACGATCTCTGATTGAGAAGCAACGCGAAGAAGATCGCGAACACCTCATGGCAGAACTGGAAGTCGGCCAGATCCGCAAAGGTGTCGTCAAGAACATCGCCGACTTCGGTGCGTTCGTCGACCTGGGTGGCATCGATGGTCTGCTTCACATCACCGATATGAGTTGGGAACGGATCGGTCACCCAACGGAAATGGTTTCCATCGACCAAGAGATCGAAGTCAAGATCCTTCAAATCGATCGCGAAAAGCAGAAGATCGCATTGGGGCTCAAGCAAAAGCAAAACAACCCTTGGACGAATATCGCCGACAAGTATCCAGTCGGCTCTACCGTTCCGGGCGAAGTGGTCAATGTGATGAGCTACGGTGCGTTCGTGAAGCTCGAGCCCGGGATCGAAGGGCTGGTGCACATCAGCGAAATGTCTTGGACTCGCCGTATCAACCACCCAAGCGAAATGGTCCAGATCGGCGACAAGATCGATGTCAAGATCTTGGGCGTCGACGCCCAAGGCCAACAACTATCTCTCGGTATCAAGCAGACTCAGGCAAACCCCTGGGACGATATCATGCAACGATACCCAGAGAACGCCGAGGTCACTGGCAAGGTTCGAAACCTTACCAACTACGGCGCCTTTATCGAACTCGAAGAAGGCATCGACGGCTTGCTTCACGTCTCCGATATGTCTTGGACTCGCAAGATCAGTCATCCAAGCGAAGTCTTGCAAAAGGGTCAACAAGTCAAATGCCGAGTGCTCAGCGTCGATCAAACGCGGCGCCGAATCGCTCTGGGTATGAAGCAACTGGACGACGATCCATGGAACACCACCATCCCCGAGAAGTACAAGCCCGGACAACTCATCCGTGGCAAAGTTACGAAGATCACCAACTTCGGTGTCTTCGTCGGTTTGGAAGACAATCTGGAAGGATTGCTCCACATCTCGGAATTGGCTGACTCCAAGGTTGAAAATCCAGAGGACGTTGTCAAGGTTGGGGATGAGATCGAGGTCAAAGTGTTGCGAGTCGATAGCGATGAGCGCAAGATTGGTCTCTCCCGCCGTCGCGTCGATTGGACGGAAGAACAACATCGCATGGAAGCCGAAAAGGAACAGCAACAACAACAGGCCAAAGCCGATAAACAAGCCGAACTCAAGGGTGGCTTGGGAAGCGAAGGCCCGTTGATCCCATCGGCCGAGTAATGCTTTTAGCGAGGGTTGATTGACCCTCGCTTTGGAAGCAAGTCACAGGTCCCGTTGAAAAGAACGAAACGAGGGGTGGTGTCCAGGACACCACCCCTCGTTTCATTGAATAGCCTTGGTTGCGAAGTGAGCCCGAGCGCTCGTTTTGAAGTTGCGATGTTTTGGCTCGATACGTGCTCGTGCTCAATCCGCCTAGGCGGATGGTGCTCGTGCTCGTAATCGAACGGGCCTTCGAGCACGATGACGCGCACGATTACGAGCACGAAAAAGCCAGGGAAAACACCACCTCGCCCCCCCAGGCCCCTCCACCCGTCCACCTCGTTCCCAGGCTCTTGCCTGGGAACGCACTGCCTTGGAGGCTCTGCCTCTCGCACTGTCGCGTGTTAGGCAGGCAAAGAACTGTCATGGGTACGCGTGGCGGACTGCGTTTGCGTACACGCAGTGGACGACCCGACGGCAGGCGTAGCCTGGGATGCAGTGCGTTCCACGGCCGGAGCCATGGAACGAGAGGTTGAGGGTAAACGAGGTGTGGATCATCCTGTCGTACGAATCTCGTAAACTCGTAAACTCGTAAACTCGTAAACTCGTAAACTCGTAAACTCGTAAACTCGTAA
>JBAWXH010000074.1:0-27246 GCA_037144155.1 Planctomycetota bacterium | reverse complement strand
TTTCAAACCCGCTCCCACGTTTGTAGTTAACGGTATCGCCCGCATGCCAACCTCATCGGCCCCACCCTCCCAAATTCATGCTCAAACGTCGGATGCATCCAAGCCGATTGAGTTCGTCGTGATCGTCGGTGCGGGCTGGACTGGACGGCAGATCGCCGGGCAGATGATCGCCCATGGGGTCCGCGTTCGACTGATCGACCGCAGTCAATCGGCGTTGGATGCTACGAAGGCATGGATCGAAAGCCAACTGAAACCTTTTAGCGAACAAGGCTATTGGCCTCCGGTTTCGATCGATGTGGCACGCTCTCGAATGGAGTTAGTCACTGAAAATCCGAACCGAGAATCAGGAAACGATCCAGGTTTGGTTCTGGAATGCGTTCCCGAGCATGTGGCACTCAAACGCCGCCTACTTCGACACTACTCGGAACTCTATGGTTCGCAAACCATTATCGCATCCAACAGCTCCTATTTTGTACCATCCCATTTTTCCAAACACATCGTTGCACCGGAGCGATTTGCCCACTTCCATTTTCATGTGCCCATTTGGCGAGCCACCTTGGTGGATATCGCCGCCGGTCCAGAGACCAGTTCCGGGACCTTGGACCGTCTTAGCCGCTTATCCGAAGCAATTGGACAAACACCCTTAGTACAAAAGGTCGAAAACAGCGGCTATGTCTTCAATTGGATGCTGAAGTCCCTTTTGCAATCTGCATTGCAGCTAGCCGATCGCCGGGTTGCCAATCCCGACCAAATCGATTCGGCTTGGAAAATCGCGACAGGAATGCCCATCGGACCTTTTGGAATCATGGATCAAATTGGCTTGGACATCATTTATCACACGATGTCCCACGCACGCATGGTCGAGGGAGAAGATATTTGGGGCCCCCTCCTTGAACAAATCCAGCCTCTCATCGACCAAGGACGACTGGGGGTCAAAACGGGGAGCGGCTTTTTTGAATATGGCGATCCAAGCCAATGGCGCGCGGAGGGCCGATAACTGCCGCCATCCACCATTGACGGCCCGATCCGGGGGTTTCGAACGATCTAAAAAGTCTCAGCAACCACCTTTTGGACGCAGAAATTCGTCGCCGATTGAGTTATCCTGTGGAGAGTTACGCGTTCGACATTTCGATCTATTCGGGAGTTGCTCTTATGTTTTCATTCTTTGCAATGATGCGGCGGATTCGCCCGCGTGCTTTCGCGGGAAAACGAGTAGCCATCACGTGCTGTTCCGCCCTACTTTCCATCGCGAGTACGGGCTGGGCCCAGGATCGTCCTCTCCAATGGGTCGACAACACCGGCAAGTACAAAGTCGAAGCTGAGTTTGTTCGGCTCGATCAAAATCAAGTTGTTCTGAAGAAGCCGGATGGCAAGGAACTGAAGATTCCATTTGACCGCTTGAGCAGAGAAAGCCTCAGCCAAGCCAAATCGTTGGGTGCGAACGCGAATCCAAACAAATCCCCAGGTAGCAGCGCCGCGGCTCCAGCCAGCGGATCAGCAGGTGGTTCGGAACCTATCCAAATCCCTCTGGACACCGATGCCAAACAGCTTGTTGACTTAGTGATGAGGGAGCTTAGCAAAGGGAACTCGATCGTCCTGTGGGACGCGATGCCCCGTGAGTACCAAAAAGACATCGAGTCGCTGGTGGGTTCCTTCGCCAAACGCGTGGATTCGCGCACCTTTGATATGCTCCGCAAGACGCGAAACACGTTGGTGGATATCCTGAAGAAACAACAAAAATTCATTCTCAATAGCAGCGTGCTCCCGATTCCTCCCAATGTGGCGCCGGAGATCGATGCGGCGTATCCCAATGGTGTGGCCGTGATGGAAGCGATCCTGTCGAAAGACCTTTTCGATGGCAAGCGGCTTCAGAAGGGGGATCTGCGGTCGTTCATAGATACGTACTTGCGAAACATCAATTCCGCAGGCGATACCTTGGCGGCGTCGTTGCCGAGCGACAATCCATTTCGAATCGAATACGAAAAATCCAAATCGCTCGGTGTGACAACTGCGAATTACACCGTCAATCAAACTTCAGCAACGCAAGCGGAAGTGCAATTCGAGGCCCCGCCGCAAACTCCCGGTGCCACCCCTCCACCGATTCGACTCTCGATGGTCGATGGGCGATGGCTCCCTTCGGATCTCTCGCGAGGATGGCCGCAAGGCATGCAACAAGCGAATGCCGTGGTCTCGATGATGAAGCCCGACCAGATTCACCAAATCGTTTCAGGGTTTTTGTTCGTTATCAACGCTCCTCTCAACAATTTGAAGAACTCGAAAACCCAAGAAGAGTTCGATAGGAACCTGCTGGAACTTCAAGATCTCCTACAGAAGTCGGCCGGAGCACTGGGCCCTCCAGGCTTGGGAGGCCCGGGAGGCCCTCCTCCAGGTGGGTTTGGTCAACCAGGCCCTCCAGGTCAACAGGGACGCGGACAACCGTCACCTCCACCCAGTGGAAATGGTTCCAACAATGGAGCAGGGAGTACCTCCGTCGCCGATTAATTCCTCGAATTCAGGTCGCTTGAACGGCCTTGAAAGGTTCCCTTCGGTTGACGATGTGCCGCAGTAAACACACCCGCTTGAGGAACCAAGGATCGAAAACGAAAACGCTCACCGGAGCATCGACGCCCTTGACTCGTCTTGACCGACGGTGGAAAGTTCACTAAAACGGCCGTCCCGACGAACGTCAGTCGCGGAAAACAATGGCAAACAATGGCTCCGTAGCCAAGTGGCTAAGGCAGCGGATTGCAAATCCGCCACGCGTGGGTTCAACTCCCACCGGAGCCTCTCTCAAAACCCCGAGGATTTTCTTCGGGGTTTTTTCTTGTCATTGCGGATAAGTATGCCCCACCGGGAGAACTTGATTTATGCCTTCTGAGATAGTCATTCCGGCTCGGTTGGCATCCACTCGCCTTCCGGAAAAACTCCTTTTGGCGGAAACCGGCAAGAGTGTTCTCGAACATACTTTTCTAGCCGCCAAGAAATCAAAACTGGCATCGGGCATAACGATTGCGGTCGATCATGAACGTCTAGCTCAGCTTGCTCATTCCTTCGGTGCGAATGTACAGAGGACCGATCCCGATGCCGCGTCTGGGACCGATCGAGTCGCCGAAGTCGCTCGGTCACGTCCAGACGTGGACCTGCTGATCAACGTCCAAGGAGACGAACCGGAAATCTCAGGGGAGTCGATCGACACGGTCATCCGATTGCTCGATACCAATCCGACTGCAGACGTAGCAACCTTGGCCACCCCCATACGGAATCGACACGATCTCGAAGATCCCGCCTGCGTGAAAGTCGTTCGCGCCTTCGATGGCTCTGCTCTCTACTTCAGTCGGTCGGTCATTCCGCACCCAAGAGCTTGGGACGAAAAATGGTTGAACTCCGACCCGGCCCAATTTTTGCAGCATTTGGGAATCTATGCGTACCGACGATCGTTCCTGCTGGAACTTTCGACGCTGGCCATCAGCCCTTTAGAGCAAATCGAAAAGCTAGAGCAATTGCGTTTTCTTCAATCGGGCAAACGGATCATGATCGGAATCGTTCCCCGATCGCCGCGAGGCATTGACACGCGCGAAGACTACGATGCGTTCCTGAAGCGGTATCGGCAAATGCAAGCAGACACCATCGCGTAAACAGAACGCCGTTCGCTTCCTGAGGATCTCGGTCCCAAAGTGGTGAGCGGCTGAACCAATCGCCTCTTCTGCACGAGGCCTTCGATTCCGTCTACGCTAGCCAAGCCGGTAAAACACCCAGCGCTGGCAGTTCGATCCACTGTGCTTTCTCGATGTGTTCGATCGACAGAAGTTCATCGATCGCTTCCTGCGGAGGCCGTGAATCCAAGTTAAGAACACCGATCGCCTGCCCGCCCGCATGGTTGAGGGCACGCCCCACGGACATTTGTCCGATATTGACTTGGTGTCTTCCGAAAACGGTTCCAACCCTACCGATGATTCCAGGAACATCATAGTGCGTAAAGAACAACATATGTCCGTCGATATAGGCTTCCAACCGATAGTCGTCGATCGAAATCAAGCGAGGCATGTTGTTTCCAAAGACCGTCACGCCCGCTTTCACCTTCTGACCACTACCACTCATTTCGGCAGTGATCGAGGAACTGAACGCACCCAACTCCCGATTGCGGTGTTCGGTCAATTCGATCCCGCGTTCGCGCAGAAGCATCTCGGAGTTAATGATATTCACATCATCCGCAAGCGCTCGTTCTAGCAGTCCCGCACAAAATGCCGCGGAGAGTAGTTTTGTATCCCTGTCGGCGACTTCTCCACGGTAAAACAGTTGGCATGTGCTGACGGTCCCGGAATGCCATTGTGCCATCAACATCCCCAATCGATGAGCGGCATCCAAGTATCCTCGAAGAGCATCGAGCGTCTTCGGATCGAGCGAAGCTACATTGACGGCATGACGAATTTCACCCGTCTTGAAGAAATTCATCAAAAGCTGAATGCCTTCGATTGCAACCTGCGTTTGGGCTTCCTCGGTGCTTGCTCCCAGGTGCGGCGTGCAAACAACGCCCGGCATCCCGAACAACGGGCTGCTAGTGCATGGCTCTTCCTCAAACACATCCAACGCCACACCCGCGATCACCCCCGTCTGGAGCCCCTCGACCAAGGCCTCCTCTTCATAGATTCCACCTCGCGCACAGTTCACCAATCGCACACCCGGTTTGAGCATCTTCAATTGCTTCTTACCGATCAAGTACTTGGTTTCTTCCGTCAGGGGTGTATGCACGGTCAGATAATCCACCTTGGGCAACATATCTGCTACCGCATGGACTTTCTCGACGTGCATCTTAGTGGCTTGTTCGTCCGACAGAAACGGATCGAAGGCGATGATGCGCATACCGAACGCTTGACCGCGCGTCGCGACTTCACGGCCGATCCTGCCCATACCAATGACTCCCAGCGTTTTGTCTGCGAGTTGCGTTCCCATAAATGACTTTCGATCCCAAACCCCTGCACACAATTTTTGATAGGCCGGGGCAATGGATCGCGACATCGCCAACATCATGGCGAACGTATGCTCGGCCGTACTGAGCGTATTGCCCGCCGGGGTATTCATCACGACAATCCCGAGTCGCGTCGCCGCATTCTTATCGATGTTGTCCGTACCGACTCCAGCCCGAACAATGGCTCGCAGTCTTCGGTTTCCGTCGAGGGACTCGGCGGTGATTTTGACGCCGCTGCGAACGATCGCGCCATCAAATTCCGCCAACGATTTCCTCAGATCCTCCCCTTTCAAGCCAATCCGCTCCTCAAATGCAAATTCCGAATCGGCTCGGAGCATCTCGATCCCCTCATTGGCGATGGGATCGAGAACAAGTATGCGATAGGTCATAATCCATCCGGAAAAGTAATGATTGACGGTGTGGTCGGTGGCGATCGACTCGGAAATGTTCCCTAACCGATCCTGCGCGGGACGTGCGGATTCGATCCAGCAACCCAGGTACGGAAGCCAGCGATCATTGAAAAAATCTCATCCCTTGAGGGTTGCGAAATCATCCATGAGTTGCGAAAGGGCTTGCGCACCCTCGATAGGCATGGCGTTGTAAAGGCTGGCTCGAATGCCACCAACGCTTCGATGCCCTTTCAATGAATCAAGCCCGCGTCGTTTCGCTTCAGCGAGGAAATCCGCTTCCAATGCCTCGGTCGGCAGAGTGAATGTTGCATTCATCAGCGAGCGATTGGCGATCCTGGCATGCCCGCGATACAAATGCGGATGACGATCCATCGCGGCGTAAACGAGCCCAGACTTGTGTTGATTGATACGATGCATGGCATCGAGTCCACCGATCGAATCCTCTAGCCATTCCGCAACCAATCCCAGAGTGTAAATGGCGAACGTGGGGGGTGTGTTCCACATCGAATCTTCGTTGACATGGTTTTTGTAACTCAAGTAGCCTGGCAGTCGATCGTCGCAGCGCTCGAGCAAATCCTTGCGTAGGATGACGACAGTTACACCCGCCGGCCCCGCATTCTTTTGGGCACAAGCATAGATCAAACCATATTTCGACACATCGAGCGGTCGATACAAAAAATCGGAGGAGCTATCGCAAACGACCGGACACGCCGCTGCGAGATCGCTTTGAAATTGGATCCCCTGGATCGTCTCGTTGCTCGTCCAATGAACATATGCGGCCTTGGGGGATACGTTCAGCTCGCTCCATTCTGGGAGTTGCGAGTATCCGGACCCTGAACCGTCGTAGAGGATCTCGACGGCACCCTCTTTCTTAGCTTCTCCCAGCGCGTACTTCCCCCAGCTTCCGGTGAGGATGTATTGCGCAGCGTCGGTCTGACCACGCAACAAGTTCATTGGGACCATGGAAAACTGCAATCGTGCTCCCCCTTGCAAAAAAATCAGAGCGTGTGAGTCGGGGATACGAAGAAGTCGGATGAGACGCTGTTTGGCCCTCTCCTGGATATCAATGAACTGCTTGCTTCGGTGCGAGATCTCCAATATCGAAGCACCGCAACCCGGCAAGCAAAGCATTTCATCCCGAATGCGTTCAAGCACTGGAACCGGCAATACCGCCGGACCAGCGGAGAAGTTGTAGAGTCGTTTTTCCATGACCTTTTGCTTTTCGAAAGGGGGCGGATTCCGTCCGCGAAATTCTACGTCAATCGTTTTATCGCGAAAGGACCGCCTTCTCGAAAGTCACCAGGCAGTGCTCAGATTTACCGATGCAAATTTGCTCTTGTGTTTTTCAGGGGCTGCCATTCTCAATCATTACCCCTTCTCGGCACGAGGCACCACGGTTACTCGGACTGTAGGCTCAACGCATTCACGGGCTCTAACCAACCTCCAAAGAAGAAGTAAGTCTATTGAAAAGCGTCTGGAAACTGCCACATCAACATTCGATATGGCCACGGATGGGTCCACGGATTCGTCCAAGGGATGGTGGCAGAGACTACACCCACGACGAGAGCAACGAGGACCAAGCTCCGCATCCATCGGTTCTTGGAGCATGCTTGAATCGCGGGAGCGGCCAACCAAAGCCAAGCTGGGATCATCCAAAATAACCAGCGGAAGCCACTGGATACCCCTGCGTAATTTCGATCCACTTGTTCACGTACAGCATAAAAGAGGATGCAGGCCAATGTGACCGCCAGAAGTGCCGCGGCGATCCCCCGTTCACTCAAGACCCATGCCCGAAGGCCTGTCAGTGACGAAGAATCCATGCGATCGCGATCCAGCGTGGATGGCCCACGTCGCATCCAAAAAAACGCACCTGCCAAACTCCATAGCCACAGCGGTGTGAGGGAGAAAACACCATGGTGCCCGATCAGAAAATGGAAAAGGTATTTTGCAGGGTCTTTTTCTCCGATATCGACTCCCTTTTTATTGCCAGGCAACCAATACGATTTCGGGTAGTCATACCAATCATCCCAACGGTATGCCATCCAACCTCGCTCGCTCTTTTTTAACGCGATGCGATATCCATTCGATTCATCGATCACTTGCAACACACCATCGAGCCTCGCAGGAATGACTTGAGCGTCTTCAGTAAGTGGGTGCTTCGTCAGATCGATCGAACTGCGAATGGCATCGATACTCGGCTCAGCACCTGGGTCATAGATTCCTTCCGCAACGGTCCCAATAAGCCCAATCTCCTCCCCGAGTCCTCGATGGGAATAGGGAGGACGCCAATCTCCATGAGCCCAGATATTGGTCAACAGGAATGCAGCAGCGATCATTGCCGAACCGCTTCCGAAGCCGATCAAGGTTCGCTTCCAATCGGCAAAGAGCAGGATCGCTGCAATGGCAGCAGCCCAAGCCAACGCGGGCAACTCGCAAGCAACCGTCATCGCAGCGCTGACGCCGACGCTTAACCACACGCTCCATGGGGTCGTGCGCTGGGATTGTGCGTCGTTCAGAATCTGCCATGCCAGTGCCAAGCTAATCGAAAAGAAGATGGCCCCATGGAGATGATTGTTCAACGTCACTACGAAGGTCGTCATAAAGGATCCCCAAATCGATGCGTTGAGCAAAATCCAACGCGTCCACCCGTTTGGAACATGACTTTCAAGCCATCGATGGAACCAACACCACCATAAGAAGAGCGGAACTAGATTGACAAAGATCAACACCAACCGCCCTATCAGAAACGGCTCCTCAGTCAGGGGTTTACCGACTGCAAGCGAGATGGGTTTGCAGACCGCAGCCAGCATCAGCGTTAGCAGAGGCGGTTTGCTGGAATAACTATGCACGACTCCGTCTTCGCCGCGATGTTTGACCATGTCGATCGAGTACCAAATCTTGGACTTCCCCTTGCTGTCGAGAATGTCCTGATACTTGTCGATCTCCCACACTCCATCTTGCGTCAATGCGGCAATAGCACACCATCGACTTCGATCATTTGCGCTCAAGAATGGCAATTCGCCGTGCACCGCCGAAATTCCGACGATGCGTGCTAACTGCATGGCGGTCGCGATAAGGATAATAAACCAACCGATCGATCGCGTATCCATGCGAGTTTCCGACGCATCACTCGATGCCATGATTCAGTCTCCAATCTCAGGGGGAGCGGAAATTGTTTGGGTTCGAGACGCGATGGAAAAAGGGGATCGCCGGAATGTGGAGTTGGCCACGACCAACTCGGCCAGCAAGCCCACTCCAAAAAATTGCATTCCGCCGATAATCATCAAAATCGATAGAAAAAACAAAGCCCCCTCGCGCAATTGCATCGGCTCGGAATTTCCCGCCAAGCGTGTCCATGTCCAAACCATTAACAACGCGAGCAAAACGACAATTCCAATGCCGCAGATGAAAGCTCCCAAACCACCGAGCAGATGCTGTGGTCGATACCGAAACCGGGTTAGAAAAACGACCGTCAGAAGATCCAGCAAGCCTTTGGGGATCCTAGACCATCCGTACTTGGAAGCCCCATGCTGCCTGGCATGGTGCAGGACCGGCAACTCGGTAATTCGGAAACCTCGTTCAGCTGCCAATACCGGAATGTAACGATGCAACTCTCCATAGAGATCGATCTCGTCTAGGACCTGTTTACGATAGGCCTTCAAACCGCAATTGAAATCGTGCAGATCGAGTCGCGAGAAGCGGCGGAGAATCGTATTGAAAACAAAAGAAGGCCAGCGTTTGTGCCACGGGTCGTGGCGCGTTTGCTTCCAGCCACTGACGACGTCATAACCCTCCTGAAGCTTGGCCACGAGCCGCGGAATCTCACTTGGATCGTCCTGAAGATCGGCATCCATGGTGATAACAATTTCGCCAAGCGATTCGTCAAACCCGGCGGACAGAGCCGCAGCCTTGCCAAAATTCCGGCGGAACCGAATCCCGCGAACAAACTTGTATTCATCCGCCAATCGGACAATTTGATCCCATGATCCATCGGTCGACCCATCGTCGACGAGTAAAACCTCGACATCCCCGACTTGGCTTCGAATCGCATCGATGCGAGCAACCAATTCACGTAGTGAATCGCGTTCGTTGAAGAGTGGGACAATGACCGACAACATTGCTCGTTATGTTTTGTTTCGCGTTGTCCAGTACCGTCCTACCGATAGGACCACAGCAAACGCTAGAACGCCGATCAGGATACCACAAACATCGTAGAGAAAATCTATCCAATCAGGATGGCGTCGGAAGAACTGCTGCGTCCACTCATCCAAACCACCCCATGCAATGCCGACGACAATCGCAACGTAGCTCGCCCTCCAAATATCTTCAAACGTCAGATACAGGGCCATCGACAAAACAAATCCCAAAACCAAATAGGCGAAGAAATGGATCGTTTTGTCACTGACCCTGACTTCGCCGAACTCAACAAACTGCGGTGGGAGATGGGTTGCGACGGTCAATAGAGTGAGGTAGGCCAGGAGTAAGATCCATGAAATTGCTTTCCAAATCAGCGAAGCGTTCATAGGACCTATGTTCAGAACCAGACGGATCGATTCAACAAAATGAGCGAAAGGCTTTGTAGAAAGTCTTTCGCTCAATGGCACCGTGTTCTACACAGTTGCGACAAAATTGAAAACCCGGGCTCTGGGCCATCGGCGAATGAACATCCGCAAACGGCTACCCCAACCGGCTCGCTGGTCCGCGAGCGTTTGAGATCGATCAGTCCCACCACCACTGGCCTTCGCGAAGATCCGATGGGGCCGACATGCCGCTGCTTTGCCCATCGATGGCGCGATCGACGGAAACATTCTCCTCCGCCACCAACTTGCGCGCGGCAATGTGGACTCCACCACCGATCGGAGTGATCAGTTGCCCATTCTTCCATACCGCGTTCACTGCGGATTCCACTTGGGTGATGGTTGGATTGCTGGTCACATTGAGTTTGGCTTCGTCAGCGAAAACACCCAATTGCCATCCGGACTTCGTATACAGATCTCGCTCTTGGATGAAAGCTGCAGCGATGCTCATGTCGAATAGCGATCGCAGTTCACTAAAGACTGGAATGGCTTCGCCAAGAGCTTCAAATTTCTCAGTGAATTCCTTTGTAAAGCCTTGCGATGCCGCATCGCCCGATCCACCCCCACGCGTTCGCTTGCCATTCTTTGCAACGAACTCCTTCTCGCCGGTCAACTTGATGCCGCGCCCCTTGAGGCGAAGGGCTGTTCCTTCTGGATTGACAGCCACCGAACTGTAGTCCGCTTCGAAATACCATCGTTGCAAAGCGTTCGAATTCGCACCGGGTTGTGTCCTTTGGATCCAGGTCGTCATCGGGATCATGGGGTTTTCCAAACCGATCCCGATCAACTTCATTCGATAGTCCGCTTCGACCAGGATTTGAGCAAAGTGGGTGTCTCGCGGTACACCTCGGATAGATACGTTTTGGTAACCGAGGGTTTGTTTCATTCCCATCATCAACTCTTGGACGTTGATTCGGTCGGCTTGACCTGCGAATTGGGAATGGTAACGGTTCATCCGTTTGATCCCTTCTTCAGTCGGATCGATCGAGCAACCGATCGACAGCGTCCCGTCTTGTCCAGGTCCAAAGGCACGCAAGGCAACCACCAAGTCGACCAAGCGAAGTACCGACTTGCCTGACTTCAAACCTACCCAGCGGTTATCCGCTGTTGTGTGGAGTTTTTCTGCAGGGCCTGCGATGACGATGTCATTGGAGTCGGGAAGGAAAAAGACGTACTCGATGCGGGTCAGTCCAGCCAAAGACAATGCATCTTCATCCACTTGCTGATCACGATCCAGGCATTCGGCGACGTACTTCTCGAGTCGGTTCAGAGAAATCTTGCGCATCGGCGAGGTGACGGAAGCCTTTGGGCCGAGGCTTTGCAATGTCGCCATGCGTTGCTCGAATGCCAATGCCGCATCGACTTCTGCCACTCGGAGAACACCTTGCGGGTCGATCTCAACCCCTGCCACACCCGTGTTGATATTTACGTTGTTCTGCCCCCCGTTATTGCCGCCACCGTTGTTGTTGCCCCCACCGTTGTTGTTTGCTTGTGAAAAACCCAACGAGGCGAAAACCAGCACTGCCGCTAGAGCGACGACAGACTGTGCGAACTTGGGAACGAGTTGGATGGAAAGCATCGGTAAACGCCTTGATAAGCGATCGTGAAACGAAATCGATTGCCGTGGAGAACGGAGTCCGAATGGGAACCACGTCGAGGTGCTCCTCACATGAGAATCCCCCTTCAAGAATAGTTGCTGTCCGACGGCATATCAACAACTTACGAAAAATGGGCAATTTAGATGCAACCGATCTTGCCGAAAAGTTCGGAAATTCCGGCGTTTTGACCGGAAAACCTCAAGTTAGCTTGACTCGGCGGAGAAAGGCAGGGTATTCCAAACGGGATTTCCATCGCTGTGAAATCCCTTGGTCGAGGTTTTCGAGAAAGCCCCGACCTTGAAAATCCGCCGATCTCGATTCGTGGATGGAACGTTCCTCTGGCGGAAACATCGCTCGTCTCGGCGCGGGCTACCAATACCATTAACCCCGATCGCAGGATGCGAAACTCGAACTGCACGGATCGAAAAAGACTTCCCTTGTGGCTCGCCTATATCGCGTGTCTTCTGGGATACCCCGCGCCCGTACTGGCTCAGACCGGAGTCCCCTTTCCGTCAACCTCCGCCCCACCTACCGGTTCCATACCAGGTTATCCTTCCCCCAGTTATCCGGCTCCCAGTTATCCTGCGCCTAGCGCTTCCCTGCCACCGAACGGAACGATGCCGACCTATCCGCCAGCATCACCCTACAGTGCTTATCCTCCAACAACCCCCTCTACCGCCTATCCACCAGCGTCACCCTATAGTGGCTATCCACAGGCATCTCCTTACGGCGAGTATCCTCCTACCTTTCGACCAAGTACCGCCCCGACCAGCGGTTTTGATTCAACCTACAATTCGTGGGTCAACTGGTTCACAGGGTCCACCCCTACCAATCCAACGTTCCCACCTCCAACCATGCCGACTGGCTTCGGACAACCGATCACTTCGACACCCGGATTCAACCCCTATGCTGCGCCAGTGCCCGGTTACGGCGCTGCGCCCTATGGTGCAACGGCCTATCCCCCTGGCGCCTTTCCAACTTCGGGCGCCTTTCCAGCGTCGGCCTACCCCAATAGCTATCCACCCGTGATGTATCCGGGATACGGCGCTCCCTCACCCTATGGAGCCCCTGTCGGTCCGCCTCCTGGAACCACATGGTGGTACAACACCACCAGCACGATCCAAACACAAACTCAAGAAGCCGTCCGATTTTGCCAAGGAGTTCGCTTTCGTTACACCTACCTTCCGGGCAACACCGATTTTGGAACCATCAATACCGAAGAAGTCGCCAGCAACGACGCCGAAGTCTCCATTGTCTTCGCATGGCCCAAGTTCCTTGGCTGTTCTCAACCTCTTTACATCATGCCCGCTTACGTTCAAACCTTGTGGGCCGGACCAGTAACTCCCGACGACCCTTACGTTGTCGATGGCCAAATCTATCCTGGTCAGCAACTCCCTCCGAATGCGTTTGCAGCCTACCTAGACCACTCCATCGAATCGGATCCCAAGCAGACCTTCGGGGGCGAGCTAGGGTTTCGAATCGGCGTTTTCTCCGCATTCAACGCCATTAGCAATCAGAGCATCCGTCTCCAGGGCAAAGCGTTGGCACGTCTTCGCTGCACGCCGAACTCGACGCTTCGCGGTGGTATCTACTACCTCGATCGCAATAAAATCAAATTGCTACCCGCCTTTGGCGTCCTATGGACTCCAAACCAAGACACGCGCTGGGATATCTTCTTCCCAGAACCGACCTTCGCGCATTACCTAACGACCTGTGGCAACACCGATGTGTGGTGGTATCTCACCGGATACTACGGCGGTGGAAATTGGACGATCGAGCAACCCAACGGCGTAAACGACAGCGTCGACATCAATGACATCCGTGTGATGCTGGGATTTGAAACGGGGCGGAACGACTTGCTCCGACAAGGTTTCCGGAGCTGCTTCTATGAAGTTGGATATGCTTTTAATCGCGAATTGGTATACCGCTACGACACACCGGCTAACATCAACTTGCAGGACTCTCTGGTCTTCCGCGCCGGCTTTGGTTATTGATGCGACGGACAGGCCGCAACCACGGGTAAATTCGATCCTTCATGACTAACTGATGATGGCATCGATCGGCTTTCCATGATCGATGTCTAGACGCTTCCGTCCCGGCACCTCCAGTTTACGAGAATCCAATCCGAGTTGCTTGAGGATGGTTGCATGAATATCGGTCACATAGTGGCGATCCTCGACTGCGTGAAATCCGATTTCATCCGTCGCACCATGCACCACTCCACCCCGAATCCCGCCACCAGCCATCCAAACGGAAAACCCGAAAATGTGATGGTCGCGTCCGTCCGAGCCTTGCGTGCCAGGGGTCCTTCCAAACTCGGTTGCAAAGACTACCAACGTCGACTCGAGCAATCCTCTCTGCTTCAAGTCGCGTAGCAACCCTGCGATCGGTTTATCCACGGCCCGAAAATTCGATTCGTGATTCGCTTTCAGACCGCCATGCGCATCCCAAACCCCGGCGCCACCCGCCCCATGCTGGATCTGGATGAATCGCACACCCCGTTCCACCAATCTCCGTGCTGCTAACATCTGCATTCCAAACGGTTTCGTTTCCGGAGCATCTAACCCATAGAGTGCATGAGTCGCGTCGGTTTCCGATGCCAAATCCATGACCTCCGGAATCGATGTCTGCATTCGAAACGCCAATTCATAGGATCGAATGCGTGCTGAGAGGGCAGCATCGTCCGGGTACTCGACGGCGCGAAGGCCGTTTAGCTCTCTCGCGAGCTGGAAGCCGATCCTCTGATCGCTCTCTGTCCATCCCTCCGGCCGACTCCCAAAATCCAACGGATTGCTCGGATCGATTCGCAACGGGACAGCATCATGCTCCGGTCCGAGATAGTGACCATCCTTTGCGTTCCAGTACTCGCGCTGACCGATGGAAATAAACTGCGGGAGATTCTCATTGGAAGAACCCAATCCATAGTTCACCCAAGCCCCCAAGGTTGGAAATTCACCATCGAGCATGTGCCTTCCGGAATGAAACTGCGTTTGAGCGCCGTGGTTGTCGTCGGTGGTCCACATCGATCGGATAATTGCGATGTCGTCGACGCACGCTCCCACATGAGGGACCCAATCGCTTAACTCAATTCCCGATTGTCCATAAGGCCTATAGCCGACTTGAAGGGGGTACAGTTTATTGCGCTGCTGTCCGTTCGCATCATTGACTACCGTGACACGAGCCAGCTTCAGCTTGTCGGGACTCTGAACATCGGCGAAGGGTGTTTCGTTGATCGACTTCCCCGCGAATTCATTCAGTTTGGGCTTGGGATCAAACGATTCCATGTGCGATACGCCGCCGTTCATAAACAGCCAAATCACACTCTTTGCCTTGGCTGGCAATTCGTTCCCCTTGCGAATAGCGGCGCTGTCGAGCCCCTCATCTGCCGCACGTACGATTCCGTCGCGAGCCAACATGGCTGAGAGTGCCAGACCCGTGAATCCCCATCCCGCATCCGCCAAAAAGGCTCGACGCATGCGTCCACCCCGCACGAGGCCCTCCCCTTGAATCATTGACTGGATGTGTCGCATGCCCGTTTTCTCCTGGAATTCTTCTTCATCGAATCGTGATGAAGTCATTGTGGTTGAACAAGGCCCGAATCAAGCCGAGACGTGCGATGTGATCCGGGGAAGCTTGCCTCGCCAAAGCGGACGCTCTCCATTGAGCCATCGCACGAATCATGGCTTCCGTTTCTCCACTGTTTGGCAAAACTCCTAATACACACTCAAAGGATCGTTTCGCAAATTCGTCGTCCTCCATGGCTGAATTGCTAACCAGAATCCTCTGAGCTAACTTCTCACTTGCAGACTGGACCAGGGGACTGTTCTCTAAGGTTAACGCTTGCTGCGGCACAATGCTCTGCGCCCGCCGATAGCATTCGAGCACATTCGCATCGTCGAAGATCGAAAGAAACTTCTGGTGTTCGTTATGCGATTGAAAGAAATACAAACTGCGTCTTCGAGACCCCTCATCCGAAGAAGGAATCGATGGTCCTCCCATTTGCGTGTCGAGCTCACCTGCCAAGTACAAAATGCTATCTCGAACGGTTTGCGATTCCATCCTCTGAGTATTCATTCGCCAGTAATACCGATTGTCGCGATCCAACGCCAAGTTCGTATCGGCAGCACCCGCTGCAGACGAACTCATGCGGTACGTTTGCGATGTCGTGATGAGTCGGTGCAGATGTTTCATACTCCAACCACTCTCGATCAATTCGACCGCTAGATAATCCAGGAGAGCCGGGTGGGTCGGCGGTGTTCCTTTGCGACCAAAATCAAAAATCGTCGGTACCAGCGGTTTGCCAAAATGGCGCATCCAAATGTGATTCACGGCGACCCGGGCCGTCAGTGGGTTGCGTCGATCGGTTATCCACCTCGCAAGTGCCCGGCGGCGTCCGGTGCTCGTCGAAGGAAATGGTTTCGAACGAGATTCCTCGGACTCTAAATTCGACTCAGCCGTCTTTTCCGCTCCTCGCAATGCCCGATACGATTCCCCCGGTGCAGCGAGTTGTTTCAAGGCAGCGTCGACGCGTGCGTCGGCAGCCTTTAGTTTGTCCGCAAATTCTTGTTGCTTTTCGAGAGGTGCTGTCTCTAGCTCATACTGCAATTTTATTTGGCTCCACTGAGCATTAGCAACCTCAACCCGCCGATCGGCCGCCGCCGCGGCGCGGATGCGTGCCGCCAGATCCTCGGGAGTCGACTGCAGACTTTTTGCGAGATCCGCATCATAGCGAGGTCCAATCGATAGCATCTCCGCATGCGCAACAGCCAATTCGTATTCCGCAAGCCTGCATTCTTTTCTCAACGAATCCAGGGGGACGGGATCCATTGCGGCCACTCCGGTAACAACGCCTGCGGGATCAGGTAGCGCTTCGCGGAGTTTCGTTTGGAGAACCGTCCATTGATCGCGTGCCCGTCGGTATTTGCTAGTTGCCGATGCCAGCCAACTTTCGCGGATCGAGGGCTTGAGGCCCGGATAAATGGCCTCGGTTGGTAAGGGCACAGGCTCAACCTTCCAAGGAATGACTCCGAGGAATTCGGGGACTCCGGCTTGGATCGGACGGGACAGATCAGGATTGCGATCATCCCCGCGAATATGGATCCATGTGGAGGCTTCGAGATTGCAATCAAAGGCGCGCGGAATACCGTCGCGCTCCACATCGAGTTCCCCTGGCACGATGTCCATCCGAACCTGATAGGGTTCGAAGATGGCGCGCATTCGATAATAGTCTTCCTGTGTTATCGGATCGTATTTGTGATCATGGCATTTGCTGCAGTTCCATGTCATGCCGAGCATGGCTTTGGACGTGTGCTCCACCGTTTCATCGAGCCATGTGGTCCGATTGAACTTGAAGTACTGTCTCGCCAGATAGCCGGTTGCTCGCAGACGCGACGTATCCTGAGGGTACAACTCATCGGCTGCCAGCATCTCCAGGATCATCTGATCATAGCCTTTGTCTTCTTGGATGGATTCCAGGATCCAATCTCTCCAGTGCCACATGTGCTTTTGTGAATTGCGGACTTCGGCTCCCAATCCCCACCAATCGCTGTACCTCCAAAGATCCATCCAATGCCTTCCCCATCGCTCCGCATGTTGGGGTGTAGCTAAGAGTCGATCGACCACGACCTGAAAGTCTTTAGGATCGATGGCATTCTCAAAGGCGTTGATCTCATCGATCGTTGGAGGGAGTCCAATCAAATCCAAACTGACCCTGCGTAACCAAATCGAATTGCGGGCTGGGAGTTGAGGCGTTAAGCCTCGTTGTTCCTGTTCGTACGCGATGAACGCATCGATCGGGTTGGCTCGCCAGAGGGGATTGGTTGGGACGGGCGTCGCCGGCCGAACGGGAGATTGAAAAGCCCAGTGCGAACGCGGATCGATCTCCTCGTCTTCATGTTCCGGCAGAGATGCACCACGAGCGATCCATTCCTGAATCGATCGCACTTGGTCGGGATGGAGAGGCTCTCCGTCCGGGGGCATCCGCTGATCGAGGTCGGTACTGCGAATGCGGTCGAGGAGCGAACTGGATTGCCCATCACCAGGCGTAAGGATCGGCCCACTGCTAGCCCCCTGGACCGCGCGGAAGGCAGTATCCAATCGCAAACCGGCTTCTTGTTTCAATGCACCGTGACATGCAATGCAGCGTTCGTGAAAGACAGGCCGAACCCGCTGAAGATAATCGTCCGCTTCGCCCTCCGATTGGGCCGCATCGCTGCGATTCAAACCCCACCACCCGGAAAGCGGGAACGACAGCAGGAGATAGGCGAGGATCCGAAGGTTGAAATGCATGGCGCTTACCTATTGCTTCGGACGGTCGCTAACAAGCGAACTGACGGGAGGAACCGCACAGGATTTTCCGTGGGTAGGAGGAGAATAGCGAGGATGGCCGGGGGTGGGAAAATTATCGAGTGGTACTGTGCTTGGACGGAGGGGTGCTGTGAGCTAGCGAGCGCGATGTTGGATTCTTGACGCTGGGTTCGTAGCGAGGACGCTCGGCGTGATGGTCGCAGATCTTCGATTATGGTCTACCCTGTCGCGACGAGCAACGCGAAGGAGGATCCCACAGGGCCTCTCGGCGGAACTATTTGGCTCGGAATTTGCTTTAATTTGCCTCATGGAGTGGTTTTGGTCATTATCGAGCACTTTGGCCTGACGGGCCTAGAAAACGATTGGGATATGCGAAGCAACGCAGCACGTTGAGTCCCGGGGCCGCCTCGTTTTTGTGCAACGTCGGCAGGTTGAATCCTCTTGTTTCAACTTTCCACTGGATTTCCTCCACGCGATCCAGGTACAACTATCGCCTCCTCAAGACCATGGAATATGCAGCAATCTAGTCAATCGGATCTTACCGCGATGAGCAGCGAACCTGCATCGAGCCGCGCCAACGACCCTCTTTCGGTTGGACAATACGACACCCGGGGCTTTCACGACGAGATGTTCGTGGAAACAGGTAGACCTCGAACCGGGGTCGAATTCTTAGTCGAACGCTTGGAAAGCTTGCCTCTCGGAGAGCTGCAGCGCCGCCAGCGGGCCGCAGACCACGAACTGCTCAACATGGGAATCACCTTCAATGTCTACGGGCATGCCGCCGGGACAGAAAAGATTTGGCCATTCGATTTGATTCCACGCGTCATGATGGAGCAGGAATGGCGCTACGTTGAATCAGGGCTCAAGCAGCGCATCCGCGCGCTGAACATGTTCATCGACGACATGTACCACGATCAAAACATCATCCGCGAAGGGATCATGCCCGAATTCATGATCTCTACCAGTAAAGGATATCTGAAGCAACTCCAAGGGATGAATCCCTCACGTGGTATCTGGTGCCATATCACCGGGACGGATTTGGTTCGTGCTGCCGACGGACAGATCTATGTCCTCGAAGACAATTTGCGATGCCCGTCCGGCGTCTCGTACGTGATCGAGAACCGCGAAGTGATGAAACGGACGTTCCCCCAGCTCTTTGAAGGACGAAATATCCTGCCCGTCGAGACGTATCCTGAGCAACTGCTCAAGATGCTCCTATTCGTCGCCCCCACTTCGTCGCGTGAACCCAATGTCGTCGTGCTCACCCCGGGAATCTACAACTCGGCCTACTTTGAACATTGCTTCCTGGCACAGCAGATGGGAGTCGAGCTCGTCCAAGGACCCGACCTGGTCGTCAAAGAAGGCTACGTATGGATGCGTACAACCAAAGGTCTTAAGCGAGTCGATGTCATCTATCGCAGGGTCGATGACGACTTCCTGGACCCCGATGTGTTGCGTCCTGACTCCTGTCTGGGCGTACGGGGATTGATGGAGGTCTATCGCGCCGGTCGGGTGGCTTTGGTCAATGCCCCGGGAACCGGTGTGGCGGATGATAAAGCCGTCTATGCCTATGTTCCGCAAATGATCCAATTCTATTTGAACGAGCCGATGATATTGCCCAATGTTCCGACCTACATGTGCGCTGACGACGAGCAACGGCAATATGTCTTGGACCACATCGAAGAACTGGTCATCAAACCGGCCAACGAATCGGGGGGATACGGCATCTTGCTGGGACCGCATGCGACCAAGGATCAAATCGAAAAATACCGCCAGCTCATTCAAAGCAATCCTCGAAATTATGTCGCACAACCAATGTTGGCTTTGTCGACCGTTCCCACACTGTGCGGAGACACGCTAGAAGGAAGGCACGTCGACCTGCGCCCATACATTCTTTATGGAGAGGATATCTACATCGTGCCGGGTGGCTTGACACGCGTGGCCCTCGTCAAGGGATCGCTGGTCGTCAACTCCTCTCAGGGGGGTGGTAGCAAAGACACATGGGTACTCCGCGACAAATAAACGCTCGCTGCCAACAACATTGCAAAGGTTGATGCAAAATGCTTTCAAGAGTGGCTGATTCGATTTTTTGGATGCGTCGCTATACCGAACGGGCCGAGAACGTGGCCCGTTTCATCGACGTCACACTGAACTTGACGTTAGGTCTAGGAGATCAACGCGAGCATCAATGGGAAGCCCTTGTCTACACCACTGGCGACGACACGCTCTTTTTCGAATCGTACCAGCATGTCTCTCAGGAGAATGTGATTCGATTCCTCACCTTCGATGAATCCAATCCCAATTCCATCCTTTCCTGCTTGCAATACGCTCGAGAGAATGCGCGTCAAAGCCGTGAAATGCTCAGCAGCCAAATGTGGGAAGAGCTGAACAAGTTCTATCTCTTTGTCCGCGACAGCCGCAACGACCAACGTGCCATCGACTCACCCTTTGAATTTTTTACGAAAGTTCGGCAGTTTGGTTACTTGATCGATGGAGTTGTGTCCGGAACCATGTCCCATGGAGAAGCTTGGAACTTCGGCAGGCTTGGAGCAATGCTAGAACGGGCGGACAAAACATCCAGAATTCTCGACGTGAAGTATTTCTTGCTCTTGCCCAACGTCAGCGACGTCGGAACTTCGATCGACTTTAGTCAATGGGGTATGCTGCTCCGAAGCGCCAGCGCCTTGGAGATGTATCGCCGCCGCTTTGGAAGACTCTCTCCTAAACTCGTGGCTGCGTTTCTCCTGCTCGATCGCGATTTCCCTCGAGCCGTCCGTTTCTGCATCTCCCTTGCCGAACGCTCCCTATTGGCCATCACCGGGGGCACGCCAGGAAACTTCAACAATCGACCCGAACAACTCCTCGGTCGACTCCGCGCCGAACTCGAATTCTTGGATATCGACGAAGTCATGCGCGGCGGTTTGCATGGTTTCATCGATGGGTTCCAAAGCAAACTCAATGATGTCGGGGACGCCGTGCACGAGATGTTCTTCCAAGTCCAAGTCGCGTGATTCTCGGCTCTCGTATCACGTCGATCGAAACATCCTCGCCAGCCAAAGTGTCGGTAGCACCAACACGCACAACCATATCCCAGCTCGATCCCCGGCATACTGCAACGCCAACGCCGCATCGAGAAAGAGGATCGATACAATCGCTTGCTTGATTGCGATCCCTAATTTGCGAGGTTCGAGTGATTCGATGGAGTGCCAAGCTCGACGAGCCAATGGCAACATCAGCACAACGATGAGCAATGGGAAAACCCAATACGGATCTAACCGTAGGGACTCCGTTGGAAAACATGCGGAGGCAATCGCAATCAGCACCACTCCGACAGCGCTAATGGCCCATCCCGACACGAGCCGAGTTCGCGATTGCAGATTCTCTGCCTCGCGCCGGGCCGCAGTCGTGATACCAGCAACGTAGATGCCATGTCCCAACACGATTAAGTACGCGTGCTTCCCCAGCGGATGGTCCATTGCTCCGGCGACCAAAGCCATTCCTAATCCCATATTCAACGAACGGCATAGCCCCATGACGGCGGGAGCAAATGGGGTCTTTTTCAGCGGCCCATCGTAGGCAACAATCGCTGCAATCAACAGGCTCGAGACCACGAGCGAAGGGAAGATGTTCGGGAAATTGGACGCGGCCAATCCGTACACGCTGCCAGCGGCTAAAAGCGTCAAAAGGAATCCAACCACAAACAGCCCGATCGCGGCTCGATGTGCTCGCTCCGGAGTAATCGCTCCCGTCACCAGTGGCCCTGGACGACCCTGCAATCGATCTTGTTCTAGGTCCAATACATCGTTCAGCACCATGCCTCCCCAATAGAAACATATCGATCCCATGGAACCGAGTATGGCTGCTATGGGGTACTGCCCGATCGAGTGGTGAATCCCGCCCGCGATGCACATCCCCGCCAAAACATCGGCACAACTGGTGAACGTATTCGGGACTCGGGCTAACTGTGCCCATGCTTTTAGATTCGTCAACTCGGATCTCCTCACTCTTTCGCTGCGAATCGATTCATGCCGTTGTGAACTGCCTTCGATACCCTCGACAGGGCGCCGGTTGTTTGGCGTGTCACCATTGTACCCATTGCGTTTTCAACAACGTACCCGAGTCCCCCACGCAGACGTAGTTGGCAAAGGCGATCGGATCTGACTGCGGAGTCGCAGACGTCTCCATGGGCAAGTTGGGAAAGTGCATGGCCACTCCCCCGGTCGACGCGTACAAAACACCTTCGTATTGAAGTGCAACAGGTCGATGGACATGACCGAAGAAGACTCCTCGAACGCGATTTCGATGCTTAGCGAGAACTCGATGCAGTTCGTCGCCATCGATGAGAAGCATCGTCCGATCGATCCAATCACACTCTAATGGCAGTGGGGGATAATGGACAAATACAGTGGCAGGCTCGGATGTACTCGCCAGAACCGATGAGAGCGACTCGATTTGCGCCTCACCCAGCATCCCGCGTGGATCGATCGCCGCATCGTCTCGGCCATCCAAAATAAAAAATCGCTCGTTGCGAAGCTGAAAATGATACGCCCAGCGCTGACGATAGCAGGGCAATCGATCACCAGGCATCGAACCTAGGATTCGAGGCCACGCTGCGCGATGGTCATGGTTTCCAACGACGCAGTGAACAGGGTAGGGGAGAGATCGAAGGAGCGACACAACCTGCTCCGTGCTCGATCCATCGTCACCTTCGATATGACCGCGATGCACCAAGTCCCCAGTGTGCACGATGAAGTCGATCGGAGCATCGAGACTTTGGATCCAACGGCACAAACGATCCATGCGCTGCCCAGGGTCGATTCCGTCTGCGATTGGCGAACGGCTCCAATGTGTATCGCTGATTTGCAAAAAGTGAACATTCATCATGGACGCCGCGCGATGACTTCGATCATGGCGGCAGCGAACCATGGCAAATCATCCGGCTTGCGACTCGATACGAAGTGGCGATCGACAACGACGGGCGCATCCTCCCAAAGAGCACCCGCGTTAATCAAGTCATCCATGATCCCGGGTGAGCCGGTGACACGGACGCCTCGATAAACCCCGGCGGAAATCGCAAGCCAACCTCCATGGCATATGGCCGCGATGCACTTACGGTCTCGATCGAAATCCGCAATCAATTGCTTGACGGTCGCCAATCGCCGCAATCGATCGGGCATGAATCCACCGGGAAGCAATACGGCATCAAAGTCGCTCGCTTGAACTTCCGAAATCGCCACATCGGAAGTGCAGGGGTAACCGTTCTTGCCAACGTATCCCTTTTTGGATTCCTCTCCAGCCACCACAAAGGTTGCGCCCGCTTCGATCAATCGGAGTTTGGGATACCAAAGCTCCAAATCTTCATAGATGTCACCCACAAAAGACAAAACCCGTTTACCTGCCAATGGTTTTGCGGTCATTTCAGTGTGTCAATCTGTCGGTCGGGAGGTGTATGCAACTAATTACCAAGGTTTCATCCTACCGAAAAAAAGGTTTTTGAGGATTACCGACGATCGCTCCCCTAAAAAAAGAAACGTTGCTTGGTATCCTAAGAAACCGAGTCGGCGTGCGATGGAGATGCGTAGTTCGGTTTTGCATTAAGAATGGTTTCGGCTATGACGTTAGGTAGTTTTTTTCGGGGTGACCGACGGGGATTGTCGTTTGAACTGTTTCCACCCAAGAGTGACGAGCTAGTCGAAAACTTGATGGGGACCGTCGCAGAGCTCAACGCCTTTTCCCCAGACTTTTACACGTGCACGTACGGGGCCGGCGGTTCAACGCGAGACCGAACTCTACAAATTCTCGAGATCGTCAAAAAGCGTTTTGGGCATCGTGTTGCATCGCACTTGACCTGCGTTGGTTCGACGATCGATCAATTGCGCGACTATCTACAGGCCGCTACTGCGGCGGGCACCGATTACATTGTCGCCTTGCGCGGCGACCCACCCAAAGGACAAACGGAGTTCGAGCAAACGGTAGGTGGACTGCGATACGCAAATGAATTGGTCGAGTTGCTTCGGTCTGAATTTCCACAGCTCGGGATCGCTGTCGCCGGTTATCCCGAGGTCCATCAGGAAGCCCCCAGCGCAGAGGTAGACTTAGAGAATCTCAAGCGGAAAGTCGATGCCGGGGCCGATATCATCGTGACGCAATTGTTTTACAACAATCAAGATTTCTTCCGATTCGTCGACCAATGCTTGGGAGCGGGAATCACGATCCCGATCGTCCCGGGGATTCTTCCCGTTACCAACCTTGCCCAAATCCAGCGCATCGCCTCGTTGTGCAAAGCCCAGCTTCCTGCGCGATTCGTTCAGCGTCTTTCGGAAAACGAATCTCCCGAATGGCAGTTTCAATCCGGAGTTGATTTTGCAACCGAGCAAGTCTCCGAGTTGCTTGAATCGGGAGTACCGGGCATCCACTTCTACGTGCTCAACAAGTCCTCGGCAACAGCGCAAGTACTCAGTTCGGTTTGGCACTGATCGCAACGTCTTCGCGACGGTCTCACAGCGATTGGATTCCATGACGGCCTCTCGTTCCATGGCTTCCCTCGGCCCGTCGTCCTCTCGTTCCATGGCTTCCCTCGGCCCGTCGTCCTCTCGTTCCATGGCTCCCGCCGTGGAACGCACTGCCCCCCAGGCTCCGCCTGTCGTTCTACTACCAGTAAGCAAACAGTCTCCAACATGCGCACCCCTCAAAGTGTTTCTGGCTCCTAAACACTCGCTCGATTTAGGAGGCAGAGCCTCCGAAGCAGCGCGTTCCCAGGCTGGAGCCTGGGAACGAGTTGTTGATTACTATGGACCGGGAGTTCCGGCAAATTCCACTTCAGGCTATTCTCCAACAAGCCCCCCCTATTCGCTCGTAATGTAAACTCGTGCGATCCGGCGACTGTTGTGTTTTTCATCTGAGGATCAACTCATGCGCGGGTTGTTGCTTTGTTTGATAGCGTCATTCGTTTCTGTCTCTGCTTTCGCGCAGGAACCCAAGGAAATCACCAACAGCATCGGGATGCGACTGGTGCTAATTCCCAAGGGGACCTTCACGATGGGCTCGCCTGAGAACGAGGAGAGGCATCGCGAAAACGAACTGCAACATGATGAAAAAATAGGCGAAGACTATTACCTGGGGGTGTACGAAGTAACACAAGAGCAATATGCGAGCGTATTGGGATCCAACCCCAGTTACTTTCAGGGTGATCGGGTGGAAGGAAAGGATAGCTCGATGCACCCGGTCGAACGGGTGTCGTGGGACGAAGCGGTAGAGTTTTGCAAGCGACTGTCGGAGCTGCCGGACGAGAAGAAGGCGAGGCGAGTGTATCGCTTACCCACGGAAGTGGAATGGGAGTATGCATGCCGGGCTGGAAGCAACACGGCATACTGCTTTGGCGATGATCGCCGGGACTTAGTGCATTATGCTTGGTTTGGAATAAATAGCGGCAGCGACGAAATCGATAGTCAGGCGGTATTGAATAGGCTGGGCGACCATCCGCGACAGGTCGTTGAGACTCTGCTATCTTCAGGGTGGACAACACATCCTGTTGGTCTAAAAAAGCCGAATACGTGGGGGCTATTTGACATGCACGGTACCGTGTCGGAGTGGTGTTCGGATCGGTTCGATGAGAATCCCCAGGGTGCATTAAACGATTCTATGGGCCTCAATGAGGACTCGCTTCGCGTGTACCGTGGCGGCTGTTGGATCGCCGGGTACGGGTTTTGTCGATCGGCGTTCCGATCCGGGCTCGGGGCGTCGAAACGGAACCATCTCATGGGTTTCCGTGTTGCACTGAGTCCGAACGGAAACACAGATTAGTCGAAGTGGTGGTAAGGGGCCACCCATCCGTTGGGGCCACCCATCCTTTTCGGTTGGCCTGCTTCCTTTTGCCTGCGTGCTGATACCGATCAGAAAGTGGGAACTTGAACGGCAATGAACACAAACTCGAAAAAACACACTGAAACACGCCGTACCAATCGCGAAGCATACGGTTGGAAAACCGAAGCAAATGCGTTTCGTCAGATGGTCATTCCAATTCCGTCGGCCGAACGACGGCGTTGACCGGTCCGCCGCCGAGCAAAATTGACGTCAGGAACGGCGCGCACGGCGGCTCCGCGTCCAACGCTATGTTCGGTCGGTTCATCCGGCTAGTTCTGAGTTCTTGCTTCGATCCGCAACTAGAGTCCACGCTCCAAGCCACAGAAGCAATGCCGCCACAATTCCGAGCACGACCCGCGCCCACCGCACCGCCACGGCCTTATCGGCCATCCGCTTCTCTTCCGTCGCGCGCTTCGCGGACAATCGCTCTTCCATGCGATGGTTCAGAGCTTTTTGTTCTTCTACCAATCTCTGGATGACTTCCCGATCACCTTCCTCGATCGCTCGATTTAGCCTTCCGGTATGGTCCATGTAATCCTTAACGTCGGCGATAGACTCTGCGGAAGCTGACAAAACAATCTCTGCGTCGCGCGCATGAATCATCCCAGGGCCATCAGGCCGAATTGCTTCCCACCCAAAGTACAGTCCCAAGCCGATCACAGCGACAGGCAGTACCCACGAGGGAACAGTGCGGTGCGACATCAGTGTTTTTGGAAGACTCATTGATTCCCTCGCTTTCAAGGCAGCACCGCTTGGGGCCAGCCAGCCATTCTTGCCAAGTCGTTGCATGGCTCCTTCCCAGGTATCGATACTTTGGCTCAGCAGGAGCTTCGCCCTCCCTGCAATTCACTAGGCCAGCTACGCTGTGTTTGCACGTTACCACGCAATGCGAGGAGGGTGCGAATATGAAAAGGGGTCGCAAGCCATCGGCACGATGCGAATCGCCAAGCAAAACGCTAGGAATTCGCAGGAAAAGCAAGAGAGAAAGAGCAATGCCCCCGCAAGGGGCCGAACATACTTCAAATTCCCCAGGGAATTCAATGGATTTTGCCAACGGTGGTAACGCCGGTGGTAACATCCGACGCGAATTGGAACATCTGGTTGCTGTTTGGTCAACTCTCCCACAATCGGTCCGCTCCCAGTGTTTGGAGCTGGCAGGAATCCAATCCCAAGTCTTGGCGGATTTGGACGCGTAGATTGACCTATGGCGATGGCAAAGCGGGTTGGGTGGCCATCGGATCCAAACCCGCTGTGGATGCGTCAAACGGGCGTATAAGGGCTCGGTCTCGTGGGAGCATCCCGGGCAATCAACATCGCCAAGCCGGTGGTGGAGTGGGTCGCGATGCGTTTTGGTACAATCGAGGTTCGACACGTCCCCCTAGGTCAAAAGGTACTTCCAGAGGCTTTGTTTTTGTTGCGGGGGTACCGAAGCCCTCTTTCCCGTAAGTAAGTTAGTTCGTTAGCATCCCCTCGAAGGGGGTGAGGGGGCCGTGTGTCGTGGGGTCAAAATGGACTCGCGCGTGAAG
>JBAWXH010000073.1:0-27519 GCA_037144155.1 Planctomycetota bacterium | reverse complement strand
CTCGAATTGTCGCCTAGAGGTGCGCAGATACCGGTAATCGCGTTTTCTTCCTTGTTTGTTTTCGCGTCGGGAATCTATGTGATTTCGACTTTGGGAATGGAACGCCGAGATTATCTCCGTCGAAAGTCGGAACAGATCGAGGAAGCGAGTCAATCGGCTCCACCGCCAATTCCCGATGGCGAAACGGTTTTCCGGTGAGTGCTGGCCCGGATGACGGAGATATTTCCAGGCTTGGATGTTTCCAGGCTTGCCCACCCACTGCCGCGGTTGGTTTCTCCGCAACATTGCATGATTTCACGGCTTGGGCTGAGGCTTTGCTTGAGATTCTCCCTCCGTTCCCGTTATACTTGTTCGAGTTAATCTGGGGATGAGAATTATCCTTTTCCAAGATCTAATGGGTCTGGACCTGGATCTCCTGGATACACGACGTAGTTTTCGATCGGACAGAGAAAGCTCAGGATGAACCAACCATCAACATCGCCACGGATTGAATTGCCTCCATCGCTCGACGGGCAGCTTCAGCAGTTTCGAGCTCGCTTGCGTCGAGTGAAAATGCTCGAATCGGCTGGCATCGCCTTGTTTGGTATTCTGGTTGGATTTCTTTCTGTGTTCGCAATCGACCGGCTAGTCGAAACCCCGAACTGGGTGCGATGGTTCCTCTTTCTAGGTTCCACCACCGCCGTCGCAACCATTCCACTTTGGTTCGAGCGATGGGTCATGCGTTACACGAGCCATTCGTCGCTGGCACGCTTGATGTCGCAGAAGTTTCCCGCGTTGGGTGATTCCCTTCTCAGTGCTATTGAGTTGTCATCGAATCCGAATGAACAATCGCGATCTCCAGCATTATGTCGCGCGGCGCTACAACAAGTCGCTGAAGAAGCTGCCGGCAAGGATCTAAACCAAGCAGCTCCCGACGTGTTTCATCGCCGATGGTGGATGATGGCCTCGATGGCCGCCGCAGCCTGCCTGTTCGTGTTTGGTCTCTATCCCAGTGCCGCTTGGAATGCACTGAGTCGATTCGCAACTCCATGGCGATCGGTCGAGCGATACACCTTCGCAATGCTAAGTGATGTCCCCCACCAATGGTTTGTCCCGCACGGCGAATCGCTTGAACTAAAAATTCCGCTTGCAGAAAACACAGCATGGAAACCTCAAACTGGCAAACTTTGGCTGTCCAATTTGCCCGCGATCGAAAGCCCATTAGGCGAGGGGATGTACCGATTCGCACTGCCTCCGCAGATTCAGCCCAGCAAGCTGCGATTGCTGGTCGGTGACGCTCGTCCAACGATCGACTTGATTCCCACGTTGAGACCAGAATTGCTCAGCGCCTCGGCAACGGTTCGGTTACCTGACTATTTGCAACGAACCGAACCCCTGGAAAAGGATGTTCGCAGTGGTGTCGTCAGTACGGTCGAAGGAGCAACACTTTCGATCGCGGGCAAGACAACCCGTTCCCTATCGAGCGCTCAGTTGGACAGCAAAGACATCCCGATCCAGGGTGCTCAATTCACTTCGCCCTCTTGGAACAACTCGGAATCGACAATCCATGAACTGAGATGGATCGACGAACACGGACTGTCATCGAAATCTCCTTTCCAGTTGCAAGTCAACGTCCTTGCCGATGAAGAGCCTTCGATCTATGCGGAAGGGCTCCCACGCTCCAAGGTGTTGCTCGATTCGGAACAACTCAAATTCCAAGTGCACGGAAGCGATGACTTTGGGATTCGCCGCATCGGCATGGAATGGAGAACAGCGCCGGGAGCCGCAGTCGCCAAGCCCATCCAAGGGGAATGGATTTTGACCGCAGGGAGCCCAACCAGCGACCGATTGGATGCGGACGCAGTCTTTCAAGCAAACGCCTTGAAAATTGAACCACAGCCGATTGAATTGCGATTATTTGTAGAAGACTACTTGCCCGATCGTGCTCGCATTTATTCCGCACCCCATGTCTTGTACGTGTTGAATGAAAGCGATCATGCGATGTGGGTATTGCAGCAGTTCAATCGCTGGCAGCGCGAAGCGATGGAGGTTCGCGATCGCGAACTCCAATTGCTCGAAGTCAACCAAAAGCTTCGATCGATGTCGCCAGAGGAACTGAACCAAGAAGAAAACCGTAGGTTGCTCGAGCAGCAAGCGTCCGCCGAACAAGCCAACGCGCGGCGGCTGAGTGGCTTAACCAACCGTGGCGAAGATTTGCTGAAACAGGCGGCTCGAAACTCCGAGATCGGCGTCGGCCATCTCGAAAAATGGGCTGAGATGCAAAAGATCCTCAAGGATATTTCCGCCAATCGAATGCCTTCTGTTTCGAACTTGCTCAAGCAAGCAGCCAAAGAAGCCAAGCCAAGCCAATCCAACAATTCCAAAGCGGAACCCAAGGTGGCAGGCTCGAATCGTTCCGACCCGCCGTCGGGAAGTTCGAAGCAAGAAGAAAACAAAGCGAATCCACTTGCTGCACCCCGCGTCGTCGATGCCGAGTCCAGCCAGCAACCGACGGAGGATTCGGAAGCCGAGGAATCGAAAAAGAAGCCAAACGCGGGTGCCCTCCGCCTACCTACGACAACACTTGCCGGCAAAGCCCCTAAGAAGAAAAGTGAGGAACCAACACCTGCATCCCCCGATGCGGTTGAACAAGCCGTTGAACAGCAAATGGCTCTTCTCGAGGAGTTTGACAAAGTCAGCGAAGAACTCAACAAGATCATGGCCAACCTGGAAGGAAGCACGTTGGTGAAACGATTCAAGGCAGCCTCGCGTGAACAGATTCAAGTCGCCGATGCGACGGGAGGCATCTTGTCGGCAGCGTTTGGCTTACGCTCCAAACGCCTCTCCGGCGAAAACCGGAAAGCAGTCGAACAGTTGTCCACCCGAGAAACAACGGCACTCAATACAGTCGGACAAATCATCGACGATTTGGAGTCCTTCCATGAGCGACGCCCAATGGTCAAATTCAAGGATGTGCTGGAGGATATTAAGAAAGAAGACCCTTTGAGCGGACTACGAATCCTGTCGCAACAGGTCACCGAGCAACAAGGGCTAGCGATTGCCGAAGCCGAATTCTGGTCGGACACCTTTGATCGATGGGCGGAAGACTTGGTCGATCCTGCCTGCAAAGGACAATGCCCTGGATCGAAATCAAAAAGCTCGTTGCCTCCTTCGATCGTGCTCGAGGTAATGCAAATCCTTGAAGCCGAGATGAATCTGCGCGACAGAACGCGCGTTGCAGAACAATCCAAAGTCGCAAATTCCGACGAACTCTACACGAACTCGGTTAACGAATTGGTCGCGACTCAGTCGTCCCTGCGCGACCGCATTGTGGCCGTGGGCGAAAAGATTGAAGCGTTGCCGGAAGCCGCCGAACAGTTCGGAAAAGAGATTCAGCTCATGCATCAGGTAGATGTCGTGATGAGTGATGCAGTGAATATCCTAGGTCGACCCGAGACAGGGCGCCCCGCGGTCGCTGCGGAAACAGAAGCGATCGAACTGCTGCTATCCAGCAAGCGGATCAATCCGAAAGGAGGAGGCGGTGGTGGGTCAAATCCTGGTGGCGGTGGATCAGGAGATACCAACGATGCGGCTATTGCCATGATCGGTCCCGGCGTGAACGAAAAAGAAGTTCGCCAAGACCATGGGATCGAACAAGCCACGGGAACGACGGGTGCTGGATTGCCAGAAGAATTTCGGCACGGTCTCGACCAATACTTCGAACGCATCGACCGACGCAGGTCCCAATGAGATTGTCACGCGCGGTTCGAACATTCCTGATGCTATTCTTCGCGATGCATGGTTACTGTTGCTCGCAAGAAGTGGTGATGCAACCTCTTTTGCAAAACGCCAATCCCAATCGTGAGATCCGTGCCAAGCAGTGGGTACGGGGATTGATCCAACAGGAACTCAATGCCGTTTCCGTGGTTTGCAAACCCGACGCCGAACAAGCGCAAAAGCTAGTGGATATGGCAGAATCCCAGTGGAAGCCGAAACTGGTCACCCTGGTGAAAGCCTATTCCGACGCGGTCAATCGGCAGACTGTCGACTTTGAATCCCGCGTTGAACGCCTGATGGCGATTTGGATCAATGAATGTTTGGATGAGTCTCGGGTCAAAATCTGGTCGGAAGAACTCGATAATCGAGCAATCTTTCGACAGCGGTTGGTGATTGGCAAGATGGTTATCGACGCTGAGAAAAAGTTTGGTCTCACGTACAAGCAAATGAACGAAGTTACCGACCTCCTCAAGGAACGGTATCGCGAATCGTGGTGGCAACTGTACCGCCAAGGAACCACTCCCGAAACAAAGTTTGTATGGATCAGCCGCGTATTGAGTGAGTCCCAGCAAACCCTCGGTAACGATCGGACCAACATCAACCGCATCGAATCCTTCACCTCGGGGGGCTCAGTCGATTTACCGTCGAAAAACCTGAGTGAACGATTCGAACTCGGAGACAAAAAAAGCGATTCCGTCATCCAACTCGACACGCGAGATGCCGAGGGTGCTCCCGAGAACGGCCAGAGGAAGAACGGCATCGACGGTGTCCTCCTCCCCCTCATCGAAATTCCAATGATTTTTGGTCGCTAGGAATGGAATCGATGCGCTTCGAACGATGCGAACACCAAAACTGGATGCGGAAGCGAATCGGGTTGTCGTCACGACTATCCTTCCGAAATGGATGCATGGTGTGCTGCATTTGGATATTTTTCATTCTTGTGCCAATTGCCCAGGCTCAAAAAACGGACGATCCGCCAACAAAGACAACGAGCATCAAATCGGCCATTCAACGTCTTCTGGATCGCGAAGCCGACATACCGGATGAGCCACCCGAACCCAAGCGGGCTGTGGTGCAAAATCGATTTGAAATGGACGAACGAAGATGGACCGAACAGATCTTTGCCCAGCTTGGCGGATCGGAGGCCACTTTTGAACAAGCTCTTCGACGTCGCGTACGATTGTTTCTTAACCGTGTCGATCTCTTGATAACCCCTTCGGAAGCACTTCGAGAAAAGGTTCTTGCAACGGTTGAACTTGAAATCCAACGTTTCAAAACCGACGTCCAGGTGCTTGTGAGTGAAGCTCCCGAAAATCCGACGCAAGAAGAGTATCAAAACTTTTATCAGCGTGTTTGGCAGTTGATACAACCCTATCAAGCCCAAGCGTGGATGGACAACAATTCCCCAAAAACACCTCTTTGGAAAAAGGTTTTCCAGACCCAGCTATCGACGGAAGAGAGAGCCACATTGTCGGCGGAAAATGCGGATCGCAAACGCTTTGAAGCCGATGTCAGTAAGCTAGAGGTGTTGTTGCAAGTGACGCGAAGGTTGGGGCTAACTGCCACGCAACGGGTCAAGCTCGAGGAATACGGAAAATCCATGCCGAGCCAGTGGCCGAACTTGGATGTCGCCTGGCAAGTCCTCCAACAATTTCCCGAAAAGACAAAGAGCGAGCTTTTTACGCCTTACCAAATCGAACAACTAAAAAAGCCGTTGGATCGATCTGATGACTTGCAACCAATTATCTTGATGCTCAATGAATAGTTGACCGTCAGAGCCAACAATCACGTCCAACCTATGCTGATCCAACTACTTGATCGACAAAACATGCCACCGCGAAACAGTCGTCAACCACTTCCGCATTTCCTTTCCTCCGTCGTTACTTCGGCCAAATGTGTTCTTGCAATTCTGGGGTTCTGGGCGTCGCTGGCCTTTGGTTCCGTCGCATGGACGCAACCGCCTCAACGCGAGAGCGCCTTTTTAGGCCAAGCCGTTCCTCGCGATGTTCGGGAGATCTATGAACGCGGACTCGGTTGGTTGGAAAAGAATCAAGACGAAACCGGACGGTGGCGCGCGTCGGGAGGAGAATCAGGACCGGGCGTAACCGGATTGGCAACCATGGCATTTCTGGCCTACGGAGAGGACCCCAATTACGGTGCCTATAGCACGAACGTGCGGCGCGGCATTCGGGCGATCATCGAGGATCAAAACGGAACGACAGGCTACATAGGGACGAGCATGTACCATCATGGTTTTGCGATGTTGGCCCTGGCCGAAGCCTATGGGACAGTCGATGAGCGCAATCTTTGGGAAGGATCGGATACGCCTGAAAACCGTCGTCGCTCCATCGGTAAAGCACTAGAACTGGCTGTCCGAACGGCCATCACGAGTCAGAACAAGAACAATACCGGAGGCTGGCGATACTCCCCGGACTCAACCGATGCAGATACATCCGTCACTGGATCGGTGCTCGTCGGATTATTAGCGGCGCGCAATGCCGGGATCGAAGTACCCGACAAAGTCGTTGACCGAGCGATCAAATACTTCACGGAGATGACTTCTCCCAGCGGGCAAGTCGCCTATGCCGGTGGGCTAGGGGGTTTTGACAATTCTCCTGCAAGGGTTTCCATCGCAACCCTATCCTACAGCATCGCAGGTCGAAAAGATCTTAAGGAATTCAAGTCCGCATCCAGCTTCTTGGTATCGTCCGATTCCAGTGAAACGTCGGATCACTACGGCGAATACACTGCGTATTACAAAGCTCAAGCATTATTCCAAGCCGACATCGCAGCTTGGGAAAAATGGAATCGCAATTTGGTGCGCGAGTTAAAAGAAAAGCAGCGAAGCGATGGTCATTTCGATGGCAACTACGGGGCACCGGTCGCAACCAGCATGTCCCTCCTTGCGCTCGCCCTCAATTTTCGATTCTTACCGATTTACGAACGCTGATGCCTACTCCTTTTGCCAAGCCAGTTACCTCGTTGTTATTCATCGCATGGTGGCTGATACCGATTTCCCTATTTGCCCCCTCTCTTCGTAGCCAGGACCGAGACGGTGCAGTCGCAGCACAACCTGCCAACAGCGAGGGACCGCCCATCGGTCGCGGATTGCTTCGAACCCGTGGAGGGGATGTCTATCGCGGTCAGATTTCTCCGCTGAGCGACGGGAATTTTTTCGCCTGGAGCACACCTAGCCTTCTTCAGCCATTGCATTTCCCATGGGCTAGCCTGGATGCCTTGGAATTGCGCAGTACTTCTCCGCAGGACGCTTTGCCAAGCCAAATATTTTGTGCGGAGTTGCTAGATGGTTCGGCGGTTAGTGGTGAACTGCTTTCAATGACTTCGGATGCGGTTGAAATGTTGATTCCAACGTTGGGGAAACGAGAGATTCCAATCGGTTCTCTGCGGCACGTACTGAAACTGAGGCCTGTCGGGGATGCATCCTCCCAAGTACTTCAGGCCACCGCGTGGGAGCAAGTTCTTCCGACGACCAAGAATGGGCGGGCCACCAAATGGTTTTTGAAAGCAGGAGAAATCTCCACCGACACCAGTGGGACTACCATCGCCCAATGGGCAAACCTTCCAGAACTGGCCACGATCGATCTCGATGTATCGTGGGATCAAAAGTCCCCTAACTTCTGGTTGACGCTGGGCGAACCGCGCCGACTGGAACTCCAAGTCCGCAAACTTCAAAATAAAAAACTGCTGAACGTCACTTTGTTGGTCGAGAACACCAAAGACGCGGATGTGATCACAACCCAGATCCCGTTTGAGGAAGGGCAACCGCTATCACTCAGACTCATGTGCGACGCCACCAAAGGAATCTATGCGTTGATGCAAGGAGAAAAGGTTTTGGGACGCCTACAAGGGAATGTTGCGCTGAAGTTTGTCGGTCGGACCAAAGTGCAGTTCACCAATACTGCGCTCGGAATCCTAACGCTGCGGAACCTAACGATCTCAGGCTCTCCATTTTCGATCCCGTCGGCCGACGCACAGGGTACCTCCGGGGGTATCGAATTCATGACCAAAGATCGGGGGACCTTTTTTGGGTCGATCCGTGGCATGGCCAATCCATCTTCAATTTTGATATCTGGATTGAACAACGTTGAATCGACAGTGGAAATCAACGAGTTAGAACGGATCGAATTCCCCCCTCGAGACGTTGCAATCGATCGTACTGAGGCAGTGCACCTGGTCCAATTGCAAAATGGCCTGCGCTTTGCCGCAAAGGGACTGGCATCGCAAGGAGGCGAGGAGGGAAGCGATGATTCGTTGGGCGCCGTACTTTTGCCGCTGTTGGACTCACAAATTCGGATCCCTATCGAGTCCATTCACCGCGTCAGCAGCCTAGGTCCGGAAGTCCCCACGCCTCAGACCGCCGTTCCTTCGGAACCATCGGTCGATCCCAGAACATTTCGCCTCGTTACGGATGATGTCGTCTCGATGGGTCATATCGGTGAGGTCTTTGAAGAGGGTGCATCGCGCGGAAAAACGTTTTCCTGGCGTGCAAGGCATGCGATGAAAGATGTCCCGATGAATGCAACGGCAGATGGTGTCATCGAGTCGATCGCAGCACCGGAAGATCGAAAACGGGGCGGCGATCCAATCTCCAAAACCGCTGCCAAGATCCGAGCCGACGGTAAAGTGCCGGATGTGGAAGTTGCCAGCACACTTCAACCCAACGATCCAAACATCTACTTGAAGTCCGGAGACTGTTTTCCAGGCACTATCCTGGCAGGCAATGAGGAATTCGTTCGCTTTCAAACCCAGCTATTCGCTGCTCAAGAAATCGATTCGGCACAGGTTCGCGGATTGCGATTTGTCAATTACAAAGGAGCCGATGCACTGGATCGCGCCACGCGCAATCGACTCTTAACTCTCCCTCGAATGCAACGAAAAAACCCACCCAAGCACCTGGTTGTTTCTCGCGATGGAGATCTTGTGCGAGGACAGTTACTATCCTTTGACCGGGATGAGCTAAAGATCGAAGTGCGAGGCGAGGAACGTACTATTTTGATGAAAAATGTAGCGGAATTGATTTGGCTCGATGCTCCACCCAAACCAGCTCAGGATGCGTCGGAATCGCAAACCACGGACGATCCCAAGGACGCTACCTCGAACAGCCCAACTGCTTCCAGCGAATCGAATACGCGGACCGACCTGAGACCGAACCCCGCATCGCCAAGCCCCACATTGGGCGTGTATCAAATCCTGCTCAGCGAAGGAGCTCGCGTCTCCATTGTGCCCGAAATGGTGACTGCGGAATCGCTCGTCGGCACCCATCCGCAACTCGGCAAGTGCGAGCTGGCGTGGTCCGCTGTTCGCACGATATTGCTGGGTAATACCATTCGCTTGGATGCCTCCCGTGGGAGATTCGGGAAATGGAAACTACAGCACGCACCCGATCCGAAGTACATGAACGAAGAAGACGATGCCAACGACCGACCTGCTGACACGGCACACATGCGAATCATCGGCAAAGAGGCCCCCGACTTCGATCTGCGAAAACTCGATGGAACACCCTGCCAACTATCCGATTTTGAAGGGAAGGTGCTCGTCTTGGACTTCTGGGCAACGTGGTGCGGTCCCTGCATTCGATCGATGCCTCAACTCGTTCAGCTGTCCCGACAGTATTACGATGCAGGAGTCGAAGTCGTATTCATCAACTTGGAGGAGAGCGAAGAACGCATTCGTGGGTTCCTCGAAAAGATGGAATTGAACCCAACCATCGCCATGGACCTGGATGGATCCGTCTCCAAACAATACGCGGTCCAAGCCATTCCACAGACGGTCGTTATCGATCGCGCTGGAACGGTGGTCAAGGTCCTCGTCGGCGCGAGCGAGGAAAACGAACGTGAACTCCGTGCCCTCCTGGATGAACTGACAGGCAATGTAACAAGCGGCAAGTAAACCACTGCTTACCGTCGTCGTTGCGACAAACTCACGTCGCCATATTTGCTAGCATCGCGTGTGCTCGCTGTATTTTCATCAACTGGTCTTTGCCTAAACTCCCGAATTTGCCATGCTGAGCCGTGGGGTCGCCAGAAGGAACTAGGCAAACCCAATGATGTTTTAGTGCCATAGCAGGGAGCGAATCTCGTCCATGAGAGTATTGATCTTCGAGCCTCAGTTCGTCGGTCATAATCTGGCATACGTGCACCACATCGCTGCGCGTTTAGTCGATATGGGATGCGAGGTCCATTTGTTAACGAGCGAACGGGCTGCCCAATCCGAAGAGTTTTCGAAACACCTAGCGGATGTGATCGATTCCATTCACGTTTCCTCGCCCGATTCCTTTGTCGTTCGAGGTGCTACACGAGGAGTGCGAGTCAATGGACCGACCGCCGTTTTGGCGATGATGAGATCCCTCTACGTCGGATTGTGCGACATCCGCCCGCAGCATGTGTTGATACCGTTCGGAAATCCCATCGCGCATTGGGCGGGAATGCCGAACCCCATCTCGAATTGGATGCGTCGGCACGAATGCGAATCCGAATTGATCCTGCTGACGGGCAAGTACGCCTACCCGCATCGCGACTTGCGATCTGCCATCAAGGAACGATTAGCGTTGCGCATGCTCGCTATGGGACCTTGGAACCGCATCCACCACATCGTTCCCCACGCCTGGGAGGTAATGCAGCGACATCCATCGCGCCTGTCCACGATCTCCCGTTTACTGCCCGATCCAATCGACGCACCTCCCCGCATGACGAAACGGGAGGCACGCACTTTACTCGGCCTCAATGCATCGGATCGAATCGTATCCTTGGTAGGACTTATCGATCGCCGCAAAGGCATCCAGCAACTCTTGGAGGCCTTCGAAATCGCTGCTCCACGATTGCGTCCGAACGATCGGTTGCTCCTAGCTGGTAAAGCCACTGAGGAAACCCGGCATCTGCTCGCAAATCGCTTTCGGAAACTCGTGGAGGATGGCCATGTGATCCGTATTGATCGCCATCTCTCCGCGCAGGAGCTTTGGGGTGCATGCATTGCGTCCGACGTGATGACCACTCCCTACCCCAGCCATTTGTATTCGGCCAGTATTGTGATTCGAGGGGCCGCTGTTGGCGTACCCATACTAGCCAATAGCATCGGCTGGATGGAGGACATGGTCCAACGATTTGGTCTGGGCGGGACGTGCGATACCAATCGACGCGATGTCTTTGCAGAGAATCTCCTAGAGGCTTTGGATCATGGGGCTTCCTATTGCCCCACCGCGGATGCGAAGCGCTTTGTGGCATTCCATTCGATCGATAACTTCGCTTCCCGCATTTCGGAACGTATCGCTGAACGTATCGGGATCAATTCCTCACTGGGGATGCGCTGGAGCGACGTATTTGACGAACACTTCGCATCCAAAGCTGCTTGAGAATGTGAACGACAGTTTTCTTATGTTGCCCAGTCGACAGCACCTATCGAATGTCTTCGGATAGCAAGTCGGGTTCGATCACACGCTTGCGTTGCCAACCCCCTTGCAGATAGCGAGCGGTGAATAAGATGGCCAATAACACGATCCAAATCGTGACTACGCTCCACCAATAGAAAAGGCCGTCCCAGCCAAATAGCCAATGGCACAATACGGCGACTCCCACCGTTCCAAATCCGGCTGTCGCGTGCCCGAGGAGTACGAAGTGCGTGTCCCCCGCCCCTTTGAGCGCGCCCGAAAAAATGACTTGAAACGCATCGAACACGCAATAGGCAGCGATGAAAGCAAGGAGCGGACGAAGCTCCGGTCGCATGGCTTCAAACCGTTCCGGGTCGTTTCCCAGCGCATAAACGTTCATCACCAAGTCTGGAAATCCGCCGTAAAAGATGACGAAGAAGGCGCTGTAGACGGTGCCTATAATCAGCGCACTTTCGACGACCCGTTTGGCCGTGGAAACCTGGTTTTGAACGAGATATTTTCCAACTAATACTCCGACGGCGATACCTAATCCCACCAAAGGGATAAATGCCAAAACGTTCACTCCCAAAGCCAACGTCGTAGCTGCCGCTTGTTTCTCTCCCAATTTACCCACGATCATCATGATGATCGTAAAACTCCACGCTTCCGCAACGACAGAGACACCCGCGGGCCAACCAAATCGGACCAGCCGCTTCATCAACGATGTATCAAGGCTGAGCAAGGGGAAAAGACGCGTTGCCAACGAGTCGGTTGACTTTGTGTCTCTATTGGCTTCGGCCATCACAGGCCAACTTCCAAAGCGACCTGCCTGGAGGTACCTCCAAGTAAAAAACAACATCATCGCCAATTTGATGGTGAGAGCGATGCTCGATGCGATGGCTGCCCCCGCAACACCCCAACTCGGAAATCCCCAGTTTCCGAAGATCAGGCAGTAGTCAAGTACAACATTGATCGCGGTGGCAGTCGCATCGCAGTACAACAATACGATCGGTTTACCGCTCCCCGCAAACAACCCCACCAATGCCGAACTCACGATCGTAGCCGCGGCACCTGGAACCAACCAAAAGAAGAACTCGTACTCGAATTGAGCCAGCTCGTGCGAATGTCCGCTCCAACGAAAGATGCGATAGGAAAAGAACCCGAGCAACGCCAGCCATGGCACGATTGCCAAGGCCAACAGGATACTTTGCCATACCACATGAACCGCTCGATCCAATCTCTTGACCCCGAGGTACTGAGCGACAAACGTGCTGGTATAGCCACAGATACCAACGGGCAAGCAGGTTACCGACCAAAAGAGCGTTCCTGCCGACATGGCCGCCGCTGCAGCGCTGTCCGAATACATGTACAGAAAAAGCCGATCCACAAATAGCGTGATCGAAAACATACCTGTCGAAAGCATCAAAGGCCAAGCTGTACTCAGCAATTCCCGTACATCTTGAATGCGACTTCGTGTCAAAACGAACCTCAGCGACTTTCAAACGGTTTGCCCGTCTTGCGAATGAATACGTCTTCCAGACTCGGTCGACCAATGGTGATACTTAGGGCACTCGCCCCCAATGCATCCATCAATGGTGCAAGCGAGGTAATCGAATCCTGAGTTACCACCCTAACGGTTTGGTCAAATACTTTCGCGTCCCAGCCGAACTGACACCGCATGATCTCTGAGGTTCGGATTGGATCCGAACTGAGAATGCTGAGAACGGTCTCCGTTGTCTCCCGCCGGAGGAGATCAGGGGTATCCATCGCAACCAATCGTCCGCGATCGAGAATTGCTAATCGATCGCATTTATCAGCTTCCTCGATCCAATGGGTCGTCAAGACGACTGTCGTACCCCAGTCGTTTTTCAAGGAGACGAGCGCCTGCCAAAGCTCTAGCCTGGCGGACGGGTCGAGCCCAGTGCTTGGTTCATCCAGCAACAGCAAACGGGGACGATGAATGAGGCCCTTGGCCAATTCCACGCGGCGTTTGAGCCCTCCGGACAGCTTTTCACAGCGATCGTGCATTCGATCGGCCACCCCCATCCTCTCCACCAACTCGGCAATACGTTCGTTGCGCACGGGACGGGATAGTCCGTACAAAGCGGCTTGGTATTCGAGGTTCTCTCGTACGGTGAGTTTCCGATCTAAGCTAGGAGATTGAAAAACCACTCCAATCGCCTCACGCACACCATCGCGCTCCGCATCGACATCGATGCCAAAAACCCGGATCGATCCGCGCTGGATAGGAACCAGGGTCGAGATCAGCCGAAACAAAGTCGACTTGCCGCTGCCATTGGGTCCCAAGAGGCCAAAGATCTGTCGGCTCTCTATGTCCAAGCTCAGTCCATCCAATGCGAACAATTCACCGTAACGGTGAGTTACGTCTTGAATTTGAATTGCAGCTTGGAGGGAATCTGTAAGGGTCCGGCTCACAGACATACCCAACGCAACACGACTAGCAGCATGATGGCAGGAAGATAGACCAACGACGAACGAAGCAATCGTCTAGCTGTCGTATCATCGCGAACAACGAGAAAGCGATAGGAAGCGATCACTTGCGTGAGAGCAGCCAGCCCACCCCCGAGGGCGATGATCCAACTCAGGATCCCCTGCGGGTAGAGGACAGCCATCGATAGTGGGATCAAGACGAGGGCAGGCACTAAAGCATGCCATCCCGCCACAACACCGCTTGGGTCTTCGCGCGTCAACATACGAAAGCCAGCTTGGGTGTATTGATGTCGATACAACCACGCAATCGACATAAAGTGCGGAAACTGCCATAGAACTACAATCGCAGTCAGCGCCCAACCACTCCATGAATTCAAACTGCCACCGACTGCAGTCCATCCGATCATGACTGGCAAGGCGCCTGGAAGTGTACCCACGGCGGTGTTCCAGTACGACCAAACCTTCATGGGGGTATAGACCCAGCAATAGATAAACCAAGTTGTTAGACCGACAGCCGCTGCCGTCCAATTGGTACCAATCGCCAGAATCGAAAGGCCGACGATGACTAATAGCCAGCCGAAGATCGATGCTTCGCTCGTCGTCAATCGTCCGCTAGGCAATGGACGATTCTGTGTCCGTTGCATCATCGAATCGCGATCTCGCTCGTACCATTGGTTCAACACGCTGGCGCTGGCAGCGACAAGACTGGTTCCAATCAACGCAGACAACCAAACTCCCGGTGCAATGCTGACTCCGAGTAGGCAGGAGGCAAAAACCATCGCGACACCAACCGTGAGCAATATCATCAAGGTGATACGGGGCTTGGACAATGCAAAGTAATCGCGCCAACAAGAATCGGTTAGCCGAAAACCTGTATGTTCTGCCGCTGAATGGGTTCGTTGAGTTGGAGCGTCGACGGTTGTTGGATTCATAGGTGCGTTCGAGTTGGACTATCGCAAATTCTTAGGCCGGACGCTCTGCCTGTGTCAATGGAGATACCGCCGATGCAGAAATCCTACTGGAAACCGGTTGCGAGACAAGCTTGCCTTGTCGTCTCCAAACTCGGCATGCCAGCCAAACCGATGCCGCAATCATCAAGGATCCGGTCGCTTGATGCCCGGTCACAAGGAAGGATTCCCAATATCCCTTGGCAGAAATGACGTATTGGGATAGCCAAGCGGTCAATTCGCTCCAAGGCAATGCATAATTGGCAACCCATGTCGCCAGTCCCAAATTAAGTTGAACGAATAGAAGTAAAAGGAGAACGTTTGCCGGTGTCCGAATCTCTCGGGCCGCACCATACGCCCGTGTCCGCACGATAAAAGCGATGATCAGGATAAGCAGCGTGAGCAACAACGCTACCGTCAAATGGAGATGCACCATCGACAGGAAACCAACCGGGCTGGTACTAGGCAAAGTATGCCGCAGTTGGGCTCCCAAATACAACTGAAGGATTGTCCCGCAGACAAGCGCGATCGAAAGTCTGGACATCCCACGAGATTCGATGGTGGCTAATGCTCCCCTCCAATCTTTGGAAGCTGATAGAGCCATAAAGACGGCAAACGCAAAAACGATCGGTCCCCCACAGCCGTGAAGCATTGCGATTGTCCTGCCATCGAGCACCACTCGAAATCCGCCCAAGAGTCCTTGGGCGATGACTGCACACAACAATCCGACCGCTCCCCACCGATACCAACGTCGCGGTTCGAAACGCCACGATGTGTAGCAGAGGGCAATCGCGAGCAACCCGACAACGGAACCCAACAAGCGATGCCCATGCTCGATGAAAAGATCGAAAGGACCATAGAGCCACGTCGAGACAGGGTACAGAAATAGGTTGTAGCCGTACGTTCCTGGCCAATCAGGAACCGCCATTCCAGCATCATGGGTTGTGACTAAGCCACCCACCCAAATCAACGGAAAGATCATGACCGCGGCGGCCCAAGCCCAGAACTTGGGCTGTGCCCACCATCGCATCCCAGTTCTCCAATCCGGCGAAGCTTGGCTCATGGATTCCCCCCCAAGGACAAAACGAAATGAACGAGGTCCCAAATCTGATCATCGGTCAATCCGGGATTGTTCCCTTCGGCCCGCGCGATCGGTGGCATGGGGGTCCCTTCGATTCCCAAAACCAATCTCCGAAAGATGTCCTGTCGGTTCCCACCTCCGCGAAACGAAGACCATGCGAAGTTGCGAGGACGATCAATGACCGGCTTGAGCGCACCCCACGGTTTCATCTCTTTCCATTCAACTGGATTCTTTGGATCGATGCCGGCCAAAATGGTCCAATCCTTTGTCCAGTCATCGAAGTCCTGAGATGCGCCATCGCCACGGCCCTCGTCGCCATGGCATTTCGCGCAAGCCGTGATCTCGCTTCGGTACCATTGGCTCCCGCGTTCGATCGATGCCTGCATTTCTTCTGCCGACCATTCAGGTGGAGTGGGTATAGCCAACACTTTGGATTCAGCCGAAGCCCATTGGCCGGCGATTTGTTGCAAAACGGCGACACACTCCGCGCTCTCTGGCGATAGCTCGACCCCTTCCCGAATTTGCTTGGCAATCAATTTGCGTTCGACTTCACCGCGGATAGAAAGAAACCGAATGTATTCGACCAAGGCCTCAATGTCCTCTTGAAACTCCTCCGATTGCTCGAGAGCGGCAAAGGAGGGCATCGAAGTTCCCGGGATGCCCTCATGGAGCGTTCGAACCAAATCGCTTCGGGTGGGTTTGGACCCGTGCAGAGTCGATTTGAACTTGAAGGTTCCTCGTCGAAAGTCCCGCGGATAGGGTGATAGCAACATAGCCGCTGCACCTCGACCGTCTCCTGAGAGACCATGGCACGAGACACAGTGCTTGCGATAGAGCCCTCGCTCGACTTTATCATTGCCCCGCCCGACAGCTCCCGCCGATCGTTGAACCCCCTCCATCGAGACGACGTTCTCTGCGCCGACCATGCCTTGAAGTTTATCGGTTGGCCAACGGGGATCACCGAGGGAACCAAACCAAGATTCGACGACCTGCGAAGCAGACTCAGCAATCGGCTTCGGTTTTTGTGTACCCTCCTCCCGAAGGAGACTCGCGGCGAGAAGGTCATTCGGTTCATACTCAAACGAGTTCGACCCACATCCAGCGCAGGCGAGACTCAAGGCCAATGCCCAAGCTGTGCAACGAAAGGACCAAATTGGACCGAGTAGAGGATTCAAAGGGAGCCATCTAAAAAAAACGTCATCAAAACATGCCATCAGGCGCACCAACGTCGTCTCAGCGAAAAGGGATCGGGCAAAGTCGATATTGGGATTACCGCATTCCTCGACCGCCGGTAACCCAGCTCCGACCCACCCAGGTACCGCGGATGCAGCGGAATTGACATAATCGCACACGAAGCGGGTTCGACGAAGGGGATGAGAATCGGGTGGGGTCAAAATGACGCACCCATCCTGTCAACCATTCGGAAATTGCCGGCAATACTCGTAGACAGCCATGGTCGTCGCTGTTGCCACATTGTAACTGGCAGGCTGTCCATAAACGGGTATCTCAATGACCGCGTCCAGCAAATCCAGTTCTTCCTGGGACAATCCTTCTCGTTCCGCCCCGACCACCAATGCGACACGGCGGGGAAAAGAATACTCAAAGAGGGACTCGGAATGGGTGGTTTGCTCCAAACCCACCAAAGAATACCCATCCTCTTTCAATTGCTTGAGGGCGGGAGCCAAGCTTCGTCGCGAAATGATTTCAACGTAGTCCGCTGCATCCCGAGCGATCTCGCGGTCGACTTTTCCGGCTCCACACTGAACGATGCGGTGAATCCCAGCGCAGCCGCACAAGCGGACAATACGGCTCAAGTTGACATTGCTCCGCATCGGGGCGAGAGCCAAAACCATCTCGCGCGGTCTCTCCAACGGAGTCGGCGGTTTGTGGCGAATATGTTCGAATCGTTTCATTCTCGCGTCACACCATCAATGCATCGATGCGATCTAGGAGAAAACTCAAAAACTCTCGATCCGAGGAAGGGCGTGACGGTGCCGACGGATGGATCGCATCCCGTTCGATAACCCCTCGCATCGCCAAAACCATCGCCGCGTTGTGTTTGTATGCCGGGACCGGGTCCCGAAACGCAAAACCGCCAAGTAACTGCAGCGCATCGTTCAATTCGAAAAAGCGTCGGTCCTGTGTCTCCCAGTATTGGTCTCGCCTCGCAAAGGCCTCAGGGAAAAAAGCAGACAAGCCTAACAAATAATCACTTCCCCATTGAATCATATCGATCGCCAAATCATTGCCTGTGTAGATACGAAAATCAGGCCGATTCCGATCTCGCAATTCCAGGCGATCCCATTCCTGTTCGCGAGACAACGAGGAATGCTTGAGACCCACCAGTTGCGGGATCTCCATCAACGAACGAAATGTTTCTAAGTCGTAAATGGCTCCAAAAGGTGCAAACATCCTCCCAAGCTCGAAACCAAGGAACCGATCTACAGCGGATGCAATCTCCCGATAGACTGCCACAATCCCCTCAGGAGATCGGCTCACCAAGTCGGTGCATTGGAACACGATTGGAATTCCACCGCAGGACTGGATCCTAGCCAATTGCGACCGATAGTTTGCGATGCTATCCCCTGGCACATCCTCAACGAATGCTCCCGCAACAAAACTTCTGCCCCCCGCCAGACTCGCCGCAAAACCTAAAATCTCCTCGCGCTGCGAAGGACTCAGCAAATTTGCAAATCCCGTATCCATATTGATGGCGGGGATCAGCCCGCATCCCCAAGTCCGCTCGAGCACCGTCGCATAGGAATCCAGATCGATTCGACCGACCGGTTTCCAGGGCAAATAGGCAGCCGAGATTCCATGGAGTGGTCGACCAGGTCGAAGGGTTGGGATGGGCATCGTAGAAGGGATTTTCGTGAGTAAGGAATGATCCGATACGATAACTCGTCGCGTGAGCCAGGGACAAGGCCACACGAAAACCTGCAGCGCGAGTTCTGAAGTCGCGCGATTCCGGCATTCCCTCGTTCTCGTAGTTGCTACTCGTACTCGTACTCGTACTCAATGAAGTGGTACTCGTGCTCGATGCAGTTTCTTCGAGTACGAGTACCGCTAACGCTGAGTACGAGTACGAAAAACCCAGGGATCATCTGAACTGGGACTCCGAAAGGCTCGAGAATCGCAACTTGGAAGGACGTAAACCCTGGAGAGATCCGAGATCCGAGGATCCCGATCCCTCTTCTAGTCAACGGATTATAAAAGAACCAGCGAAGTCCGCCTGCCCGTGAAAATCGTATAGCCTCCGCGAATTGATCACGGGGAAAGCGGTAGCCTCCACGCACCCCTCTTCAGAGGGGTTTTCCAGGGTCTTCCAAGCAAAATAATTGATAGAAAACGCAAATTTGGAGGTGCTAGACCTTAACTACTAGCTAAACTTTGCCGCCTGGGTTCCCTTTGACGCTATCATAGGGGACAGTTAGCTATCAAACAGTTCGCGTCAGCATCGGGCGATTGGTCGTCCGGTAGGCAGCCCACCTGGGAGTTTTCAGCCATGGAGTCGAGACGCGTTGGGAAAGTTTCGTTTCTGTTTTTGGGAGAGTTTCGAATGCGTCGTTTTGTACTTGCTTTGGCCGTAGTTGCTTGCTCGATCGTTACTTCGTCGAATGCATCGGCCGGTTTGTTCCACCGTAAGAGCGATTGCTGCGCACCAGCAGCAGCCGCTTGTGCTCCAGCACCAGCTCCAGTTTGCGAAGCAGCTCCTGCTTGCGAACCAGCATGTGCACCTGCTAAGCGAGTTGGTCTCTTGGCTCGTCTGCATGCTCGCAAGACCAGCCGTTGCGCTGCTCCAGCTGCAGCTTGTGCACCAGCTCCTGCTTGTGCTCCAGCTCCTTATGTTGAAGCAGCTCCTTGTGCACCAGCTCCAGCTATCTATGCTGAGCCAGCTCCTTGTGCAGCAGCAGCTCCTTGTGCAGCTCCAGCTTCTTCCTGCTGCGAATCCGCACCAGCGAAGCGAGTTGGTCTCTTGGCTCGTCTGCATGCCCGCAAGACCAGCCGATGCGCTGCTCCAGTTTCTTCCTGCGATGCAGCGCCAGCACCAAGCTGTGGTTGCAACTAAGCTCGGTTGAATCCAATTTCAAACTAAATGCAAGACGGCCTCGGGTTTTCCCAAGGCCGTTTTCTTTTTTGCCCCCTGGAACCGGCTTTGGATATGGGCCGTCGCACGTGGCGATCAGCGGTTAGCGGAGTTGTTCCAACACCATCGAAAGATAACTTCGCTTTTCTACAAACTCCAACCCGAGCCGGAGCGCTGTCTGCTGGATATCCAACTGAGCTGGCTCCAATTCGGACGGGATGTTCACGACCCGTTCGATCTCAGCGAAAGCTCCGATCCCCGCGACCTGATCCAAGGTCACGACGACGCTTCCATGCCCTGCCTGTATGCGGAACGGGCGTCGCGTTTTCTCCACCGTGGCGACGGTTTCGAATCCGAGCGATTGCCAAATCCTGAGCCACTCCTGCTCCGTCTGCAATGCCAACGAAACCTCGATTTCCGGCCTCATTTTCAATGGGCCTTCCAGTCTCGGTCCTTTGTAAGTCATCCAATATCGGCCATTCACGCAACGCACGCGCAAAGCTTCGTCCGTAACGCGAAAATCTCGGCACGGATGGCGCAGATAGACATCGACTTGTTCTTCAACGGCCATGGGTTGTCCCCCAACGTCCTCGATCCGTTGTCGCAAATGGGATTCGTCGGCAATGCGATACTTGCCCTCAATTTCCATTGGGAAAATCTGCTCACTCAACGGTACGGACTCCCGAAAAAAAATTGCAGTCGGCTGAATGGGGACGTGGTCACTGGAAGCCCGAGCGACGATGCGCTCGGTTGTCTCGGCGTCATTGCGTCGGAGTTATTGTCGCGTCTGCCGCGCGATCAACCAGGCGCTGGGATGCTGTTCCATTCCGATATGCGGATAATAGGATTGTGCCTTGGGGGCTGACAGCAGGATGAGCATTGTCTGCTTGCCCGCCGCCGCATGCGTCTGATTAATCAGCTCACGCCCGATGTGATGGCCCTGGTACTCGACGTCCACCGCCAGATCGGAAAGATACGTGCAATAGTGGAAATCGGTTATGGCTCGGGAAACCCCGACCAATAGTCCCGATTCCACGCGAGCCGTTATCAATACATCCGCACATCGCACCATCCCCTCAATCGTTCGTCGATCGTCGACGGGGCGACGTTCTGCAAGAGTTGAACGCACTAGACAGTCGATGAATTCGTCAGCCCCCAAATCGAGCTCATTCTGATAGACAATCATCCCAGGCCCTTTCCGGGGATCCAAACGCCGTGGAATCCATACGGGACACGATGAGGCAATTGGATCATCGCCACAGGATTCGAGTCAAACGAGCGCGCGTCCCAAATTCCCAAACTGCTCTGACGCGTATCGACGTGATACAAGTGGGACAGCAACCACCCTCGATCCTCGTTGCCGGCTTGAGACCCGTCGACAGTCAAATCAGGAACAAATACCCCCTCCCCACATTGCAGCCCTGATTCCAATGCAATTTCGGAGTGCTGATTTGTTTTTAAATCCAGTTTGCGGAAGCCGTGAAAGAACTCCTCATCCCCGAGCCCCATATAACCATAGCGATGGGGACGCCCGATATAGCTATCGTTCAATCTCGGGAATTCGGCCACCTGATCATCCAGGGCGTATCCTCGGGAACTACCATTCGCGATGTCCAAGACCCAGCGATAGGGGATGGCTCGATCGTTCGCGCGCGCGTCGTCTGCATCCCCGAAATTCAAGCTTCCCGGGAATTCATCGTATCGACAACCAACGATCTCAATGCGTTTGGCACCCTGCCCGATGCTCGAAGATTCGTCGTCGCTCCCGTCGGAAACTTCAAATGCATTCAGTAAATGAAACACAAAACAGGGATCGGTTTCGATCATCTGTACCTGCGTGGGATCCTCTCGCTGCACGACGGCAAATCGAGTGGGCTTTGACTGATCAAAGAACCATGGAGACTCCCCTCTCAATAACCGTTGGACATCAAAAAAGAGGGGGCAAAGGGGAAAGATGGCGTAGTTCTGGGTGATCGCAAAATCATGCACCATGGTCGGTTTTCCGATGGGAATACGAGTGGACCGAACCCAATTTCCCGACGGATCGATCTGGCTGAAGACCAGAATGGCTTCGTTCGGGATATAACCGAACGTCAACATCTCTCCCGTTTTCGGGTCGATCTTGGGATGCGCTGTGAACGGGTGTTTGATCTTGCCATCGAATGAAGCAATACCCACGGTCGACAGGTCGCGTGGCTTGATCTCGTAGGGCTCCCCCGCTTCCCACAACGCCAATAAACGATTGGCATGAAAGACGACCGACGTGTTGGCCGGATTCTTGTAGGGGTTTTTTCCTGCGAGAACCAACGCCATATCGGGTACCTCAAGCAATCCACGGTACAAGGCCCGGCCCGCCTTTTTCTCCTTGCGGAATCCCTCGGTCTCAATAAAGCGATTTTGGTAACTCGCCTTGCCATCCGCAATACGGACTCCGTGAAGCATTCCATCCCCATCGAACCAGTGGTATTTTCCAAGAGGCGAGAATCGGGGGTTTGGACCATTGCGGACCAGCATTCCATCAAGTCCGCGCGGGATTTCCCCAACCACGGACAGTCCCTCCACCTGAATCTGGTCCTGGATGGGCGCAAAGTTCCCTCGCAGAAATCGACTCGATGGATCCTCGTCCAGATTCATCGACTCCAACCAATCCCCTCCGACCGACCATGCGTGTGGATGAGCCAGAGCCGTCCAAAAGGCGGTCGCTCGAACCAGAAAATCCCGTCGATACGTATCCACGCGTGCATCCTCCCTGTTTTTCTCGGCAACCCGTCGCAGCCTGATTAGCCATCGAAGCCTACGCCATCGGTCCAAGCGTCCGGCGGCGCCAGAAGCAATTGGGAAAGTGTCCCCCTGGTATTGCAACTCCGTGTCCGGTTCGATGGAAAGTCGATACGCTCGATTCTATCATGAATCCACACCAGCTTCCGAAAATGCCCCACGAAACCAAAAACGCGAAATCAACTCCGATTCCAATCATCTACTGTGTATGATTTCCCCTCCCGGAGATGCCTGTTCGCTCCCCGGAATTATTTACCCAGCACGCGACTTTGACGGCGTGATATTTCCTTCTTTTTTGGTTTGATCCATGTTCTTTTGGCCCAAGAAAAAAAAGGGAGAGGATGCCTCTTCCGCTCTCCAAACCAGCGAACCCTCCCTATCAAGTCCAGACGATGGATTTGCCCCAAACAAATCGGTACCTACGAACGACGCTAGCGAGTCCCAGGAATCGAACGAAAGGGATTCATCCCACCAAGATCGCAAGGTCAGTTGGTTTCGACGCGCACTGCAGAAAACTAACAGTTTGCTCCATACCGATATCCGCGACCTCTGGAAATCGGAGGGGCGATTGGTCGATGAAGAGTTTCTGGCGGACTTGTACGCGATCTTGGTTCGTACCGACATGGGACCAAGCATGGCAGGGCAAATCCGCGATTCGATTCACTCCCAATTCCGAGGTCGTCGCGTCCATGAGCGCGATGTATTAGATGTCATCCGAAGTCGGGTCACCGAGTCTCTCAAAAGCCGCGGCGGCGACTTGAACTTGGCAGCATCGGCACCGACCGTCATCTTGGTGGTGGGTGTCAATGGCTCTGGCAAAACCACCTCGATTGCGAAACTTGCCAATCGATTAACCAAACAGGGGAATCGCGTCTTGCTCGCAGCTGGAGATACTTTTCGTGCCGCTGCCGTCGAGCAACTCAGGATCTGGTCGGAGCGGATCGGTTGCGATATCGTGCTGGGCGATCAAGGCTCCGATCCCGCCTCTGTCGCTTATCGCGCTATGCAACGCGCCACCTCCGAAGGCTTCGATGTCTGCATCATCGATACTGCCGGGCGTTTGCAAACCCAAAGCCATCTGATGGCGCAACTCGAAAAAGTCAAACGCGTTTTACAAAAGCAAGTTCCCGATGCACCTCACGAAGTCCTCCTCGTTTTGGATGCGACTGCAGGCCAAAACGCCATCAGCCAAGCCAAAGGATTCTCAGAAGCTGCCGGTTGCACTGGTATCGTCCTCGCCAAACTCGATGGCACTGCCAAAGGGGGAGTCATCATCCCCATCGCTGAGCAATTCGGCTTGCCGGTCAAGTTCGTAGGACTGGGTGAGACGCTGGATGACCTCGAGGAGTTTTCACCGGACGAGTTCGCCGCCGCGTTGTTCCACCGCGACCCTTGAATACGATCAGAAGCGAAAGAAACCCGAAGAAAGCGAAATGAAGATCGAGATCGTTGAAGAAGTGATTCGGTTTCACCTGTTTGGGATTCGAGGCTTTGTCGAGAACGGGCGCTATCCAGAAGTCGGCTTCCGACTGATGAACAAAATGTGGGAGGCTGTCAAATCGACGAACACCCCGACCACGGGTATCAATCATTGGGTTTATCTACCCAACAAAGAGATGATCGTCGGCGTTGAACTCAGTACCCCACAGCGGTCTCCGATTCCCGAACCACTTCAACCATTTGAAATCGAGTTGAAACGTTACCTAAAACACGTTCACGTCGGACCTTATCAGGCGTTGCCGCAGAAGTGGGCGGATCTAAAAGCGGAGCTTGCGGCTCGCGGTGAGATCATTGGCTCTCCGTCGCTAGAGATCTACGGACATCATTGCGACGCCCCAGCCGAGCTGGAGACGACGATCCTCATAAGCCTTGATGATTAGCCCCTTGGTTCACGGCGCCTCGCCTTGAGACACCAGCCATTCCTACCACCGGGCCTTTCGAGATTCGGCAAACCCAATCGCAAATAGGAACAACTCCTCTTCGGATCGTTTCATGGAATCGCAAAAATTTATTCACCGAGCATTTACGCTTGTTGAGCTGCTGGTGGTGATCGCGATTATTGGCGTAATGGTTGGCCTATTGCTTCCGGCTGTCCAGGCAGCTCGCGAAGCCGCCCGACGCTTGCAGTGTTCAAACAATCTCAAACAAATGGGGCTTGCGGTCCAATCATTTCATGATGCGAATCGAGGTATGCCACCTCAGGCGACATATGTTGTGGGCAGTACGTTTTCGGGCTACTCAGTGCACGCTCGTTTATTGCCGTTCGTCGAGCAAGGTAACTTGTTCTCTAAGGTTGATTTCAACTTGGGCTATGCAGCCCAGCCTGAGATCTGCAAAACGAAGATACCTCTGTACCGATGCCCGAGTGACCTTCACGACGAAACTCGAATGGACGGTGGCATTGAATTTTATCCGACGAGCTATGGCTTCAATATTGGAACTTGGCTTGGGCTTGACCTTAAAACGGGTAGGGGAGGCGATGGAGCATTTGGATACAACATGCGTCATCACTTTTCAGCCATCACAGATGGCTTGAGCAACACTTTGGCTGCGACGGATGTAAAGGCGTTTACACCCGCTCTTCTCGACGGTGGCCAACCTGCGGCCCCCAACACACCACCTCCTGAAACACCAGAGCAAGTTATCGCTTATGGCGGGACTTTCTCTAAGGACTACTGTCACACCCAGTGGGTCACGGGCAGAACACTTCAAAGCGGTTTGACCACGACATTCCCACCGAATACGAAAGTTCTCTTCACACTTGCGGACGTCACCCATGACGTAGACTTCACTTCCGCGCGTGTCTCCCCAACGGCTCCTCAACATGGTTATCGAGTTGTCACAGCCCGAAGCTACCACAACGGTGGTGTTAATGCGGTTTTGCTCGACGGTTCTGTCCGTTTTGTCAGTAGCTCGATCACACGCGACCTATGGCGAGCTTTGGGTACTCGATCAGGTGGCGAAATCGCAAACATGGACGACTGATTTACCACACCTTGTGAGCGGTACTATCGTGAGTTTGGTAAGCAAGGGGACAAACGGGTACACACACTTGTGGCAAAGCCGACGAAAATCGATTCTCGTCTTAATTGAGCCTGAGGCGCTAGCCGATCTTTGCACGTCGAAAGAACTCGGCTAACGCCTATTGAAATTGCGCTGATCGAGCCTCTCGCAGTCCCATTCCATGTTTTCCCTGCCGTTTTCGTACTTGTACTCAGAAGTATCCTTTAGTCCTTTAGGGCAGTCCTTTAGGGCCACCCATCCTTTGCGGCCTTAACGATACCGCCGACAAAAATGGACTGACGTTACCTGCTAGGTCGTTTCGATTGCCTAAGGGTCAATACCAACAACCCAGCGAGTGCGAGGAAGATCGACATCAAGACCCAGGCCAACGTGTAGTTACCCGTCCATTCCTTGAGTGTCCCCGTGAAGGTTGGGCCCACGAATCCACCGATATTGCCTACGGAATTGATCAAACCGACCGCGCCCGCCGCCGCCGCACCGCGCAGGAAGGTTGTCGGGTAGGACCACCAAACCCCCATCGCGGAATAAACTCCGATACCGGCAGCGCACAAAAACAGAAAGGCCGTGATGGGCTCGCTGACCATCGTGCCACCAAAAAGTCCCACGGCAGCCAAAAACATACCGCTCGCCCCGTGCCATCGCCGCTCTCCGGTGCGAGAAGAACTGTAACCCACGGCCAACATCACTACGGTGGCCATGGCCATGATGGCTGAAAACAACCAACCCGAAGCCTGATTGCTCCAGCCTTGATCCTTCAACAAACTCGGAGTGAAGTAATTGAAACCCCAGTAGCCGGTCAACCACAAGAAGTAGGTCAGGCACAGCTTCAATACTTCGCGGTCGGAGAGCGCTTGCCAGACCGTGTAATGAGCTTTGCTAGTGTTGCTCCGGATGTTTTGAGTGCTCGCGCCAGGATCTTCCGACATCTCGTGCCAATCAGTGTCCTCTGCATGTATCTGACGAAAATAGTCTTTCTCGTCTTCGGTCAGCCACCACGCGGACTCGGGCCGGTCTGCTAACCAGACCAGAACGACCAACCCCAGTAACAAAGCCGGAATGGCCTCAACAATAAAGAGAACCTGCCAGCCTTGAAATCCCATCCATGGGGTATCGATCAACCAGCCCGCGATCGGGGCACCCAGCACCGATGAGAAAGGCAACGAAGCCATGATCATGGCGATCGCGACAGCTCGATCTTTGGCAACGAACCACCTCGGGATCATCGTTGCCATGAGCACAGGATAGAGACTCGCTTCCGCCGCACCGATGAGGAATCGCAACGCATAGAACTGCCAGCCCTGAGTCACCCAAGCCATCAAGGCCGTGAAGAACCCCCAGGTGATCATGATGCGAGACAGCCATAGACGGGCGCTAAACCGCTCGGCGATCAGGGCCCCTGGGATTTCGAAGAGGATGTACCCGGCAAAGAAAATCCCTGCACCGAACCCATAATTCGCATCGGTGAACCCCAACTCTGCGTTCATGGTGAGCTTGGCATAGCTCAAATTATTCCGATCAAGGTAAGCGATGATCGAGATCAAGAAAGCCGGCAACACCATGTTCAAGTACGCCTTGCGTTTGGCTCGATACGCGACCGTTCGTCTCACTGGGTCTTGATTCATGGCCGGCTTTGAAAAGAGTCTCAGTTGGACATGGTGACCAATATTCTAATCGACGTATTCTAATCCATGCCGCGAAGTCTCGTAACCAACTCTAGGACAGCACTCATTGGTTCATTGGGGCCTGGTTCATTGGGGCCAGCCACGCCTTGTCGGTTGCCTTGTTCCTTTTGGTTGGATGATGTTGCCGATCAAGGAAGAAGGACGGCAAACTGCTATCAACGCTATTGGAGCGAGGCAGAGCGATACAAACTCCCCCCAAGATCACACTCTGTCTACGAAGGCCCGCAGTCTTGTTTTGTTCATTGGGTTCATTGGGGCCAGCCACGCTTTGTCTGTTGCCTTGTTCCTTTTGGTTGGATGATGTTGCCGATCAAGGAAGAAGGACGGCA
>JBAWXH010000072.1:0-27763 GCA_037144155.1 Planctomycetota bacterium | reverse complement strand
CTTCCCTTCCGTGTTCATCCCCAGAATTGTGGCGTTTGGAAGAGGGGGGTGAAATTGTGTCGCCAAACTCCCGTGGAGACCGCATGGCAGGCGGACGCATTTTTAAGCGTGAATTCGGTAGGGGTGCCATCGGCGGGTCCTTCCCAGGGGGGTGGCGTGTGGGACGCGGTCCCTTTATCGAGCCATCTTTTTGCGGGTGTGGTAAGGAAACCCACACTCAGTCAGTCGGTCGGCCCGAGCCTTGGGATGGATCTTGGTGGAAGCCGGTGGTGTGCTGACGGTGGACTCGGTGTATGACATCGGCAACAATCGGAGCGTTGGCACTCACCAACAATCGAGTTGTCGGAGCCTGAGAAACTCCGACCATCATTCTGGGTAAGCGGTTAGCTCCGGCTGTACATCTCCCCATCCAACATCTTGCGGTTGGGTGTGGGAGGTGGCCCAACACTCCAATCGCAAAAGCAACATCGTGACATCGAGCCCGGACTCCCACAATTATTGGGGTAACTTTGCGAGGTTTGCCTCCCTCGGTTCGCTACTTCATCCAGATGCTCTCCCGGGAAGCGTTGAGCATAAAAATGCCAAGACGGATAGCCTCTACTCGGCAATCTCGAATGTACAGGCCCTCGGACTTGTTGCAGAGGAATTACTCGCCGAGGGCACCACCTATTCGGAGTCCGACTATGCCAATCACGGTTGGCAAGATGGGTACAAAATTGTTGCACTTGTGAGGGAGGATTGTAAGGAAGGTTTCGATTGGGATGCGGTTCGTGAAAGTGTTAAGCACGGGTCCGTTTGGTTGCGATGTGCAGTAGTTCATTTGCATATCGCAAAAAGAGCCATTTGGCTTCTCCTGTTGCAACTGGAGGCATTACCGCCTTGTGTATGGAAAGACCAGTATCGAATTCTCGTGCGAGAAATGGTTTCGGAATTTGGTCGGTTTCACTACTTCCACAAGACAATCTCTGGCTATTCAGAAGATGGTTTGGAACCGATCTATGTAGATAATAAGCCATTCATTCGGAGCTATTTAGAGCGATTAACCAAGGCCTTCGAATTAGTGGATCGGCTAATGGAATTTTGTTTAATTGAGATAGCCCTAGACCCAAGTTGGCTGTCCCCAGAGCAGCGAAAGGAATTCGAAAGGCCTCCGAGGCCGCCATTGCCAAGAGGGCCTAAACAATCGCAATTCATTGTGTTCTTCTGGGAGATTGCCGATTGGAGTTCCCGTCCTGCGCAATGCGGTGGTCGAGATCTGTGTTATCGCATTTGGCCCGAGGAGAGTAACACGGATGTAGAATTCATATTCAAAGAACGTTTGCCCAAGACCATGCATGACACAAACGATTTTTTGTACCGAGAGAAAATTCCGATGGCGTTCCACATCAGAACCGATTTTGTCCTGTTGGAGGGCCTTCAAGAATAGTTTTGAGAACTTACGGAAGTTACGGTTGTAGTAACCGATCCGTAAGTTGCCAGTTGCCATAGTGGTCATCTCTTTGAAAGGAGGTGGCCTATGGCTACTCAAAATTCTGAGCCGCTGGCAGTTGTTCCCGATCCTCGGACGGTCCGAATGGATCTTGGGAAACGACTTCGTGAGCTGCGGTTGTTGCGTCGGTTGCTGCGATTGTGTGAAGAGGTTGAGCGTGAACGCCAACCGCATGGGAATCTAGCACGGGAGGGATCCAACCGTGAGTAATTCCCCAAGCATCATTGCCCAAGTTGAAACCCAGTTTCGACATCTCTTGGCAGCGAAGAATCCGGTGGCGGTTGAAGAGGCCGCTAGGACCGTAGATATCCCCGAGGACTTTGATAAACGCGCGTTGGGTGGCATTACCCTAGCGATGGTCAAGGCGGGTGAAATCGTGGAATTCGGATTCTGTCGGAGTGCAACGGTCCGCTTCAACAAGGCCATCAAGCGGTTATGGATTGCAACGGACAAGTTGCAGGCCAAACCGAGAAAGGGCCGCTCCCGTGGGTGAGACATTGATGTTGAAACCAGCGGACTTGGAAGTGTTGGCCAGGATGTTGGCGGACCGGATCGAGCAACAGATTGGCCCCAAGTTGGTGGCCCGTCAACGGTGCTTGGTGGACCGTCCCACGATGGCCAAGTTGGCGAACGTCGGCACGGCAACACTAGACCGATTGGTGGCATCCAAACGAGTGCCGAGTTGTCTCGTTGGGACTCGCAGACTGTTTGATCCTGACCGTGTGATCGATGCGTTGGTTGGCCCTGCATTGTCTATCGATGCGGACGCCAAACAGGATGCAAACCCGAGTTTGGTTTGCGTCAAAACTTTATCTCTTGAAACGAAAAAGGCCGGGGCACTCTGCACAAGCACCCAAGCCGGAAAGGTAGTCAACCTGTGAGTATTGTAGCAGCGAGCGCGTCCCCTGACCCATTTGACCCAGCGGAATTGGCCAAGCTGAGATTGTCGCAAGACTTCTCGGAACTGAGCCAAGTTAAGCCGGTGATAACCTCGGTGGCGTGTAGAAAACCCCACAAACAAGAGTTTGTACGGGTTCGAGAGGGGGAGGAACATCGGTTCACAACGGGAGCCTTTACGGACAAGGAAACGCGGGAGACTTATCTGGTGACTCCTGCGGTCCGAGAACATTTGGCGGGTGATGTGGTGCTGACGATGTTGGTGGTGTGTGTGAGTCGGAATTCCCCGATTCCGTTTCTATGGCCTCTGACTCTCCCAGGATTGGACGGTCGGCCGTGTTCGTGGCATGTGTCCGCCATTGAAGCAGCACGCATTGCCGAGACGCAATGGGCCAAGGTGGTGGCGGATATGTCGGCCGGTTGCTATGTGCCCAACGTGGCACTTGGCAAACTGCCCGAGCCCGATTGGTCCTCGGTGCCGACGATTGGCGAACTACTGAAACTCTCGTTTCGGGATCGCTTTATTGGCTCGTTGGACCATCCCGTTTTGAAGCGGTTGCGTGGTGAGTTATGACCCATCCCAAACTGTCCGAGTTTAGGATGGTTTGGGTGGTGGACTTTGAATTCCGAGCCCTTCCAGGCGAACGGCCGCAAGCCGTTTGTCTGGTGGCTCGTGAACTCCATTCCAACACTCTTGTCCGTCAATGGCTCACTGAGGATATCCCCGATGAACCGCCATTTGATGTTGGCCCTGACTCACTTTTCATAGCGTACTTTGCGAGTGCCGAGTTGGGATGTTGTTTGGCACTTGGTTGGCCTATGCCGAGCCGTGTGTTGGACCTGTATGTGGAATTCAAAGGGTTGACCAATGGGACGGTCGGCCCTGGTGGCTTGGGACTCTTGGGAGCCTTGACCCATTTTGGGTTGGACTGCATGGAGTCCGTGGAAAAACAATCGATGCGCGAATTGGCCATGCGAGAGGGACCACACAACTCCGAGGAGCGGATTGCGTTATTGGATTATTGCCAATCGGATGTGGACGCATTGCCAAGGTTGTTGGACAAGATGATTGCTGGAATCGATCTTCCGAGGGCGTTGTTGCGGGGCCGTTACATGCGAGCGGTGGCAGCGATGGAACACCGAGGGATTCCGGTGGACCGCAAGATACTTGGTGGACTGCGGGAGCATTGGCCGACTATCCAAACGCAATTGATCGAAAGGGTGGATCCTCGTGGAGAAGTGTTTGACGGTCGGACGTTTAAGGCGGATCGATGGGAACGCTACTTGATTCGCCACAACATCGCATGGCCAAGACTTCCAAGTGGAGCGTTGGCGTTGGACGATGAAACCTTCCGACAAGCAGCAAAACGCCATCCCATGTTGGTCGGCAAGTGGCGGGAGCTGCGGCATACACTTGGCCAGATGCGTCTCTCGGACTTAGCCGTGGGATCCGATGGAAGGAACCGCTGTTTGCTGAGTCCGTTTCAATCGAGGACTGGAAGGAACCAGCCGAGCAACTCCCGTTTCATTTTCGGACCGAGTGCTTGGTTGCGGTCCTTGATCAAACCCGAGGAGGGCCGAGCGATAGCCTATATCGATTGGTCCCAACAAGAGTTTGGAATTGCTGCGGCATTCTCCCAAGACGCCAACATGATGGCAGCATACCGCTCGGGGGATCCTTACCTAGCGTTCGCCATCCAAGCGGGAGCGGTTCCACCTACGGCAACCAAGCAGTCCCATAAAAAGGAACGGGCGTTGTTCAAAGCGTGTGTGCTGGGTGTCCAGTATGGAATGGGTGCCGAGTCCTTAGCGGGAAGCATTGGCGACACGTTGGATGTGGCCCGGGAGCTGTTGCGGTTACATCGCAAGACGTATCCCCGCTATTGGCGTTGGTCCGAGTCGGCCGTTGACCATGCGATGTTGTATCGCCATCTCCAAACGGTGTTTGGGTGGCGTTTGAACGTGGGACCGGACGCCAATCCTAGATCCTTGGCCAATTTCCCATGCCAAGCCAATGGAGCGGAAATGTTGAGATTGGCGTGTTGCCTTATCTCCGAACGGGGTGTTGGTATTTGCGCGCCAATCCACGATGCCATTTTGGTGGAAGGGCCGACCAGTACCATCGATGAAACGGTTGCAAAGACGCAAGCAGCAATGCGGGAAGCATCCGCCATTGTGCTGGGTGGGTTCGAGCTGGAGTCGGACTCGGATGTGGTGCGGTGTCCCGATCGCTACTCGGACGAACGTGGAGTTGAGATGTGGACCACGGTGTTGTCCATTTTGACCGAGTTGGACCCAGTCCATTTTGGAACCAGTCGGAACCAAACGGGACGGGGTTTGGCACCAAACGGGACGGGGTGTCTATCTAATCTTATATCTAGTAATGAATCATCTCTAAATAAGTAGGGTATCTGCATGGATGATTTGGAAGTATTCCGATACTCGCATGATGCGTTTGGGGAGGGAAAGCCAATTGCCAAACCCAAGTCCAAGACGATTGGACCGTTTATTCGTGGTCCCATTCCAATGGATTGGTTGGTTCGAGCGGCACGGATCCCAAGACGCAATGCGGTACTCGTGGGATTGGTGCTATTCCATTTGGCAGGAATGAAGTCCGAGCGGAATGGGCTGGTGTTGTGCGTCGAAAGGTGCAAACCATTTGAACTCGGGAGAAAAGCAGTCCAGCGGGGTTTGGCGGACTTGGAGTCCCACGGATTGGTCCGTGTGGATCGCAGCGCGGGGCGTTGTCCTCGTGTGGATCTTGTGGTGGATTGAGTTAACGAGTTGGCTATCGGTTCGTCGAACGTGTACATTGCATTCGCCAAGACTAGGACCGTACATCCGAAATCCGGTTACCCATACCGGCCCGTCTTGGTGTTTTTCTTCATTATGGGTGTCAACCAATGGGAGTTGAGTTATGGCAAGTCTGCATAGGCAAAGTGGGAACCGTCCTGGTTACAAACTGCGGTTCAGGGACACCGACAATCGGCAACGAGTGCTATGGTTGGGAGATGTTTCTAAGCGGAATGCTGAGACGGTGGCGCGGCATGTGTCGGAGTTGGAACGGGCGTTCAAGGGCGGTGTGAGTCCCGAGCCAGGGACCGCCAAGTGGGCAAACGAATTGACGGGACGGATCCGAGAGCGTTTGGCCGTTTATGGATTCGTGGGTTCCGAGCGCAAACGGGTTGCGGGTGAGGCATCTCGAATGGTCAAACCGTTTTTCGAGTCCTACATTGGCACTCGGACCGACTGGAAGTCCGCAACTCGGTACAAGTATGAACTGTCCGCAAAATACTTTGTTCGGTTCGTCGGCCCTGACCGTTTGCTTGCGGATGTGACACCAGCCGACATTGACGCGTGGCGGATGTGGCTGGTGTCGTCGGCCCTTCCAGCCAAGGGAGAGCTACCCGAACGAGGGATGGCGATATCGTCGGCCAACAAGCACGCAAAGCGGATCAAAAAGTTGTTCGCCCAAGCGGTCCGAGCCAAGTTGTTGGTGGAAAGTCCATCGGCCGACCAACGGATCGGTCCCGAGGTGAACCGCGCGAGGGACTTCTATATTGACCGCAAAACGACCAACACGGTGTTGGAAGGGTGCGATACAGAATGGGGGTTGATCTTTGGATTGTGCAGATATGCTGGATTGCGGTGTCCTACGGAAATCCTAGGACTGACCTGGGCCGATGTGGACCTAGCAGCGGGCCGACTTCGAATTGATTCCGTCAAAACGGGTTTGAGGTTTTGCCCGATCTTCCCCGAGCTGCGGCCGTTGATAGAAGCGGCACGCTATTTGGCTCCCGAGGGAACGAACCATTGCGTCCGCCGGTATCGTGGGAACGCAACCAACCTACGGACACAACTAGGACGGATCCTATCGCGCGTGGGTGTGGTGCCTTGGCCCAAGTTGTTTGTGAACTTGCGAGCCAGTGCGAGAACGGACCTTCAAGAAATCTTCCCAAGCCATGTGTGTGACTCGTGGCTTGGTCACTCAACACGAATTGCCGAGCGGCATTACTTGCAAACAACTGAAAGCCACTGGGAAAAAGCGGTGTCCGGTGGTGTTGGATTAGACCAAAACGGTGGTAACGCCGGTGGTAACATCGGTGCCAATCAAGAGGCATCCAGCGTTGATCAAGATTGCAAAAACCCTGGGATTATCGTGGGTGACTGCGTTGGATTCGCAGGGATTGTTGACATAGTGCCCCCGCAAGGACTCGAACCTTGGACCCGCTGATTAAGAGTCAGCTGCTCTACCGACTGAGCTACAAGGGCAAAGAATCCACGTAATGTACCGACCGATCAACTGCTTGCAAGTGCCAATAGAGTGCAGAACAAGGGGTTCACTCAACCAATCGTGGGAGCGACTGCATAGCCCGACCACACGATACATCGCCAAACCACACGCTGCCCCAACGAAACGCAGTGAATGGCAGTACCCTGCGCCCTTCTGCACAACCTCCACAGATGACATTGAGCAATCCAATTTGCATTCTCCATTTGGCGAACGCTTGAATTCCTCAATGGCTGTGGCTGGATAGCTCTTTCAGCCTGGCTTCATCAGCCGGAGTGCCTTAGCACCCGGTTTTCGGATCGCTCCAAAACAACCGGACGCTGAGGCGTTCCGGCGGATGGATGCGTAAATACCCAAGACCCGATTTTTGCAGATACTGCACGGGATCCGAAAAATTCTACGGAAGCTCAGTTGACCAGCGGGGTAGGTTTTGTCGATACTAGGGATTACGTCATTTTCGCGGGATTGGAGGGAATCGTATCCCATGTGGATGCAAGCCCTCGCGATGCGCTCCCAATTGGCAAATCCTCATGCATTGAGGATTTGATTCGGGACCCGCATCGCGACAAATGTCCAACTCCCGATCCGCATCCCAAATCTTCGGTCGGTGCCATTAGAAGGCCTCGACCTCAGAGACAAGGAGCACGCACTTGGTTTCAGAAGGAGTTTAACGATCGAACGCATTCAGACTCGGGTCAATAATCAAATTCGCATCTCCCCCTTACGCGTCATTGGCCCAGATGGAACTCAATACGGAGTCATCACGGTAGAAGAAGCCATGAGCCGCGCTCGGGACGCTGGCTTGGATCTTGTGGAAGTGGCGCCCAATGAGCGTCCTCCCGTTTGCCGAATCATGGACTTCGGCAAATACAAATACGAAAAGAACAAAAAGTCTGGTCAAAAAACGCACCAGACGAAGACCAAGGAAATTCGCCTGCGTCCAAAGACCGGCGACCATGATGTGTTGACCAAAGTGCGTCAAGCCATCGGGTTTCTTCAGCACAAAGACAAGGTCCAAGTCACCGTCATGTTCCGTGGTCGAGAAATGGCCCACGTGGAAGAAGGACGCCGTGTGATGGAGCATGTCATCACGGATCTGGCCGAGTATTCCAAGCTGGAGCAACCACCTTCCCAGCAAGGGAAGAAGATGATCGCAATGCTTGCTCCCAAGTAATCCGATCGATGGGCCGAAGGCTCGGCAATCGATAGACGGTTTGTCGAACGACTTCAATGATTGAATCGAAACCTGAAGCGTCAGCGAGGGACGGCGTGCCCCTTGCTCGCGCGTTGGGTTTTTGACATTGCCTGGGAACTGGCAACAGCCCATCAAGCCAATAAGTCGAAACGTGCGACGCGGTAACCAGGTCGAGAGTTCCTTGCTGGTTCTTTTTTTCCGATCCCAAATCCACGTCCAACCGCGTGGTTTGATCCGCGCCGTCTGCGCCATCAACACCTCATTCAGAACTTCATCGCCCAAGGCTGATCAATCATGAAGCTGGTTCGATTCTTGCGCCCCGATAACACCCAGGGTTGGGGCATCCAATTAGATCATGGCATTCAAGATCTCTCAGCGGCGGATCAATCGCTTCCCGCTTCCATGATCGAGCTGATCGCCAAGTGGCCTCAATTCGAACCGAGAATCGGCAGCCTAGCCAAGAAACTGGGAACCAGCCAGGAACCTCTGCGATTGATCTGCCCGATCGATCGACCAGGAAAGATCCTCTGCATCGGATTGAATTATCGAGACCACGCAATCGAAACGAATGCACCCATCCCCGAGGAGCCAATCGTCTTTTGCAAAATGCCGACGGCCATGATTGGGCCCAATGAAGTGATCCTCTTGCCGACCTCCAGCCACGAAGTGGATTTCGAAGCGGAACTGGTGGTGGTGATCGGACAAAAGGTCAAGAAAGCGACCAAGGAGCAGGCCGCATCCGCCATCTTCGGTTACACCATTGGTCATGACGTTTCGGCTCGCGATTGGCAAAAGGGGAAGCCTGGCAAACAATGGTTCCTAGGAAAGTCTTTCGATACGTTCGCTCCACTCGGACCGGCCATCGCGATCGCAAACTCGATTCCCGATCCCGGCAACCTGAAAATCCAGTGCCGTGTAAATGGGCAGTTGATGCAGGACTCAAGCACGGCAGAATTGATTTTTAGTCCCGTCCACTTGATCGAGTACATCTCCCAAGTGATCACGTTGGAACCCGGAGATGTGATCTACACTGGCACCCCGGCAGGTGTCGGAGTCGCCCGCACGCCACCCGTCTTCTTGAAGGATGGAGATCGGGTCGAAATCGACATCGAATCCATCGGTCGCCTATCCAATCCCTGTGTTATCGACGACTGAGCCTATCGGAGTGAACCCGCTCGTCTTGGATTCGGAAGCCTTGCGTGCGAATGGGCTCGAATCTCACTTTAAGAGGGGGCAGTAAACGGTTTTATCGGAATCATCCGACAAATCCGAACCGACTTTGGGGCGGGTTATTGGTAGTTCAACTACGCGAGGAGCTGGCGCGGAGGTATTATACCATTAGGTTTAGTCGAGGAGCCGACGTCCCGTCGCGTCTCACCATGGGACGCGATACCCGGTGTGCCTGTTCTCGCTTTCCGGAAAACGGAATGCCTTCGAACACCCCCCAACACGGAGGTTGCAAGGCGACGACCTGGTACGATGCCCCCGTGGCGTTCCTACCGAATCCTTACAAAAACAACGCCCTTTCCAATCGCCATTCAACGTGGACACCTCACACCAGTCAGCCTCCGGAACGCGTCAAGCGAGTTCGCCGATCGCGGATTCAATCGCTGTCACGATCCTTCGGATTATCTTTATCGTCGCTGCGGCCAGCATTGGTGCTTCGCTGGCCAATTCTTCGGTCGTGCAGACCCTGAAACCGACCGACGACAGGTCGTTTGCCACTCCCTATCTCGTCTTTAGCTCTGTCTTGCTGATTGCATTTGCCGTCGTCGCATTGGACATGTGCTTCCCCAAGAAACGGATTGAAATCGTATCGGCGATCTACTTCGGCTTGCTTGTCGGTGCGATTTTCACCAATCTGTTGACGTTAGCGATGGCTCCCATTCTAGAATCGAATCCGTACCGTTCTTACGTTTCTCTCGGTGTTCTGATCGTGCTCTGTTATGCGTGCGTAAGCCTCCTGCTGCAAACCAAGGACGACTTTCGCTTTGTCATCCCCTATGTCGAATTCGCCCGAGATCTCAAGGGAATAAAGCCCCTCATTCTCGATACCAGTAGCGTGATCGATGGCCGATTAGCAGAACTGGCAGATACCAACGTCTTGGACAGCCGTTTGATCATGCCTCAATTTGTGTTGATGGAGTTGCAAGCGATCGCCGATAGCTCGGACAAGCTTCGACGCGTTCGAGGCCGAAGAGGATTGGATATTCTCAACCGATTGAGAACCAGCGATAAATTGGACTTCATGATGTACGACACCGAGCTTCCCGAATTTGATGGGCAGCCCGTCGATATGAAGTTGGTAATACTCGCTAAACATCTCAGCGGAAAGCTTGTGACCGGAGACTTCAACCTCAATAAAGTCGCCAAATTGCACAACGTGGAAGTCATCGATCTCAACCAAGTCGCTGCGGCCCTCCGCCCGCAGTATCTTCCAGGCGAGTGCTTCCAGATCCGAATCGTCAAGCCCGGCGAAGGGCACGATCAAGGCATCGGTTATCTCGACGATGGCACCATGGTGGTGATCGAGGGTGGACGCGATCGCATCAATCAAACCGTTCAAGTCGCCGTGACCAGCACGTTGCAGACCCAAGCCGGACGAATGATCTTTGCCAAAGTCGACCATCAGACTGCGGCGTAGTCGCTTGCTGTTCCGTACGGCTTCAATGATTGCCAGAGTTGGCTTTTCGACGACTCGGCACCTGAACAAAACAGGAATCCGTGGCGATCGTATGAATGGGAACACGGCATGACCGATCTTTCCCTACCTGGCAAAGTTTGCCTCGCAATGGCGCTGATTCTGTATGTTGCCGTACTCATTCTGGTAGGTAGGCTCGCAGGTCGGCGTGTCGTAAATGGTCGCGACTATCTGTTCGCCAGCCGAGAAGTTCCTCTGGGTTTGTCGATTTTATCCTTGCTCGCGACATGGTTCGGCTCCTCCGCGATTCTAGGGGCTACACGCAATGCCTATGAATACGGCATGCAGGGGACGGTGTTAGAACCATTCGCCTGCGCCGCAGCGTTGGTCCTCACAGGCGCGGTGTTCGCGTCTCGGCTTTGGAAACTGGAACTATCCACGCTCGCCGATCTTTTCCGCAGTCAATTTGGACCTTGGGCAGAATGGATCAGTTGCCTGATCCAGGTTCCCACGTTCTTTTTTTGGATCGGGGCGCAGTATCTCTCCGCCGGAGCGATCCTCAACAGTTACTTGGGTATGCCGACTTGGTTAGGGATTGTGTTGGCGTCGGCCGTCACCCTCGCGATCCTATGGAGTGGAGGCATGTGGGCAGTCACATGGACCGATTCGATCCTGGTCGGTGGTTCCATGGTAGGCATGCTGTTGTTGTTCTTCTCAGCAACCAATCAAATTGGCAACGGCAATCCTATTGAGGGTGTTCAAACCGTCCTGAAGGCTTCGCCTCAGGAGCGTCTCCAATTCTTGCCGATTGCCAACGCGACTCAAATCCTCGCGATCCTCGGAGTTTTCTTGACAGGGACTCTTGGAAATATCCCAGGCCAAGACCTGCAGCAGCGCATCCAGTCTTCCGCATCGGCCTCGATTGCTCGCTGGTCTTTTCTATGGGCTGGGCTGATCTATCTCGTGATCGGATTGATTCCCGTCTATATCGGACTAGCATCGCGAGTCCATCTTCAGCATTTGATTGCAGTAGAAGATATCCAAGGAGATAAAGTCCTGCCAATCGCGGCTTCCTACTTTTTAAGTGAGCCGCTCGAAATTCTGCTGGTTATTGGATTGCTTTCCCTCAATCTTGCCGCTGCATGCAGTTCGACGTTATCTCAAACCACGATGCTCACGAACAATGTCTTTCGGAGATGGTTGCGTTCACCAACCCCAGGAACAGATTCATTGGATGACAGCCTTAACTCTCCCATCGCAGGCATAGGATTCCAACGTTTGAGTGCGGTCGGAGTCACATTCGGGAGTCTCCTTGCTGCGTTCTCAGGGGAATCCGTAATGGGGCTGCTAGAACTCTCCTTGGCAATCGTGTTGGTCTCGTTGGTAGTACCCATGTGCTGGTCCCTATTTGGTCAGCCTGCAGGGCCAGCGACAGGCATCTCGGCCATGATCGTTGGGACAATGGTCTGGGGAATCCGACAGCTACTTGATGCGCATCTATCCCAACAGTCGCACTCCGGTTGGATGGAGTGGTATCGAATTGTCCCTGCGGAGCTTCAGGGGTTGATCGCCAGCTTTCTCAGTGCGATCGTGGTCGATCGATGGATTCGGCATCGGCGCATTCCGAAGAAAAAAGAGAATAACCGGACGCTAACGCGTTCCGGCTGATTTGTTACAGTGAACAACCTATCAGCCGCTGTACGCTAGCACCCGGTTTTTTCGTTGCGCAGAACAACCGCACGCTAACGCGTTCCGTCTAATTGCCACTCGGATTGTTCGATTCAGCTACGACTTGATCGTAATACTTTCGGGCCGCGTTGTAGGCGGCTTCTGCATCCGCTAATTCGGATGGGCGGATGAGCTTCTTCTTTTGCTCCCAGCAAACATCGACGGCTCGCCGACACCATTCTGCACTGCGTCGATTCGCTCGAACAGGTTTTCCCTCGACTGTGACAAAAATGGGATTCGAGTGAAGCGAAGGAAACACGCGCACTGCAACCCAACTAGAGCGATCGATCGTGACATCCCAACTCAAATCGTTCCACTGGCCATCGGCCGCGATGACTTGTTTGGCCACAGGCTCTCCGTTGACGACGAGTTCCACGGGCACATTGCGAGAACCCACGATGCGGCTACGTTCTAGATGCCAATAAGGCTTTTCATCCAGTCGACGGCTGGCGATCGCCATTCCGTTGGCATCGGGCTCGACGGGCAGAAATGCCGCAACACGCGTTTGGACTTTCACGGTCCCCTTTGACTCCAACGCCACGGAACTGATTTCGCCGTCACCATTAGGGACTCCAAGTTTTTGGCCATGGATCGAGAAATGCGACAGATGGCTCAGTCCATCCCCGACATAACTACGACCATCGAACAATCCTCGCACCCAATGGTCGTAGGAAAATTGCATTTTTGGATCAAGCTCGACGTAGATACGACCCAGTCCGACCCGCTCGCCGTAGATACATGGGAAGTCCGTCTCCCCACTGATGCGCGTCTTAAGCCCAGCGTTGAGTGCGTGGTACCAAATGTTAAGCTCCCAGATGGGAGGCGTATCTACGGTGCTGATAAAATCGCACGCATCATTCGGTGCTGCCACAATGTATTCATTGGCTCCGATCCCGTCGAAATTAGGCATCGCATAATCGGGCAGTCGATCTGCGGCGCGTCCTTTGGTCGTACTCTTGCCTCCACCCCATGTATTGGGGAGTTCACCGCGTGAACCGTCGGGAAGATAGTCGGGCAGGGCTAACCCCCATCCGCTGTGACTGTATCCGACAATCCCTCCTTGCTCTTGTCCCCATTTCAAAATCGGAATCGTCCAGGTTGGCCACTCTTCGATTTTTTTCGTGTTGGGGTAGTCATCTTCCACGAGATTGAGCAAACAGAGATGCCCTGCATGCGACGAAGGAAATCCGCTGACCTCGATGTCGTATCGCATGAGATGGTTGGAACGGGACAGCTTCGAAACCTTGCCATCAAAAAATTGCTTTTGATTGTACCAGCATGGCCCCCAACTCAGAACACAACCGACATTGAGATCTTCCCCTGTGATGTGGCGCATCATGTCCTCGGGTGTAACGCCCTCCGTAGGATTCTCATAATGAGCACATCCTGCCGCATGAACATGATGATCTCCCGAGAACCATCCCAGGGACGTCATATGGACCCAACGTTGGAGCTGGATCGAAATCGGTGAGGGTTCTTCACCGTCGGGAATAGTGACCTGAACGGTTGTAGATAAATACTCGGGTCCACGCGTCGCAGTAATGGAATAGCTTCCCGACGGAAGAATGACCGTTTCGCCATCGGCTCGGTAGATCTGGGGATGAAAGAAGAAATCAGGTGCGAGTCGACGCGCCGGATTGGGATAAACGCGTCCTCGGGCATCGGTAACCAGAAGCGCGCACGTGGTGGGTCGCCCGTCATGGTCCTTGATGCTCAAGGGGACGGCTTGACTCGACCGCGCACGGAAGAGGATCGGCAGTTCACTTCGGAAACCGAGATCTTGCGTTCCAGTCCCTACATCGAAGGCGAGGGTCGCTTCGCGTAGCCCCTCATCCCGGCTGTAGAGTTGAACCACCCGATACTCAACTTTGAGCCCCGACAGACTCGGAAGAAGAGGTTCCTGTGTAGGGAGTGCGATATCTAGCCATCGCCGTGCGGCTTCGGCCGGAGTGATTTTCATTTCGGGAGCCGCAGCCGAGGTGCTTGGGCGAACCATACTTTGCGATTGCGGACTACTGCAACGCAGTGGCGCCGTGACTCCGGCTCCATTGATGACCTTTACGAGAAAGGTGCGCCATCCTTTTTCGATCAAGTGGGGCAGAGCAGCACCCGCTGTTACTTTGACCCGGCTTTCAGGATTGATACTGACGGTGGCTAGGCATAGCGGATCCAGTTGTTGCTGAAGCATCGCGACCACTTCCCGATCATCGTTGTTGCTGGATGCTTCGCGCAGCGTCGTCTCAACGGATTCTGAAAGGGGCTCTCCCAACCATCGCATCGATTCGGCCAAACGCTGAACCGAGGCCTCGAAGGGCTGCCGAGGGACATCGCGCACAATGTCTTGAGCGAACATGGAACCGCAACGGAGAGTCAGCATCAAGCCGAACCATCCACATAGCCAGAAACGATGCATGGTGAGGAACTCGCTAGAGCATGTCGATCGGATCAACGTCAATCAAGTACAGTGTACCTTCTGGCGGTTTGGTCGTGTTTTGCACTTTGACGAGAACCGCATGCAGCGAGGCAGCATCCTTGGAAACGAGCATGCAATGGTAGCGGTAGTGACCTCGTAGTTTGGGTATCGGTGGCAGAGCGGGCCCGAGCACTCGAACAGCCCCCCCCGTTCGTTGGGCCTCGACACGCGCCTTTTGAACAACGCCTTCGGCTAGTTGCTCGACCAACATCTGCACTTCGCCGCGAAAGATGATCCGCGCGAGAACTCCAAACGGAGGATACCCCAGCGGACGTCGTTGCTCGAGCTCACGATCGGCAAAACCCTCGAAGTCATGCTTGCACGCGGCGAGGATGGCTGGATGCTCAGGCGTAAACGTCTGCACGAGCACTTCGCCTGCTTTGTCCCCTCGGCCTGTACGACCGGCGACTTGAGTCACCAACTGAAAGGTTTTTTCGGAAGCTCGGAAGTCGGGGAAGTGCAGGGCGGTATCGGCATTGATCACCCCTACCAAGAGGACATTGGGGAAGTCGAGTCCCTTTGCGATCATTTGCGTCCCGAGCAGGATCTGGGTTCGGCCAGCCCGAAAATCGGTCAGCGTCCGTTCATGGCTTCCAGGCTTGCGCATCGTATCGGAATCCATCCGAGCGATTTGGGCTTCGGGAAATTTCGCTTGGACCTCCAATTCCAGACGCTGTGTCCCAAGCCCCGAAAATCGGATTCCGTCGAAGTTGCATTTCGGGCAATGGGTCGGAGCTGAGATCGTGTGATCGCAGTAATGACACATGGCTTTGTTGCCATCGCGATGAAACGTCATCGGCAGATCGCAATCGGGACACATCACGACATCGCCACACGCAGGGCATTGGATCGATGTCGAATAGCCGCGACGATTTAGCAAGAGGAGGATTTGCCCCTGTTCGTCCAGCACCCGTCGCATCGATTGCAGGAGAGGCCGTGAAAGGCTCGATGGATTGGCGTCTGCACGATTCACTCGCAGATCGATCGTTCGCACTTCGGGCATTGGGCGATTTAGGATGCGGCGAGGCAGAACCACACGTTGATAAACGCCCGTCTTCGCACGATGGTAGGTTTCCAAGGAAGGAGTGGCCGAACCGAGTACCAACGGAACTTTTTCCAAATAGGTCCGATGCAGCGCCACATCGCGCGCATGATAACGCGGGATCGTCTCCTGCTTAAAGGTTGTTTCGTGTTCTTCATCCAAAATCACGAGGCCCAGTTGCGGAACCGGAGCAAAGATCGCGCTGCGAGGGCCGACGACGACTTGGACTTCCCCACGTGAAATCCTTCGCCATTGAAAGTGCCTCTCTGGACCACTCATATTGGAGTGCAATACCGCCACACTTCGAAAACGATTCTGGAATCGGCTGCGCGTTTGAGGTGTCAGACTGATTTCCGGGACCAGTACGATGGCTTGTCGACCGAATCGAATCGTCCGCTCGATCGCTTGCATATACACTTCTGTTTTTCCGCTACCAGTGACCCCCTGGAGCAGGATCGTGCCATGCTGACCGGAATCGATCGTTCGATAAATGGTTTGCAGAGCCACACGTTGATCGGTCGTCAAGGCGGGCGGAATCGGATCGATCGAATCGTTCGGATGTTCTGTTCCTTCATACGACATCACCCGTTCGGCGAATTGTTCGATGAAGCCCGCATCGCGCAACTTCTTGATGATGCCATCCGAGCATTGTGCCAGCGACCGCAATTGATCGGGTGAAAGAGGTTCGTCGGCTAGGATCAACTGCTGAAGGGCTTGGCGTTGTTTTGGGGGCAACGAGGCCACCAAGCGATCTTCCCTCGCGTTCTCGCTAGGGCGAAGGAGCAATTGATTGCGTGTTCCTGCCCCGCCACGGACACCTGCGGGGATGATTGCCTCGATGACTTGGCCCGCCGGTACGAGATAGTACTGGCTCATCCACCGGACGAGCTCGAGCAAGGATGAACTGCATAGAGGGGCCGAATCGCAGACTTGCAGGATCGGCTTAAAGGCTCCTGGAGGGCGACGGATCGATTCGGTGCTCAGGCAATAGCCAGTGACTTCTCGATCTCCTTTACCAAGCGGGACCAAGACTCGCATGCCTGGCAGCAAGGTAGCCGAAACCGTGTCCGGAATGCGGTAGGAGTAAGGACCGAACGGGGCCTCGGCAAACACAACATTGGCGACGAGCGTTAAGGATTGCGCATCCAACTCCCAGGGGGCCAAATCGTCCGGAAAGAGTTCGCCTTGCCTTTGTTCGCTCATGCCATATTGCCTAGTAGGGTGCCATTGCCCAACGAGGTGCCATTGCCTAGTAGGGCGCTCGCGCGAGGGCCCGATGGACTAAGTCACCCGTTTGTCGATTTCAGCAACGCAATCATCGATTGCCACTCGCCATTGTTCGAGGCTGTCGCGATCGCGGATCGTCACCGTTCGGTCTTGCAATGTTTGCGAGTCGATGGTGATGCAATACGGCGTACCGATTTCATCTTGGCGACGATAGCGACGGCCGATCGCGGCCTTTTCGTCGTAGAAGACATTGAATTTCTTCTTGAGCGCCCCGTAAACTTCAGCAGCGACCTCAGGCATTCCATCTTTCTTGACTAGAGGCAGGACCGCGGCTTTGATCGGTGCGAGCCGAGGATGGAGACGCATCACCACGCGCGATTGCATCTTTCCATCTTCGTCAGGGGCTTGATCCTCATCGTAGGCTTGGCATAGGAAGGCCAACGTGGCGCGATCCGCGCCCGCAGAAGGTTCGATCACGTGCGGGATGAATCGTTCGTTGGACAGATCGTCGCGATAGGACAAGTCTTTTCCGCTCCCTCGGTGCTTCGGTTGCCCCTGTTCGTTGAGTTCCACGACGAGCGGACGGTTTTTCGGATCGAGCTTGCCTTCCGAATGGGATCGCAAATCGAAATCGCCACGATGCGCGATCCCTTCGAGTTCACCGTATTCGCCCTCGGGCAGGAACGGGAAGGCATATTCGATATCGGCTGTGCCACAAGAGTAATGGCTCAATTCATCGGCATCATGTTCGCGCAGACGGAGACGCTCGCCGGCGAGTCCGAGATTCTTGTACCATTGCAAACGGCGGTTGCGCCAATATTGATACCACTGTGCGGAAGCATCGGGATGGCAGAAGAACTCGATCTCCATCTGTTCGAATTCACGCGAACGGAAGGTGAAGTTGCGCGGAGTGATTTCATTGCGAAAGCTCTTGCCGACTTGAGCTACGCCGAATGGCACCCGGATCCGCGTGCTGTCGACGACATTTTTAAAATTCACGAAGATGCCTTGAGCGGTCTCGGGCCGAAGAAAGGCGGCACCTTCTTCGCCGCTGAGGGCGCCTACGTAGGTCTTGAACATGAGGTTGAACTCGCGCGGATCGGTGAGCGTTCCCAGTTCGTTGGCGTCGGGGCCGAGTACAAACGGCCGATCTTCGGCAGTGATCTTGTCCAGCGTGCTGACGCGTGCATCGAAAGAGAGTTTTTCGAGGTCCTTCGTGCGAAGGTTAAAAATTTTGAGGGCCCGGCGTTGCAAATCCTCATCTTCATGGTCTGGCTCGGCCATCGTGGTTACGAACACGCGCTGGGCGTCGCGAGTCACCCACTTGCCTCGCACTTGGTCAAAGCGGTACCGCTTTTTGGTAGCGCGGCAATCGACCATGTAATCATGGAACAAATCGTAGTGACCGGAGCATTTCCAAACTTGCGGATGCATGATGATCGTGCAATCCAGACCCACCATTTCGAAGGTGCTGGGCGCACCCTCTGGCTGCAACAATTCGTTATGGTTTTGGCACATGTCCTTCCACCACGCGTCTTTGATGTTCCGTTTCAGTTCGACGCCGAGCGGACCGTAATCCCAAAATCCATTGAGCCCACCGTAGATCTCGCTCGATTGAAACATGAATCCTCGTCGCTTGCAGAGCGACACCAATTTTTCCATTTGCATGCTGATTACGCTGAGGTTGGTTGAAGGGAAAAGGATTCGATTGAATCGCTCTGCAAGGGATGAGCGATCAATCCAAGGATAGGTTGGAACGTTGTGCAAGTGCGATCCGTTTGTGGCCAGCCAAGTCTCGAACCAGGCTAGCCAATTTCCATCGCGGATCGGATTCGAGGGTCGCCAAACACGCATCGGCGATCATCGGCGAGAGTTCGAAGATCAACCATCCCCCAGAGACAAGCTTCGTGGCGGATTGTTCGATCAAACGATGAATGATTTCGAGACCGGTCGGCCCGGACACGAGGGCGATACGAGGTTCGTGATTGCGGACGCTGCGATCCAGTTGATCGTATTCCGATTCCGACACATAGGGAGGATTGCTGACCACGAAGTCAGCGCTGGCATTTTCAATGGATTCCAGCAGATCTCCATGTCGGAACGCGATCCGTTCGGAGACGGACAATTGCTCTGCGTTGCCGCGAGCCACTTCGAGGGCATCTTCGGAGAGATCGATGGCCGTGAAACGAATGTTCGATGAGAACTTCGCCGATTCCTTGGCCAACGTGATCGCGATGCAGCCGCTTCCAGTACAGACATCGATAACATGGACAGGAGTATCCTGCGCGAGGGACACTTCCGGGGCACGCTGATATTTTTTCAGTCGATCGATCGCTTCAATAACGACGTGTTCGGTTTCGCTGCGTGGGATTAGGCAGGCGGATGTGACTTTGAAGGGGAGGGAATAGAATTCCTTTTTACCTACGAGATACGCCACCGGCTCGCCCGCTGCCCGCCGTTTGATGAACTCCCGAAAGACTGCCTTGACCGATTCCGGAGGTTCTTCATTAAAGGCCGCGTACAAGTCGATCCGCTGGCAACCGCGCGCCTCGGCCAATAGCACTTCGGCATCCAATCGCGGAGAAGCGGAGCCACTCTTCTTGAGATGCTCCGTCGTCCATTGGAGCAAGCGCAGGATAGTCCACGGCTCCGATTGCGTCGTGCTGTTTCCACTCATGCTTTACATCCCTGAAGATCGAAAGCCCATTAGTTGTCCGAGTCGTCCCTGAGCATGGACCGCTCGTATTCGAGCAGTGCATCCGCCACCGGCTGCATATTGCCACTCACGATGGAGTCGAGTTTATACAACGTCAGATTGATGCGGTGGTCGGTCAAACGGTTCTGAGGATAATTATAGGTGCGAATGCGTTCGCTGCGGTCCCCGGAACCGATCAGCGACATCCGTTCCTTCGAGCGTTCTTTCCTTTCGATCTCGCGTTTGGCTTCATAAAGCCGGGTTTTGAGAACACGTAGGGCTTTTGCCAGATTTTTGTGTTGGCTCTTTTCGTCCTGGCACTGGACTACGACACCGGTTTCCAAGTGCGTCAGGCGAACTGCCGATTCCGTTTTGTTCACGTGCTGCCCACCGGGTCCCGAAGCACAGAATTTATCCAGCCGATAATCCTCGGGCTTGAGGTCGATTTCGATGTCCTCGGGCTCGGGCATGACAGCAACCGTTGCGGCCGAGGTGTGGATCCGGCCTTGAGCTTCGGTCTCAGGGACTCGTTGCACGCGGTGGCCACCACTTTCGAATTGGAGTTCGCGATAGGAGCCATCCCCTTCGATAGAAAGGATGATTTCTTTAAAGCCCCCACGTTCGCTGGGGCTCGAGTCCATGATTTCGACTTTCCAATTTTTCGTTTCTGCATAACGGCGATACATCTCGAACAGATCGCGTGCAAATAGCGCCGCTTCTTCGCCCCCGGTACCGGCTCGGATTTCCATCACGCTACGGGTCCGATTGGCATCTTCGCCCCCGACCGACAGCTCGAGCAGTTCGTCCCAAATCTTTTCGCGTTCGGCTCGTATTTGAACCGCTTCCTCCTCCGCCATTTGGCGTTCGTCGGAATCGCTCGATGAAAGCATGGGGGCCATCTCGCGCAGGTCTTCCGAAAGCTTCTTGTAGCGACGAAACTTGTTGGCACTCTTGGACAGACCACCGTGCTCACGCATGATGGTGGCCATTTTTCCGGATTCGCCCTGAAGCACTTCAGGATCGGACATCATCTGTTCGAGCTCGCTGAATCGAGCCAGGGACAGCTCGAGCTGTTCACGGATTTTCATGAGGATGTCGCAGTGTTAGGACAGGGATGCAGGGTAAGCACGTAAGAGGGCGTGGATGGAAACACTGGCCGGCAAATGGAAGGAAGTAGGGGAATGCGTGTTTTGGAGGCGGATCCAAAAAAAAACGCTGCAAGCTGGCACAACGGCAATCTTGCAGCGAACTGAACTTTGGATTGCCATCGACGCTGGGCTTAAAAACCAGCCAAACGATCGATGGGGTTGCTACTTCTTTTTGGGAGCGGCAGGCTTCTTTTGATTTTGGAGACTGGCATAGGTACCAGCAGCAAATTTGGTTTGGAACTTCTCGATGCGGCCGGCAGTGTCAACGAACTTCAACTTGCCCGTGTAAAAAGGGTGGCAAACATTGCAAATGTCGACCTTGAGCTCTTTGCGTGTGCTGCGTGTCGTGAAGCTGTTACCGCATCCGCAGGAAACTTGAGTCTCGAAATATTTAGGATGAATTCCGTCTTTCATGATCGATCTCTAACGAATTCGAAGGGCCAAAAGTGACCAAACCAAGGGGGCTAGGCAACCAATATCGGCTTCCGGCAGTGGGGAAAACCACGTCGCCGAAAATTTGGAATGAAAAAATATACAGGATGACTGGGACAAAGCAACGTCAAATGGAGGGGAAACACAGGCATCGGCCTGATTCGCTCCTCAAGAAACCTGGGGAATTTCAAGGCTGGCCGTTTTTCCGGGAATGCGGCTCATCGGCATCTGACGTCGCTCATGAATTCCATTGGGTGGCTCTCCCGGGTTGCTGAGCGGGTTGGCAAAAGGATTGCTCGGCAGGGAGGAGATTTTGGACGGGGTGGTCGATCCTAGGCACGGCTAGGATTGCGTTCAGAGTGCACTTGCGGCCTCCAAGGAAACGTTCAGCAAACAATCGAACTCCCTAGCAAAGTCGATGGAAACCCTGGCGTGCACTGCACCTTGTCGATCGAAGAATCGCTGAGATCCGGAGATCGGGAAAACCCCTTCGTGCCAGATGTTTGGATGGATGTAGAGCCCCTGACTTCCATCGAACCAGAAGCAGATAAAGTCTTCTGGGCGAATGTCATCTCCAGGCAAAGCCAGTGGGACGACAAAAGGTCGGCGCTCGAGAGGGAAAAAAAGCTGCCCCCCGTCCGGATGATAGTTTGCGTGCCACAACAGAACATTCGACGGAGTGCACGCGTGATTCTCATCTGCCGATTCAGGCGGGACGGAGTATCCGAGAATGTAGTGCCCGCCGACAGCTTCGTTGCGGCCATAAAGAATGTCCCCTTTCCATTCGGCAACAAAGATCCCTTCTTTGGTTCCACCTTCATCGCCACTATCAAGATCCACCGGTCGCCAACCCGCTGCGGGCCAACGAACAATTTCTACTGGACGCGAATCGGGTCCATCGATCAATTCTCCAAAACCAGTTAACGAATCAGCCGTGGCTATGACCATCGGAATAGAAACTCGCGCCAATCCTGGCTTCAATTCAGGATTCAAGTAGTTCGGGATCGAGGGGTTCATGAGCATTCAGAGGGTGAGTACGAGGAATAGATGGACAAGATTGCAATGCAACACGACCATTCTCGCGCGAAGTCGGGAATGATGTGGTTGCATGCGCTATGTCTTACAACGCCATAACCCGTTTGAATACGTTCCAGGAACCATTGATTTTCAGGAAGCAAATGAATTGCCTGATCCGGTCCAAAACATTGACAGAAACTTCACGATCTATTTGGCCTATTTGGTAACGAGCCCACGTTGTTTAAAGCGTACCCATTGCGATACCCCACTCGCGAGCTCTTCTCACCATTCCCCTTGCTCTTCTTCCGATGAAGGCCCCAGATTCCCCTTCACACGGTTGAGCAAATCGGGTGAGGAGTAAAGCCGACCGGATGTCGATACCCATTGGACGTTGCGAGTATTGCGTATGTTCTCAAGAGGATTTCCGTTCACGACGAAGAAGTCCGCAACTTTGCCCGTTTCTATCGATCCGTGATCTCGATCAATCCGCAATGCACGAGCACCGTTGATCGTACCGATCCGAATCGCATCCGCTGCCGAAATACCTCCCCGAACAAATGCGTCCAACTCGCGATGCGCGCCAAAACCAGGCAGATAATTGCCGTTGCTCACATGATCGGTTCCCAAGGTGATTGTCCCTCCCGCTTCATGGAACGCGGCGATAGTAGCTAGTTTGGCCAAGTAGATCTGCACGAACTGAGGGTCGGCTTTGTCTGGCTCTCGCTCCTTCACACTTTTTTGAACATAGGGAGTGAACAGCGAGCCCTCGTCATACCAGTGCCCGAACTCCTCACCCGAGTAACCAAAGTAGCCATAAGCTGTCAACGTTGCGTCAAAGACTGTCCCGTGTTCGATGAACTTGCGAACAATGGCCTGGTACTCGGGCATATCCGCAGTGATCGCACCGAGAGAATCGTAAGCCGAATTGGTTCCCGGCATTGCATCCCCCCCCAGAAAGTGCTCGATGCGATCAATGCCCATGTCGATCGCATCGCGCGGGTTTACCGAGTTGCGAAACCCGGAATCCAAGTGCCCGGTAACCGTCAGCCCGTGTTGATGCGCTTGCTCGATCAATACCTTGAGTTCCTCCGGTGCGATCTGTTTGGCTTTGAAGCCACCGACCCCTCGGCCCGCCCAATGATCGACTTCCGCTCGAATTTCCTGTTCGGGTTTGCCCGTTCGCCAACCTGGTCGCGCTCGCCCGAAATAGGGCCCGCTATTGATCAGCTTGGGACCGATTTGATCGCCGTTTTCGATACGCCTTCGCAAGTCTTCCATCTTCTCGGGATTGAATTCGCCACACGAAAAAGTCACGGTCGATCCATTCGCTAGGTAGACGATCGGCATGACCTCGAACTCTTCGCGCCGTCGTTTAAACAACTTGACGTTGTAATGCGCATGGCAATCGACCAATCCTGGCAGGATGTACTGGTCGTCCCCGAGCTCCACCCGACGTCCATCCGATGTCAGGCTCGCAGATTGGTCAGGTTCTGATGACAGCTTGAGCGTTTCGAATCGTCCTTGAGAAATCCCAATCCCTTGATTGCGAATGAAGGTCCCTGAAGGCGTATCAAAAACCCAGCCGCCGGTGACAATCAAATCGTACGGGCCGGCCTGATCCACTCCCCCAGGATGAGCCGATGCCCAACTCGCAAATAGCCATTGGACCGCAAAAAAACAGAACAAACCATTTCGAAATCGATCGATCATTCCATCCCCTTCGGAGGTTGGCTTCAGAATTGAATCATGCACGATGACTCATCCATGATAACACAGCGAAATCAGCGCCCTAAGCGTCACGCCCAGCGGCGGTGCGTTGATGGGTTCCGTTGGTTCTGTTGGGTTCTGTTGGGGCCACCCATCCTTTACCGCATGACTTTTGACACCGTCGACATAAGTCAAAGGAGTAGGCGCATTCCATGTGCCGTTTACCAAAATTCCCAGCATATCCCTGGGTGCGAACGGCGCGGCGAAGCCAGATTTCTGCTTTTTTCTTCTGTTGGGGCCACCCATCCTTTACCGCATGGCTTTTGACACCGTCGACAAAAGTCAAAGGAGTAGGCGCATTCCATGTGCCGTTTACCAAAATTCCCAGCATATCCCTGGGTGCGAACGGCGCGGCGAAGCCAGATTTCTGCTTTTTTCGGCTGTGTCAACTAGCCCACCGACAAGGATGGGTGGCCCTAATGAGGTTGTTCGAGGAGCAATGCGAACCAACTCCGAGAGTCGCAACAAGAAACTCTGCTGTGTCCGAGGAGTGAACCCACGCACGGATTGTGAACATGACTATGGATGGTTGGCCTCAACGGGCCTTGCTTATTGGTTGCTTCGTCAAGTGGTTGCGCCCCTCGTGGTGGTCATGAGACATACCTTTCTAAAGGTCGCTGTCGTTGTCTCGACGACCCTCTTCTAAAAATTCGGTGGTTGCAATCGCGACTACCGACAACATCGGCAGTGAAAAATGGATGCCGCTGGTCGCTCAAAAAATGAACCTTCTGGACGGCTTTGCCGCCTGATGAGCGCCCACACGAACTGGTCTGCTGACTTGGTTGATCGCAACGGCGCTATCATATTCTGCGGCGCATTCCTCCTGCAAAAAAGGAAAGTACGGCAAGGACGAGAAACACAAGGAACAGGATCTTGGCCACTCCCACGAACGATCCCGCAATGCCACCGAAGCCCAGGACGGCCGCGATAAGGGCGATGAGTAGACAAGTAATAGCAAGCTGTAACATGGTTATTTCCCGAGAATCCAGAGCCAAAGAGTTTCAAATCGATTGATACTTTCAAGCATCTTTCGGTCCCTAACATTATCCTTTCGCAGTGTATCGTCGGACATCGAGTGTTCCATGGAAACGCAATGGCGGAATCCTCGACTACGCCATGAATTGTTTCGAGACTATTGGAGTTCTCGCGAGAAGTAACGCGGTGACTGCCAGTTTGCAGATGAATTTTATTCTGCTTTGCCGTTTGGAAATTGTCGCAACGCACATTCATGGACTCGCAAGCGCCGTGACTCGCCGACGACAATATTGAAAACCACCATGTTGCTTTGGTTAATCGCTCGATGGATGTGAACGGCTCGTTACGCGAGCATCTGAACTGTGACTCGCCGAGGACCGCTAACATCGTTAACGCTTGGGATGTCGCACCTCGCATTCGCGCGAGGGACACTTTACAGGAATATTCCCATGGATCGACGAACGATATTGACCTCGGCTGGCGCACTGGCAACTGCTGGCGTTCTCGCTGGAGTTACGCAAGCACAAGACAAACGATCTTCATCAAAGACGTCGAGCGGCTTGGACAAAATGCACGCAGCCTGCCTGGAAGCGTGTCAGGATTGCGCAGCAAAGTGCAATGAAACCGTCAATTATTGTATGACGCATCTGTCTCAAGGCCACAAAGACCACGCGGCCTGCGCGGCGGTGGCCATGAGCTGCCAAGAGTTCTGCAGCTTATCGACACAGCTCATTGGGCGATCGTGCACGCTCGCTGCGGCGGCTTACAATGCGTGTGCAACGGCCTGTGATGCGTGCGCCAGCGAATGCGAAAAGATGAAAGGGGACGAGCAGATGATCGCTTGTGCAAAAGTTTGCCGCGAATGCGCTGATTCCTGTCGAACGATGGTTTAAGACACAGTACTTGCGCTTTGTCCCATGGATCGACACAGCCGACAAAAGCCGATTTTCGTTCCCCTGAGCCTGAGGCGCTAGCCGATTTTTGCACGTCGAAGGAACTCGACTAGCGCCTTTTGAAGACGCGCTGTTATGGCTTTTTCTCGTGCTCGTGCTCAATCCGCCGACGCGGATGGTACTCGTGCTCTTAATCGAACGGACTTCTTCGAGTACGAGTACGAGCAAGAATAAGTTAGATAAAACATCAATTGGGGCTCAGTGAGACTCGAACGGCGCAACATCAAAACTAGCGCCTCAGGCACACTTTTGTCGGCTTTGCCAAACAAGCCTAGCGACAAGGATGGGTGGCCCCAATTGGTTGTGGCCCCAATGGGTTGATTTCGTTTACGTCAGTAGACTAATTAAAAGTAGAGACACGAGTAATCCGAAGATGCCGCCAAAAAACAGCCACAAGGCCAAACGCGTGTCCTTCTCTGATTCGATCCGATCTTCTTGTAGTTCGACTTCATTCTCTTGGAGAGACTTATGGCAATCGACGCACATTGGAGTTGGCTCTGCGTATAAAGCTTTTTGGCCGCAATAGGTGCAGCTCGTAAAGTCTTCGGATTCTAATTCGGATTGCGAGTCTGCCTCAGGAGACGCATAGTCGACCGGATCCTTATAAATTTCGACGTCGTCATCTTCCAAAAACCGAAACCATTTCTTTGTAATGACGGCCATGTCGTGAGGCGGCAACTTAGGAGTCTCAGCATCGTTATAGAATGGCCCTGTTGGCCAAGCAGTTAGATGCGGTAGAGTTGCAAAGTTGGGTAAGGCATTGGTTCGATAGTATTGGAAAGTTTGTTTGAATGCATCGCGCACATCGAGCCGCAATCGTGGCTTCCAATCGTCGTACCTCTCATTTCTGAGTAACGCAAAGACACCTAACGCGTAACCATACATGTTCATGGTCAAATAACCGGAGCGACTAATCTGCCAGCCGCTGACGCTCCCAACATGCCAGCTTTGATCGTCGATAACAGAATTTGCACAAAGTGCTCCAAATCCAAAAAATACGGTCAACAGATCGGTTAATAGCTCGTGGTCGTCTTCATCTCCGGTTATCCGACCTTGCCCGATCAAAAACACATGACAAAGCTCATGCACTAATGTTGGAATCAAACGGTTAGGGTCGGGCAACAGAACGACATTGATGCGGATCAAATGCCGATTATCACCAATCAACTCATAAATTCCTAAAACGCTTCCCCCACTGTGATCTTGCTGATTTTCCATCAGAAGAAATTCGATGGTTTCAAAATCGATTCCCATCAAGACGCAGATCTTGCGGCATAGTTCCAAGAATGCGGCTTCATCGTTCGCGTTGTAACCATCCAGCAACTTGCTGTCGGCGGCTACAATGGGACAAGCTCGGATGTGCTCCAGGCCAAACCGTTGAATGATCCAACCGATTCGTGAATCAATCCACGTTTTCGTTTCAACATCAATAGGAAGTGTCTTCATATCGATTGGGCGGCCGCAAGAAGATAGCAATGCGAATCAAAAGCCGTTAATAGACTCCGGTATTCAAAGGTGGGATTGTACGTTCATCGATTCGCTCTCGCAACGCAGCACTCCTGTGCCTAGGGCCCGACCAGCAGGGGCCACGACCAGCAGGGGCCACCCATCCTTTATGGTATGCCTTTTTCCCTTAGTCTATGTCCGTCCATGGATGGTTTGACAGCTATTCAGGACTGTTTCTGCAACGAGCCTTTCCTTCGGTGTGTGATTTAGCTCGTATCATCTCTTACAATCGATGTCAGTCATCGTCTTCCAACGACCGCACATTTGGAGGTATCCGCTCATGGCTC
>JBAWXH010000071.1:0-29449 GCA_037144155.1 Planctomycetota bacterium | reverse complement strand
TCTGCGTACTCGGGAGTGCAACCGACCAGACGACCATCGAGTTTACGGTCCTTGAATTGAAATTGCCTTCGCATTTCACGAATAGGGATCGCGCCGCGAACCGTTGGAATCGTCGCGACCAACATGTCGTACTCTTCGCGAGTCAGACCGTAGGGGGTCAAACCTTGGCTGGAGAGTTTTTCACTCGGGGGTTTTACGGTCCGGATCATGATCGTGTCCGCACCCAGGCTTTCGATTTGGCGTTGGGCTTCGTCACCGATCCCTTTGCTGATGGCCAACAACCAAATCACACTCGCGACACCGATAAAGATTCCTAGCACGGTCAGGATCGACCGCATCGGGTGGAGCCATAGACTCTTGATGCCTAGCTGAATCGTTCCTAACCATAAACCCATGACTTAAGCCTCCACCGGCATGTTATCAATCGCGTACCGGGCCGCTTCATCGCGGACTTCTTGTGAGTTCAATCGATCCCATTGCAGGCGGCCATCTTTCAGTCGAACAACTCGTTTGGCTCGCTTGGAAACTTCATCTTCGTGGGTGACGAGAATGATCGTCCGTCCTTCGTTGTTGAGTCGCTCGAAGAGTTGAAGAATCTCTTCGGTAGTACGGGAGTCGAGGTTACCGGTTGGTTCGTCGGCCAGAATAAAGTAAGGATCGTTGATCAGTGAGCGTGCGATCGCAACGCGTTGCTGCTGGCCACCGCTCAGTTGCGTGGGCCGGTGATCCAATCGCTCTTCGAGACCGACCATCTTGGCCAGCTCAAAGCATCGCTTGCGCTGCTCGGCCGAAAGTGGTCGTCCTTGATAGAATAATGGCACTTGGATGTTCTCAACTACCGTGAGTTGTTGAATCAGGTTGTAACTCTGAAAGACGAATCCGATTCGTTGGCTCCGGACGTCCGCGAGCTGATCATCGCTCATCTTGGCCACGTCATCTTTTCCGAGCCAAAGGCTTCCCGCGGTGGGTTGGTCAAGGCATCCGAGCAGGTTTAGCAAGGTGCTCTTGCCCGATCCGGAAGGTCCCATGATGGCGACGTAGTCACCGACCGGGACATCAAACGTGACTCCGCGCAGAGCCCGAACGGTCTCGCTTTTGAGAACGTACTCTTTTTTTAGATCGACGACGCGGCATGCGTAGCCTTCGGTGTTGATTTCGCTGGTCATAGGTTGATCAGTTCGATGGAGCTCCAGCGCCCGGTCCGCTGCCGACTCCACCGCCGCCCGCTCCCATTGCGGACATGCGTTTCTTCATGCCTGCCGATAGCTCGGCCCGGTCGATGCTGCCATCTTTGTTGGCGTCATAATCTGAGAAGCCCGTCTTCATCTGTTCGTTGGTGGACACTTCCTCGAGGCTTAGTTTGCCATCGGAATTCGTGTCCATCCGTGAGAGGATGGCCGTAACAATCGCATCCGCATTCATCCCACCTCCTGCGGCAGGCCCTCCATTGGCTGGGGCACCCTTTCCATCCGCTGGGCCACCGCGCATCTGCGCTTTGGGCAACGGCTGATTGGAAATGGCCACCATCTTCTCGCGGTCATCTTCCTCGCGAATTTCTGGAATCGTCATCTTTTCCAAATGATTGCGAGGATCGAGTACGACATTGTCATTTTCAGCAATGCCGGTCTTCACCGTAACGAACTTGTCATTGGTGGCACCGATGTCGATTTCTCGCGTTTCCCATGCCGTGCCGTTCCGCACTAAAACAAAATGGTGCCGTTTGGTTTCGTAGACGGCATGGACGGGAACTTGGACAGCCTTCTCGATTTGTTCAACGAAGATCCGAACCTCGGCTGTCATCCCTGTTCGAATGGTATCGGGGGGATCAATGATCTGGATAAAGGTCGCGTACTCTTTGACATTGGATCCAAACCAGTTCCCTGGTTCGGAATACTTGTTGACCTTGATCACGCGACCCAGGAGTTCGTTTTCGACGGCATTCACGCGGACCTTGACCGGCATGCCTTCGCGAACGAGGCTGATGCGCGACTCGTTGATCTTGGCTTTGACTTGCATCCGCGACGCGTCGGGGAGCAAGAAGATCGTTTGCTGTTCGCGGACCAGAGCACCTGGCTCGACGACAAATTCGCCACCTCCCCGGCCACTAAACTTGTTGGCATAAACGACTTGACCATCCGCCGGTGCGAGGATGGTGCAAGCCCGCACTTGGTTTTGAATTTCTTCGAGCTTCGTGCGTTCCTCGACCAACGTGCTTTTGTCCGATTCCAATTTGGCCCGTGTCGTCTCAATATCGGCGTCGAACTGCACGAGCATTTTAGCCTTGGTTAGTTCATCCAAAACGCGCAATCGGCCTTGGGCAGATTCCAGAGTGCTCTTGGCATTTTCGACGGAGAATTGTTCGGCCTCGATTTGAAGCGGTTTCAGCGTTCCCTTGGCGGCCAAACGTTCCGCACTTTCGAGAGAAAGGTCGGCTTTGCGGAGAGATTGCTGTGCCACAGCGATTTCGCTCAAGATGGCTTTGCGTTCGGTGAGGAACGTACCTTCGAGATACTCCTGGCGAGCGATGACGGCCTTATTGACAGCGGCTTCGCTGCTGATGACTCCCGACTCAGCGGAACTGACGACGATGCGTTGGTTTTTAGCTTCTTGTTCGAGGGCCGAGGAATCGAGTTGGCAGAGTTGTTCCCCTTTCTTGATGAAGGTCCCTTCGGGAATCACCGTCAAAATGGGGGTACCGCTCCCCCCTCGTCCTTTGACTTCGCATTTCACTTCGTTGTTGCTGCTGCTCTCGATTTCCCCTTGTTCGAGAACGATGTGGTCGAATGGGCCTTGCGCGACCGAGTGGAGAAGCGGCTCATTGGAGCTGTTTCCGTATTCGCCACCATATTGTTGCGTGTACCACCAGTACCCTCCGGCAGCCAAACCGGACACGGCCAGCAGGCCGAGGATGATCTTGGCGGCCGAGCCGCGACGACGGCGATAGGATCGTGCGAGATTGCGACGGCGGTGGGAGGATTTCATAATTGGCGAGGCCTAGAGGTCGGTTAGTTAAATTAGGTAAGCGGAGGGGTTTTTGTAAGCGTGTCCAGGGATCCCAATTCGGGTTGCGGTCAAGCGGCAGGGTAGGCTTGAACGCCTACGGGTTCTGTATCGGATTTTCGGTTCCTGACGATCGACTGGAATTGTGTTGGATCGGCACGGAATACCCTTAGAAGGGCTAAATCCTCCACCTGGTCCGAGAGCCCCAGTCGGCCTTGAACCTTTGGATTTCGAATTTTCAGTCTCCGTTGAGCTTTAAAGCGGGACACCGATGCACCCAGCAATCGTCTTCAAGGAATCCTAGGGTAGTATGGAATCCTGTCAAATCGCCGGAACCCCTGCCCTTCGCTGGAAAAGCCAAGGAGGTCGCCCTCTCGGTTCCGTGGAATCGCGGCGGGCAGCGACTTGTGAATGCAAGTTCCTGCACCTTAAGACTCAACACGTTTTGAGCGAAAAAGTTCTGGAGATCAGTGGTTTTTCAGGTCGATAGAAAGGGGTTGGCGATCGCATGGACAGGCTTGGCGATCGGGCGGGTGTTGGAACTCCTGACGAGTTTCCGAGCGGGCGAAATAGTAGCGATTGGGACGATGTCCGGGCTAGACCGGGAATGTTAGGGCGGCTACAATTCTGGCCCTTCTCGTGCGGTTGAGCATGGGAGTCCCGCGCGGTTGGCGTCGCGAACAAATGAATTCCATTGTAGTGATTTTTGGAGGTAGTGCATGGTTAGGTTGCTCGTCCGCGATCGCGAAACGATCCAGGAAGCAGTACGACGCTTTCGCAAATTGGTCGAGCGAAGCGGCTTGAAGAAAGAAATGCGTCGCCGCGAGTTTTATGAAAAGCCGAGCGAAATCAAGCGACGCAGCAAGCAGCGAGCCGAACGTCGTTCGCGCCGCATGCGTCTGTTGGGTATATAGAATCGTTGGAGTCTGTTGCGGGATGCAACGATGATCAACGATCACGCACATTCGGGCGAATAGCTCAGTTGGTTAGAGCGCTACTCTTACAAAGTAGATGTCGGGGGTTCGAGTCCCTCTTCGCCCATTCTTAGGGTAAAGCCAGCAGAAGACAGAAGACGACAGATCGCGACAAACCCAAGGGATTCCTTGGGTTTTTTCGTTTCCTGATCCAAACCCCCTGAGTCACTAGGGGACGGATCGAGTCCCTTCAAGTCATCCAAAAGGGCGATATCGAGGGCGACGGAGGGCGACATTTTCGAGTGGATCGTCGATAACTTTTCCATCGTCCGATCAAGATCCTCCTCCCCGACCTTCCAATAATTCTCCTTCGCGACTTCCTCCGTGTGTCCGCAGATCGACGCAGCGATATGGGAAGGGATCGATCGAGCAAGATCCGTCGCAGCGGACGACCGTAGATTCTGCCATAGCTTCGGCCAGGGAGTCACTCCCGCGCGAAGGATGATCTTCTCAAGCGTCGTCCGGAGATTGGAGTCGGCTCGAAGATTCGGAAAGACGTACTCCTCCTTAGGCTTCGCTTCTAGGTGAAGCTTGAGCAACTCCTTTTCGATCTCTGGGAAGAGAGGGACGACTCGAAGCTTCCGGTTCTTGTGATGCTCCGTCTTGCTCGAATTGACGACGAAGATCCGCTTCTGATCAAAGGAGATATGATCCCACTTTAGCCCCTGAGCCTCACTCGGGATCCGGAAAGCACCGATCCGAGCCAGGACAAGAAGCGACTTCCATCGAGCGTTAGGAGCCTTTGCAAGAACTTTTGAGAATTCTTTGAGATCGACGTATACCTTCCTTTCCTCATTCGATCGGACAGCGGTTGAGAGCCCCTCAAAGGGATTCCGACCGAGGAGCCCGTCCGCGATCGCTTGCGCGAAGATTTGCCGACAGAGCCCCGTCCGTCGCTTCACCGTGTTAAGAGCAAGCCCCTTTGATACTCCCTCCTTCTCCTTGTCCCTCTTGTTGGTCGATTCAAGCCACTTTCGAAAGTCCCGACCGTCTTTCGGATTGATGCTCCGGAGCGTCCTGTCCTTGAAGTACTCGATTAGCCTCTTCTTTGTGTGTTGATAGAAGATCCAAGTCGATTGCTTTACGTCCGACTTGCGAGTCGAGAAGTAGTCTTCGAGATACTCTTCGAGAGTTGTCTCGGTCTTCTCCTTTGCGACTTGCTCCGGATCGGGATCGATCAAGCCCCTTTCCGATAGCTTCTTCCGTTGCCCCGGAGTGAGAGACTCGATCCACTCGATCGCTTTCGTCTCAAGCGGTCTTTCGAAGTTGATGCTATTCGCGATCGATTGGACAAAGTCCTTCCACCTATTCGCTTGCCACTCCGTCAGATCCGAGATCGACAGGTTTATCCTCTCTCCTCGGACGACGACTCGCAGTTGCCAACTATTCGCAGATTGCTTTCGCAGTGTTGCCATTGCCTTACTTCCTTCGTAGTCTTTCTTCCAACAATCCTATCCCGATACGATCTTCTTTTTGAATGTCAATAAATGCATGACCCGGACGTCGCCCGGTAATCCAAGGAGAGAACCGAGACAGCCAGGGGAGCTATGAACAGTAAAGATGTTAAAGTCGACGTATTCCCATCCTTGTTGACTGTAGTGGTTGATACAGTTCTCAAGATGTTTGCCGCATCCGTCAAAGCGAGGCGAGAAATGCTCGACATGATAAACATAGCCTGAGTGCGATTTTCTCAACTCCTCAGCTGCCTGCTCCGCCTTGCGTCGATTCACTTCTTCGATTGCCTCCCGTTCCCGCAGTCGTTGCTTGCGTGTCTCTGCAAGTTCCACTTCGCGATCAAGCGACTCCTGCGCTTCTCTTTCCGCCTCCTCTTTGGCTTCCTGCTCTTCCTGAATGCGTTGTTGCTCTCGTTCTCGGATCGCGGATTCCCCTGGAACGACAAAGGTTGCGGAACAAGAAGGACAATTGTCTTTCTTGCCAGCATCTTTCAAAGAGTTTTCGAGAGTCCTTTTACACTTCGGGCATAGATAGTTGACGAAGTGTTTTCCGAGCAAGGATTTTCTTAGCTTAAACGGTAGCTCATCTGCCATACGTTGCCCCCCCACGTTCTAAATGGACATTCGCATACGTTACCGCAACTTCATCGAAGACTCTACAGGCCACTGGATTAGCTTCCCGTCAGCGTCGAAGACAGCTTCCGCTTCCTTGTACCAACGATTTGAGAGCGAATACTCGCAAGCGATCGGGACGGATCCCGTTAGTTGCTCCATCGATTCGCATAGTATCCGGTTGATCCGTTGAGCCTGCTCCGTAGGATCGCAGTCGATCGGGATCTCGATCAAGAACTCATCGTGAATAAAAGCGACGACTCGGAAGCCGGATCGAAACAACCCCCAAAGAGCGATCTTCGCTCCGTCCGCAGCGACCCCTTGAAACGGAGTGTTCTTCGATTGCGAGAAGCCGACCTTCCCTCGAAGCCTTCCCGTCAGGGTGACGATCGGAGAGAAGAACAGATCGCGAAAGAGTGGATCTCCTGCCTCCCGTCTCTGGATCCGAGAGATCAGTCTTCGATCTTCATTCAAGCTTTCGAGAGACTTCCAAACACGATCGACGAAGGCGTCCCCGTATGCTTCCCCCGACGACCGTCCCTTCCCCGAGACGATCCGCTTCACTGCTCCGATCGTCCCTTCTGATTCGAAGCAACTCCCAACCCGAAAAGCCGACGTCTTGAGATTCCCTGCAAGGATCGCGACCGGATCCTCCTTGAGATACTCCGACAACTCGGGATAAACGTCCTCGATCAATCGATCGCGAAAGTGAGTCGCTTCTTCGATCGTCATCTCGACCCCGTAAGTCGTCGCAGCATAGGAGACCAGCGACTTCGCCCCGAGTCCTCCTCCGATTCCAAAATTGAGAGCCTTCGCTTGTTGTCGCAGCTTCTTCTTCTCCGGAAGCCGGGAGAACTCATCGAGAGAGACCCCTCGAAACATGGAAGCGGTAAAGGCGTGAGGATCGACTCCCTCCCTTAAGACGTCGGCCAAGCGTGAGCGACCGTATCGTCTTTCGAGGACAGCTGCGAGCGTTCTCAATTCGATTGCTGAATAATCGATTCCCAGGAAGAGCGATCCCTTTGAGGGGACGATCATCTCTCGAAAGCCTCCGGACCTTGGGAGTTGTTGGATATTCGGACCGTGAGAGGAAGTCCTCCCCGTTCGCACTAGGACGCTATAGCGTGGATGGATCCGATCCGACTTGAGTCCTGTAAAGAATTGACAAAGCTTTGCCACTTCTTCGAGTTGAGTCCAAAGGGAGAGGAATGTCGATCGCTCCGAGAACTGTCCCCAGAACTTGATCGAGCAAGTGATCTTCCGGGTTTTCTCTGCTCTTGGGACGTCTTCGAGCGACAGCTCCTCGGAGATCCCTTCCAGGATCGCGCAGAGTCGAGCGTGATTCGTTGTAGGCTTCATCGAAGCGGTAAGGATCAGCGATCCGGATCTTGCTTGTTTGAAGAGTCCCTTCGCCTCTGGGAGCGATTGGATCTCCTCGATCAGAGACTCGATCTTCTCAAAAAGCTTGCTCTTCGTCGATTCCACCAGCGACAGATCGAGGGCGAGTCCGTTTCGCTCGATCTCCGAGAGTGCGATCGCTCCTCGGACTTGTAGCGTCTCCGTCAAGATTCCAAAGCGACCCACTGCCTCCGGGAGTGTCTCCCCCTCGAAGGGATTGATCAGATCGAGAGCGATCCGTCGCAGCGTATCCCAAAGCTTCCGAGTTGCGATCGCGTCCTTGATCGCATAGCGAAGGAAGCCGGGATCGACGTCCTCCCAAGAGCGATCGAGCAGCTCCGAATAGCGAAGCCGATACGGATCGTCCTTGTCGATTGACAACCCCAAGTAAAGCCGGGAGAGCGTCCCGAGATCCCGAGAGTGAGGATAGCTATCGTCTCTCGCAAGTCGGATCAGAGCGTCGAGGATCATCGTATCGTGAAGCCTCCCTTCGTGAGCGACTTGGACCCACTCAAGCGGATCCTTGAGAGCCTTCCGAATGACTGCAAAGTCGAAGCTTGCATTGTGCGCGACAAAGTCGGCTTGCGAGTGTTGCTCGATAAAGGCGTCGAGATCCTCCGGCTTGATCAGTCGATGATCGATCCCGTCCGAGACAGAGATCAGAGCGACTCTCGGGATCGCGTTGCCTTGGATCAACTCCGTTTCGGTATCGATTGCGATCGGAGACCGGAGCCTCCTCTCTCCCGGTTGCCAGATCTCGAAGTCGAAGTCTTCCTCTCCGAGACGGACGGACCTTTGTCCCCGCTTTGCATCGATGCTTTCCTCCGAGAACAGTTGCAAGAACATTTGACGATTCACGATCAGAGCCTCCCTCATTCCCTTAGTAAGTCGCGACAGATCCCCGACGACTTCCAGCTTGCCATCGGACCGAAGCCGGACCCGCAGCGACAACTCTGAAAGATTCGCGATCAGTTGTTTGAAGTCCATCGTCAGAAGTCCAAAAGTTATCGATGAAAGGCGTCGAGTTGCAGCTTGTCTTGAAATGTCGTTCCCTGTCTCCGTCAGAGGATCAGGGGATCAGCGGTTCTCTCATGTGAGATCCTTGATCCTCTGATCCCCTGAGCCTCAGAAGACGAAGGTTGTGTCTCCCTCCTCTCCTTCGTTTGGAGATCGATCTTCCCCTTCGACAATTGCTTCCTCGACCCCTTTCTCTCCTTCTGGGAGTTGCCACCAGTGGGAGCGATCCCGTTGAATGGAGGAGACTCGAAGTCGCTTCTTCGCTCGTTTGAGGGTTGCTTCCGCGATCCCATATTTGCGAGCGTGAGCGAATGCCTCCGAAGCCTTCACCGGACCATCTGACAAGAAGCCTTCGAGCCACTCGATCGCTTCGTTGATCGCGGATCGATCCTGTCCTGCTCCATCGGCTTCGACTTCGCCGATCGAGATATCGACCGTCCCCTCTTCCCATATCGCAAAGCCTGCTCCATTGCTTCCCGACTCGATCCGATATGCGAGACCGGGAGCAGCTGCGAGATTGTTTTTCACTGGGAGCAGAAGCCGACGATTCGGATTGTCCGGATCCTCGACGACTCTCAACTCGATCCTTGCCACTTGGACGAAAGCCCCCGATCCCAGCGATCGACTCTTCGGACCCCGTCCGGCTTTGTTCAAGTGATTCATAGCGATGATCGCGACGTGATGCTTTTCGGCCAGGGATCGCAGCGGAGACAGGACTCTTCGGACGTCGGTTGCTTTGTCGCTATTGGTCTCCGGACCCAAATAATCCATGATCGGATCGACGATCAAAAGCCTTGCTTCTGGGTGTTGCGAGAGGAGACGATCTAGCTTGTGAACATGGCGCGACAGATCGATCGGACCCGCGATCTCTTCTCCCTTCGGTTTTGGACCCTGGATCAAGTGAACTCGATCGACGTCGGCTCCCGCAGCATCGAGCCTAGGACGGACCGTATCTTCGGCTCCATCTTCGCTCCCGATAAAGAAAGTGTCTCCAATGGGAGCGACTCCTCCTCCTGGGAGATCGCTTCCCTGAGAGATTCGAGCCGCTAGATCGCAAGTGAGCATCGACTTCCCGACCCCTCCGTCTCCGGTCAAGAGCGTGATCTTCCCGAGAGCGAGACGTCCCTCCCAAAGCCACTCGACCGGCTTTGCTTCAATCGACCGAAAGCTTCGGACGTGGAGATCGATCGCAGCGTCGGCTTCTTCGGCTCCTTGCTCTTCGCCTTCGACGTTGAACTTGTAGGAGTTGTTGGCTAGATGCTTTGCTACTAGGTTAGCGACCGTCTTCTCGACGATCCTTGAGTCGATCGGAGGAGTGCATCGACGTCCCCACTCCGTCGCCAACGTGAGCAGATCGGGAGAGTCTCCGAGCCTTGCTAGGTGAGAACCAACCAAGCGACAGAGTTGATCGTTTCGAGATCCCTCTCCCACTCCGGGAGCCGTTGCTAGATCGAGATCTTCGAAGACAAAGCTTCCGCTTCCTTCGGACGATTGCTTCTCCTGGGAGACGAAGTCGATCAGCCACTCCGGAGCAGCTGCGAGAGGGACGTCCGGAGGCGTCGTCCATCGGTACACCTTCCCGGAGACGTGAAGACTTGGAGGCGCGACGACAGCTCCTCCCTTCGTCCGAATGTCGATCGACTTCCCTCGGATCTTCGTCCGGTTCTTGGCGATTCGCTTGTCGGCTTGAAAGTAATAATGCCGACCCCCTCCTCCTGTATCCGACGTCGGAGTCCTTGGGATCGCACCATTGCCAGCGATCAAAGCTTCGACGTCCGCGATCCCTTCGTCTCCATCACAATCGAGAACCCAAAAGCCATCGCATAGGAGCCCGATGGAGGCGTCCGACGTTGCAAAGAGATCCCTCAACTCCATTGGATCCGTCGAAGCCGACTTGAGTCCTCCGAGAGCGTGAAAGGGATGCTTGCCAGGATCAGGACAACTCTCTCCTTTGCGACAGGAGCAACTTCCGTCCGTGTTGGGGGGTTGTATTGGATAGACCTTCCAACCCTTCGCAGCATAGGCGAGGGCAAGATCGACGCGATCGTCCGACTTGGGTATCATTAAAAGGGAATCCTGAAAGTGATTCGATTCGGTTCCAAGAGACGCCTCAGAAGCCTGCCACTCCTGGGGCGTCTTGCATTTACAAAGCCTTGATCCGATCAGTCCGCAGCGCGAAGGAATGTCGCGACCCGAGTTGAGCCTCCTTCGGTTGCTTCAACGATGATCATTCCCTTTGCTCCAACGTGATTCGCAAAGTCGAAGCTTTCGCCTCCGGTCAATTCGCGACCGATCAAAGCCTTTGCGAACTTGTAAAGGTTGCTCTTGAGCGTGAACTTCTTCGAGCAGATCCTCGACGCCTCCTCTCCCTTATGTTCTCCGAAGGCGATTCGGAACTTCAGGACAACCCCTTCACCGAACTTTTCGAGATTCTCCTTGTAGGCTTCGAGCCCCTCAAAGGTTGCGTTGTAGGAGCCGACAGGGACTCCGCTTGATCCCGAGACAATAAAGCTTGTATCGCTTGCCATATTCATTGATCCTTGTATTGATTCGATTCTGATTCCGACGACTTACGTCGCCTTTTCCAATAAGCTTGCTCAGCTGCCTGCAATATGCCGACAGAGTGCCTCTCGCAGAGAAAAGCCACTTCTCCGGAGTTGTCATAGAGTTGGACCCCTTCCGAGGATCCGCATATAGCGCAGGATCTCTCGGGATCGATGGAGTCATCCTCGAAGAGATCATCCTTGATCAAGATCCGCTTCCCTTCGACGATGAAGTCCGAAGCTTCCTTGCTTCCGTTTCGCAGCGTCGAGTCCATTGATCTTGGACCCACTGCTCGATCGACGACTTCGGCCATCGGACCAGGGATCCGATCTTCATTCCCCGAGGAAACTCTCCCCGAGAGATCTTGCGATCAATCGATCGCGATGAAAGCTTGAGCGTTAGGGCAATTTGCCGCTTCGTGAGCAGCTCCTCCCCGTTGCCGTTGTGAAGCGCGAAAGAGTCGGCTTCGGTCTTCGTTCGTGTTGTCATTCGACAACCCCCTACATAGGTGACAGATCTCCAAGCCTTGACGATTCGGCTTGGGTTACACCTATGGAGTTGCCGTTTCAATTTCGCTCTGTGAAATCAGAGCAGTCGGACAGGAAAAGCCAGGAAAAGCCTTGAGATAGCAGCAAAAGAAAATCTTGAGCGTTTCATGAAACGCCCCTGAAACGTGAAACGAGAAGGGAATCACTCCTTTTCTTCTCCCTCCTCCCCTTCGTCTTGATCTCGGGCGAGAGCGATACTCTTCCCTCGATTCGACCGTTCGAGATACCCCCCCTTCGTATCGATTCCCTCCAAGAACATTTTGAGCGTGTCATACTTTCCGCAAAGAGTGACGTAGGCTTCGTAGGAAAGCCCTTTCTTGATCTGCGGCCAAGTTCGACTCAGAGTCGAGGGATGTTTGCCTAGCTGACTTGCCGCCTCCGCAGGAGTGATAGCATCGAGGAAAAGATCCATACTTGGATGATCAAATCGATGATGCTCTTGGAGGACCGCGATCAAGATCTCTCGATTGCTTCGTTGTCGAAGGTCCTTCTTCCTTCTGCCCTTTAGGTTCCTAGGAGTAGTCTTCAATGGATTCAAGTATGCAAGGACTCCCGGAAGAGTTCTTAAGATCTCTCGCTGTTTGAACCGTAATTCCTTCTCCTCAGACGGTATCCAGCGAATGACAGGATCCCAAAACTCCTGATCGCGATCGTTTGGGAGACTGCTTGACGGATGATCGATAATCCGAGCAAGCTCATTCCTCCAACTCGACAAGTATTTTTTTAGGCCATCAAAGTACTTTTGCGACTCACCGTACGGATCGACACGTCCAATCTTTGCCACGCTTTGCAAGATTGCTTCCTCAGCGTTCAAAAGTCTTTCCATCAATTTTCTGAGAAGCTTCTTCTTGCTATCAACTGCATCGGGATTAGGTGCTTGCTCCTCATCCCTGGGAATTCGGCGAATCGTCCAATCAAAAACTTTCAATTGCGAGACTAACTCCTCGAAGGATTGGTCAACACATTGTTTCGCTTCCTGCAAAGATCGGAACGTAGCAACTTCGGACGATAGAGACGTAGCTTTCTGCTCTATCGCGATAGGGTTTCGGCGATTCTCAATTACTGCCATCTCCCAAGTTATATGGACGCAAAGCTCTTCGATATCCATCCAGGAGTAGCCGTCAGAATGCCAGGATCGTTCGCTCATGAGAAACTGCCGCTTGTACTCCTCCGCAGTACGATTAGGAACGTCGCATCCCTGTTCGAATAACCGTCGAATTAGATGAAATCCCTTTTCAATGAAAGCGATTCCTTGATCGAGATATGCTGAATCTCTGGCCTTGTCCGCAAACGTTCGAAAAATTGCTTCTCGGACGATGCTGTTGCTTCGTAGTTCGCGAATCTTGTCGATTTGCTGAACGAAACGACCCCAAGCGTCAGCGTATGCCGACCTGATTGAATCGAACTCGCTCCAACAGTATGCAAGTGTAGCTTTCTCGACCTTCACTCTTCCAGAATCATCTTCGGAAATCAATTGCTGATCTATTGCAATTCGAAGATGTTGCATTGACTTCAGCCACTGCAACAGATCCCAAACATGGGTGTATATCGTGACAATGGGATCCGGAGATTCCCCGGTCCTTGACTGAATGGGTTTCATACTTTTGCCTTACTCAAGATCGGGATCCCTGCCAACTTCCCGGAGTAAGGCGTCCGTCGAGTTGGCAAGGATTCGCGATGGATCAGATCGCTTCCCGAATATCGGAACATAGGACCCCCCACCCCCGAGGGATCGGAGCCTAACAAACTAACTTTCTCTTGTGACTATGGGACTTGGGTACCCCGCAGCTCCGAGAGCATCCTCGGAAGGACCCAAAAGCCAGGGGGGGACGGGTGTTGCTACGCCTTCCCCCTCCCCGCGCATCGAGCAAGCAAGAACTTCTCTCGAAGCATCGGGACTTTTATCCCCCGCAGCTCTTGGTCTCTTCTGGAAGGACCCAAAAGCCAGGGAGGACTACGCTATCGACCCATTCTAACGGATCCTGGATCGATGATCTATTTCTTTGTCGGACTCCCGCAGCGACAGCGAGAGAACTCCGAGGAGAAGGAACTCTCCGTCCCTCTATCGTTTAACCGTATCGCATCGATCCGAGCGTCTTGATCGCGTTGCTTTTCCGATCTTCGGAAGGGACCCAGCGTTCCAGCGTCAAACCGTCCCCCTAGCTTCATCACTCGAAGCCAAATCGTCAGAACAGGCCCGTTTCCAAAATCGTCGAATTTTGGGGAAAGTCATACGCGCGGGACGACCGATCGAGGGGATCGCGTCAGCCTACATTTTGACCACCCCCCCGCTATGCTTGGTCGAATACCCCCCCCTCGGAAAACTGCTCCAAAAATGCGTCCGGTCTTGTTGCGGTCTTCCGGAAAACAGCTCCCCACAATTTGAGCCCCCCTCCCCTCTCGGACTTCGACTAATCCGAGACCGTCGCGACCGATTGCTTCCATAGCTTGCCACTGCTCCCGACCCCCTCGATCGCGTTGTAATCAGCTCCAATTGCATCGAGTCCGGAGGGAGCGATCTCCCGTCCGGTCGAGTTGTGAGCGACTTTCGACGCCTTGGGAGTCCATCTCAGAGAGGAGCCTTGTATCCTTGTGAGAGGGAGATAGAAGCCAGCTATCGGATCCGATCCTTGAGTCGCGATTCCAGGAAGAGGAGAGTCTCGACTTGGACGTCGGCATCAAGCGACTTCCAAAGGGTTGAGACGTCGAAAAGGGCGATATTGTGGGCGACCGAAGGGGGGATCTCGCTAAATCCCTGGGAAATGTACGAAGAATCGAGTCCCTCTTCGCCCATTCTTAGGGTAAAGCCAGCAGAAGACAGAAGTTGATAAAGAGCGACAAAGCCCGGGAAATCCTGGGCTTTTTTCGTATCCCCACTCAGAGTGACTGAGCCATCAAGGGACGAATCAGGACCCGAGTAGACAACATCGTGGGCCAGTTTTTGGGCCAGCTTTTCGGACAATGCAGGAGCAAGTTTATCTATCACGTTGTCGAGATCTCGATCTCCGACTGTCCGATAGTGTTCCTTGGCGATCTCCTCCGTATGACCGCAGATCGAAGCTGCGATATGAGACGGAACGGATCGAGCAAAGTCCGTCGCTCCCGAGGATCGGAGATTCTGCCTGAGCTTCGGCCAAGGCTTCACTCCTGCTCTTCGAATTACCTTTTCGAGGGTTGTTCGAAGATTGCTATCGCCCCTTAGATTCGGGAAAACGTATTCCGCTTTGTCTTCGGCTTCGACGTGAAGCTTGAGAAGCTCCTTCTCGATCTCCGGGAATAGAGGGACAATCCGGACTTGTCGCTTTGCGTGATGCTCCGTCTTCGAGGAGGAGACGATCGAGTCTCCCTTGCTGATCGGGTTGGTCCAAAAACGCATACCACATCTCAATGAAGACACCCGGTTCCTTCCATTCGTTCATTCGCCGCCGACAAGTACTTGGCGAGCAAGTCTCTTGGGTGGATGGCACAAATCACAGTTTGCAAGCTGATTGACCAACCAGAGGTCATTGAACTCGATGAACGCATCTGAAGAACGCGGGTCACGTTGCGCAAGGACGTGCTACGCATGCTGCAACGCGGTTGCAGGCAGTGATTCGAGTGGCCTTGGAGTAGGCGAGGTAGCTCGCTAAGGCCTAAGCCATCGACTCTCGCTACCGGTCACCCTGCTCTCCCGCCGCGTCGTCCTCTCTCGGCTCCGCCGAACCCGAAGGAAACATGGCAAGCCGGAAGCCGAAGCTCGAGCCGCGGACCGTTGGTGTGTCGGAACCGCGGCCTGCCGCCCGGCCGACCTTCGCGTCGCGGGCCCAACTGCCGCCGCGAGCCACGCGCGTCAGGCCAGTATTGTACCAGCCTTGCGTCCATTCCCAGAGGTTACCATAAATATCAAAAAGACCTGCAATGCTAGGACGAAGTGTTCCGGTCTGGTGCGACCAGCCACCCGAATTCTTATCATACCATCCATACTCACTCAGTAACTCTTCGCTGGTTCCGAAACTATAAGTCGTGTTCATGCCATCGCTTGCTACGTATTCCCACTCCGCTTCGGTAAGCAACCGAAATCCAGGTCGCTTCGGATTCATCGGCCACTTCCAGTCCTTCGGGTCCGTCAAGTCCAACCAACCCGGTTTAACCGCTTGTTCTGGTGTCAACTGCTTTTTTTCGTAGCTCTGGTTTTGTTCTCCAGGGGTCCGAGCTTCGGTCAACCAGCGGCAGTAATTCACGGCATCGAACCAACTGACCCCAAACGCCGGTTCCTCGGGAAGAAAACGTCGGCCTCCTAGGTGTTTCTTGAAGTTCTTTTCCCACGACCTGCGATGATCGTCGCCATCGATCGGGCTAAACTGTCGCCATGTCACTTCCCGATCGCTGACCGCGATCGGACCCTCAACACGAACTGTCTTGCTTGCGCCCACCTCCCCCATCGCGAACTCTCCACCAGGGAAGACCAGCATAGTGAAGTAAATCGGAGCGACCAAGTCGATCGAATGACGATCCGTGCTGCTGGGTGTCGTCAGCATCGTCGTCAAGTCCAAGGGTGGCTCGACCTCAATCACAAACCACTCTCGTACCCCGCTCGGGTCATAGTCGAGCGGAGTTTCATCGACCGACCGCACCTTCTCTTCTTGACCCCATCGCTTCAACAACCATCCCAGCGCGCTATGCACCGCACGGCTCGGATGCTCACCATACATCGCGATCAATTGCTCCACCAAGCCATCACGCTCTTTGGCTGGCAACTGATCGATGGAAAACTCCCCCAACGTTAAGAGAATGCCGTATAGACGCAAGAAATGCTGCTTACGGGCTTCTGCATCCTTCGGCGTCGCGAGCTTCGTAAGCTCCATGAAACTCTTCATGAGTAACGACGGGCGTACGTCTCGACCTCGGATCCGGTAAATGAATTGCGATAGCGCTTCGGGATCTCGATCGACAGTCAGAAACTGATAGACAGGTTCAGGGTCTTCGAGCCGCATTAAGGCGACCGCCGCATTTGCCTGTCGAGCAATCCATTTCAACCTTGCGGACTCCTGATCTTCAACCGAGGAGTTGGGATCGGGCTGAAACGGTTTCGCTATGTCGATTCCCAACTGAGCAAGGGCTTCTTTGTGAAACCGTTCATACTCGTTAAACAGTCTTGCGAACTGCTCCGGTTTACCCGTTAAAACCAAGTCATGCAGTGTTGAAAAGTCGGTCGCGGCATAGGTCTCCAGAATCTCGGTCGCCAGATCGATCTGAGTTTGCGTTCGTGTCGCGTCGGGCGTGGCAGCATAAACTCTCTTTAGCTCTGAATTTAACTGCGATGCCGCAGGTCGCAGCAATTCGATCCATGTTGAAACGCGCAGCGCGTTCTCTCGCACCAAGGCATTGCTTACCTTGCCCGAGATCCCACTCCAACGTTTATTGCCTGGATCGTAATCGGCCAACGCACTAGCGACCGGCAACCATGCCGCGACGTTATGGCCTTCAACAGCCGACCAAAGTTGCTCCAAGATTTTCTCTTTGTGAGGTCGTAACAGATCGATCATTAGCTTGATCTGCGATGCCTGTGCAATTTGTAGACGGGGCACCAAATCGTCCAGTTGCGTTGGGTCCGATGGCAACAGAGCCAGACTGAGTTTGAGGCGTTCCTCAGAATCTGGAGGGGTTGCTTCCAAGGCTGCCTTGAGCTTGGGATCTACGACATCCCGGAGCAGGGAAAGTTTTTTGAACTCGTCCGCGAGCTTTGAAAAGTCGGCGGCTTCGATGGTGCGAACTAGACTATCGGCATCGCGTTCTCGAACGCGATGATCGTTCCATTGCTTGAAGAACAAACCAGAACCGATCAGCGCGATGGCCAGCGTTGCTCCCGCCATAGCACGAGATAGGTGAAAGCGGTCCGCCGATCGCATCACCCCTTTTTCATTGGCCTTCCATTTCGCGGGCTCGGTCCAGCGACGAATGGTGATCCACTCCCAGAGCGTCGGCAGTTGCTTGCTCTCCTGGTTCAGGCTCCATGCCGCGGCCCGTTCCGCAAGCTTGATCTCGGCGCGGCCTTGCTTCGTTTCTCGCTGTTTGCGCGTCAGCCATTCACGCAGTGAGGGCACCAAGTAATCATGCGTCAGTTGGAAGTATTGTCGAGCAAAATCCCCCTTGGATTGTGAATCATGCCCCTCAGGATCCGTGGGAGTAATCAGCCGCAACTCTCCGTCCAGGATACGCAACAGATCACTGAAGTCTGATGGGCGTTCCCGATATCCTGATACATCCAGCAACTCGGTTTGTGAACGCATGTGCCCCTTGATGTCGGTCCCAAGTTCGGGGAGGATCGCGTTAAGAATTCGTCGTGCCGCAGTAGCGTGCAATCGGTGATCTGGGTTTGCGTCCCGACTACTGAATGTTTCTTCAAGGAAATTCACACCGATGCCCTGCGTACCCCCCAACTCGTCGAGGGTGTCAGAAACCCAAGGCTTGTTTCGAATCATTTCTGCGAACAACGACAACCTGACAGAAACCACTTTGCCGTTGAATGCCAAGCCGTTTGTAGCTTCATGCACAAATTCTCGTTCGGACTCGGTCAGACTATTTATTTGTGCGGGAAGTTTGCCGAACGCCTGTCCAAATTTCGCCAGGACCTTTTCGGCGTGGTCGACATCGAACAGGTCCACGAGCGCGAAGTTGTTCCCTTCGATGATCCGTGTATCGAGAGCCCGCATAAAGCGAGACGCGGCGACCGCGAAATCATCCCGTATCATCACGATGGCTTGCAGCCGACCCCCATCGCATTGCCGCAATGCCGTCACTAATTCCGCGTCGGTCTCCGCTCGATGCGCATGGAGCCATTGCTCGAACTGGTCGATGATAATGACGACCTTGCGTGGGGTAGGCTTCCAGCTTGCCTTGTCCGCGGGAGCGGTTCCATTGGCATACCGGAAGCCTACCCCGCGTCGCAGGGCCGTCAATGATTCAACGAGTCCGAGTTCTTCCGGCAACTCTGGCAATCGTTTTCGTAAGCCTCGTAGAATACGGGCCTCGGTATCCTCGGGAGTTGCTTCGACGTAGACCGACACAACCTCTTGATCCAAATGAGGGATGAGCCCGGCTTTGACCAGCGATGATTTCCCGCAACCGCTTGGGCCATAGATGAGCCCCACGTTAAACGTCTGCTCGGGGTCAGTCTGTTCGATCCGTTGCTTCCAGAACGCAATGCTCTCTGGTAGTCCATCTCGATTGCGAGGACCAGGCACTAGATCCAGGAAATAGCTGGCATCGCTTGCGTCGAATGAACGCAAGCCTTTGGGTACGATCTGCTTTTCCTCCTGCGATTGGATGGATTGCGTTGAATTGGGCTGAAGCCAAGCTGATAAATCCTCCGCCAACGCCGAGGCACTACCATAGCGATCGGAAACGCGTTTATTCAGCGCTTTGAGGCAGATGCGTTCCAGTTCGGCGGGAATGTCTTCTCGAAGCCTGCGAGGAGCGTCCGGTTCGACGGAAACGATTTGATGAAATAGTTCCTTGAGCGTACTACCCCGAAAGGGACGCTGTCCGGTCAACGCCTCGTACATGATGACACCCAGCGAAAAGATATCGCTACGACCATCCAGACGATGCCCTTCGCCCCGTGCTTGCTCGGGACTCATGTACTTTGGTGTACCAGCGACGCCAGCCTGTCTTGTGTAATCTTCCTCTCGAATGGCCAGACCAAAATCCGCGACGAATGGCGTACTCGTGCTCTCGTCAATCAATATATTCGACGGCTTGAGATCGCGATGGACAAATCCTCGTTCGTGTGCGTAGTGGATCGCTTGCGCCACGATGTTCATTTGTCGAACGATCGTCTCTAAAGCAACTTTCCTAGGAAGGCGGCTAGCGGACAAAGGTTTCCCAGAAACATACTTCATGACAATGAGCACGTTGCCAGACTCATCCCCCATAAGGTCATAAATGGGTACGATGTTTGGATGATCCAGAGCAGCGGCATGCCGTGCTTCCGTGAGAAAGTTTTCCAGTTCTCCTTCGGTCCCAAATGCTGTTCGCTTCGGTACTTTAATTGCGACGGACCGTTTCAGTAGTGGATCGTAACCCAAATACACTCGGCCAAATCCACCGGTACCCAATACACCTTGGATTTCAAATCGCCCTAACATTTTTGGTGATTCGATGGGGGACGAATCATCGTTGGAATTCTCAGATTCTGTCGGAGAATCACATTCGATCTGCATTCCTGCGAGCTTCTCTTCGAGGCGAATGCAGTTTTCCTCGGATAGATACGGAGACAATGGTTCGTTTGGATGCGGTTTTGAGTCCCGCGAGGAAATTCGATCTAAGACGTTCGAGCACCGATGACAAGTCAGCAGGTGTCGAGACATCAACTGCAGAGTCTGTTGTTCAACTCGGCCTACAGCAAACGCTTTCCACTCATGTTCTGATGGGCATTCGTCAGATGGTTCTATTGCGTTGATTGTCGATTCCATCTGGATAGTGCTTTCCCTGTTCCACTCAATTCGTTTCGCCATCAATCAAGTCCGCGAACTCGACCTGAAGTCGCTTAAGAATTCTCGACTTGGCAATGTAAACCGAATTCACACTGATTCCGAGATTTTGGGAAACATCCTTTGCAGCGATTCCATCGACGACAAGCATGAGGAACGCTCTGCAATCTTTGTCTGCAAACTCCCCTTGGACGAACTGAACTGCTTTCTGGTACAGGATTGCTTTGTCGCGACCGTCCTCCACCTCCCCCTCGTCTGGCTCGATGGCCGCGACTTCGTCCAGAGATTTATCTCCACCAAAAGCGATTTCGAGACCATTGTGTTTGCGAATGTGATCGACGATTTTCGAGCGAGTGATCGTACGTATCCATGCGCGAAAACTATCCGCAGGTTTCGTTCGATGGAATGTTTTGAGATTGTGGATAACCGCCATAAATACTTGCTGGCTTACATCCTCCGTATGTTCGGGAGACAATCCTCTTTTTCTGATCCAGTGGTAAACCAGACCCGTGTACAACTTTGTAATCATTCGGAATGCGTCTTGATCACCGAGCTTTGCCCGTTCGAGGACGCTCGATGAAACACTGTTGTCCGATCCGTCGAAATGTGGAACGGAAGCGTCTGTCAAAATTTTTCTCCGAGAGGCAATGGGGAAGAATTCGATTGTAATCATACGAGGTCACACGCGAATGAACGTTGCATCAAATTCGTCGCTGAGCGCCGCAATGGGACACAAGGTCAGTCGCTTCCAAAGGGGCCTGTCCGACAGGAAACGCACCGGTCCAACAGATCGCGAACTTCCGCTGATACGTTTTACTGGAGTCAGACCGATGTATGTCGGTTGGCATTGGAAAAACGCAGGAAATTGACCCGTTATTCGCCTCTGGAATGACGAAACGAACGGTCGCCTGGACGGTTGGAATCGGTTGCAAATCATTGGTTCGGCATCGAACCAGCATTCTGTCAAATGGGCCAATCCACAGAAAGTGCTCAACGGGAAAGCACCCTGCGGGGTCAGAGGCCGTTAAGACGGTAGAGGACGTGGCTCCAATCCGGGCCAAGTCGGTTGTGACTATCCCAACAGAAAATGGCCTCACGAAAGTTAGCCCCTATGAGGAACCTCCGAAGGTGGCCGCTTGCGAATCGCCTGCGGAAAAAAATTCTTGAAAGACCATTGCGTTCTGCGTGGTAAGCCGCGAGCAACATATCGGTCACTGTTGCCCGCGACTTCTATGACCGATCGTCGGAGAATTTTTTTGTGGATGTTACCCAATAGCCGTGCCCAATAGCCCACATGGGATTCACTTTCAGAACACTTTTTTCTTCAGGTAAATGATGTCAAAGATTAAGTTGATTCAACGCATATCGGTCGTTGTCTTTTTGATGTTACTCACCCTGTCGAGTCAACGGACGTGGGGGGGTGTCTTCACCACGCTCGATGGGCCCCCCGGATCAGATGGGACGTATGTCCAAGGCATAGACGGGAACAATATCGTTGGAATCTTCGGAGATATCAACGGATTTCACGGATTCTTGTACGACGGCACCTCATATTCAACACTCGATGCGCCATCCCCTGCAATAGATGGAGCGACTTTTGGTGGCGGCATCAGTGGGAACAAAATCGTTGGGACCTACTTCGACAAGTACAACTTCAACGCTTTCGGCTTCTTGTACGACGGCACCACGTATACAACACTCGCTGCTCCCCCCGCTTCAGATACGTATGCCCGCGGCATCAGCGGGAACAACATCGTCGGTTACTACGACAGCAGTGATGGGCGTCATGGGTTCCTTTACGACGGAACGACGTATACCACACTCGATGCGCCCCTTGGCGTCAATGGAACAAATGCCTGGGGAATAAGCGGGAACAAGATTGTTGGATCCTACCAAGACATCAACAGTGAAGATCATGGCTTTCTGTACGACGGCTCCACGTTTACCACACTCGATGCGCCCCTTGCTGTATATGGTACCTATGCCAGAGGCATCAGCGGGAACAACATCGTTGGGTACTACAACGACAGCGACTACGTAGCTCATGGCTTCCTGTACGATGGCTCCACCTATGCCACACTGGATGCGCCCCTCGGAGTCAATGGAACGTATGCCACTGGCATAGACGGGATCAATATCGTTGGGGGCTACCAAGACGTCGACGGCGTCTATCATAGCTTCCTCTATTCCGATGTTCCGAATGCGACGGTGCCTGAGCCATCCACGATGGCTGTGATGGGTGTTTTCGGCGGACTTCTCGGACTGTATCGCAAACGCAAATCAAAGACTGTCGCTGCTTAGTTGAGTCTGAAAGAACACGCAATGCGAAACCCTGGGTGCCCGGCTCAGGGTTTTGTTTTTGAATTCTGCGAAATCGAAGTGCTGAGTTACGGTAGACCTCGTCGCCCCCCTCTGTGCCTTTGTGTCTCTGTGTGAGATCCCCATGCCCCTGAACGAATCGGACCACAGGGGGGCGTTAGGTGGATGGCACCAACAAGCGATCAAACGCTAACCGCGAGAACTTCCAAAAAGCGATCTTCTTCTACTGCGGTGGGCGAGACCTCTACCCAGGGTAATGCCGGATGGACCAAAAAAATTTTGAAAGACCATTTCGTTCTGCTTGGTAAGGCGCGAGCAACGTATCGGTCATTGTTGCCCGCGACTTCTATGACCGAGCGTCGAAGAAAGTTTTTGGATGGCACCCAGTAGCCCATCCTGATGAATATGGTTCCAGCTTTATATCTCCAGCGTAATTTATCGTGCGAGTCATTGCCTCATGGCTTGCGAAATGGTTACATCACACCCGGAATTGGTATGCCAACATGAATCCATCGTCCTATGTCTATCATTCTTTACCGCCAGGGCTAACACGGACGCAATGTAAATCCCTTGATCCTGTTAAAAGGTCTTTGGCTGTTTAGATTTTCGTTAGGTGGGGACGTCGGCACGAGGCCGACGAAGAAGTATCTCTCTCCCTTCTTCGATCTCCGTTCGTTGCATCGCAACATCGCGCGTGGCGTTCGATCCGATCACTTTCTCTCGTTATGTCTTTCTTCCGAGGTCAAAGAACGACCTCTTCTATTTTTATTAGGAGTTCGATCATGAAGTTGAATCTTGTGCGAGCCACACTCGCAGTTCTGGTGCTCGGCATTTTGCCTGTTGCATCCCAAGCAGGAACGGCAACGTTCGGCTCCGGTGGCAACACGTTCAACATGGAGTTTGTGACGATCGGCAATGCGGGCAATGCAGCTGATACCAACGCGGAGGGTAAACCGAACCCCGCCGGTGCCGTGGGATACACCTACGGGATTGGCAAGTTTGAGGTCAGCGAGGAGATGATCACGAAGTTCAACGCTTCGCAGTCGCTTCAAATCACCAAGGACACGCGTGGCACGGCTAAGCCAGCGACAAGCGTTTCTTGGAACGAAGCGGCGCGGTTCGTCAACTGGCTCAATACCAGCACTGGAGGCGTTGCCGCTTACAAATTTACCTCTGGTGGCGTCAATGACGACATCGAATTGTGGACTTCGGCTGATACTGCTGATTACGACTCATCGAATCCGTATCGCAGCATTCGAGCGACGTACGTGTTGCCGAGCTACAACGAGTGGTACAAGGCGGCGTATTACAACCCCACTAACAGCACCTACTACGACTTCCCCACTGGTAGCAACACGGCTCCGACGCCGGTCGCAAGCGGCACGGACGCAGGCACGGCAGTTTACAGTCAAACTCGCGACCAAGGCCCAGCGGACGTTACGCAAGCCGGTGGCTTAAGTCCCTATGGCGTGATGGGCCTAGGTGGGAACGTCAATGAATGGGAAGAGGGTCCATCCGATTTAGCGAATATTAGCGCTTCTTCTCCTCGGGGGATCCGCGGCGGCGTCTGGTACTACGGCGGCTCCGGCGGCCTTTCGTCGTCGACTCGCGACAACTTCAACGACGTCCCTAGCATCGGGTACGACAGCGGAGGTTTTCGTGTCGCAAGTCTGTCTTCAGACGCCCCACCTGCAGTGCCCGAACCGAGCATGATGGTGATCGGGACGTTGTTGGGTCTAGGAGGATACTTCGGCAAGAGGCGTATGAAGAAGTAACCTGCGGCCATTATTCCTGGTTCCCAGGCTCATGCCTGGGCCGTGCAATATCGATGGCTTTTACTTGAGCCTGAGGTGCTAGCCGATCTCCCGATCATTTCATGTTCAGCGTTGCGATGGGTTCCTGCGTGGATCGGCTAGCGCCTTTTGAAGTTGCGCTGTTTTGGCTTCGATCGTACTCGTACTGAATGAAATGGTACTCGTACTCGAAGATACCGCATCGAGTACGAGTACCGCTGACGCTGAGTACGAGTTCGAGTACGAAAAAGCCAGGGTAAACATAGATTGGGGCTCCGAGAGGCTCGAACAGTGCAACATCAAATTAGCGCCTCAGGCTCATAAAAGCGTTCGTTGTGAATTTGGTATCGGGGGCCCATGGATTGGCGTTAGGTGGATGGCACCAACAAGCGATCAAAAGACGAGCAGGAGGCTATCGTAACCGCGAGAACTTCAAAAAAGCGATCTTCTTCGACTGCGGTGGGCGAGACCTCTACCCACGGTAATGCCGAATGGCCCCAAAAATCTTGAAAGACCATTTCGTTCTGCTTGGTAAGGCGCTAGCACCGTATCGGTCACTGTTGCCCGCGACTTCTATGACCGAGCGTCGAAGAAAGTTTTTGGATGGCACCCAGTAGCCCATCCTGATGAATATGGTTCCAGCTTTATATCTCCAGCGTAATTTATCGTGCGAGTCATTGCCTCATGGCTTGCGAAATGGTTACATCACACCCGGAATTGGTATGCCAACATGAATCCATCGTCCTATGTCTATCATTCTTTACCGCCAGGGCTAACACGGACGCAATGTAAATCCCTTGATCCTGTTAAAAGGTCTTTGGCTGTTTAGATTTTCGTTAGGTGGGGACGTCGGCACGAGGCCGACGAAGAAGTATCTCTCTCCCTTCTTCGATATCCGTTCCTTGCGTCGCAACGCCGCGCTTGGCGTTCGATCCGATCACTTTCTCTCGTTATGTCTTTCTTCCGAGGTCGAAGAACGACCTCTTCCATTTTTATTAGGAGTTCGATCATGAAGTTGAATCTTGTGCGAGCCACACTTGCATTCCTGGTGCTCGGCATGTTGCCTGTTGCATCCCAAGCTGGAACGGCAACGTTCGGATCGGGTGCGAATACGTTTACGATGGACTTCACCACCATCGGGAATCCAGGAAACGCGGCGGACACTGCAGGCACTCCGGACCCGGCTGGTAGCGTGGGATACACCTATCAGATAGGTACATATGAGGTGAGCGAAAACATGATCACCAAGTACAACGCGAACTTCGGCACAGTCAATTCCCTTGTGCTGCACACAGACAATCGAGGCGCGGATAAGCCCGCGACGAGCGTTAGTTGGAACGAAGCGGCCCGGTTCGTTAACTGGCTCAATACCAGCACAGGAAATCATGCGGCATACAAGTTCACCACCAACGGCGTCAACGATGAAATCGCGTTTTGGAATTCTGGAGATGCGGGTTACGATGCTTCAAACCTCTACCGCAACAGTTTGGCGACGTATGTTTTGCCAAGCTACAACGAGTTTTACAAAGCGGCTTACTATGACCCGAGCAAAAACGGTGGCGAAGGAGGGTATTGGGAATTCCCTACTGGAAGTGACACGCGACCAACGGGCGTCGCAAGTGGAACGACCGCAGGCACCGTGGTCTCCAACCAAAGCAATGGTCAAGGCCCGGCGGACGTCACCCTGGCAGGTGGCTTGAGCCCGTACGGTGTGATGGGACTCGGTGGAAACGTATGGGAATTTGATGAGAGTCCTGGCGACGTAACTGATATAGGTTCGCCAACCCGGGGACATCGCGGGGGTGGCTGGTACTGGGACTCTCATTACTCGGATTCGATTCTCCGCTATGGCATCTTACCTAACTCCGAGAGCAGCATTTCCGGTTTTCGTGTCGTAAGTCTCGATTCCGCGCCGAGTGTCGTCCCCGAACCGAGCATGATGGTGATTGGGACGTTGTTGGGTCTAGGAGGGTACATCGGCAAGAGGCGGATGATGAAGTAACCTGCTGCCATTACTCCTGGTTCCCAGGCTCCTGCTTGGACCGTTCAGCATCGATGGCTTTTACTTGAGCCTGAGGCGCTAGCCGATCTTCCGTTCATTTCATGTTCAGCGTTGCGATGGGTTCCTGCGTGGATCGGCTAGCGCCTTTTGAAGTTGCGCTGTTTTGGCTTCTCTCGTACTCGTACTCAATGAAATGGTACTCGTACTCGTACTCGAAGATACCGCATCGAGTACGAGTACCGCTGACGCTGAGTACGAGTTCGAGTACGAAAAAGCCAGGGTAAACATAGATTGGGGCTCCGAGAGGCTCGAACAGTGCAACATCAAAACTAGCGCCTCAGGCTCATGAAAACGTTCGTTGTGAATTTGGTATCGGGGGCCCATGGATCGGACCGCGAGGCTTCGGTTTCCGTTCGTTCCGTTCCCTTTCTCCTGTTCCGTCTTTCTATCGAGGTCAGAAACGACCACTTCCATTTTTATTAGGAGTTCGATCATGACGTTGAATCCGGTGCGAGCCACACTCGCATTCCTATTGCTAGGCATTCTGCAGGCCACATCCCAAGCCGGAACGGCGACGTTCGGATCGGGAGCGAATACATTTACGATGGACTTTACTACCATTGGGAATCCCGGCAATGCAGCCGATACAGCAGGAGATCCGAACCCAGCAGGTAGCGTAGGATACACCTACCAGATTGGTACGTATGACGTCAGTCGAGACATGATTACGAAATACAACTCGGCCTTCGGAACCGCTAACTCGCTTGAGGTCTCTCTCTGGGACATGACTAACTTAGGAGGTAACGGTGCAAGCAAGCCTGCTACCGGAGTTTCCTGGCATGAAGCGGCCCGATTCGTCAATTGGCTGAATACCAGCACGGGAAATCATGCGGCGTACAAGTTCACTACGGGCGGAGTAAATGATGAAATCGCAAAATGGGATAGCAGCGATGCTGGCTACGATGCGTCGAATCCCTACCGGAACAGTTTGGCGACGTACGTATTGCCGAGCGACAACGAGTGGTACAAAGCGGCGTACTATGACCCGAACAAAAACGGTGGGGCAGGAGGGTATTGGACGTACACCACTGGCAGCGACTCTGTACCGACGGCGGTCGCGAGTGGAACGACCGCAAACACTGCTGTCTACGGCCAAAGTTTTAATCAAGGCCCAGCGGAGGTTGGTCAATCAGGTGGACTTAGTGCGTACGGTGTGATGGGACTCGGCGGAAACGTCTGGCAATGGCAAGAGAGTTCGCCTGATGAGGATCTAACTGATAGTCAAAGTGGTCATTCAGGGCAGGTACGCGGTGGCTGGTGGTTCGCCTCTGCCGACCGTTTGTCGTCTTCAGTCCGCTTGAACACCCTCCCACAGCAAGAAAGTCGATATTACGGTTTGCGTGTCGTAAGTTTGGATTCCCCCGCGAGTGTTGTCCCCGAACCTAGCATGATGGTCATCGGTTCGATTCTTGGCATCGGTGGCCTTATTGCCAAACGACGCATGAAGAAACGGTCCAACTAACTAATTTGGCACCGAAAATCTTGGTTGTTGGGTGGCGTGGTGAATCGTTGCCGCGAGATCCTTGTAGGGGAACGTCTTCAGCCTCGACTAGAACGCATCGATGCATCGCGTCTGCGTCGCGCAACGTGCCGATTTCGGAGTTCGAAAACTGGATGAATTGTTTCGACATAGGCATTGGCAGGTTCGGATTTTGCTACTGTGTAATCCATCGCCCTGACGCTTCTCATGTTGAGGAGACGTGAGGCGCGGCCTCGCTAGGGTTGACGCCGTCGAGTCCAGGGTTCGCAACGTCCATGATACGAGGAAGATTAAGATGAGGCTGTGTCTATCACAATTGGTTCTTGCGCTCACAAGCGTGATTGCATCCGTAGCGCCGATCCATGCGGGGAACGTCTTGTTCGGTACAGGTTCCAACCAGTTCACGATGGAGTTTGTCACGATCGGGAATCCGGGCAATGCACCGGATACCACCGGTAATCCAAATCCCGCAGGGAGCGTGGGCTACGCGTTCGGGATTGGCAAGTTCGAAGTAAGCGAAGATATGATAAACAAATACAACGCGAACTTTGGAATCGCGAATTCGCTTGTGATCACCAAAGACACCAGAGGAACAAACAAGCCTGCAACCAGCGTGTCCTGGAACGAAGCGGCCCGGTTCGTCAACTGGCTAAACACGAGCACGGGAAATCAGGTGGCGTACAAATTCGCTACCAGCGGCGTCAATGATAACATAGCCTTGTGGAATAGCGGCGATGCGGGCTACGATGCGTCGAACCCTTACCGGAACAGTTTGGCAAAGTACGTTTTGGCGAGCACCAACGAGTGGTACAAAGCAGCGTTTTACGATCCGAACATCAGTAGTTATTGGGATTACGCGACCGGAAGCAATGTTGCACCAACGGCAGTAGCAAGTGGCACGTCTTCCGGCACGGCGGTCTATTTGAGCCAGCCCGGCCCAGCGGACGTCACCCTCACGGGTGGCTTGAGCCCGTACGGTGTGATGGGGCTGAGCGGAAACGTCTGGGAATGGCAAGAGAGTTCTGACAACCTCACAAATAGTAGTAGTTCTTCAAATCGGGGGTACCAAGGTGGCTACTGGAGCAACGATTCCCTTAACATTTCGTCGTCGAATAGGGGAACCTTCCTTCCTAACGTCGAGAACCCCTTCATCGGTTTCCGTGTCGCAAGTCTTGATTCTCCCCCTAGCGTTGTTCCTGAACCAAGCATGATGGTCATCGGGACGTTGTTTGGATTAGGCGGGATAATTGCTCGACGGCGGGTGAAGAAGTAACCTGCTGCCATCATTCCTGGTTCCCAGGCTCCTGCCTGGGAACCCACTGCCCGCGAGGCTCCGCCTCGCTTCATGCACTTGGAATCGGTCGAGAACGCACATCATCATGACATCGTCCATCGCCGCACATCGACAGACATGCTTCGGTAATCCGCCGCAACGTGTTTGCGTCCGGTCGTTCCGATAGATCGACAGAAACCGAGTGCTAACGCACTGCGGCTAATGGGTTTCTTGCCTGGAGGAACCGAGGAACGCAGAGGGTTTGATCGGGAGTTCATTCGGTTTGAATCGCTCATTTGGTTGAGCGGTTGTGCGCAGATGGACGTGTTCGTTTGACATGGTAATGACGAGGCGGAGCCTCTGGGCAGTGCGTTCCACGGCAGGAGCCATGGAACGAGGGGAGTGGGCATTGCGTTCCACGGCAGGAGCCATGGAACGAGGGGAGTGGACAGTGCGTTCCACGGCAGGAGCCATGGAACGAGAGGAGGGGTCGGCAACGCCACG
>JBAWXH010000070.1:0-30345 GCA_037144155.1 Planctomycetota bacterium | reverse complement strand
GTAGGGGGAAGGTTGCTGGCGGGTGGGGTGACAGGCTCTGGGGTATTCGCCGGTTGATTTCCAGGAGTTGGGTCGGAAGGGGTCCCGTCGTTGGCCGGCTTGGACCCATCGGTTGGGTTGTCGGTTGGGTTGGGATTGGTCGGCGTGGGTTGGGTCGGCGCCGACGTGTCGGGGACGCGATACTGATTCTGTTTGACGCGTCGTTCGTACTCCGCTCGCAACACATCCTCGGGGATTTTGGTCATCTCTTCGCCAATGATTTTTTCGATATCGCATTCGATGAATTCGAAGTCGGCCATATCGGGGATCAAGAAGGCCGGTTCGGTTTGAATGGGCATGTCGATGCGAGAGATCGATTTCCCTTTTTCGAACAAATCTCTCATTTCTCGATCGGAGGGAGTACCAGAGACTTTCGTTTCGAAATCGTTGACCGCAACTGGGAAGACTTCGATGTTGGCGGTGCGATTGAAACGGGTGAAGTATTGCCAATTTTTGCTGGGTGGAGCCAGCACCGTTGTAGGTAGGCCTTGAGAGTTCACACGTTCTTCGAATCGTTGCGACGTGCTCGCGACGCGGAGCATGGCTTGTTTGGCCAACTCTTCGCGCATCAAGCGATTGAAATCCAACAAGCTCATCCGACCGCCCGAGACTTCGCGGAGAGTTTTTTGGATTTGTTCGCCGGAAAGTTTTCCATTGACGAACTTTTGCAAGAATGTTTTGACCGACTGGTCATCGAAATGGATTCCCAACCGCTTGGCTTCGGCAGCAAGGAGTTTCCGTTGAACTATAATGCTCGGGTCGCGGGATTCAGGAGAGATACCGACGAAGCCAAAGTCGGGACTAACTTCGGGGACTTGAGGAAAACCACCTTTTTCCTTGACGTCCACCGCTAGTTTGCGAAGAAACGTGTTGGCGATTCCTAGTTGTTCCAGCTCCGCATCCAGTTGCTGTCGGGAAATCGATCCCCCGGCCCAGGACGCTGCGACATCGGTTCCGGCACGTCGTCCAGAAGTCGATCCACCGTAGCCGGAAAACGACTGGAGCATCGGAGCGACAACGAAGGACAGGACGGCGATCAAAACCGCCCCGGCCATCCAAAGACGCTGGTTCTTGCGAAAAATCGAAAACGGACTAGCCATGTAAAAACGTTCCTTGAGTCGCTGCGGTTCGAGAGGCTGCAGACCGAAAAAAGCTCAGCAATCCGAGGATTGTAGGGTTTCCTAAAACCCACGCAATCTCAGTGTCGAGACGTATTTTTGCAAATCATGGGGACTTGACAGAACGCCGAGCATCCGATCACAAAACGAATCCAGGCGGGGCACCATCTAGCTACCTAACGAATTTATTACGGAACAATGAGCCAAAAGAAGTCCCTAGTCATCGTCGAATCTCCGGCCAAAGCCAAGACGATCGCCAAGTTTTTGGGGAGCGGATTTCAGGTCGAAGCCTCCATAGGCCACATCCGGGACTTGCCGGGCGGGTCAAAAGAGGTCCCGGCCGAGTACAAATCCGAGCCATGGGCGTCGTTGGGAGTCAACGTCGACAATGGCTTTGAGCCCCTCTACATCGTCCCGCCGGACAAAAAGAAACATGTTAGTTTTTTGAAATCCGCTTTGAAGGACGCCAAAGATCTCTATTTGGCGACGGACGAGGATCGGGAGGGAGAGGCCATCTCGTGGCACTTGCGCGAAGTTTTAAAGCCAAAGGTGCCCGTTCATCGCATGGTGTTCCATGAGATCACGAAGGAAGCCATTCAAAGTGCCCTCGAAACCACTCGCGACATCGATGAAGGAATGGTCAAAGCGCAGGAGACGCGCCGCATTCTGGATCGGCTCTATGGCTACGACATCTCGCCATTGCTGTGGAAAAAAGTCCGACCGGGTTTGTCTGCGGGTCGAGTGCAGAGCGTCGCCGTGCGACTGATAGTCGAACGGGAGCGGGAGCGGATGGCATTTCATAGCGCTACCTATTTTGATCTCGACGCTGTTCTCGAGACCGCTGCGCGGGAGTCCTTCAGCGCGACGTTGGTCAGCGTCGGCGGACGACGGATTCCCTCGGGCAAGGACTTCGATCCTGCCACTGGCAAACTCAAAGAGAGTGGGATGTTGTTGCTGGATGAATCGTCTGCATCGGCCCTCAAGGAGCGATTGTCGCGAGCGGATTTCGTCGTCAAAAATATCGAGATCAAACCGTATGTCGAACGGCCCAAGGCTCCGTTCACGACCAGCACGCTGCAGCAAGAGGCCAATCGCAAACTGGGCATGACGGCCAAGGACGCGATGCGTGTCGCGCAGAGCCTGTACGAGAATGGCTATATCACGTACATGCGTACGGATTCTACGACCCTCTCCAAGGAAGCCGTTGGCGCAGCCCGGGAACTGGTGCGCACGCAATATGGTCCCGAGTTCTTGTATGCTAGCGAACGGACGTATGCGACCAAGGTCAAGAATGCGCAGGAAGCCCACGAAGCCATTCGTCCTGCTGGCCATCCGTTTCAGTTGCCAGAAGCACTTCGAGGCGAACTCAACTACGATCAATTCCGCTTGTTCGATTTGATTTGGAAGAGAACCATTGCATCCCAGATGGCCGATGCGCGCAAGCGTCGAGTGGTCATGACGATCGAAGCGGACGATGCGATATTCCAAGCGACCGGGACATCGATCGAATTTGAGGGTTTTTTGAGGGCCTATGTCGAAGGGAGCGATGATCCGGCAGCGGAATTGGCGGAAAAAGAAAAGTTGCTTCCATCCGCAAACATTTCGGATCCCCTTCGACTCGAAAAGCTGCTGAGCCTATCGCATACGACTCAGCCACCAGCACGCTTCACGGAAGCATCGCTGACACAAGCGCTTGAGGAACGGGGAATTGGCCGTCCGAGTACGTATGCGTCCATCATCGATACGATTCTTCGGCGCGACTATGTGTTCAAGAAGGGTAATGCGCTCGTGCCGAGTTGGACTGCGTTTGCCGTCATCCGACTGTTGGAGGATCATTTCGCGTCGCTGGTCGATTATCAGTTCACGGCGGAGATGGAGGATTACCTGGATCAGATTAGCCGCAATGAGCGCGAGAATCTCAGTTACCTTCACGAGTTTTATTTCGGCGATGATACATCCGAGAGCATCCAGGCCCCGGGCGGAATCGGCTTGAAGCCGCTGCTCGAGCAAAAGGTTATCGAGATCGATCCACGCATTGCGTGTTCCTATCCGTTGGAGATTCGTGAGGCTGAGGACATCCCTGCGATCTGTGTCCGCATAGGCCGCTATGGACCGTACGTGGAACGCGGAGACAAGCGAGCCAGCATTCCGGACGATATGCCCCCGGACGAACTGACGTTGGAAACGGCGATCGCGCTCCTCGAAAAACAAGAACGGGGCGAACAGCCCCTGGGTTTTCATCCCGACAACAACAAGCCGATTTTCGTCAAACAGGGACGGTTCGGTCCCTATGTGCAAATGGGAGCAGCAGACGACGAAGAGAAGAAGAACGCATCGCTTCCGAAAGGGGTGAATGCAGAAAACATGACAGTCGAACTGGCTGTGAAACTTCTCTCCTTGCCTCGCACTCTGGGGAACCATCCCGATGACAGTGAACCGATCATCGCCACGCAAGGGCGGTTTGGACCATTTATCAAGCATGGTGGTGAGTCCCGTTCGCTAGGGCCGAATCATAACTTGCTCGAAATCACGCTCGAAGAAGCCTTGACGATCCTGGCACAACCCAAGGCCTTGCGAGGTCGCGGACGGGTGGCCGCTCCGCCTCTAAAGACGTTCGACCCATCTCCGATGAATGGCAAGCCGATTGAACTGCGAGATGGTCGCTATGGTTTGTACGTGACCGACGGTGAGACCAATGCTTCGCTACCCAAAGACATGTCGGGGGATGATCTAAGCTTGGAGCAAGCGATTAGCCTCCTGCAGGCCAGGGCGGCCGCTAGTCCCAGCAAGAAGAAGTCCGGACGGTCGGCAAAGAAAGCTACCAAGAAAAAGGGAGCGAGTACTAAAACCAAAAAAGTAGACGCGGTAGATGCCGCAAGCAAGTCGGCAACCAAGAAAGTCAAAGCCAAAGGAACGAAAAAAGCTGCGTCATCGAGCAAGTCCAAAAAGGCCTCCACCAAGAAATCCGAGCCATCGGAATAGGCTTAATCCGCCGTGAACCCTATCGTTGAACTGCGCCTCTCGAAAACATCCCCCGTTCGATTGCAATATGCGATCGAGTCTTCGTCGGCGAAAACCTCGGTGCATCCAGATGTTCGAAATGAGGAATCGCCTCACGTACAAGTCCGCGAAGCCCAGGGGCAGCATTTTCTCGGCGTCGGTTTGAACAATTTGCATCGAGTCGAAATCGATGGTTCTGTCGGCGACTACGCCTTCTGCGGTGCCCACCAGTGCGAGATCACCCTCGAGGGAAGTGCAGGGGACTACCTCGCTCATTCTTTCCGATCGGGAGTCTTGATCGTGACCGGCAATGCTGGGCATTCGGTTGGAGCGATGGGAACGGGAGGGCTGATCACCGTTTATGGGAGTGCCAAAGATCGCGTTGGTGTATCTCTGCGGGGTGCGGATGTATTGATTCGAGGGAACGCCGGGGCCGATGTCGCGCAAGGCATGACATCGGGAACGATCATCATCGGCGGAACAGCGGGCGAGAACATGGGTCAAGGAATGACGGGGGGTACTATTTTTTTGCGCGGCGATGCGACCGAAATCAGTTCGGACATCGAGGAGTTTCGATTGAGGGAGCCGGATCGACTCAAGCTGGGATTGCTGCTGCTTAAGGCGGGAATCAAATCCACGGCAGGAAAGGAATTCCGAGTCTTTCGCCCGAAGGTAAATGCATGACCGATCCAACCCTCAACCAGCCTCACCGGCACATCAAGCCACTTCAAGATCGGATCGCTTCCTCTGCATGGTCCAGGGGGGTGGAAATGGATCTCGGCGTGACTTTGCCGTCCGGGAAATCGAAGTCGGCGCTTCTTTGGCCAGCACCCATCTTTTCGCGACTCGGTTTGGACTTCGATCTCAGCCCACCTATGAAAACCGCGTTGGCGAGTGCTCACGGTCAGTCTGGACTGACGATTTACGGCCCGTGGAAAATCGACCCAGCAGCCTCCTGCTCAACGGAGTTGCGTTCATTGGCGGCCGGAGTGACGATAGCACCTGTCTTTGTGGATGAACCTTTTGTGCCTGAGTTGTTTGCGCATGTGGAACAGATTGAGTGGCAGTTTCTACCGTGCCGAAGCAGTCCGTTGCGAACGGCGACCGCGTCGGCTTGGGGCGTTCACAAGAAGGATTGGAAAGCGATCTTGCCAAGTGACTTGGCAAGAGTGGATTCATTCTCGGCTCGCATCGAAATGATGCGGCAATGGAACGATCAACCGGCGACGGTTGTCGGAGGTGCGATCGGGGCGGGTGCTGTCTATGAGGATGTTCGGTTTCTCGCCGATGCAGGACTGGATTACGCCCATCTCTTGTGCGATGGACGTTTCGGAGAGCTAGCGCATCAGTTCCATCGATTCGGAAATGTCGACACGGTGTTGGATCAAGCCAATCGCGCGATTCATGATTCAGGCCGACGCGATTTTGCTTTGGCGATATCGGCTTCCGGTTGTACGCTGGAGAGTGTCTGGAAGTGGCTAGGCGCAGGAGTTCGCGCGATCAATATCGATAGTTATATCTTGGGTCAGCAACCGGCACTCGAGACGCCAGCGAGTGATACGTTTGGGTCCTTCCTCGGTGACTATCGGCGACCGGCCCATGCGGCTACTGAATGGTTGAATTCGGCAGTGATTGGCATGCTGGAATCTTTGGCGAGCGAGCTTGCCTATTCCGGTCATCAACGGCTTAGCGAATGGCTGGATAGGGAGGGACTCGCGGCTCCCGCACCGGTCCCTTTGAATAAGAAGAAGAGTGGGGCCAACCCAAAGAATCCCTGAGCGAACGGGGGCCAATCCGAATGATTGCGTCGGTTTGGGTTCTAGAGATGCAAGCGGGAATGAATTAAGCTACCCCGAACGCAGTCGAGACTTGTGGAACGCGGGATCGAGCCATTTCGCGTCTTCGGCGCGTTGCCTTCGTCACACGTTCACGGATGGGTTTGAAATGCTAACTGCGGTTATTCTGATATTCGTCATCGGTTATATGGCGATTGCGCTCGAGCATCAGATCCACATCAACAAAGCCGCCTCGGCGATTCTCACCGGTGTGCTTTGCTGGACCCTGTATGCATTGAATTACGACACGTTGGTACCTCAAGCCCCTTTCGAAGCATGGCATGGATCATCTGGCTCGGTCGAAGCGGAAGGTGGTTTGAGTCCCAAGTTGGAATTCCTCCTCGACGGTCAGTTGATGCATGGATTTTCCGAAATCGCCGGAATCCTTTTTTTCTTGATCGGAGCCATGACGATCGTCGAATTGGTAGATGCCAACGAAGGCTTCTCGTTGATCACACGCTACATCCGAGCGACCAACCGAGTTACCCTGTTGTGGATCATCGGCTGGTTTACGTTCTTTCTTTCTTCCGTGCTCGACAATCTGACCACGACAATCGTGATGATCTCGGTCTTAAGAAAGCTGGTGAATGACCGCGAGACACGAATGCTATACACAGGACTCGTGATCATTGCGGCCAATGCGGGTGGTGCGTGGACCGTCATCGGTGACGTGACCACGACCATGATTTGGATGAAGCACAAGATCGGCGAATGGGAAGTCATCAGGGATTTGTTCTTGCCGAGCGCAGCCTGTTTGTTGGTGCCGCTCCTTCTGCTCTCACCACAGCTTAAAGGGGACTTGGAAAAGAGCCCAGACGGAGAGAATTCGGGTGATGATCTCGGAACTCCTGCATGGCATCAAGGGCTGTTCTTTGTCATGGGTTTGGCAGGACTGCTGAGCGTCCCGATTTTCAAGACCTACACACACCTACCTCCATTCATGGGGATGCTGTTGAGTTTGGGTCTGTTATGGCTCGTGTCGGAACTTGTTTCCAAGAACATGGACGAGCGTACTCGCAGCAGCACCGGCGTACTATCCGCTTTGCGTCGGATCGACATGTCGAGCGTCTTGTTCTTTCTCGGAATCCTGTTGGCGGTCGGTGCCTTGGGGGCTACGGGATTGCTGCGCAGTTTGGCAGAAAGCCTTCAAGCGACGATACAGAATCAATCGATCATTGCGATCATCATCGGATTGGTATCCGCCGTCGTGGACAACGTTCCGTTGGTAGCCGCAGGCATCGAAATGTATTCTTCCACCAATCCACCGAATGATCCGTTTTGGATGCTACTCGCATTCTGTGGCGGCACAGGAGGGAGTTGTTTGATCATTGGATCCGCGGCGGGGGTGGCTGCGATGGGGCTCGAAAAAGTCGATTTCTTCTGGTACTTGAGGCGCATTACACCCCTTGCCTTGGCAGGTTACGGGGCGGGGATTATCGTTTATTTTATTCAGCACAGTCTTTTCTGAGCGTGGCAAGCAAGCTTTTCGCGGGACCCGAACCATTCCCCGGATCGCTTGCAATTTCCTGCTTTCCAGGCTAGGTTCGTGACTCGCCACAGGGCAGGAATCGAGGCAACCGAAGGCAAGTGGCACCGGCTCATTGGAGATGCCGAGCGAACGACGGTTGAATGCTTTTGCGATCTGCGGTCTTACCAAGACCCGAGCAATCCGGTTCGTTGATTTCGCTTATCACTTTGTTCTCTTTGCACAAACCACAGCCCAAAGCGTGAGCCAGTAGCGCAGCCGTTGCCACGAGCCAGTCGCCAAACACTAAAACAACTAGCCAGCCCGTCATGGGCTTGGTTCCTTTCCGCCTGAGTTCAGACCATCCATGCCGACTACCTTTCGGGATCGAACCCAAGAAACCCCTGATGACCAGCGGATTGTGATGACAGGGGTCGGGCTGGCCAGTCCCAATGGGCACAACCTAGAACTGTTTCGCGAATCCTTACTTGCGGGTCGAAGCGGTGTCAAGGATTACAACATTCGGTATGTCGGCGATACCTTGGCAGGTGTTTGCGAGTTTGAATCGACCAAGTACCAAAGCAAGCGGGATATGCGGCGCGGAACACGCGCTGGAACGGTCGGCATTTGGTCGGCTAGCGAAGCCATCGCCCGGAGTGGTCTCGAGTGGTCCAATGTCGACAAGTCACGTGTGGGAATCTACGTGGGAATTACCGAACACGGCAATGTCGAAACCGAGAATGAAATCTATTCCATCAAGCAATTTGACTACGACACATCCGTGTGGTCGCACCACCATAATCCACGCACGGTGGCCAATAATCCTGCTGGCGAGATCGCACTGAATTTGGGTATCACCGGCCCCCACTACACCATTGGTGCGGCCTGTGCGGCGGGAAATGCCGGGATCATTCAAGGAGTCCAAATGCTGCGACTCAAAGAATGCGATTTAGCACTCGCAGGAGGGGTCTCGGAGAGCATCCATACGTTCGGTATTTTCGCTTCGTTCAAATCGCAAGGGGCTTTGGCGATCAGCAAAGGAGATCCTACCCTCGCGTCTCGTCCCTTCGATCGGGACCGAACCGGAATTGTTGTCGCGGAAGGGGGATGTTTGTACGTGCTCGAGAGATTATCCGATGCCAAAGCTCGGTCGGCAAATATCCTGGCTGAGATCGTGTCCTACCACATCAATACCGACGCTACCGACTTCGTTTTACCCAATCCGGAACGCCAAGCCCAATGTGTCCGAGCGGCCCTCCAACGCGGAGGTTTGACTCCCGACCAAATCCAGATCGTCAGCACCCACGCCACGGGTACGCTCAGCGGGGACAACCAGGAATGCGATGGCTTGCGTCAAGTTTTTGAAGGATGCCAAGGTGTCCACTTCAACAATACGAAGAGTTTCATCGGCCACACCATGGGTGCCGCCGGAGCGTTGGAATTAGCAGGCAATTTGCCCTCTTTCCAAGACAGGGTTTGCCACGCCACGATAAATGTGGACAATCTGGACGAAAAGTGCGCTTTGGATGGATTGGTCTTGAATCAACCTCGAGAACTGGATCGCGTCGACTATATCCTGAACAATTCGTTTGGGATGCTAGGAATCAACTCCGTGCTCATCGTCAGGCGGTTCTAAACCGGTCCCATAGCTCCGTCGCCAGTCGTCTAGCCATCGGCTGACAAAGCTTTTGGTTCCATCTTTGCGTCCTTTGAGTATCATTTGGCTAGCCGCGAACAACGTCGTTCGCACATGAACCTTTGGGAGTAACGTAATTCCATGAAACCAGCAGAGATCCGAGACGAGATCCTCGATATTTTGAGCGACATTGCGCCCGATGAAGATCTTTCGGAATTGGACGATAGCAAGTCGTTTCGCGAGCAGATCGAGCTCGACAGCATGGACTTTCTGGACATCGTCATGGAACTGCGAAAGAGACACCGCGTTCAGATTCCTGAGGAGGATTACGGTCATTTGGCAAGCATGGCATCGACCGTGACCTACTTGGAACCCAAGATGAAGGACATCGTTGCGGCCTAGGTACGACAGCCGAACGATCCTCGAAGGATCTGTCCTTTTTCCGCGGGATCGAACGCAGCAGCGCTGGATTCACCAAGTTGTGCCGCAGCAACGATTGCGGTTGTTCCCGGGTGGATCCTCTAAGATGCGAGCTGTATTTCCATGCGTCATCGAAGCACCCGTGATGTGGTTGAAGATCTGAAGCGTCATGGACGCTTGATCGAAGTGTCGGAGTCCCTCTCTCCGAATCTGGAGATCGCCGAGGTGCAGCGTCGTGTGTACGCCAACGGGGGACCGGCCGTACTATTTACCCATCCCGCTGACTGCTCTTTTCCGATGGTCAGCAACCTGTTTGGTTCGCTCGACCAAGCCCGGTTTCTCTTCCGTCACACTATTGATCGTGTCCGTCGAGCGATCGAACTTAAGATCGACCCGATGGCAGGCCTGCGCAATCCGCTCAGGTACGCCAGTGCTCCTTGGACAGCCTGGACGATGTTGCCAAAGCGGGTCTTGAGAGGGGCCGCTACGGAGTGCGAATCGCGATTGAGCCAGATTCCTGCTTTGGTCTCATGGCCCGACGATGGAGGGCCATTCGTCACCTTGCCTCAAGTCCTCAGTCAAGGTTCACCCTTGCCCGGCCAATCCAAACCATCCCTTGCTCGGTGCAATCTGGGGATGTATCGCATTCAATTGGCTGGAAATGAATACATCGTCGATCAGGAAATCGGGCTGCATTACCAACTCCATCGAGGGATCGGAGTTCACCATCAAGAGGCGCTCGCACAGGGACGCCCCTTTCGTGTGACCGTGACGGTTGGAGGTTCGCCGGCGATGACATTAGCGGCCGTGATGCCGCTCCCGGAGGGGGTGGGTGAATTGACTTTCGCAGGAGCTCTGGCAGGTTATCGCATTCCGATGATCGTCTCGGATAGCCACGCTCCGATCTACGCCGATGCAGATTTTGCCATTACAGGTACCGTCGATCCGAGCGGCCTCAAGCCGGAAGGGCCCTTTGGCGATCATTTGGGATACTACGCCTTGCAGCATCCCTTTCCGTGGATGAAAGTCCAAGCCGTCACGCATCGGCCAGGAGCGATCTGGCCATTCACGGTGGTCGGACGGCCACCTCAAGAGGATACGACATTCGGGGAATTGATTCACGAAATCACCGGACCCATTATTCCGACCGTCCTGCCCGGCGTGCGAGGTGTTCACGCTGTGGATGCGGCTGGCGTTCATCCCTTGCTGCTCGCGATCGGGAGCGAACGCTACACGCCGTACGCCAAAGCCAATCGACCGCAGGAGTTGCTGACTCAGGCCAGCGCAATCCTGGGCCAAGGCCAAATGTCGCTGGCCAAGTATCTCTTCATTGTCGATGGAAACGATGCGCCCGGTCTGGATCTCGATGACATCGAAGGTTTCTTTCGATGGATTTGGGAGCGTCTGGATTTCGATTCGGGACTGCATTTCCTAACCAAAACGACGATCGATACGCTGGATTACTCGGGAGACGGAATGAATCAAGGATCGAAACTCATCGTGGCTGTCAGCGGCCCGAAACGTCGCGAGTTGCGAACGTCCCTTCCTCAATCGATACGTCTCCCGAATGGCTTCTCGAATCCTCGCATCTGCATGCCAGGGGTGCTGGCTATCGAAGGAGCGACTGCGGGGAATATCGAGATCCTCCTAAGCGAACTCAACGAGCAATCCAAGAGTAGCGTTGATGGTTGGAACGGAATCGCATGCGTCTTGGTCGTTGATGATTCGGAATGGGTTAGCCGGTCCATGAACAATTTCCTTTGGGTCACCTTCACCCGCAGCAATCCAGCGAAAGATGTGCGTGGGATCCGAGAACGGATCGTCGACAAGCATTGGTCGTGCGATGGACCTTTGGTGGTGGATGCCAGGCGGAAACTCCATCATTCTCCGCCGTTGGTCGAATCCCCAGAAGTGACGCGCCGAATCGATGCGCTCGCCGCCAGCGGCCAGCCGATCTCGCGGTACTTGTAAACCACGAAACATCAGATCCAGACATTCCGGGTTGCATCCCATCCGCAGGAGCGCCTCCACGATTCCAGCTGGTTTGGGCCAGCTGGTTTGGGTCTACAATCGCCGAATATTTCGTCCCAATTTCCGCGACTGAAAAATAACGAGATGTTTATGCAAAGGTCATGGGTGGGATGGTCAAGGTGATTTCAACGCACGCAATCGCTATCGTACGGGTGCGTTTTCTCGCGTGCTGAAAGTCGCTACGCAGATTTTCTGTAATCGTCAAGGCTTCTTCAGGCGGTCACCGGGTGCAAAACGAAGAAAGTGCGACAAGATTGACTTCGAATTTCCTTGACTTTATGTCAGATCTACAAATAATTTGCCGTATGAAAAATGGAATAAATTTTTTCTAGCGAAACATTCGATTTGTCTTCCAATGAGGGGTTTGACTGAATGAGCAGTTTGTGCAAGAACGTTTTTGAGGCCATCCTCAAGTATGGGCACGACGAGGACTTTGATCCGGTAGTGGACAATCGTTTCCTTCCTACCGATGCTCCTGCGGGTTCGCAGGAGAAGATCGAGGTACTCCGTCGCCGCGTCGACTTGGGTCAACCGCTGTGGCACAACGATGATCGCGTTGATTACAGTGGTTTGACGGGCGCGATTCGCCCACGCGAGTAGACGCGTAGAAATCCTTTCGGTTCGCTTCGCGAACCTCAGGGTGACGTGAGGGCGTAGCCGCCAAACCAAAAAAAGCTCGGCCGATTGCCGGGCTTTTTTTACGCCCGTTCCACGGTCGTGGGATCATCCACTGTCGTGGGCTCGCGAGCGGGTTTGTGCGGAGCCTAATCGATCGCAGCAAAGAAGGCGTCCACGGCGCGGGCCCGGTCTCGGGAAGGGCTAGCGGGCGTGAGCTCGAGAGGAAGTGCGGACGATGACAGAGAGTCCATCCTGCTGCCCCTGGTTGATTTGGCAGTGGGTGTAGTGGCAGGGATCGAATTGACTTCCTGAAGGCTACTGCAAAGGGCACAGCCGCAATTTTCTGGAGGTTGCGGTTGAACTCGAGATCCCCTGCGTTCGTTGACCCACGTTGTCGGGGCATCGGCCGAGCGATCGAAAGCAAAGGATGCTAAGGCCGGTCGAGCAGCGCCGTGAACCGGGTCGATGAGGATCGGTGGAGTCGCTCTCTCTCCTTCGCCGCCCGGGCTACCTCCGTTGCTGCCACGACTTGAATTCAAGAAGTTGATGACCATGAGGACATCGAGGGGGCTCACCGATCGATCCCCGTTGACATCCAAATAGGGAGGTGCACCCGAGGGGGAACCGACCAGCGATCGGGACTGGTACTGGTTGATATCATTGATGAGCGCCAGTACATCGAGCGGATTGACATCGCCCGATGCATCCACGTCGGCAGGCAACAATGGGTTCTGCCAAGGACTCGGTGTGAATGCCCCGCCAAAGTCGACGTGCGTGACCAGGGTTTGATTTCCTAGGGCGACATCGAGCGTGCCATCGAGTGTGTTGGTCGTTTCAAAGCCAGGAATGCTCGAGCCGACGAGCAGGCGATAGCTTCCGGGAGCGAGATTCGCGAGAGCATAGCTGCCATCGGATGCGGTCGTGACGGTGCTTTTTGGCCCGAAACGAAGGTTGTCGAACTTGACGTACGAAAGTTGATAGCCGCGTGCGATGACGTAAGAAATTTTGGCCGAGCCTGTCTCGACCTCCATCTGGACTTGCTCGTTGCGGAGCATGCCTTTCCGTTCAAAGCGTGCTACGATGTTGCCGCTGGCATCATAGGCATCCAATCGAACGTTCGTGCCATCCCCGACAGCGATCGCATCGACGGAGACATAGGACTGGAGCGAATTGAAGCGCGCTCGCAATTGCTGGGATCGATCGTAGAACGAATCAACGAAGTCTCTCGCAGAGAAAGAGTACGGTTTAAAAATCTTCGAGCCCGTGGAAGCATTGGGATCTTCAAAGACACCGAGCACGCCCGTTGCGTCCAAGCCGATGACATCCACTCGGACGCCATTTTGATTGAGACCGATTTGACCGCTTGGAAAAACATCCGGTTCGATGGACGTTTGTAAATTCACCGGTTTGAGATTCGCATCGATGATCGTCACGGTGGCATTGGGCAAGCCCTGTTCGGTCGCATCCCACGCCCGACTCTTGTTCGTATCCGTCCAAACAAATCCTTGAATGCCATTATTGGACGTCGTGTCAGGAGCATTCCCGATGACGCCGCTGAAGATGTTGCTGTTGATAGGCAGTTTTGCTTCGACAGCGCGGATTTCAATCTTCGATCCAACTTGATCCGAAGTGATGGGAATGCTCAGATTCAAATTGGCGACATACGTATTGGGAGAGGCAAGCGTCTTCCATGCGCCTCCCGCGATCCGATACTCGATCCGGCCAACGCGGTTGCTCGTGATGTTGTTTTGGGTGCCCCATGAATTGATATTTGGCAATGTCTGTACAGACGCGACACCGGAAAAAGTGTAGTTCAGATCGGAGGGGTTAAAACGCCCAGTGCCCTGCAATTTCAATGGGACATCGAGCACATCGAAAATGCCATTGCCGTCGGAGTCCCTCCATCCGATGTGGGCCAGGGTGGAATCAGGAGAGACCAGTTGATCGTAGGCCGTTTGCAGCGACGAGCCAGCCGACATGATGCTTGGCTGTTGTTGGAAGTTTGGATTCGGATTGGCATCGAAGGCGTTGGTATTCTGCGCATCGTAGTAACCCCGACGATCGTCGTAGCTCCCGCCTCCGATGTACTCATCCCGCGCCCAAAAAATGTGCCCGGTCTCATGCGTGTACGTCGAAGCTGGCCGAGTGGATGGGATGACTTCAAACAGGCCTCCTGCAAATGCAAACGCACGCGAGAATGATCCACCCGGCGCGAATGTTCCAGCCCCGTCATTCATCGAGTTCACGACGAAAATTGTGAAAGACCAGTCGGTATTGAGCTTTTGTCGCTGAGCGTCATTGAACGACCTCAGGTTGGATTGAAGATCTGAGCTTTGATCGAAGCCCACTTTGGAGAGAAAATTACCAACCCAAAGCTGATAATCATCCGACCTGCGATTGATTGGTTCGTAGGGGGTCGTCGGTCGGTTGTCGACGAACGTACGATCGATGACCCAATCGAGCGTCTGCTGAGGCCCCTTTTTTTGAAGCAGTTGGTTCCACCAGTTCAAACCGGTCTGAATGTTGTTCATGACCAGCGCAACATGGTCGGCAGTCCAGTCCTCCGTGTTGCGGTCGATCGTTCCATCGCTCTCGAGCAATACCGGAGTCACGGCGATTCGCCCCAGCATGAACTCCCCAGTGTCTTGGGCCGTGGCGCCAAAGGGAAGCGAAGCCATGACGCGGCGACTCTCGAGCGATTCGAACGCGAGTTTGCGTTTCGCCAAGGAGCGATTGGATGGATTATGTCGAGACGCTGGGTGCTCGCTCATTGGGTGCGCACTGGCCGATTCGAGAAAACCAAAAAAGGATTCCCGGCGTTGATGGAGGCGTGAAGCTGCCGGGAAAGCCAATCTCATTCACCCTCAATTGGATGATAGATCAACCAAATGATTCCCTCGGAAGGGCGGAGATTTTTCTAGAATGTGTTTTCTAGAAGGGGGGATGGTCATGCGGAAAATGGCGATTAACCCGAATAACCCGAACATCAGATAGGAAACTTGGTTTCTGAGGCCAGCACGGCCACCGCGTACGCAGGCGCCGAACGGGATAAATCCGCCCCTAAAAGTTCCACCAATCGGATCGTTTTTTCTAAAGAAAAGGGCTCTTTCTGATCTCCTTGAAAGACCCCGTCCATCAAGAATCCTCCATGACCACTCAAAAGGACCAAGCCTTGGTCCCCTTCCTTTTTTGCGGATCCTGGTCGAAGGGGAGGGTGGCCGTTGGCCGCAGTTGGAAGGGCCGAAGGTGCGCCGGTGGGGCGAGGTCGACGGCTCCCATTGGCAGGTGCTGACTGGCTCGAAGGGCTACTACTCTCGGAGGAAGGATTCGAAGACACCGAAGGGGTTTGTCCCTTTCGCTGTCGACTAGTAACGCGCTGCATCGCTCGTCCCAATAGCCGGCGCTGCGTCGCCATAACGGAGTTTGCAATCGCATCGATATCCGAATCGGTAAGGGTTGAGCCATCTTCGCCGACCATCCTCGCCAATCGAAAGCGAGCTCCCACGACCGTGGCTGGGCGTCCATCGGCGGTGTTCGTATCGTCGGGAGATTCGGGAAGTAACTTCAACCACACATACGCATCCCGCGTGGTCGCGAACTGTTCGTTCATAACCGGACATCGCTTGCCGAATAAGGGAACGGAGCGTAACAATCCTGCCAGGTTGGTTCGTTCGATTCCTGTGTAAATGAGCTCGCCGCGACGCATGCGCTGCGAATCGGTTCGAGAGCGTGTCGCGACTCCATTCCGATCGATCGGAATGATATCGATGGTGGTTGAGCCGACATCCACGATGACACCGTGATGCAACTGGGAGGGATGGTCTCTTAGCCACCGACTGCTCCATTTGCCTAAGGCATGCCAATTGGACGCTGCCGCCAACCATGGGTCGCGCGCGGCTTGGGCTGGGCTGCGCCATACTCCGTCGACACAATAAACGTGCACCATTGGAGAAGGGAGAATGCGGGTGACTTGCTCCAGAATCAAAGCCACGCCCATGGCTCGGGTCTCAAAGCAATCTGCCAATTCTCCCGTCATGGTGATGGCGACCGAATCAAAGTCGGGGCAGTCCGACAGGGTGTAAGCAATGGCTGCCGATAAATTCCCGGACTCACGCCACATTGCAAACGGCCTGCTGCAAGTCCATCCGCTGGTGTGCGCGAACTTGAGATTGGCACCTCCGATATCGATCCCCAAACAATCTCGGCGCTGTTTCGTGGACTTCGGAGCTGGTGCCATCGTTTTTTACCTCGCGAGCGTTCGCTCACACTTCAACCCAACCGCGATCCGAACACTAGACAATGAGCATGCAATCACCATAACTAAAGAATCGATACTGCTGTTCGATCGCTTTGTGATAGGCTTCCAACATCAATTCACGCCCGGCAAAGGTACAAACCAAAACCAACAAAGTACTACGGGGCAAATGAAAGTTGGTCAACATCCTGTCCACGGCACGGAATGTATGACCGGGCTTGATGAACAAATCGGTTTGTCCTGACCATTCGGCAAGCGTTCCACCACCGTGCAAGGCCGCGGTCTCCAATGTTCGAACGGAAGTGGTCCCAACAGCAAGGATACGCCCCCCTTCGGCGCGGGCGCTTTGCAACCGCCGAACAACATTTTGCGTGATCTGAGCATACTCGCTGTGCATTTTGTGTGCATCCAGTTTCTTTGCTTGAACCGGTCGAAAGGTACCCAAGCCGACATGCAGGGTAACCGCAACGAGTGCTACACCGGCGCCCCGAACCTTTTGAAGGAGATCTTCGGTCAAGTGGAGTCCGGCGGTCGGAGCAGCTACCGACCCGGGATTGCGAGCATAAACGGTTTGGTAACGATTCCGATCGCTCTCCACCATCTGTCCGTCACGAATGTACGGAGGCAAAGGAACGCGGCCACTTTGCTCCAGCAGTTCCAGCCATCCCGTTGCCGGGTCGGGACGGAAAAGTACATTTCCTTCTTGTGTATGCGCTACGACGATTAGTCCCTGGTTCTCTCTCCCCTCGGGATCGCGCAACACGATCCGCTCATTCTCCAAAAGGTATCCACGCGATTTGGACAGAAACTCTGCGACGCCGTTCTCTTCGCGCAGAAAAAGACCTTCCCATCGACCTCGAGTTTTCTCTCGAAAACCGACCAGCCTGGCAGGAATGACGCGCGAGTCGTTGACCACGATCGCATCGCCGGCCTGCATGAACGACGGCAGGTCCCTGACCGATGCATGTTCGATGCGCCCACTGCGGCGATCGATGACCAGCATCCGTGCATCGGTTCGTTGCGCGGGGGGCTCTTGCGCGATAAGTTCGCGAGGCAACTCGAAATCGTACCGATCGAGTTCGTTGGCTTCCGAGGAATCGTGATCGCTGGAGTTAGACACGCGGGAGGGTGGGGTAAGACGATGAGGGGATAATGCATCGCGGCAGCGTTGTGACTGGCTCCGCGTGGCGCGATCCAATTCAAGCGATGAACAAACATCCACGATCTGGCACTGCGGAACAACCAGAACATTCGTGGCGCGATCCCGCATTCTACTCCGACTGGCGGTTTCGACGAAGGGCTACCACTTTCGTGGGTTACCTACTGGTTTCGTTCGTTTGTCACTGGCATCGACTGGAGAAAGACGTAGGTTTTGAACTTCCTGTAGGGAAAGTCGCAATCTTCCGCGTGAGCCAGGGGAAAGCGGTCCCTCGCTTTCACGACGGGTTTCGAACGAAAGCCAATACAACCCAGCCAGCCGGCATCGAGGTCGAACCGTCGGTGCGGGATTACGGCAGTTCGCGAATCCGAATATGGCGAAACTCGACGGGGGCACCTTCGGATTCTAAGCATAGATAGCCTTCTGCTGGATTGGCATTGGCCCCCCCCGAGACTTCATGACCGTTCACCCAAAGCCGAACCTCTCCGTCGATGGCTCGCACGTAGTAGAAATTCCAATTCGGTGAGGGCTTGCTATGGTTCGCTTTCGGGAAACTGCGCGAACCATCAGGGGATAGCGGCGGAAAAGGTTGGAGTTTCGATCGACCGACTGGAAAAATATCACCGTGGGTGGTGAACCAAGTCGCCTTCTTGCCCGAACTCTTCTCGTACAGCTCGGTATAGCCGTGATCGAGCACCTGGACTTCGATTCCTGCATCCGGCAATCGATCGCGCTTGAGATCGACCAGCGCGTCTTCAGGGGTCCACAAGAAAAAGCCTGAGTTCCCTCCGTGGGAGAGGTGTCGCCACCAACCGACGAACTCGAGGTTTCGATACTTCTTTTTGGAACGCAGTACACCCACTGGCTTGCCCGTACAGTGAACGGCCGGCCCGTCCCAGGTCCAAGTCTCGTCATCGCAATTGGCTCGGACAAAATCATCCTTGCCCAATTCGACCCAACCATCACCGGTCGTATCGAGTTCAATGATGGTCTCCAATTTTGGAAGTGCGTCCGGAACCTGAGTCTTGCCGCCGGCTTCTTGACCCGTTGCGATCGGTGTCGAAAGCAGTGATGCGCCGAGTGTCCACACGATCAAGCAGGAGACTCGGAAAGAAAGATTTTTTAGTTCGCAATGCATAGAGACTCTCACTGGGTGATGGGAGGAAACAATTTTGACGTGGGATGAGAGCAACGATCGAAAAGGGGAAGGACGGACGATTATCGACTGCAGGGGTAGGGTATGCACACTGTCGGACCGGCACGGCAGTGGAACAGGCAATCATCACCAACGGAGTGCAATTAGCGCTCGGCCATGATGCTCCGTCCACCTTGTCTGGCGACCACAATATGATCGAGCACACGAATGCCGACCAGTTCTCCCACTTTGGATAGCCGATCGGTTACCGAAATATCTTCGCGACTGGGTGTTGGGTCTCCGGAGGGGTGGTTGTGCACCAATAGAATAGCAGATGCGCCATCCCGAATGGCCGCTCGGAAAACCTCGCGCGGATGGACGAGGCTGGCATCCAAGGTCCCGACCGTGATGCGATGTCCATGGAGAGGTCCGTGTTGCGTGTCGAGTGTCACGATATGGAACTCCTCCTGGATGCCATCCGCTGCCAATCGCGCGAAACGTTTCATGCAGTAGTCGATGGCATCGTCAGAACCTCGAATGCGTACGGGCAACACAGGATTTAAATCTCGCAAGACGGCGATGCGGCGGCCGAGCTCTATGCCCGCCATAATTTGGCAATAACTATCCTTGCGAATCGCGCGAGAAATTTCACGCAGTTCCGTCAGGCTTGCATCAAACAATTGTGAGAGCCCTTCCCCTTGATAGCGATTGGACAGTCGCTGTCCGGCTTGGACTGCCGATTCTTTGGGAACCCCTACGCGGATCAAGATGGCCATCAACTGCGCATCGGTCAACTGGGCAGGTCCATCGCGCAATAGTTGTTCGCGCGGTCTGTCCTCGATCGGGGATTGTTTGATTTGCTCACCGTAAACTTGACGGTGGATCCAGCCTTGAACATTTTCGCGTTGGTTCTGAACCCAACGGTAGAGAGTTCCATCCTTGGTTCCTTCTTTTTGGGGTGTGGCTTCGAGATGGCCGTCGCGCGCCAATTGCTTGAGCACCCGCGTCACGTACGCTGGCTTGCAATCTTGGCATTGCGTCTTTGCCCATTCGCTAGAAAACGGGTCTTCGGTTTGAATGGAGTAGATCAGACTCTCCAGTCGTTGTTTGCGTTGTTCGCTCATCTTGCGCCGCCCATTATCACTTATCAGGCGCCATTCCGCAGAACCAACAGATGCATCCAAATCGTCAGTCCGCCGCGTATCGACCAAGCCACCGTACGAATCCAGTTCGTTCGGACCAAGCGATTGATTGTATCGCTATTCTTACCCTGCTGCAGTTGCTCGTGCAGGGGGACTTGAATCCAAAAGGTGCTCCCCCAAATGACCAACAGGAGCAGCCATCCCGAACCTAGCACTATCCAATCGGTCGAGGTCCGGCACCACCAACACAATCCCAACGACGAAGCCGCCTCGATCACCATGCAGGGGGCGACGATGCTCCCAATCGCGTCGCAATGCGATTTCTCAAATGCCGAAAAATGATCCGATTCCACCCAATGCATGCTGGGATAATGCACGCGCTGAATGACCCAAATCAATCCGATCATAAAAAAGGTCGAAACGACCTGCAGCAACGAGATACCAGTAGACAAGCTCATAGAACGCTTCGGTTGAAAAAGCCTGGATGGTCGATCAACCACCCGTGAGATCGGATCGTGGTGCCATGTTTGGCCACTGTCGGCGGGCAGGCTTTTGAGCTGGGAAATCGATAGGATTCAAGCTACCAGCCCGTTTGCCAGCCCCCCCTTGGTGGATACACTTTACGCAGTTCATCATACCATTACCCCACGCAATTCCTCTCGGAGTTCATCGATCGTGACCACTCAATACGAAGCGGCCAAAGCGGGCCATATTACTGGCGAAATGGAATTGGTTGCCCGCCGCGAAAAACTGGCTCCCGAAACGATCCGAGACGAGGTCGCCGCCGGCCGCATGGTGATTCCTGCGAATAAGGTCCACCTGGCACAGCGCCTGGAGCCGATGGCCATTGGGATTGCAGCCACATGCAAGATCAATGCCAACATCGGCAATTCGGCCGTCACCAGCAACGTCGCAGATGAACTTGAGAAACTTCACGTCGCTGTCCATTTCGGCTCCGACACAGTGATGGATTTGTCGACCGGCAAGGACATCGACAACATCCGCAAAGAGATTATCGCAAAGTCACCGGTCCCGATCGGTACTGTCCCGATCTACCAGATGCTCGAGGAACTCGGTGGCAACATCGAAGACATGCGCCCCCAGCATTTCCTGGATATGGTCGAGCATCAAGCCAAACAAGGGGTGGACTACATGACCATCCATTGCGGTGTTCTTTTGGAACACTTGCACCTGACCACCTCGCGCGTGACGGGCATCGTCAGTCGCGGTGGATCGCTGATCGCCAAGTGGATGATGGTGCACCGCAAACAAAATCCGCTCTATGAATCGTTCGACGATCTTTGCGATATCATGCGGCAATACGATGTCACATGGAGTCTGGGAGATGGCTTGCGTCCTGGTTCGATCGCGGATGCCAGCGATGCGGCCCAATTCGCGGAACTCGACGTTCTAGGTGAATTGTGCAAACGAAGTTGGGCGAAGGGGACTCAAGTCATGGTCGAAGGCCCTGGCCATATCCCTATGGACCAAATCGAGATGAACATCAAGAAGCAGATCGAAGTCTGCCACGGTGCTCCCTTTTATGTTCTCGGGCCTTTGGTGACCGATATCGCCCCAGGGTACGATCACATCACCAGCGCCATTGGAGCTGCGTTGGCCGGTTGGAGCGGGGCGGCAATGCTGTGCTATGTCACCCCCAAGGAACATCTCGGTCTGCCCAATCGTGAAGATGTCAAACAGGGCGTAATCGCTTATAAAATCGCTGCCCATTCAGCGGACGTCGCACGCAAGCGACCGGGCGCACAGGACCGCGATGATGCCTTGTCGCGAGCTCGTTTCGCTTTCGACTGGAAAGAACAATTTCGACTTTCGATCGATCCGGAAACCGCCCAAGCCTACCACGATGAAACGCTGCCTCAAGATACCTTCAAGAGCGCTCACTTCTGCAGCATGTGCGGCCCCAAGTACTGTTCTATGCGGATCACGGAGGACATTCGCAAGATGGCCAGCGAAGATACGTTGCGCGAAGCCGTAGCGAGTGAACCCCCTCTCGTCGAACTCAAGAATTAGTTCAGAAAATTTCATCTCCTACAGCATCGGATAATTCGCGTATGGTCAATGCCTTGACGTCGATGGACAAAAACACGCAAACAGCCTCGAACCATTCCGCTAAACGAGGCCAACGCGATATTTCGATCGGGCAGTATCTGATCAATCGGCTCGAGGATTATGGAATCGAGGATTGCTTCGGGATCCCCGGCGATTACGTGCTCAGTTTCTACAGCATGCTTGAAGAGAGCAGCATCAATGTGGTGGGTTGCACGCGAGAAGACTGCGCTGGATTCGCAGCCGATGCCTATGCACGGATTCGTGGCATGGGCGCGCTGTGTGTTACGTATTGCGTGGGTGGCCTGTCCGTCGCGAATAGTGTGGCTGGCGCATTTGCAGAAAAGTCCCCCGTCGTGATGTTGACCGGCTCTCCAGGCTTGCGCGAGCGCGTGAACAACCCGTTGCTACACCATAAAGTAAGAGACTTCAGTACCCAACTCGAAGTCTTTGAGAAGCTCTGTATCGCCGCCACCGAACTCAATGATCCGGCTACGGCGTTCGCTGAAATCGACCGTGTGCTCGATGCGTGTTATCGCTACAAACGCCCGGTCTACATCGATCTCCCACGCGACATGGTTGATGTCGTACCGACGTTCGCTCACGCCTACAAACGACCAGACTCTTCGTACGATTCGCTGGCTCTCGAGGAAGCGGTTCGCGAAGCGGTCGGACGATTGAACGCCTCCGAACGACCGGTGATCGTGGCAGGGGTCGAAATCCATCGTTTCGGCCTACAGGATTTAGTGATTCGACTGGCTGAGGAAGCTGGCATCCCAATCGCTACGACGATCCTAGGAAAAAGTGTCGTTGATGAAACCCACGCGCTTTTTGTGGGACTCTACGAAGGGGCCATGGGCCGAGAAGAAGTGACACAGTACGTCGAAGATAGTGATTGCATCCTATTGCTCGGTACCTTTATGACCGACATCAATCTCGGTATCTACACCGCCAAATTGGACGTTCGCAACGTCGTGTATGCCACCAGCGAACAACTTCAGATCTCCTATCACCAGTATCCCAATGTTCCCCTCGGCGAATTCATTTCCAAGATCCTGGCCGCTAACCCAAAACCGGTTCGACGTGATATTCCCGAAAATCTGCATCTGAAGAAACCGCTACCGTTCCAACCCAAAGCCGACACCCCCCTGTCTGTCACACGTATCATGGAACGTATCAATACGCAGATCGATGCACAAACCATCGTCATCGCCGATATTGGAGATGCACTGTTTGCATCGTCGGAGTTGGTGATCCATGAACGGACCGATTATCTTTCGCCTGCCTACTACACCTCGATGGGCTTTTCAGTCCCTGCCGCCTTGGGGGCCTGCGTGGCCAAACCCAATGATCGCGTCCTGGTGATCGCTGGGGATGGAGCGTTTCAAATGACCGGCCAGGAAATGTCAAATCTGATCCGACTCGGCTTTTCGCCGATCATCATCGTGCTCGACAACCACGGATATGGGACCGAACGGTTCCTGCAGACGGGGACCTGGAAGTACAACGAAATTGCTGTATGGAATTATTCGAAGCTTCCCGAAGTGTACGGTGGCGGCAAAGGATATCTCGTCACCAACGAAGAAGAATTCGATCGTGTTCTCGCAGAGGCCTGGGCCGATCGTTCGCAACTTCACTTGATCCATGCCAAGCTCGTTGAAAACGATGCTAGCCGAACCCTGTTGCGACTAGCCGATCGTTTGGGACAGCGCGTTTAGTTAGCGCTTCGATCCACCATTATCCTTCCACCTTACGGAACACACCGTCGATGCTCTCCCAGTTGCGCCGTAGTGCTGCGCTTGCGTCGATTCGAGAACTGGGACTCTTCGAAGACATCCAGTGGCATGACGAACTCGATTCCACGAACCGCTATGCGGTTCGCGAATACAAAGCGGGGCGATTGCAGTTGCCGTCCCTGGTCGTAACCGATCGCCAATCGCGCGGGGTAGGGCGGGGCGGAAACGCTTGGTGGTCCCCTGAGGGTTGCCTGATGTTCTCGATGGTTCTCCCATGGCCGTCTCACAGCAACGACTCCAGCACACTGCCCTTGCGAGTCGGCATCAGTGTCGCGCAGACCATCTCGCATATCTCCGGTAAGCGAGCCACTGTCAAATGGCCGAACGATGTGGTTCTCGACGATCGTAAAGTCTGTGGTGTCTTAATCGAATCGAGCGCTTGCTCGGATCTCGAGCGATACGATTTACGCATCATTGGCATCGGGATCAATTGCTCAGTCGATTTCTCCCATGCACCGGACGAGTTGCGATCGAGCGCGATCAGTTTGCACGAAGCGATTGGTTCGGCAACAGGGGAAGCCATCACGCCGGAATCGGTGTTATTACAGTTTTTGCAACATTGGGGTACTCTGCAATCCATTTGGTTAGATGATCCTCAATGGATTCAATCCCACTGGCATGAATGGGATTGGCTGGCGGGGCAATGGGTCGAGGTCACTTTGCCCGATCGCGTGATTCAAGGCATCGCCAGTGGAATCGATCCATCCGGGGCGCTGAACGTCGTCGATCGATTCGGGCGCACCCACGCTATCCTTTCCGGTACGGTCCGCCCTCTACGCCCTGTTTCGTAAAGCGAGCGTTGCCAACGCAAATCGGCGATTCCTGACATAGACCGCTATCGCATCGAGCCTAACGAGTGCTCGGGTGGAACGGCAGTACGCACGACTGCGTTTTTAAACGTGTCACTTGCTGATCGATCGCGTCCGACATCGTTGGTTGTTCGGTGCGCAGTGCATGGAATCGTGCGACCGCCCCTCGGACGTCTCCCAATTCCGCAAGCTGAATGGCCGTTTGAAATTCGAACGCTGCCGCTTGCTCTGGACATTGCTTGGCGGCCTCTTCGAAGCAATCGACCGCGTCTTTCGGTCGGCGCATTCGGGTCAACGATTCCCCCTTTAGTTCGTACCATCGAAGGCGCTCGTTCGAGGTGAACTGCTCCCGATGTGGCTTGGCGGCTTCGCAAGCCTCCCAGGTTCCTTTCCAGTCCCCCAGTTCCCTGAGACAAACCGCTTCCAGTAGGAAAGATGCAGTGTCGCGATCCGGATCCTGGCGCAACCGCTCGATCGCTTCATCCACTCGATTCAACGCCAACAACACCGAAGCAGAATCGTTCGCGGACGAGTGAGATGAGGGGATACCCGATCGACTGAGTCTTTCTTCCAGTTGTTGCTGCTGACGTATCGATTGAAGTAGCTGTTGCTTGGCAGAGGTGCCAGAGATCGTGACGGTATCATCGAGTTCTATCGCCGCCTGAATCGAGTCGATCGCGCGCACGACGAATTGCGATGCCATCTGTTGCTCCGCCTGGGAAACCGTATGTCTCAATTCATGAAAAGAATAGGTGACCGTCGGGATGACTCCAATCAATGCGCACAGCAACCACGAGCTGGTGGAATTCTTGAAAGCCAAGCCATGGGGCCAGCGCGGGAGACAAGCAAGCCACAAGATCGCAAAAATCAACGAGGCAACGAACCGAAGGGACCATCGCCCTGCGAATCTCAATTGGCTCGTGAGTAGTCCCTCCGAAAGTGGGTACTGTAGCTCTGCCAGTCCCAGACAAAGGATGCAACACAGGATCGACCACCACCAAGGGATTTGCTCAAGCCTGCGTACCGCACAAACAATCATCGATGCCAATGGAACTGCGAAGAGCAAATGAGCCACGAAGAGCCGCCGATTCGCAAAGATAGGCAATGGTTCGGGTGCGGACAACAACCACGTCAACGCCATTCCCAACGCACTCATCCAAATCAAACCGGCAACTGAACCATGCATTTTACTGCCAGGAAGTGAATCACCACTTTTGGCTTGCGACGGGACATCGCGAGCGAATCGATTTCGGTCAACGGAAGGTTTCGGTCGCTTCATGTGGCACCGAGCGCTTGCGATGTATCGCTTCGCCGCAATTTCCAGATCAAACCGTCCCAGGCGTAATGCGTGAAGGCTACCCAGAGATTCAGGGCTTGCCAGGCATAGGATGTGCTCGTATCGGCGTTAGATAGCCACCAACCCAGTGTCCCCATCGCGAGCAGGAACAGCACCAAAAATCCAAACCAATTCCGGCCGATCCATTGCATCGCGCCGGGTGAGCCTTGGGTCTCTCTTCGCCTGGCATAATGGCTGACGATGGCGAGGTATTCAACCGCATGAAACAAGGATGCAGCCGTGGCGAAACAGAGAATCCAGCGAGAAGCCTGTGTATGGAATGCCAACATATACCCGGTATAAAGGAGCAGAACACTGCTCAAGTAGATCAATTTCGCAGTACGCTCTCGTCTCCAATCCTTGAGGTTGGTGATCCACAAAGCTATTGGAATCAGCAACATGCCGAAGTCGACGGTGTCTATCCACTGGGTAAAAAACGCGATGCCCTTCATCGGTAGTCCGCCCCACAACGTCATGCCGGCTGTTCTCAGAATCACATAGACAATGAACAACCTCATTCCCCAGCGTTCGAGCCACGGGGAACCGCTGTTTGTCTTCTTGGCGTAGATGCGAAGTACACCCGCGTGCTGGCTGGCAAAGTGCCAACCATTCCACGCATAATCGATGGCGCCAAGGCATAGCAGCGCGTCGGTGCTGAGTCCTACCGCAAGGACGATCGCACCCAAACTAAGCGTGGAAACAAGAAGTTGCCACTGCACCGAAGCACGGCGATCCGGGTCGGCAGCCACCAAAGCCAGCGTGATCCAGCGATGAGGGAGCGTTAAGTAATAGAGTTGCCAAAAGTCGACAGCGGTGTCTTCGGTCGACGAAAAACCAGGCAGCAGCAAGAGAGGCCACAGAACGTTGGCAATCACAAGCAGATCAAAGGGTGCCGAACGAATCCAAGCAATGGAGTCAGAAGGCTTCATCGCAACGGAGCGTTCTCGACTTTCCACGCCCCATTGGCTTTCTCAAATGTCCACTCAAATTCACCCACTTTTGTACCGTCGTTGTTCTCGACCAAAATTTTGCTCTTCGCCTTGTTCCCGTCGAAGGTGGGCTTTCCAACGATATAGAAAACGTAGCGATTGAGTTCGTCCGACTTCGGCGCCGAAGATGCATTGAGAAAAGCGGCCGCAATTTGCTGATCGTTGGCTTTGAAATCATTCAAGGATTCAACAGCCGTCGCAACGGCGAGACCTTCCTCACCCCCCATATCGACTTTCGACGGACCAGAACATCCGCTCGCCAAGGCAATGACGGTTAGAAGGAGCACCGAAAAGTGATTTCGGGCTTGAGAGGATTGCATTCGATGCGCCATGTTCGGCTACGTTTTCGATTGTAAAAAGGTTGCTCTAGAAAAGTGTCTCGATGGATATGGAATCCATCGAGACGCCTATTGAAATCAATCCGTGAAATAGGTCAATCGCACGAGATTAACAACTCAAGGGGAGCGACTAATCTTCATTGACTTGAGTCTCACCACCGGCGATCGTGCATTGATTTTGCCAGATGGTACGATCGATGCTATTGGCGATGAAACGAATGGAGCCGTCGGCATAGGTCGCATTGACTCCGCTGCCGTGATAGCTGCGAGCGGCGACTTGCCATTGTCCACCCGTATTAGGATCGATGTTCCGGTCCTGGGTGCAAAACATGGGATGGTTCGCTGGAAAAGCAGCGGGATCAGATGCAACTGGACAGCCATTCGTCACATCCGTACCGCGCGAAGCGGGAGGATAGAAACCAGAAAAGGAATTGCCTCCCATCATGGGGGTCAACAGGGCACCTCGAACGTCTCGATTCATGCCATCTTCGACCGTGCTGCTGGTTCGACCATCTGGCTTGAGATTACCAATCACTTCGCTGAACATGACCGAATTGGACGAACCATCCAGTATGTCACGGAATTTGCGGCCTTTGCCGACGGCAAATCGATTTCCATAAGGATACTTGACGACGTCCTCGACTGCTCCGAATACACCCCTTTTCCCACTGTCGCCTCGGGCGGTCGCATCGCGCATGAACTGTCCACCAAAGCAGGCGGCGTAGTTGGCTTTGTACAGATTTTCTAGACTGAGGTCGTTGTAGTGGATGTTGGAATTCGGAGAACTGGGGCAGCTCATGGCCGATCGGATAAAGGTTTGCGTATCGATTTCTGGACGGCGGAGGGGGGTTCCATCGAGATTGTCCCAGGGGCAAGCTTCATCGATATCGTTTGCCGACATGCCTTGCTGAATTCTCGCATCCAGCGAGGATTGCTCAATGTACGTGTAAACGTGCATGACCCACGACGGACCGAAGCATTCTGCACGAGATACCATGCCTCCTCCTTGAGAGCCAGTAACAACGAACGCAGGAAAGTTCGTTCCGCTCGAGGTCCCTCCATTGGAATAGGTATTGTTGGGTGGGGTCGTGTATTTTTCGGAAAACGTGACGTATCCGGGAGGAAAGCTCTTGGTTGCGCTTTCAATGTTATGGCAAGCTAGCGTCAACTGACGCACTCGGTTTGAACAATCCATACGGCGGGCGGCTTCGCGCGCCGATTGCACTGCAGGTAACAACAATCCAACCAAAACTCCGATGATCGCAATGACGACCAAGAGTTCGACAAGGGTGAAACCTTGTCTGCGATGTGAAGAAAGCATTTTGCGCTCCAAAACAAGGACAAATTCGGGAATTATCCCGCTCAAAAAAAAACTCATCTACCGATGCGAGAATGATAGGGACGGAGAACGATTCGACTGTTTAGAATGAGTTAAAATGATGTAAAGAAATAGTTTCAGTCCTGTAATGTTCTCGCGTCCCAAGTCGACACTTTGGATCAGCGACCAACAATTCGCCACAGGTTTTCTTCCCCTCGTACAAAGAGGCTCCCGTACGCGACGGCTGGGGTAGTTTGAACGATTTCATTCAAATCGTTCACGGCGATGACTTGATACTCGCTGCCATTCTCGATGACGGTGCAGCGACCGGAGTCTTCGAACAAGTAGACTTTGTCATCGATTCCCACGGGTGAGCTATAGGTATTTCCACCGCGACGTTTCTGTGTCAGCACATCGCCGCTAATGGGGTCGAGACATGTGTAAATGCCCGCGTCATCGATCACATGCATATAGTTTCCATAAAGGAGCGGAGAGGGGACGTACGGCATCGCTCGCTCCCGGCGCCAACCTATGTGTGTTTCCGAGACATCGCCTGTGCCTCCTAATCGCACCGAAAAGGCCTTGGTCTCAGGCGACCCTCCGAATGCATAGACCATCCCATGGCCAACCGAAGGAGTGCAAACGACCTTCTCGGTAGGCCCTTCGGCATGCCATAGGACCGTCCCGCGCTCGGGATCCAGGCTGAGGGTTCGATTGGAACCGCAAAGAATGATTTGGGTGGACAAATCGTTTGCATTCGCGGAACCGATCACCAAAGGGGTTGAGAAAGATCGCAATTCCACGTCGGGCTTGTAGCGCCAAACCTCATGGCCATCTATTGGATCGAGCAAAACCACAAAGGCATTTCCATCTTGATGTCCATTGATCAGCAAACCCTGTTTGCAAAGGACAGGCGATGCTGCAAAACCGTGCTTCGAAAAGAAGGAACCGGGAGATACCTTCCAAAGCACTTCTCCCTGCATATCAAGCGCTGCGACGATCATTTTCTCGTCATCGACAAAAACGCAGTAAATGCGAGTACCATCGCTTGCGGGTGTGCTTGAGGCGCTCGTATTGAATTTGTGTTGATTCTCGACGGGACCTCGATGCACTACGGTTTGCCATACGATTTCTCCTCGATCGCGGTCGATGCGGAGAAGAACGCGATCTTTGTTTTCTGTCAAACAGGAAGTGAGAAAGACGCCATTCCCTACAACGATCGGAGAGGATAATCCTCGCCCTGGAATCTTCGTTTTCCACGCGATGTTTTCGGTGTCCGACCACGTTGTTGGTACATGAGTTTCCTGACTGATGCCGCTGCACTCCGGTCCTCGCCACATCGGCCAATCCTGCGCAACAACGACGTTGGTCCCAAAAAGAAAACTCAATTCGATCCAAACGAGAACAAGGGCTAGAATTCGCATTCAATGGGCTCTCTGGCGGAAAAGCGGCAGACAAAGGCTATTAGAAACCGGGTGAAGGGTTCTGAAAATTTAGGGTTGCTTTTGCAAAACTGCCTTTTGGCGTCGATCCAACTCGGCTTGCCTTGCCCGCGTCTCTCGCAGCAAGATCACTTGTTGCAGGCGAGCCACGTTTTCTTCCAGTTGTTTCGTTGTCTCGTAGGATCGCTCGAGAGACGCTTTCGTTGCTTCGAGCGCTAGTTTCAATGCATCGATATCGGACGCCATGGCGGTTTCGGACGCAGCATCGTTCTGTTCCATGCGGCCATCGACCTTTGGCGAAGCTTCCCTCGAATCCATTGGCTGCACCGTCTGTAGTTCGACTAGCGCAGCGGACGCAGTGTTTGACTCCCTTTGAGCGATGCGAGCCATGCGATTC
>JBAWXH010000069.1:0-31140 GCA_037144155.1 Planctomycetota bacterium | reverse complement strand
AATCTCCCGATCAAATACCTTTAAATCAACAAGCCGTTACGCTCGCGGCTCTGATGGGAACTTGTTTCATCGCGTGCTAGCAATCGATTCAAGCTCGATTCGACCCTGAAAATCGGTGCCATCCTCAGATTCTATTTCACGTCCCAAGTCGTCTCATCCGATGAAACGATCATGTCGCATGGTCGCCGGTAGCAACCCATGATAGCAAAACGTGCCTCTTGGAAGCGGGTGGGTCATGTTCCGAGTACTTGGGAGTATATGCCAAAGGCTGTTGACCGATGCCTCGCGGCATGGTTCCCCGCAATGTGTTGCCAGTGGGATTGCGATTGGTTTCATTCTAGGGTTCATTCCCTGGGATAACCTGATCAGCATCGGCTTGATCGCCGTTGTGCTCATGGCACCCATCCATCAAGTTTCGTTCTTGCTTTCCTTGGTACTGACCGCAGGATTGCATGTTGCCCTCGCTCCGGTTCCGAACGCGGTCGGAGCTTGGATTCTCTCCTCGTCATGGACGCTCGAATGCCTGTGCCGGTTATCGAGCATTCCCTTGGTTCCCTGGTTGCGATTGAATAACACCTTGGTGCTCGGCAGTGTTTGCTTAGGTGTTCTTACCGCAGTGCCGAATTGGGTTTTCTTGAAATGGTGCTGGCCGCAGTCGAACACTCTCTCGGAAAAATCTGCGTCCGAAACGGAGATGGATGCGATCCACATGGTTGCGGCGACATACCGCAAGACCAGTGGGGAATTAGATTCTTCGTCTCGGTCCCAAGCGGATTTGGGGTCGTTCGATCTTCCCATTCCCATGGGGAAAGTAGATGACATTGGATTCGTATCGAGAGCCGATTTTTCGTCCGACATACCGGTTGACCTTGGCATCGCAACCAACGCACTCCTGTCGCCACCGAGTCCCGAAACGAACGGGGATGCACGGTGGGAACCGGCTCTGTCCAGCGACTCGGAACAATTAGCGTGTAACTCAGGGGATCCCAGAGTCACCGAAACCCTTGTCCGCGATACGTGGATCGAAGTCGTGCGTTTTCGATCGATGGATAATCGTGATTTGCTGCGTGCGGACACAGAGTCCTTCCGCCCGTCGGTTCCTCAGCCACAACCTATTTCTTCCAATTTCAGACCAAGCCAACCTATGCTCGCAGAAAAGTCCGCTGCCTCTTTTGAAAACTCAAGCGTTCCTGCACCGATCGCATCCCACGAGGCCACGCGATCGGGAGCCGAGCCGCTGGCTTCCTCTTTCCCTTCTGGTGCGCGGGGAAGCAATTCATGCCAACACACTCTCTCTGGTCCGGGCAGTCCGGATGCGCTGAGGTACCTGTTGCGGCATTTGGCGGCCAACCGTGCCAATCGTGATGGAGCAGCGACACAATGAAGCTGACGCGCCGCCGCGCGGCGATTGCCGCTGCGGCCATTGTGCTCTTGGGATTCTCGTCGCAAAGCATTATGCGGTGGATAGTTTCCTGCGCAATGATGCGCGCACTTCAATCGTCTGTTCGCGTCCTTGGACATGCCGACGCATCGCTGCGCGAACCATCGCTGCAATTGTACCGAGTGCAGATTCATCGGCAGAATCGACCTGCCCTTGAGGTCGACCGTATCTCAGCGGTCTTCGATCCATGGGCTCTCGCGAAGCGTCATTTGGTCGTGGATCAAGCCTACTTGGACGGAATCTCCGTGCGGTGCAGGGAACTGAGTCTAGGTAGACATCAATTTCCTACGATCTCGCAACTGCTCCCTGTCCCATCGTTGGATGGGGCTGGATTTGCTGCCGACTGGGAGAAACATGTCCAGCAGCGTCTAACGGTTCATCAAGAAAAGCAGACCACCCGACTTGCAGAGCTTGAAAATCGCCTAGCGATCTTCTCTCAGCAGCAGCATCTGCTCGTTTCGAGCAACGACCATGCGTTCGCTCGTGCCAATCGCGAATCGCTTCGAACTGAATATTCCATGCTTCGACAAGCGGTGGCGGAACAACGCATTGCGCTGCGAGATGTCAAGAAGCAGATCCGTAGCGAAGCGGTCGCACTGCATGATGAATTGCCACAGCGATTGCACGCAGCCATCCAGGCGACTTTTCCCGATTTTGAAAGCTCGATGCGTTTGGCAATCACGGAATGCGTGGTGCGACTACTCAACGAAGCGGATCCTTTTCTTGAGATGACATGGGAATGCATGGCACCTGTCTATCCTTCCCGTGATGCTGGGCTTGGAATCGACATTCCTATCCCCGGGGACGATCATCCGAACACTTGGATACGATCGGCCGAGTTGCGTGGATGGTTGGTCTCAAGCAACCAACCCAAGGTCCCGTTCGAATGCAATCTGAGCCATTGGGGGGATGTGGATGGTCACGTCGCACAGCCGCAATCGCATTGGCGATTTCAGTTTCCAAAGAACCGCGGAAGTTTAGAGGTCTTGAGTGAACGTCGCGACGGGCCAAACGGTGGTCCGCCCGTTGTCTTAACGGTTCTGCGACGAATGGATGCCGAGGGTGACATCCAACGTTCGACTCGCATCGCCATCGAACATCGCTCGAATCAATTTCACTTGCAGCTGGATGCCCCCTTGAATGGAATTGCGTCGGAAGAGTCCCTCATGGCTTCCGAAGAAGTTCCGACTTCGTTGAATCATCGATGGATCGACTCGGTGTCGCACGAACTGAAGCTTGCGAACAAAGAGCGCTCGATCCGAGTCCGTTTGGTGGGGACTCTACAACCCAATCCCACGCAAGGCTGGAATGCACCCTTGGAGTACCGCCTGGACCCTCGCACTTTGTTTGACTGGGAGCCGATTTGGACTCGTGCACGGGCCAACTATGCGAATCGCCTTTTGGAAGAAGACTTAGAAATTTCCAATCAAAGGATGAACGACGCGGTAGACAATGAGATCAAGGCCATCGAGCAAGCAATGGATCACTACGGGACACGACTGGCCAACATCGAAGAGGAACTGGATGCGTGTAAGCCGCGATGGGAATCGATGCCGCAAAACGCAGCGAGAATCGCGAGCAAACCGTAGGCTGACAGAAAATCACTAGGAGACGACAAAGGCTCACTGCCCACATTTCACGCGATCGCTTTTTTAGGAGCGTCCCGGGCATGACCCAATTCACCCGTTAAGCGAATTGGCCGCGTGCGATGCAGACAGTGAACCGATTTCCCGAAGAGAGATGATTCCGATGCTATCCATGCGCATCGGACCGCGCCCTTTTCGAATATCGTCGACTCGAGCATGAGGAAAGGGGTTCGGGCGCTAACCCCCGCCCAATGGTTTAAAGACCCAAAAAGGACCCAGCGGGCCCACAGAAACGGACAATTTGTCGGCGTTTTTCTGGGCGCAAGCAGGAACGCCTTTATGGTTCGTTTAAAGGGGGAAAATCCGTCGTAATGCTTTCCAGGTAGGGCTTTTTCCCCGGGACTCGTTTGCGTCGGTTTGAAAACCTCATTTGGCGTTTTCTAAAAATGCCAACAAATCCGCTAACTCCTGCTTCGACAACTGCTTCTCCAATCCCGCGGGCATGATCGAAGTCACACTAGCCTCGCGGGCATCGATTTCTCCTTTGGGAATCGCCACCTTGCGGTCAGCAGCCACTTGGAGTTCGAGGCTTTCGGGCGATTCATCCACCACCAGCCCGATCAAGATCCCCCCATCGCTCGTTCGAATCTTGGTGCTCCGATAACCTTGTTCCAATCGTGCGCTCGGGAAGAGGATGGCTTCGAGCAGATCCCGTTTGGTTCGTGACTTGCCGATATGGCTCAGGACCGGACCAATACTGCCACCCACATACCCGACGGTATGGCAGGCGCTGCAAGCCCCCCGAGTCGATCGAAAAACGTGGAAGCCATGGGATGGATCGCCTGCAGGAAGATCGGACAGCCATTTTTCGATCTCCCGAGCGACGTCCTCAGGGGGGCGTTGCAGGTCGACGAGAGACTCTTTCCATTTTTTCTGGATGGCTTCCGGCCGATCCCGAAGAAGCGAAATACAGGATTCGATAGACAGCGTCTTGGCGGAATCCAACCGCAATAGTTGTTCCAGCAACTTCGCATCCAACTCAGGCTGAGAGGCCTTGAGCACAGACTCTATCGCTAGGGGTAATTCCAGTGGCGAATACTTGGGAAGTTGGGCCACCATGCGCTCTAATCCCAGCGGACTGCGAAGTCGGATTTTTCTCAATCCCTTGCCTGCCAGGGAACGGCTATCGAAATCCTCGGATACCGTCTTTTCGACGAGCCACTCTTCCTGTGTCGAATCGAGACTTGATCCGATCGGTAAAGCATGGATCCATGTCAGTCGGTCCATACTCGCCCCAGCCGCGAGGCTCGCGATCTTCGTTTGAATAGCTGCCGTCAAGAATGATTCTGTGTCCTGCCACGTCAGCGGTGCCAACAGGTTTGCCATCCAAACAGTCTCCTGTGGCGAAGAAGCATCGATCCATCGAGCAAGGGGCGACTCCCAAGCCGAGGGTATCTTTCGCGTCCCCATGGCTCGCAAGATCTTTTCTACCAACTGCTGGCTTCTTGGATCATCACGATCCATCTTTGTCAATTCTTTTTGAACCAATTGCTGCACCGAAGCTTGGTCGGACCAACGCGCTAATAGATTGGCGATTACGGTCGGATCGTTGCCATCCGCCAAGATCAACTGCGATTGAAGCCAGTCGGTCGCCAAAGGAGCCCATTCAGCGTGCTTTTCTAGGACGCTAGCCCCAAGCTTGGCCGCGCGTGGATCGTTCGAGGTCGCCAGTCGGAGCACGGAAGGCAAATGATCGGTACCGAGTTGATTGGTTTGATCCAGGACCAATATGGCCCCCCGCGCTGTTGTCGCGTTCGGACTCTCGGCATACGGAGCCAGTTCGTTCGGTGACGCACCTTCGATGAGAGCGTAGAGGAGCCCATGCTCGAGCCAACGATCCGAAGCCGAATTTTGAAGTCGATCCATGATGGAGTTCAATTCGGAGTGGATGCCTATCCGTCCTAGTGCCTCTGCCGCCATTCGCGAACAGCGTGCGTCTTCCCCTTGAAGATTCTCAAGCAGCACGCTCCGGGCTTCGGGCCATCGGTGCAAAGAGATCAATTGAAGCGCCGCGATGCGGACATCCGGCTGGGGATCCCCGGCAAACGCGACAATGGCGGAACGAGCCACAGGAGACTCGCTATCCACATACTGTTGGGCATGGTCCCAGATCTTGCGAAGCTTGATGGAGTAAGACGGAATAGGCTGAGTCTCCGAAGCGCCGCTGCGGTCTTCGGAGGATACCGAACTCGGAAGCATTCCATGCACCCTAGGATCGCGTGTGTCGGCGATTTGTTGTGTCACGCCACGCAGCCGATAGATGCCTCCCAATGCGACGCGCTGATCTGTCCCCGAACTGGGGCAACAGAGATCGTACCACCCTCCGGTATCGAGGACCAATAGCGAACCATCCCGATCGAGCAACACATCCACGGGATGAAAATCGATCTGAGGAGACGTTACCAAGTCGACCGAATGGGCTTTATAGCCTGCAGAATCAGGGGATGAAACCAGCGTATGCAGGCCCACCTTCTGAAGGTTGAACTGGGCGGAAAGCAGATACCCTGCAATCGAACCCCGTCCATCCATCGAACTCCCACCTTCGATGGCTGGCCCGTGGACATGAAATCGACGATCGATCTCTTGGAGCGCAAAGAGACCTGCCGGCGCGCCTGGTCCGAAGTCGACCGTTGGCAACATGAGATCACCCGTCGTGGGATGCCCGTTCAGCACCGCATGAGGCTTGCCAAAGACGGCACCATAGGTGGCCTGGCCGATCCCATCGCGAAAACCATTTTTCGGGTGATGCAGAAAGGTAGCGCAAAAGAACCTTTCGCCATTTGGGAGCCAAGCGACATCGATAAGGTTATCCATCCCTCCGGTCATGATCGGTTCGATCGGCCCTCCGTTCGGATGCCTTCGATAAAGATGGGAGGCTGAACTCTTCCATTCTTTGCTGGCGCGCGTTTCGTGAGACTGTTCTGCAAAGGCACTTTTCGACCAGTAGATCCAGCCATCGGGGCCAAGCCACGGCCCATGCAAGTCATTGGCGCAGTGAGTGAGCGTCTTGCCATCGAACCAAACTTCGCGCGATTCGCATACCCCATCCCCATCGGCATCCGTCAGCTTCCATATTTCGGGGGGTGCGGCCACGAATAGGTCCTTGCCAATAGCAAGGATCCCCTCAGGAAAGCTGAGCGAGTCGGCTACGACGACGCGCTGATCAAAGTTGCCATCGTGATCGCGATCGATCAGTCGTACGATGCGGTGGGGTCGACTGATGAGTTGCTGTTGGACCGATTCGCGATTCCATACCGACTCCGCCACCAGAAGATGACCTTCGGGATCCCAGGTCGCCACGATCGGCCATCGGATCAAACCCTCGCCGTCGGCACGTGTCCATTCGCAACCGATCGGTATCTCGAAAGGAATTGCGTCGATATTCACCGACTGCATCGGAAGTCCAACGGATGTTCCGGAGGGTGTGGATGGTACTTGAGGATCGTCGGCCAGAGCCATTGCTGGGAGCGAGCCAAAAGCGATCGCCAAGGATGCGGCCATCAACATGCCATGGAACGAGCGCCGCAAATGTTCGGAGACCGTTTTCATGGTGGATCACTCCCGATTCCTAATGAATGTCGGACATAGAATCTGATACGGTGAATACGTCGTAATTCCCAAACGATATCTTTCTGGCTTTTTCGTACTCGTACTCAGCGTTAGCGGTACTCGTACTCGTACTCGAAGATACCGAAAAGAGTACGAGTACCATTTCATTGAGTACGAGTACGAGTACGAGAAAAAGCCAAAACGCGCAACTTCAAATCTTGTGGCGTGGATTAGGTTGCCTCTTGCAAGTCCCCTTCGTTGATAAGTCGAAATCCTTTTCGAGTGAGGGTTTCGAGTGCCGCTTCGGTGTTGTCCACCATGATGGCGATAGCGGCCTCGGAATGGGGTCGAACCATCAATGGGTAGGCTTGGATGATGTTGATCTCCGCCTGCAACAAGGTCGCGCAGACTTGGAGTAAGGGTTGGCCTCCCGTAGGCAACTCGACTCCGATGCAGTCGCTCTCGATAATCGCTAGACCCGCTCGTTCCAGGACTTCTCTCCCGCGTTCGGCATGGCTTACTAGGAATCGCACAAAGGCGCATTCGGCCGAATCACTGATGGAAAAGGCAGCGATCCGAATGCCGGATACTTCGAAGCGCCGCACGACGTCCATGAGTTGTCCGACCCGATTTTCCAAGAACACCGTAAACTGCCGCAAGGTTGGATAATCTCGGCCTCGCATCGTTTCAAAGGAAGTTTGCGCTCCCTCGCCAGTACTCATATCTGTGGGCTTTCCGAAGTGGATGGAATAGCGACGCCGTCCCGTGCACGTTTGCACGCGATCCGCTGGTGATCGGACGACCAAGGGCAATCGGGCGCGCGCGAGCCCACGGAGGTCGGTTCACGAAGTTCGTTCTCGAGCAACAGGCATCTGTTTCCAAACAACAGGCTCCTGACTCAAAACGATTTTACCATAAAGGGGTCACGGCGACAAAGACTGACCATGAATAGACCGGGACTCTAGCAGTTTAACCAAAGTCGACCACGTGCGATGGACCGCACCGCGCTGGCTTGAGACGGTCTCAATGGCGCGTTTGGACATCGCCATCGCGTCGGTGGGATGGGACAGCATCCCATCGATCCACGGGGCTAGTTCTTCCGGCCGAGTCAACTGTTCCGCTGCCTGGGATTCGATCAAGATCTGCACCACATCGACGAAGTTGCGCGTATTGGGACCGAAACAAGTCACAACACCATAAGCGCACGGTTCGATCATGTTCTGTCCACCGCGCGAGCCAAAACTTCCGCCAACAAAACCGATCTCGGCCAATCCCCACCACCAGCGAAGCTCCCCAACGGAGTCGGCCAAAAAGATCTTCCAATCCCTGTTGGGCGGCAGGTCAGAACCCAGCGTCATCTGACTTCGTCGAAGCCACGGAAGGCCAGTGGAAGCGATGGCTGCTGCGACCTCGTCGAATCGCTCGGCATGCCTGGGGACCAACATCAGCTTGAGGTTTGGATGCGATTGAATCAGGCGTCCATACACCTCTAGACACAACCCCTCTTCCGGCGATTGCGTACTTCCGCAAAGCCATACGATATCTTCCCTGCACAACCCCAACTCACCTCGCCGACGCTCTACTTCGGGATGCGATCGATCGGGACTAGCACCGTCAAATTTGATGTTGCCGGTGACGACGACGCGCTCTGGGTCACTCCCTAGCTCCACAAAGCGCTGCCGATACGTTTCGCTTTGCGCGCCGATCCAGTCGATCCGATAAAGAATCGCGCGGCTGATCCATCCGACGCGCTGATAGCCTTTCTGTGACGCGGCGCTCAACCGTGCGTTGATCACTGCGATCGGAATCCCTCGACAATGTACAGCGTTGATCCAATTGGGCCACAGCTCAAGTTCGGCCAGCACCAGCAGCGTTGGCTGAATGCGATCGACGGCTCTTTGCACGGCCCAACTGAAATCAAGCGGCGCAAAGCTGACTGTATGTTGAGCATAAAGCTTGCAAGCCAACTCGTACCCACTATCGGTCGATGTGGTGATCACAATCCTGGTCGATGGACGTTCACGCTGAGCGACTTCGATCAAAGGTCGAATGACTTGCAACTCTCCAACACTCACGGCGTGAAACCAAATCACCTCTGCTTTGTCCGTACTGTCTAAGGAGGGAGGGCGTACGACCTCTCCCCACAATTTAGCCCGCCAGCCTCGGCGATATCTTCCCTGCGCGACGCGGCGCCAAAGGATCCACGGCGAAACCAGGATCAGCAATAACCCATAAATTGCATTGAGCAACCAAGCCATGGAATACGTTTTCTATCGAAGTCGGATCCACTGGGTCGAGCGACACTCGACACCGACGGCAAAAGGGGCATGATTGTAGCACGAAACTTAGAGAGATCATGCCGCGCGAAGGCTGAACACAACCCATGCAGGTTCGGTTTCCGGTTTACAATGATCACCATCGGAAAAAAGCCAAGCGCATAAAACCGCATATGGCGATCGACAGAATAGGATACGTATCGCTCTCGATTCCTTTTTCAGAACCAAATCCATCATGAGTCACGGTGTCACGGTCACTTGGCATGGCCATTCCACATGGAGCATTCGGGCGGGGGCATCGCAATTGCTGATCGACCCGTTCCTCGATGAAAATCCGGCTGCCAAAACCCGTGCAGACCATGTTTCCGCGACCCATATCCTGATCTCACACGCTCATTTCGATCACGTGGCGGATGCTGCGGCGATCGCTCAGCGCACGGGCGCTCAAGTCCTAGCAAACTATGAAATTGCGACCTGGCTTGAAACCAAGCACGGAGTGAGAACGGCACAAGGAATGAATCTGGGAGGGGGACTTCGGACACCCTTTGGCCGTGTCGTCCTCGTTCCAGCGCTCCATTCCTCGAGCTTGCCCGACGGTTCGTACGGAGGTACGGCCGGAGGATGGTGGATCGAGTTGGATCCGATCGAAGGATCCGTGTCCGCCGAATCCACCAAAATCTATTACGCTGGTGATACAGCCCTCTTCAGCGACATGCAAATCATTGCCAGGGAGGGAGTCGATGCATTGATCGTTCCCATCGGCGACCTATTCACCATGGGACCTGCCGACAGTATTCATGCAACCAATTTCGTCCAGCCTCGCTATGTGATACCAACTCACTACAACACGTGGCCACCGATCGCGCAGGATACCGATGAGTGGGCAGATTCCATTCGAAGCCATACGCGCGCTACCCCCATCGTTCCCCAAGTCGATGTTCCATTCCAGTTGTTTCGTTAGCGGTCCGCTCCATCCATGTTGGCTTAGCATCCCTGTTGGCATAGCTAGCATTCTTCGATGGCAGTCGCAGGTTGGAAGAATCATCTAACGGTTGAACGAGGAAGAACTGACGTTGCACCAGCTTCCTCAAATTCGCTATAACGCCCAGGTTGCCAAGGAAGGTGACGGCGTCGGCATGGAAGCGACACTAGCTGCATCGCTAGGTTGTGCTTTTGGTATCGACATGAGGTCCTACAATGTTGGTTTTATCGCGTCACGAAGGGGAAGCTATTTGTTTTCCTGAATTGGATATGGCAGTGAAGATCGTCAAGATCCATAGCCATCGCGTCCAGGTTGGGGTCACGGCTCCATCGGACATTCAGATTTTACGGAGTGAATTGGTCAATCCGTTGCAACAGGGAATGCCGTCGATCGCATCTCTCGACGCCATAGGCGGGATACACGATCGCCTGCGGGCTGCGCGGATCGCTCTCGAGATGGCCGAAAAGTATTTGCGATCGGGGGAAGTAGCTCGAGCTGAGATCGCGATGAAGCAAGCGGCAGCCCAATTGCAGACCGGAGCCAAAACCGATCCATCCAAACCACCGACCGCAAGCCTTCTATCCGATTACGTCTCCGAGTCTCAGGTCTCCTATGCGGTAACGAAAAAACCGCAATCGGTATCGTTGAATCAGACTCAGAACATCCTGCCATCTAGAAAAAACACGCGAGCGGGTGCCATCCAAGCCGCGCATCACGAACCGCAATTGGAAGGGCTGGCATGTTGAACGGTGATGCGAAAACTTAATCACAGAGTCCGCGCATGGCGGGCTCGTTCATCGAATCGGTCGAGACCGTTTTGAAGTTGCGCTGTTTCGAGCCTCTCGGAGCTCAGGTCCTTATTATCCATGTTTTTCGTACTCGCACTCAGCGTTAGCGGTACTCGTACTCGTACTCGTACTCGAAGATACCGCATCAAGTACGAGTACCATTTCATTGAGTACGAGTACGAGTACGAGAGAAAGCCGGGATAGCGCAACTTCAAGACGCGTCAATAAGGGGTACGTCAATGAGGGGTACAGGGAACGCCATGGGCTGGACTTTCTCTTTCGGTTTCGTGAAGCAATCTTCATTTTTGCAAGCGATTAGATAAAACTTGCTCCCAAGATCTGCGATTCTCCTTCGAATACTTGCGATACAATTGCAACCTATACTGCGTGTGGATTCGTTTCAGATTCCAACATAGAATCGGCAATCGAACAGTCGCTGTGCCGTAGGAGATGCAGCCGCGATCCGCTTGGGCTGAACCCCTAAGTCCCCTCAGTGAGAGACAATCCGTGAAGAGCTTGTTCGAGTCCCGCCCGTCGGTTACGACCACCCGACCTATTTCTTCGGATGCCATGCGCCGGCATGACCTCGATGCGCTTCGAGCCTCGGCGATGATCCTGGGGATCGCGTACCATGCGGCCCTGTCTTTGGCGCTGAATTTTCCTTGGTTCATCCAGGACCCATCGTCAACAAGTGCCATGAACATGTTCGCCTCGTTCGTGCATGGATTTCGCATGCCTCTATTCTTTGTAATTAGCGGGTTCTTCACTGCCATGCTGTGGCAAAAGCGCGGAGCGGGTTCACTGGTTTGGAATCGGTTCCGTCGCGTCCTTTTGCCCTGTATCGTCGGATGTTTTACCTTAGTCCCTCTGTCGAACTGGGTCATCGGCTACGCGATGCAACAGGGTGCGGCATTTCGCAATTCCGCCGCTCAATCTGAAACGGCAGATTCGAGCATCTGGGCGGCGATTCGCAAGTTTGATAGCGACGCAGTCCAAAAGCAAATCGACGATGGATTTGATCTAAAGGCTTGGCATCCCGAGTATCGATTGACAGCCTTAACGTGGACCGCATTGGTCGGCGACATCGCGTCGGCCCAAGCCATACTTGATCGGGGCTGCGATGTTGATATTCGCAACGAGGATGGAGGAACCGCTCTGCATGCGGCAGCGTTTTTGGGTCGCGCGGACGTGGCGCATCTGTTGATGGAGCGAGGGGCGGAACTCCAAGCCAAAAACAATAATGGTGAGACACCGATGGGATCAGCCCAAGGGGATTTGGCATTTGTTTCTTATATCGCGCCCTTGATCGGTATCCCTGTCGAGCTTGCGGATGTCAAGGGTGGGCGCAGCCGAATCCTTGCTGAACTGGAATCGCGCGGAGCATCAGCCCCACCCGCAGTTAGCTCGGCGTCAGGCAAAACCGCCGGTGCAACACAAGGCATTGCATGGCAATCCATCTGGCAGGGTCTTATATATATTCCGGTCTTTTCGTACCTTTGGTTCCTATGGATTCTGTGGTGGCAGGTCGTTTTGTTTGCGATCGTGCAATGGTTCCTCAGGTGGCTACCTTGGAAACAGGTGAATTGGAAGTGGATGCTGTCTCCAGCGGCCATTGCCTGCATGATGATCCTCACGTTGGTGCCAAATACCTTTATGAGCACGCTTGGGACGATGCTCGGCCCAGATACCGCGATGGGGATTGTGCCCATGCCGCACGTGTTTGCGTATTACGCGCTGTTCTTTTTTTATGGCAGCGCCTACTACATGGCCAAGGACACCAGCCAAGCATTGGGTAGCTCATGGAAATGGATGTTGCCAGTCGCATTGCTGATCCTCTTTCCGATCGCCTTCGAGTTGAGTACAGGCTTTTTCGGTCTTAGGAATTCTTGGTTACCTACATCCACCCACCGGATTTCTGCCAATGTTTCGCAAACGATGTTTGCGTGGTGGATGGCACTTGGGTGCATCGGCTTGTTTCAATCCCTCGTTCCCAGCGAAAAGCCTTGGATTCGATACATGTCGGATTCGTCCTATTGGCTTTACATTGCTCACTTTCCGTTGGTGATTCTGGGGCAAGTGTGGGTACTGCATCTACCGTGGCCCGCGTGGCTCAAGTTAGCGGTCATTTCGCTTGGATCCACCCTGGTGCTGCTTCTCAGTTACCACTACTGCGTTCGTTCGACGTGGATCGGCTGGTTCCTCAATGGAACACGCGGAGTGAAGCCGCAGGGATCTGCTGAAAAGAGTCAGGATGCGGTGGTGTTACCGATTTCCAACTGAGTGGTAACCATAACGAGCTCGCAGCAAAAGCATGGGAACCTCTGGTTGTGGCAATCCATCAAACCAAGGCGATCATTGCCTCTTGGCGGCACGATGCTCTTCGAATTGCTGCCTCAATGAGTCATTCAGGGTAGGGGACATTGGTTATGACAGGCTGGAAGCACTGTCCCACACAGACTGGAAGCACCGTCCCACGGCGGGCAAATTCTGAACAAACCGGTGCGATCGGATCCCGTGCAATGCGGTATGCCAAGTAGAATACAGGTGTAGATAAAACTATCCTGGAGGGGTGTCGACTCGCCCTAGACGCTGCCGCCCCAGATTTTTTCCCACCTGTTCGCCTCTGAACTCCGTTCGTTGGTTCCCTCGGTCCGTTCCCCGTTCGGGCCCATTGTTGAAGGTCCTAGTATGGATTCCAAACCCACCCCCTTTCGTCGTTGGTCACGGCGTTTGGCCATCGTGATCGCACTGTTATCGGCTACGGCCGCAGCGGCAGTATTCGCTCCCCGTTTATTGAATACGGAGAAGACCGTCAAACACCTTAGCCACACGGTCGCCCGCGGCACTCTCGCCGTGACCGTGACCGAGAACGGCGCTGTGGAAAGCTCCAACAACAAAGAGATCAAATGCCTGGTCAAAGGAGGGAGCACCGTGCTATGGGTCATCGAAACCGGAACGATGGTCCAGTCGGGAGACGAATTGGTTCGGCTGGATCAGTCCCAAATCGAAGACAAGATCTTGCAACAAAAAATCGTTTACGAGAATGCGCTCGCGAACAAGATCACGGCGGAGTCGGATGTTGCTGTCGCAGAGACGAGCATCACCGAATACCTCGAAGGGACATTCAAGGAAGAAAAGAGCAACGTTGAAAAGGAGATCTTCGAAGCGGAACAAGGGGTTCGAAAGGCAGAACTGTCCCTGGAATCCGCGCTGCGATTAACGGCAAAGGGGGTCGTCAAGGACTTGCAACTCGAAGGAGAGCAATTCGCAGTCGATTCTGCTGGCAAGGTGCTCGAGCTCAAGAAGAATCGGCTCGATTCGCTAGAAAAATACAACAAAGTAAAGACGGTCCAAGAACTTCGAAGCAAACTTCGCGCTGCCCAGGCGAAACTCGCGTCGTATGAAGCATCGCTAACATTGGAACAAGCCCGCCTCGAACGTGAAAAGCATCAACTAGAAAACTGCGTCATCAAGGCCGACACGGCGGGGATGGTGATCTTTCCATCCATGGCGGCTTGGAAAGACACCCCCGACATTGCCGAGGGAGCGATTGTTCGCGAACAACAAACGCTGTTGATGATTCCCGATGTGAGTCAGATGCAAGTCAAAGTTGGGATTCACGAATCCAAAGTCGATCGACTCAAGGTCGGCATGAAGGCCAAGGTCCAGTTGCAGGAATTGGTTCTCGAAGGGGAAGTCGCAGAGATCGCCGAAGTGACACGACCTGCAGGTTGGTGGACAGGTAATCTAGTCAAGTACGATACGATCATCAAACTCAATCCCCATCCAGGGCTCAAGCCCGGGATGAGCGCCATCGTCGATATTGTGCTGGCGGAACACAAAGATGTACTGACCGTGCCCGTTGTTGCCATCGTCGAAGGGACCAGCGGCACGTACTGTTGGGTCCAACACGGGGACGAAATCAAGAAGCGAGCGATCCGAGTCGGTGACACGAACGATCAATTCTCCGTCATTCACGATGGTCTTCAGGAAGGAGATTCGGTACTTCTGAATCCCCTTGCCTTTGTCGAGGAGGCTCAAGAAATTGCGAACGAATCCAAGAAGGACGATGCAAACGAGAAGGAAAAGACCCCGAAATCATCGTCGAAAGGATCCTCGGCAACAAACGGCGGAACGGGAACGTAACAGATGCTGGCTTCGTTTCTGCAGACCTTTCGTTTGGGTCTAAAAAGTTTGATGCTGCAAAAGATGCGTTCCGCATTGGCGGCGCTTGGGATTTTTATCGGAACAACCACCGTGATTTGGTTGGTGGCCATGGGTGAAGGGGTCAGCTTCCAAGCGCAACAGCAAATCTTGGAACTCGGCGCGAACAACATCATCGTTCGGAGCATCGAACCCAAAACGAGCAGCAGTTCAGACAAAAATCGGGTGAAGAGTTATGGATTGTTGCGAGCCGATTATCAACGGTTCCTATCGAACATTCCATCGGTCGTACGGGCCGTTCCCATTCGCGAATTGCGAAGGGAGTTCGCGACCAAGGGACGTATTCTCAACGCCAATTTGGTCGGATGCGCTGTAGATCATTTCGACCTCAACCGCTTGGAGATCGCTCGAGGCCGTTGGATCAACGACCAAGATGGCCGAGAGAACGTGATTGTATTGGCGGATGGAACCGCCAAGAGGTTGTTTCCCTCGGAGAATCCGATCGGACAAAAGGTGCGGGTCGAGAGCGATGTTTATACCGTCATTGGGCAAACCAAACCACGCGGCGCATCGGCGGCGATCGGTGGTAGTCTCGAAGCGCGTGATTATAGCTACGACGCCTACATCCCCTTGGAAACATTTCGTCAGCGCGTCGGAGATCAGATCATGACCCGAACAGGCGAAGGGTTTAACTTCAAAGGGGAAATCGTCGAACTGACGCAGATCACGTTGACGATCGGCGATATCTCGATGGTCGATGAGACGGTGGCCATTCTTGAGCGTCTACTGAAGAAGTACCACGATCAAGAGGACTATGCGGTCGTGGTGCCCAAAGAGTTGTTGCGTCAAGCCGAAAGGACGCGTTCGATGTTCAATGCCATGCTGGTCATCATCGCCGGCATCTCTCTGCTCGTGGGAGGTATCGGTATCATGAACATCATGCTGGCGACAGTGACCGAGCGAACCCGCGAGATCGGCATACGCAGGGCATTGGGGGCAAAGCGGAGAGATATTATTCAACAATTCCTGGTCGAAACGCTTGTGCTGACGGGGAGCGGTGGACTTCTGGGCGTTCTATGTGGGTTGATGTGCGGGCCACTATTCCATTTCGTCCGATGGGGGCTGATGCAACTATCACCGGATCTTTTGCCGCCGACGGTCATGACACTCGAGCCTCGGATCGCGTTATGGTCGGTGCTGCTTTCGGTCTTTATCTCGCTCGGTGTCGGACTTATCTTTGGCTTGTACCCGGCGCGGCGGGCGGCCAACATGAGTCCGATCGAAGCCCTGAGGCATGAGTAGAGGGACTGGCGGCCTGGTGGCTTGGCTCAAATCGGAGCCCACTTCCATCGGGCGAATGCTTCGAGCGCAAAGAACTCAGGCAATCCGATGCGATTGTAGGAATCGGCAGTTCCTCGATTGCGATCTTCGGCCCTTTGCCAGAATTCACGTGGATCACTTCCAGGGAAAAGCGCTTTGTCCTTTTGGCTTTCGTGCATAAAGATCGCGTTTCGCTTAAGCAATAGATCGCTGGGACTCAGGGGTACGGCGATCTCGATCTCATGCAATGGATATTCTTGCCATGCCCCTCGATAGAGGAGAACATCCGGAACCGAATCTCCTCGTTCCGCCCATTGAAAGAGAACCGTAAAAATAGCTTCCGCGCAAACACGGTGGGTACCGTGCGGATCGGCCAAATCTCCGGCCACATAGATCTGATCGGGGCGCACTTCGCGCAGGAGCGCGTCGATGATCGCGATATCTTCGGGACCGACGGGACGCTTGGCAATCGTACCGGTTCGATAAAAGGGCAAGTCGAGGAAGTGAAGATTGGATTCTGGGCAACCGATCTCGTACGCCCCGGAGCGGGCCTCATTCTTGCGAATCAACCCTTTGATACGAAGGATGGAATCGCTGTCTGGCTGTCCTGGCCGTTTGGAATCGATCGATTCGCGAACATGTGCCGCCAGAGCCGCCGCGCGCTCGTGGTCGATATCGAAAATATGGTTGTACTCAGCAACCAAATCGGCGACCAGACGCGCATCGTGATCGAATACGGCGATATTGCCACTGGTCATGTAGGCAATATGGACTTCATGTTGATCATTGATCAACCGAATCAGTGTTCCGCCCATGCTGATCACGTCGTCATCGGGATGGGGACTAAAGCAGAGAACTCTCTTCCTGTCCTTTCCCGCCGGATGGTAATCGATGGTGTCCAGCATCCATCGAAAGACTTTTTGAGAGATCGCTTCGGGAGGACCATGCTGTCGCAACAGCTCGTGCAAATCGTGAGCGCGGAAATCATCCGCATCCAACTTGAGCAATGCCTTCCCGGTCTTGCCGCATAGCCATAACGTGGCCCGCTTGATCAGATCATCGGTCCACTCCACATCCTTTAAAAGCCATGGGGTTGAACAGCCCGTCAGCGACGCGGCAGCGGGCACATCGAGCAATGCCCGCACGTCGGGATGCTCCTGCAAGAACGAAGCGGGAACGCGCTCCGTAACCGGTCCTTCCAATGTCTCTACGACGATCTTGGCTTTGTGCTCTCCGATCGCCAGCAGAAGGATGCGGCTGGCTTCGAGGATCCGCCCCAATCCCACAGTCAGGGCATGGAGCGGAACATTGTTTTCACCAAAAAAATCGCTCGATACACCCCGGCGGGTGATTGGGTCGAGCGCGCACAGCCGCGTGTGACTTCTTCGTGCCGAAAATGGCTCGTTAAATCCGATGTGCCCATTGATCCCAATTCCTAGGAGGACAAGGTCAAATCCTCCCGCTTGATCGATGGCTTCGTCGAACCGTCGACAATGCAATGGAACATCACTGCTCGAAACATTTCCATCAAAGCAAAAGACATTCTCCGCAGGAATGTTGACCTCTTTGATCAAATGTTCGTGAAGCCATGTGCGATGGGACTGGGGGCTATCGGCCGGCAGACCATAGTATTCATCGAGCAGGAAAAGCACGACGCTCGAGAGATCCAACGACTCCTCGCGATGAAGTCGTATCAATTCTCGGAATGTCGTCAGCGGCGTCGAGCCGGCGGGAAGCCCGATCACTGTCTTTTGACCCAACGCGGCTCTCTCGCGAACTAATCCGGCGATGATGTGCGCGGCATAATGAGCCAACTCTTGAATGGTTTCGAAGCAAAATGCGGGAAGGGCCGTCCCAGCGATAGGACGGGCTTTCGTACTCTTTACCTGGGGCTCCATAGACGCAAGTTTCTACAGTTACAATGGTGGGAGGAATTCGCGGAAGACTGAAATCACGGAGGACTCAAGTACTCTTCCAAACTAGTTGAATGAGGCATCTCTTTTAGTGTACCCAAAAATCCTTGCATTGCGCGATGCGCTCCGTGCTTCCAACGAACGATTGGTGCTAGCCGAAAGCTGTACGGCAGGAAACGTAGCGGCCGAATTGGGCCAGATTCCGGGAATATCGAATTCTCTGTGCGGCTCACTGGTCGTTTATCGCAACGATTCCAAAACACAGTGGCTTGGCATCGATCGCCATGGTTTGGATGATCCTGAACGAGGACCGGTCAGCGAATGGGTCACGAGCCAACTCGCTCTCTCGGCATTGCAACGCACACCGGAGGCGACCTTGGCGGCGGCAATCACTGGCCATCTAGGCCCTGGTGCACCGACTGGTTTAGACGGAGTCATCTACTGCGCTGCATGTCATCGCGATCCGCCGGGATCCCTGACAGTGATCAAGCATCAACTCAGTTCTCCAATGCCTCAAAGCGATTCAGACATTGCGGGGCGCCGCGCTCGCCAAGTCGAAGCGACGCATGCCTTGATCACCTTTTTGTTGCAATGGCTCCCTTCGAGAAGTTGAGATCCGGCATTAAGGCCCATGGATCGTGCTCGTGCTCAGTGAAACGGTGCTCGTGCTCGTAATCGCAAACCATTCAACGGCAAAACAATGATCAATCCATACGAACCAACGGCAATGCATTCAAGGAGGGAGAGACGTTTTTGGCAATACGCGATCGTCCTTGTAGCGGGAATCGTAGGTTATTGCGCTCCGATCGGCGCGCTTGCGCTGATGGCGTGGTTCACCTATGGTTGGCCGGTTGCGGTGCAGAATCTGGAAAGAGTGGTGAACATTCACCGCACGCTGTCACTCAATACGGTTCTCGCATTCTTTCCCAACCTCGTATTGGCAATCTTCCTTGCAACGGCATCGAGAAAATCGTTCCATTCGGATGACGGACAGAGAATATGGTGGTTGCTCGCAGGCGTTACACTGGGAGGCTACATCGTCGTTTTGTTCTCCGTTGGGTATTGGAACTTGATACCATGGAGTTGGTCTTCCGAGTTAAACAATGCCGTGCGTGCGGTATTGACTCTGCTGTTCCCAGTTTGTGCCTATTTACTCGCAGCCTTCATTGGGCGATGGCCTAAGAAACGCTCCGAACTTGCCCAGTCGGTCGAAGCTACGAACAACTCACCTTCGGAAACTCGGTGATGCCGATCTTACGTCGATCCAAAAAATCGCTCACACTCGGAAAATCAACACAAAGGTGTCCCATGACAAAAGCAGAAAAGAATCGATTGTTGTTCGTGAACTCGATCATCTGGATCGCAGCCATGGTGTTGCCCTTCATCTTGAACTTAGCACTCGGGTCAACCAAGTTTCCCTGGCCAATACTCGTACCCCTGTTGTTCATTGGCTTTTTGCTTTACTCCAATAGCGTGCTCTCCAGGATCATCGGCGAAACATCGGATGGAGAGGCAACGGGAACCGCAGCGAAAATCTGAATGCGTCGAAATCGTTTCGTTCGTGAATGTGCAATAGTCTCGGCTCACCTGCGGCTATTGATTGCACCGTTCGATACGAGAACCGATTACTAGGTATCCACTTCAAGCCGCACCGATCGTGCTCGTGCTCAGTGAAACGGTGCTCGTGCTCGTAATCGAATCCAGGCGAGTGCGAATGATTACAAGGTTGACTCGTATGGCGATGAAATATGATCGTGTTTCGGAATCCATGATCGGCTATGATTGGGTACCGATTACGAGCACGAGCACCGCGATGCTGAGCACGAGCACGCGTTGAGAGCCAGAACAAAGTCCTGAAGACCGGTGCCTTGATTGGCCGTTTCTGAATTGCGTTGGATTAACGCCTTGGCAAGCTAATCGCAAACCGTTTACCAACCGAGAGTTCCCTTGGATAATCCGTATGCGCCGTCAGTCACCCGTCCTGACCCGTGCCAACCTCCGCCACGATCGGTAACTCGATGGGGGATCGTTGCGATTATTGCCGGTTCTCTAGTGATCGCAAACTATCTGACAGCTACAGCGACGTACTGGCAAACAAATCCTTTCATGAATTGGGTTTTTGCGACTTCGCCCATCGCCATCGCCAGTCAGATTATTCTTTTGTCTGACAAGCCGAGTCGTATCCCGGCATTCATCGCCAGCGCTGTTGCTTTGACGATCGGGCTCGCGCTAGGCTTTGCTTGGATTTCGTGGTTTTCATCCAATCCGTACGAAGTCCACGTGTTGATGAATGTGTTTTTCGGTCCATTCGGGTGGATGCAATGGATGTGGTTTGCATTGACGGGCTTGCTGCCACTTCTTTACCTGGTGCCATGGATTCGTGAGCAACTTTCACTCAGGCGTTTGCTCGCAACCTTGACGATTCTCGCCTATCTCCACAATGCGATTTGCGTGATACTCTCATGCCATGAATTACCTTAGGAAACCGAATACCGTCGACGACCATCGCATCGGAACGAAGTACTCGATGACGTCGTGTCTCATTAGTGGAGATTAGTGCCAATGAGTGTTCCTCACTCCGTTGCATGATCTCAGAGAGTTTTGGAACACTAATCGAAGGCAAAATTGACACTAATAACAATCCGCGAGTCCTGTAGCCGAGGCCACCGGCAGGGGATCTTGTCGGCCCATCCCGGCCTGAAAGCAAACAGTATCCGTACAGTCTGTAACGCAACGCTCGTCGGCGGCGTAGTCTGGATCGCGACCGAGGAATTCGTAGAACTTTCGGAGCATGCGGACGTAGGACGGTTGAGTTCCGTGCTACCGGATCCGATATTCATTCGATGGATCCGTGGATTACACTGTCGCCAGAATACCGCAGGTTGGGTAGATGGAAGCGTTCGTTGCGACATGCCTAAGACCATGTCGGTACTACGGAATCATGTTCGTACTCATGCATCGCAGGTCAACGCATGAATCCTTATGAGCCGCCGGAAATCCAACCTCTGCGTCCCGCCAAAGTGCTTCCTTTGGTTGTTGTGTATGTTGCGTTTATTGTTTGCGTTGTTTTCGTATTGATTGGGATCGGGTTATCGGGATTTGGGATTTTAAAAATCTTTGAAACTTCGCCGGGCATGGGCATTCGCACGGATGGGCATGGCAACCGTCTTCCGGTGGAAGGTTATCCGCAGTTGTGGTTGGGAATGGCGATCACAGGCATTTTTTCGATACTCGCATGGATACCTGGATCTTGCATCGTTCAGATGCGCGAAGACGCATTCTTCTCGCGGTTAGACGCTCCCGTGGTGCCACACGCGACAAACAATCCGATGACCCGAAGCGGTGGATCGTCTGCTTCCTGATGGACCGTTTGCTGGCTACAGCTCGTTCATCGGTGGCGATTCGTCGAAAAGAGACCTTGGGGGATATGCAAAAGGGGTTGATTGCTTGCGATCCGATCGCCCTTCCAAATCATCAGCGCGGATGTACTTCGAATGCCACCGACCGATGCATGTTCGCTTCGACACGCATGCAGACCAAACGGAGTCGGCCCACTACAGGTGGCAACCTCGGCCCCGCGACCTCACTCGTAGAAAAAGTCAGTGTCCCCTAGACGCTTCCCTTTTGGTAGGATGAGTTTTCGGCAGATTCCTATATCTTGCTCAGGGAACGTGAACCCCATCAACCAATGCCCATGACGGGCGTACCTATCGCAATCACCAGCGTTGCGGGTCCACCGATTTTACAATGGAGCATCACTCGCCGCGTCTGCGGTGGTGTGTGCCGATCGGCCTCCACCGTGCTCGCTGCGGCTGACTAGTATCCTACAAAGAGAAATAGGTTCGTCTCAAAAGGACGCTCACACACATGACAACTAGACGCCAGTTCGTGCAGTCCCTTCCTGCGGCGGGTGCCGCTTTCGCCGTCGCCGGTCATTTGGTCTTAGATGAAGGCCAGGCACGCGCTCAAGAACCCGCTCCGTTGAAAGGGCATTTCCACCCCAAAGGAAAGGGGCCCTCCAAGTTCACGGTGGAAGTGTTGAAGAATGCGAAGGCCGACCTGCCGTTCGCGGACAAGCGGGACTTCGAGGAGCAGAAGAAGGGCCTCATCTCCCCGATGAAGGAACTCAAGATCAAGGCCGACGCAGGCAACGTCGCCTGGGACATGGAGCGTTTCCAGTTCCTCGAGAAGCAGGACGACTTCGACAGCATCCACCCTTCGCTGCTTCGCCAGTCCGTCCTGAACAACAACTACGGGCTATACGAAGTGGTGCCCGGTATCTACCAAGTGCGCGGGTTCGACCTTGCCAACATCACGTTCATCCGGGGCAAGACCGGCTGGATCGTCTACGACTTGATGGTGAGTTCGGAAACGGTCCGCGCCGCGTGGAAACTGTTTCAGGCGCACGTCGGCAATAACCTCCCCGTCTCGGCCGTCATCTATTCCCACTCGCACGGCGACCACTGGGGCGGGGTGCTTGGGATCGTCAAGCCAGAGGACGTTCGGTCCGGGAAGATCCCGGTCATCGCCCCCCGCGACTTTCTGGAGCACACCATTTCCGAGAACGTTTACGCTGGCAACGCCATGAACCGGCGGCTCTTCTACCAGTACGGTCTCCTATTGCCGGCCAGCCCGCACGGTTTTGTTGGTCAGGGCCTCGGCCAAGCCGTGTCGGCCGGTGCAACCGGGTTAATCGCCCCGACACGAATCGTCGAGAAGGACATCGAGGAGTTCGAGGTCGACGGTGTGAAGATGATCTTCCAGAACACACCGAACACCGAAGCACCATCTGAAATGAACACCTACATCCCCGCGATGAAGGCCCTGTGGATCGCCGAAAACGTCATCGCCTCGATGCACAACATCTACACACTGCGTGGCGCACCAGTGCGAGACTCGCTGCGGTGGTCAAAATACATTAGCGAGGCGCTCCACCGGTTCGGCGTCGAGGCCGAGGTCCTGTTCGCCTCGCACCACTGGCCGAGGTGGGGTAACACCCGGATCCAGGAAGTCCTCCGGGCCCAGCGAGACCTCTACGCCCATATGAACAACCAGGTGCTACACTTCGCCAACCAGGGTGTGACCATCAACGAGATCCACAACGTCTATCGGGTTCCAAAGACACTCCTGGCCCAGTGGCACTGCCGGGGCTACCACGGGTCGCCGGAGAACAACAGCCGGGGCGTCATCCAGAGGTACCTTGGGTATTGGGACGGCAACCCGACCAACCTCATCCCGCTCCCTCAAAGCGAATCCGCCCCCCTGTACGTGGAGATGATGGGCGGGGCCGAGAAGATCCTACTCAAAGGGCGGGAACTGCATGACCAGGGCAAATATCTTTTGGCGCAGGAAATCTTGAACAAGCTCGTGCAGGCCGAACCGGAGAACCAGACCGCCAAGGACCTACTGGCCGACGTGTTCGAGCAGATCGGTTATCAGCAGGAGAACCCCGGGTTGCGGAACAGTTTCCTCGCCGCCGCGTTCGAGCTTCGATCGGGCATTCCGCAAGGGGATATCGCCGATACGAACAGCCCCGATGTGATCCGGGCGATGTCTACCGAACTGTTCCTCAACTTCCTCGGCATTCGCATGGATAGCCGCAAGGCCGAGGGCATGCGGTTTACGATCAACCTCGTCACGCCGGACAATGGGGAAAAGTTCCTGATCGAATTGGAGAATGCCGCGCTCACAAACCTGAAGGGCTTCCTCGCCGAGAAGCCCGACCTGACACTCACTATCAACCGGTCCGATCTGGAACAGACGATGGTGGGGGCCAAAACGCTCGAAGCACAGATCAAAGATGGCACCGCGAAGGTGAAGGGAGACGCGGGCGTCTTGAACAAGCTCGCCTCGACCATGATCAACTTCGACCCGCGCTTTCAAATCATGCCCGGCACGAAGGCCAGCGAACCGAAAGTGATGAATGCCGATCCCTACCAGGCCGTACCGCGCCCAGCGATTGCAGAATAGCATTTTTCTCATCATGCCGATCTAGTCCGGTTGCCGAGACCGCCGGCATGGGATCTTGTCGGCCCATCCAGGCCTGATAGTCCAGGCCTGCTAAAGAGTTGCTTGCGATTCGATACGTGCCCAGTATCCACGGCTCATCGCGGGCGAGCACATCCGCGTCCGGACGAGACACAGACCGAACATCCGCCGCCTGATCCACAACCCGATTTCGATGAAGTGCCACATTCCGTTCCGCAACCCGCAACGACGGCTTTTGCAAATGGAGTTTGATCGACGCTCGCAGAATAGATTGCGGTCAAATTCGGCAGGTTCTCCACCATCGTCGCCGACGGTTCGCCGAGAAAATGAAAGATCACTTTCGAGCTATCCAAAAGTGGTTCGACATCCAGAAGGACATCTCCTGCGTGCAAACCTTCCACATGGGAACGGCATGCATCCGTGGCCACATGATTCAGTTCCAAAAGTTTGGACCACAAAAACTCGTCTTCAGGGGATGCCTTGCGAAGAAATTGACCTGTCGTCGAAGGGGCATCGGATCGATCGCTCAGCACGCTGCCGATTTCGAGCCCCCGTTCGGTTCGACAGACGATGCGATCACCTCGATCCAGGTCTTCGGAACCGCAAGTGACTTGGTGGAATGCGTTCTGCAGTCCGAGCCGAACCCAAATTGCACTTGAAGTTTCCGCACTCATGAACGATCGCTTTCCGAGGAAGAGATTCCGGAACGGTCTGCATTCGATCGGAACTGCAGGTTTCGAAGAAGTGCGATCGCGTCAGTCATGGCCATACGATCGACCTCATGGACCGACACGCTCTGGCCGATACTCTTGACCATGGTCAACGTGAGTCGTCCACCGAGATGTTGTCGAAATTCTTCTAAACCATCAAAGACAACATCCGATTCCAACATCGGATGGTGGATCGGCAAGCCCAAGTCCAACAGTGCTTGAACGGCCATCATGGCATCCTGACGATCGAGTCCCAAGACCAAATGGGAGTACAACGTATCGAGCGCGACACCGATCGAAACCGCTTCTCCGTGCCTCAAATCGTACTTCGTGAGCTGTTCGAGTTTGTGAGCTGACCAATGCCCAAAATCCAGCGGTCGCGCTTCTTGCATTTCAAAGGGATCGCCTCCATGCGTGATATGATGCAAATGCATCAGAACACTCGATCGAATGGCGGGCATCACCGCTGTCCAATCTCGGATCGCAATGTCTGGAGCGTGTTGGCACAAATAGCGAAACGCCGATGGGCTTTTCAACATCGCGACTTTGACAGCTTCCGAAAAGCCCGATCGAAAATCGCGATCGGGCAAATGGGCTAACAGCGATTGATCGTTGACCACTCCCCAAGGGACTGCAAAGGTCCCTTTCCAATTCTTTTTGGCAAATGCATTGATGGCATTTTTTACCCCGACACCGGAGTCGGCTTGCGCAAGCGTCGTGGTCGGAAATCGAACCAATCGGATGCCTCGGTGCGAGATGGCGGCCGCATAACCAACCGCGTCGAGCAATGCACCACCTCCAATGACCACGACATAGGAGCGTCGATCCAGACCGTCGCGATCGATGGTTTGAAAGATATGGTTGACCGTGGACTCGTCGTTCTTGGCTTGTTCTCCCCCTTCGATGCATTGAATCGGGGATACCAATTCGAGCTGCCCCCGCGATTCGCTGAGCCGTTGATCGAGATGGCGAAGCATTGCCGGGTTCGCATCGGATACCGCGCGATCCACCCAAACCTGAATGCGGGCCGGGCCAGAATCACTGCGGAACAACGAACGGACTTGATCCCAATCCGAAGCGAAACAGTCTCGCGTAATCCGCAACCGCAAGATTTGTGGGACGCTGAAGTTGACGTCGAGAGAATCTTCGGAGATCGACCAAGGAATCGATGACATGGATGCAGGGAAGGGCGGGGAATGGGGATGGGGAAGGAGCCTTGTATTCTACCTCGTTTTGAGAGTTCTGCCAAAGTGTTTCACGGAGCGGGATTTCTGTATTGCCAGGCGGAGACGTGTTCTACCGTTTCCTTCGCTTCGTGGTGCCTGCAAAGATCAAGAACGGAAGTGGCTGGACCCTTTTTCGATTGCTTGACACGCGACTCCCGCCGAAATACAACGAATCGTACGCCTACCTCCCTCCCACCATCGCAACGCTGCGATTCCATCAGACCGACTTCCATGGCGCATCACACGGTCCGCTCGGTGTTCCGAGAAATGTACCATTCGCAAATGATTCGATCCTTGTCTGTGACAGGAATGCCAGCCTCGTTATCGCCAGCCTCGTTATGGAGCCGCTCTTGTGCATCCCTAGCACTAATCGCGCTCGGTGTGGCAAGCGTGGTTGCACCGGCCCAAACCCGCGCGGAGGATGCGGCGGACACCTTTCACCAAAAGGTCGAACCGATCCTTCGGCGTCATTGTTATGCGTGCCATTCCCACGCGTCAGGCCAGATGGAAAGTGGATTGTCTTTGGACTGGAAAAGTGGCTGGGTGACCGGAGGGGACCGAGGTCCGGCCATCGTACCGATGCAGCCCGAAGCGAGCTTGTTGATTCGGGCAATCGAGCATTCCGATGCCGAACTGAAAATGCCCGAAGAGAAGCTCCATCCAGACGATATCGCCATCCTCATCGCATGGGTTCGGCAAGGAGCTTTCGATGATCGAACCATCGAGCCACAGGCCACGGAACCGACAGCATGGTGGTCACTGCGACCTTTGATTGCTCCTCCCATCCCCAAGAGCCCCAATACGTCCGAACGAGGCCTGCAAGAAAACCCGATCGATGCCTTCATCGAAGAAAAGCTCATCAATGCCGGGCTGTCGATCAGTACGCCGGCTTCGTCGCGCGATTTGATCCGGCGACTTAGCTATGATCTCGTCGGTTTACCTCCCTCCCCCGAGGACGTAGAAGCCTTCGCAGCCGACCCCAGTCCCGAAGCCTATCGGCGATGGGTGGACCGACTCTTGGATTCTCCTCGCTATGGAGAGCGCTGGGCTCGTCACTGGATGGATACGATTCACTTTGCGGATTCGCATGGCTACGAACACGATGTCGGCCGGGATAACGCGTGGCCATATCGCGATTACTTGATTCAATCATTGAATCAAGACGTCCCCTGGAGCCAATGGATTCGACAACAACTCGCCGTGGATGTCTTTGAACCCGAGGCGACCGATCGGATGCCTGCTCTTGGTTTTTTAGGGGCTGGCACCTTTGATCTGAGCACCTATTCGACAGGCCCGGTCACTTTTGATTATCTCGATCGCGATGACCTGGTCACGCAGACCATGGCAGCCTTCCTAAGCACCACGGCGAACTGCGCTCGTTGCCACGCGCACAAGTTCGATCCGATCGCGCAGGAGGATTACTATGCGCTCCAAGCGATCTTTTCCGGAATCGTCAAAGGGGACATTCCGTACGACGCCGATCGAGCCATCGGTACTCAGCGTCGCCAATGGATCGCGATGCGCGATGCTGCCCTCGCACGCCAGGAAACCGCATTGAAGTCCGAGCTTGCACAAAAGTTGATCGCCGATTGGGTCGAAGCGCGGGGGGAGGGTGCCGTTTGGCAACCCCTCGACTTGCAATCCTACGTATCGATGGAGGGCTCGACCCTGACCAAACGAGAGGACGAATCCTTGATCGCCAGCGGCCCATCACCGAACACCGATGTGTATGTGCTCACAGGGAGTAGTCCGGGTTCGCGGATCACAGCTTTGCGATTGGAATTACTGCCTGATGACTCTCTTCCCATGCAGGGACCAGGTCGATGCCAAAACGGGAATCTGCATCTTTCGGAAGTTTTAATCCGTTTGTTCGAACCCAGTGCAACCGAAGGTCGTTCGATTCGAATCGCGCGTGCGACCGCAGACTTTAACCAGGAAGGTTGGGGAGTGGAGCGAGCCATCGATGGAGACAATAAGACTGCTTGGGGCATCCATCCCGCGGTCGGCCAACCGCATCAAGCAATCTTTGAATTCGAACAACCGGTCGAGATCCAATCCGGAACGTTGCTGACCGTGACACTAAAACAACTTCATGGTGGATCCCATTTGATTGGGGCCTTCCGGTTGTCCGCGACCGATGGTCCGCCGGGTCAGGCCATCCCCTTGCCACTAGCGATCGAAACCTCGCTGAAGAGACCATCCAACGAACGCTCTTCTGAGGAACAACTCGCCATCGCTGCACATATCGTGCGATTGGCCGCAGAAGCAGAATTAGCCAAACTGCCTCCTCCTTCCAAAGTCTTTGCGGCGGGCACATCGGTATCGATTCCGACGGGTAATGGCAAGGATCAAGCAGCAGCTATCGCTGGTCCTAAAGTCGTCCATCTCTTCCAACGCGGTGACATCAACAAACCGCAACAAGTCGTAGGGCCAGGGGCCTTGTCGGTATTGCAGCATACCGCCTCTCGTTTCGATCCGTCCGTTATGGAGAAGGAGTCCTCGCGCAGAGCGGCGTTAGCGGATTGGATTGCGCATCCTGAGAACGTGCTTACGTGGCGAAGTGCCGTCAATCGCGTTTGGCACTATCACTTTGGGAAGGGACTGTGCGATACACCGAGCGACTTTGGGCGGATGGGGGGTGTTCCATCGCATACGGAATTGATCGATTGGTTGGCGGTTTGGTTTCGGGATGACGCGCGCGGTTCCCTCAAAGAGTTGCATCGACTCATCGTGACCAGTCGAACGTACCAACAGCGTAGTGACGATCGCCCCGATGCAGCGGAGATCGATGCCGAGAACCGACTGTTGTGGCGACAGAATCGTATGCGTCTCGATGCAGACGCGTTCAGAGACTATGTCTTGGCATTCTCTGGACGACTGGAGTTTTCGATGGGTGGTCCTGCGATTCAACAATTTCATCAACAGCCAGGTCCACAGTCGACGCCAAAATTGGATTACGCGGTGTACGATTGGTCCTCTCCTGGTTCGAATCGACGGAGCATTTACCGTTATGTATGGAGAGGTATCCCCGATCCGATGATGTCCGCGCTCGACTTCCCAGATCTTGGATTGCTTGCACCGGTGCGAGGCTTCTCTGCATCACCTCTACAGTCTTTGGCTTTGTACAACAATCCGTTTGTCTTGCATCACAGCCAAGTTGCCGCAGCGCGCATAAACGACACGGCCAAGGACTCGAGCGAGGCGGTGCGTCAAACGATCCGTTGGGCCTATCAACGCGATCCCACGGAACGTGAGCAGGCCACGTTCCAAGCGTATACGGATGAACATGGATTAGCCGCGTTGTGCCGAGTGATCATCAACTCCAATGAATTCATGTTTATCCCTTGATGAACGACTTGCAGCGCGAAGAGCCAACCATGCACGATTCCATTACCAACCGTCGCCAAATGCTTCTTCAGAGCGGTGGAGGCTTTGCATCGGTAGCCCTCGCGAACATGCTTGCAGAAAACGCGCGAAGTGATTCGCCCGATCGGTCCGATGTTCACGGTGGACGCGTGCAGCATCACCAGCCCAAGGTCAAACGGGTCATTCAGTTGTTCATGACGGGTGGTGCTAGCCCAATGGACACCTTTGACTACAAGCCGGAACTGGAACGATTGCACGGTCAAATGCTAGGGCCGACGGAAAAGCCGGAGGGCTTTACGGCTCCTGCCGGGGCGATCATGAAGAGCCCATTCACGTTTGCCCAATACGGCGAATGCGGGAGGTGGGTCAGCAATCTCTTTCCCGAACAAGCCAAATTGGTGGATGAGATGGCGTTCTTGATGGCCATGACGACCAAGACCAACGTGCATGGTCCCGGAACGTACATGATGAATAGCGGTTTTTTATTGCCTGGCTTTCCATGTATGGGAGCATGGATCTCGTATGCCTTGGGAAACTTGACAGACAATCTACCGACGTTCGTGGTTCTCCCCGATGCCCGCGGCTTGCCTTACAACCAACAAGGTTGTTTCAGCGCAGGATTCTTGCCTGCTATCCACGAAGGGATCGTGATTCAAGCGACATCGAAAAACCCGATTCCCGATTTGATGCCGGATGCCCGATATGACTTTGCAAATGGTTCTGCCGATCGGGACGGATTGAATCTTTTGAATAAGATCAATCAGCTGCATCGGGAATCCAACCCTGGAGATACGCGATTGGACGCGCGCATCGCTGGTTATGAACTTGCTGCCAAAATGCAGTTGTCCGCGCCGGAAGCCTTTGACCTGAGTCAAGAGTCGGAATCGACCCATGGAGATTATGGACTAGCAAAAGCATCGACGGCCGATTTCGGTCGCAGGTGTTTGCTCGCTCGGCGATTGGTCGAACGGGGAGTAAGGTTTGTCCAAGTCTGGAGCGGTCCCCAAGGGGCCGTGAACAATTGGGACAACCATGGCAACATCCAAACCGAATTGCCACCGATGACGGAGAGCGTCGACCGACCGATCGCCGCACTCCTTCGCGATCTGAAAGCCCGCGGCTTGGACTCGGATACGTTGGTGATATGGACCACCGAATTCGGTCGCACTCCATTTGCCCAGGGAAGTCTCGGGCGAGATCACAACGGAGGAAGTTTCGTCACGTGGTTATGGGGTGCTGGGATTCAACCTGGCGTATCCCATGGACGGAGCGATGATTGGGGCTATCAAGCGGTCGAGAACAAGACATGGTGTTACGATCTCCATGCCACGATATTGCATCTGTTGGGGATCGATCATGAGAGATTATCGGTGCGACAGAACGGCATCGATCGCCGACTGACGGATGTGCATGGACACGTCATTCACGACATCCTGGCGTGAATCTGTCCCATCACAGTATTGGCAGCCGCTCGATAAAACAGGGCCACGACCTGTTGCCATTTTTTTGTTAGCACCCTGATTCACGGTCTGCTATCTGGACCGCACAGCATCGATGGTTCCTCTTTGAGCCTGAGGCGCTAGCCGATCTCCCGGATCATTTCATCTTAAACGTTTCTGCCGTTCTCAACGTGGATCGGCTAGCGGTTCTGCATTTTACAGCAACGTGTACAATGGATCATGGTTCCTCTTTGAGCCTGAGGCGCTAGCCGATCTCCCGGATCATTTCATCTTAAACGTTTCTGCCGTTCTCAACGTGGATCGGCTAGCGG
>JBAWXH010000068.1:0-31219 GCA_037144155.1 Planctomycetota bacterium | reverse complement strand
TTGGATCCAGTGCCGCATCGACACCGGTTCCGGCAAAGGATGATCCCTTGTAGTAGACCTTGCTGTTCACCACTGCCACCAACGCATCGATGGTGAACTGAACTTGCGAAGAGTTGGTTCCATCATTGCCTGTGATCGTAACGGTTTGGTTCGCGTAAGCTTGGGTCGGAGTAAAGGACCACGACCAAGTGCCATCACCATTTTTCGTTACGGTTCCAAGCGAAGCGGACAGGCTGACGGATTGCCCTTCCGGATCGGACCAAGTTCCCGCGTTGGCTAATGTCGTGAATACGTTGCCTGACACGTTTGATTGTGATCTCGTCAACACAGGGGTCTCATTGACGTTGGTCACAGAAACGATCACGGTTTTATTGACCGGCGGATTGACGCCGTCGCTGCAGGTGACGGTGACGAAATAGCTGTTGTTAGCTCCGTTGTCGGTCGGGGTCTCAAAGTTCGGTGCAGTGGAGAAAGCCAATTCCCCAGTGGTTGCGTTGATGGTGAACTTTGCAGCGTCGGCGCCGCCACTGATCGCCCATGTCAACGCCGTGCCCTCGGGATCGGTGCCCGTCGCAGTCAAGACGGCTGTGGTGTTTTCAGCCACGTTCACTGCTTTAGCTGTGGTGTTGATCGGTGACTCGTTCACAGCGGCAACCGTAACTTCCAGGCTCTTCGTAGCTGTGTTGGTGCCATCGCTCACGCTGACATCGACAAGATAAACGTTATCTGCGTTTGCATCGGAGGGTGATTCGAAGCTCGGAGCGACGGCAAATGACAGACGTCCGGTCGCCGGATCAATCACAAACTTCCCTTGGTCCGCGCCACCAGCGATCGACCATGTCAAGACCGCACCTGCATCGGGATCGCTCGCTACGGGGGTACCCACCAGCGACTGGCCGCTAGCAACGTTCGTCTTCATCAGTAGCAACTGCCCACCTTCCACGAGTTCCGTGGTTGTTGGATAGTGTGCCTGAACATTGAGCAGATAGCTGCCTTCGCCAAGGATAGAAGAAACGTCGATGACACCCGAGGACTCTTCATCGGAACTGAAAGGCGAAACAGGTGGCACGCCCACGTCACCGAAACGGGCTCGGTCGTGCTGAGCGATCTCCGTCAGAGTATCGGCCGCGATGTCGTAGCTCCAGATTTTGCCAAGGTGCTCCTGATTGCCGACATCTTCCTGGATGATGATCTTGCCGTTGGAAACAGTCATGTTGTCAAACATATTGCCTCCTTCCGTGCCGTCCAGGAGTGTGGTAATTGTTCCACCCGCCGCTGGGTTCGCAATATCCGTGAATCGCAAGCGATAGAGGCGACTGCGAGCGACAGTAGATCCAACGCCATCTTGCACCTGGTCATAACGGTCGGTTGTGACAAAGTAGTAGTCGCTTGGGTTGCTAGGATCCCATTGACCATCTTCCGGACGGAAGAACTGCGTGCCCCCCTTCGAGTCGCTGAGGGCTTCCAGACCGGTGAACGTAATGCCTGAGACGTCACCTTCGTTCTCAAGTGTGAAGGCGCCGAATAACGGTGTGTTGCGGTCTTCGTTGGTCGCGCCGGTTCCATCCGGAACCAGGTTGCTGACCCGCAGTACGTACAAAGCATCACTCGCACTTTGACGAGTGAGACCAGCTCGCTCGACCACGTTCCCAGTGGTTTGTTTGTCGCCAATCCAGAAGTAAACCTGACCACCGGTGCTATCATCCATTCCCGCTACGATCGTCTTCCGCTGCGCGAACGGGCTGGTCAGGTTATTCTCCCATGAGAACAGTCCGGCATGCGGCAGTTCCCAGGCAGTCCCAGCTTCGTTCAAAGCGGTGTTCGGATCATCGGTGGCGACAAACGCGAACTGGCGCCCGAACAGGATTTCTGCTTCAGGTCCGAACGGAGAAGCGACCGATCCTCCGGACTCTTCGCCACTCTGGAAGATTCTGGCACTTGTTCCATAAATGGTACCTGTGCCCGGATCGGTCCATCGATAGGCGGATGGCGTGGCGAGATCCGCCGAGCAAAGCCTGCTGATCAGCGTCGTGGCTGCAGCCAGGTAAGCCGAATGGGACGTGGCTGCGTTGGGGTTGTTGTTGCTCAGGTAGACGCTGGTGCCATTCTGCAGGAAGTCCTGAATGCTGATCACTTGAAGTGTCGACTTATTGATGACCCACTTCGATACAAACGCACCTGGTTGACCGTGTGCCCTAGCGATACCTGCGGTATGCACAATCTCGTGATTCAACAGCAACGTAAACGTCCCATCACCGTTATCGTAGGCTCCCATGCCGTCCGGGATACCTACCATTTTGTAGCCATTTACCGCATCACCAACCGTCAGGATCGAAGTGAATTGCACGTTCGGGTCGCGTGACGTCAGATACGGCGTAGCCGAGCTCTGGCCCCCCTGAATTCCGATGGTATTGGATTCGGTCACCGAGTAAGCAGTACCGCTGATGATCGTCGGTGCCTCATTGACGTTGGTCACCGTGATTGTCAAAGATTTTTCCGTGAACAAACCACCTTGATCCGTGGATCGGATGCGAACGGAATAGCTCGATTTGGCTTCGAAGTCGAAGCTATTGGTTGCACGGAGAGTCGTGCCATCGATATTGAAGGCCGCGTTGTCAGAATCTCCGGCCCCTGCAACAAGGGTGTAGGAGAACGTATTCCCGGCATCCGGGTCGATGGTCGACAAGGAGCCAACGGTCGCGTTGCCCCCCGCATTCTCAGGGATCGCACTGCTGGAAAGAGCAATATCCGTTGGAGCTAGGTTGACCGGGACCGTATAGAAGACTTCGAGCTTGGGTTTGGGTGTGAACTGCTCATCGAAGGTGTTTTCCGATGAGTAGAAGAACCAACCATTCGTTCCGTTCGTCCATGGAAGAGCAGCCCAGCCGTAGTTCGGAGTTCCATCAGCCCAGGCTTGAATGTCGCCGATCACCTCGAAATCCACCAAGCCGGCTTGCGCATCAGGATCTCGGGAAGCATTCCCCGCTTGGAAACTGATGCTCGTTGCGGCTTCACCGCCATCGGCTTGGATGCCGTCGGTAAAAGTGGTCCAAAGAGCGTCTTCGGTCCAATCGATATTCATCCGATGGAACGATCCCCCATCTCCAACACCATTGTTTCCGATTGTTGCTAGAGTCAGGATCGCATCATGGATGATTGCGCCGGCAGGAACTTGCCCAGCGTTGCTACCGATGATGTCATTGAATCGAATCAACGACTGCAACCGCGACGTTGTTGCGTCCTCAAAATCTGCGCCGATGGTCAATGCGTCTGCTTGGCTCGTGACCAGATTCGAAGCGATGTTTGTATCTTGTGTGCCTGTGTAACCATTAACATCTTGTTGGAAGACCACGGACTGAGTGCCCGCGGGTACCCATTCCACTCGCAGCAGAGGCCGCTGCGATGAAACAGCGGCTTCCGATGGCGAGAATCCCCAGCCGTCGGTGCCACCGACATGCGGCTCTAGCAACCAACCGAAATTGGGGGCGCTATTTCGCCATGCGCGAACATCCTTGGTGACCGAAACACCGGCGAATCCGCCGCCGGTTGCTCCGGATACGTCCAACGTACCCCAAACGGAATCCGGTGAGACCCTGGCTTCTACGCCATCGTTACCAACACCGTCACCCCAATTGTTCCAAGTGGATGTCGTATCGCTCCACGGTTGCAGCATACGATAGAACAGCGCCCCATCTCCAGTGTTGTTGGTATTCACGAACAACGATGCGGAAGTGACGATCGCGTCGGATGGGATCTGACCGAGGGCATTTCCGATCAAGTCTTCGAAACGCAGCAACACCTGCGACTTGTTCGTTGCTCCGTCATCGGGCCAGTCGACCAACAACCCTTCGGTTGCATTGGCTCCGATCGGGAACGCAGTATTCGGGCTGGATTGCGACAGAGCGATATCGCGTGCTCCCGCATAAACTCCAAAACCACGGTCAACTCCTTGTTGCAATTCAAGAATGCGCTTCAGACCCACGCGAATGGACTTCTCGACGTCGGTTGCCGCAACTCCGTCACCATCGACCACCGAGAAACGGACTGTGCGATTGCCTTGAGCACTGGCGTTTATATCGCGATAGGTGACTGCCCTTGCGATTGCCTGCAGCGCAGCACGATCTGCCGCGCTATTCAACGTCACGATCAAGGATGATCCGATACCGCCCGAGAACGATCCGACCACGATTCCGCCGAAGGTCACATCGGTGCCTGTGACACCTACTTGTCCCGCGCCTGTCCCTTCATTGCGGATTTCCAATCGATCATTAGCGCCACCGTTTTGAGTCACGGCGACGGTCAATTTCCCGTTGGTCAGAAATGCATTCGTACCCAAGACCGAGAATCGTCCGTCGATCCCCACTCCTGCTTGGCCTGTGCCATACTGAGTAACACCGGTGGATGCGGCGATATTGATGTCAAAATCTTGGTTGACAACACTCACGTTCGACGGATTGATTCCGTTATACAGAGTGTCAGCGCTTGTGGCTGGTTCGGTGATGATCGAATAGGTAATGTTTCCATCAATGGTGGCATCATCGATACCCGTTACCGTAACGACTCGGGGAACATTCCAATTCGTGCTGTCGAATACCAGCGATCCTGGGGCGACGGTACCTTCGGTGAGGTCGTTGGAACTCAGTCCGATGGTAACCGCGGCGGACGGAATCGAGGTCAAGACGACGGTGAATGTCGCAGTTCCACCCCGCTCGGTAGTGATCAGACCTGATGTCGGCGAAACCGCAATCGATGCGACGTCGTTGTCGGTGTTCACGAGACTAACATCCGAAACTGTCACCCCGTTGAACAGAGGATCCGAACTGGTTGCAGCAGTGATAATCGAGTAGCTGACGTTGCCATCCACCACGAAATCATTTTGTCCAGTAACGGTCACGGTCTGCGGAACATTCCAATTGGCGGGGGTGAACACAACTGAGTTGACCGAAGGCAACCCTTCGGCCGCATTGCTTGACGTCAGACTAATCGTGACGTCGGCTGACGGGGGGACCGATAGTACGATATTGAAGGAAGCGGTTCCACCTGCTTCTGTCGTTGTCAGTCCAGTGGTAGGGGTCACAACCGCTCGATCGCCACTAACGGTGACTGATGCAATCGCCGAGGAGGTTTTGCCATTGGCATCGGTAATCGTGTACGAAAAAGTGTCGATCAACGATTGCCCCGGTCCCAACGCAGCGATTGAACCACCGGCATTCGTCGGGTCGTACTTCAGAGTGCCATCGGGATTCTGAGTGATGGTCGCATTGAATTGGCTCAAAGGATCGAACGACGTGACCGAGAAGGGATTCGGTGTTAATCGCTCGAGCGGTTGGTTGAACGGCAGGAATAGGAATTGCACGTCCCCTCGGGCTTGCGTGAATGTGTTTGCAAGGCGAAGCGTGATTGCATAGTCACTTCCGGCAGCGGTGTGCATGACTGCAAAGTTCGATGGGACATCGACGACGGACCCGTTCACCGTATCGGTCGAAGTCCCGCTGTCGATTGCGATCAACGCTCCTGACGTTGGGGACTGACCCGGGATCGACAATGTGACTGTGCCATTGGCGTCCGAAGTCGCGGAGATGCCGCCGTAGGATTGGGCGAGGGATCCCGATCCAGCACTCCAGCGACCGGCGATCAGATTCGGGGTTGTTGCAGGGATATAGACGAAACTGATTCCGTCATCTTCGAAGCCCGTCGCGAAATCGTTGTCGTTGTTCCGAACTTGCCATCGGTTCGTGCCGGGAATCGGGCGAACCGAAAGAATGTTGTCGTCGTTACTAGCTGTCGTCGCGAACAACAGACCGCTAGTGGAGCTGTCCGCTGCTTCTGGAATAGTGATTTCGAAAAGCCCTGCTGTCACGCGACTGATGTTCGCTTGAGTAACACCACGTCCCATTCGAAGAATTCCATTCGAGTCCACATGACCGCTTGTCCAACCATCGGCAAACGGGAAAAATGCACCTGAGAACGGGGTGTTCCTCTCACCGTTTCCACCGGAACCACGGTCCGTAGCCACCCAGTATTGCGAGGTGCTATTGAGAACGTTGCCATAGGTGTTAACGGTCCCGTACGGCGTCGTGTTGTCCGAAGGGGTCCCCATCAAAACACCGAGGCTTTGCTGCAGCGCCGCACCATTGCGATTCAGCGCGACATCGCCCAGGTTGGGAACCGAACCAATTTGAAGATCGTTGGGTGCGGCCGAAGCTTGAAGGATCGACCATGCGGTCGTAGCGTCGTTCGTGGCGGTGACATTCCCGCCGACGTTGGCTGCGGCCACTGAGAACGTCGAATTCTCCGGGTCGAAGTCGTTGCCAAGAACGGCAATATTGACCACGGTGTCCTTGGTCGACTGGGCTGTGTCAGAAACCGCTTTGGCCCCTTCAGTGACTCCCGCTACGTTGCCATTGGTCACGGCTGTGGATGCCGACACACCTTGGCTGTCCGTCGCAGTGATGGTGAACGAAAAAGCTCCGTATTGTTCTGCGATTGGGGTAAACGTAGCGACGCTTCCGACAATCGAAACCGTCACGGGTGCTCCGCTGTTGAGCGATACCGAATAACTTAAGGGATCGCCGATGTCGTAGTCTGTGAAGTAAGTGGCTAAGTTAAAGTCTTGAGCAGTTCCATCTTCCACCATTGCGACGGCAGGGAATGGGGTCGAAAGGAACGGCGCTTCGTTCGAACCCGCCAATGTAACCGTGACCGTCGCTGACGACGTATTCGAACCATCCGACGCGGAGTAAACGAACGTATCGAGAACGCTTGCCCCCTGTGCAAGACCGCGAAGAGACTCAAAGGCATAGTCGTACTTGACGGTTCCATCGGACTGGATCGTCAATGGCACTCCATTGGTACTGAGTCCACTTGCCGGTGCGCCACTCGTACCGACCTGCACCATCGTCAACAGAGACGACGGAGCGATTTGGTTTTCAAACGGGATAAAGAACACAACGAAGTCGTCGTTGAGCAGATTGGTTTGGGTCCCCTCAAACTGCGTCTGACGGATCAGAAAGTCGGTGCCATTGGCGGCAGCCTGGTAGGAAAAATAAACGTTCGCGCCACGGGTGCGATCGAAGTCTGCCGATTCGATAATCAAAACGCCAGTCTCGGGAGTTTGTCCCGGTACCGACATCGTCCAGCTTCCGTTCCCTGTTCGTTGGATGGCGAAATCGCCAAACGATTGAATCTTGGGATTCGCAATCGCCGAGTCCCCGCGGACATGGCCACCCACCAATCCTTGAGCGCTGCGAGGGATGTACAGCAAGTTGATACCACCATCCTCACCACCTGTAAAGGCTGCGGAATTGTCCCGCATAACAACACGGTACGAGTTCCCTCCAAGCGGTACGGCCCGCGAGTAGTTGTCGCTGTTCCCTTCGCCTATCGTGAACAAGAACCCGTCCTGCCTTGAATCGGTCACTCCCGCAACCGCAACGTCATACTGGCCTGTCCCTGTCTTGGTTACGGTGAAATTCGGATTTCCAAAGGTCGCTGCGCCTGTGCCATCATAAGACCCACCGATCCAACCCTGCGAGTAGGGGAATCTGGCAATCCCAGGCCGCACCATGATTTCACCATCGTTCGCCGGCGCGGCCACCGAGGAGAAATAGGTGCTGTTGTAATTCAAGACGGCGAGGTTCGTCGCGGTGTTGCCAGTATTGTTTGGAACCGTGTTCTCCCGGCTCAACCCGAGGATCATTCCTTGAGTGCGATCGTGGGTTCCCGGAACGGAGTTGTTGTTCAAATTATCGGTATCGAATCCCAAGTCGATGTCACCGAAGTTGAATGTGGATCGAAAGGTTACCCCACCGACAATGAGACTTCGTTGAGGAGTTGTCGTTCCAGTGCGATTCGGGTGAAAGTAGGTCGCTGTGTTGCTTGCTTTGTTCGATGCGCTGAAGTCGATGTTGGCTGCCGACACAAACTGGGTAGAGACTCCGTTGTTGTCGTTTGACAGCACGTTGAGCGAGATCGTAGGGGAGTAGACCGCATTTGCATTGGTGAGCTGGAAACTGTCGTTGAAAAGATTGGCAGCCATCAATTCCCGGCGCTCGAGTTTTTCAACGTCCAATCCGCGCATCAATGCAGACAAGCTGGATCGAGCCGTTGAACGCTTTTTTCTCGCCAATCGCTCCCCCCGTTGAATCAGAAGATCTTGAATCCATTTTCGTGTTGAATTACGCATGACGACAATTCCTTCTTCGCGGCGGATGGTAAGGGTTGGATGGTTTGAAGGGCGATTGCGAATGCCGCGATTTACGCATGCACTCAGCACTCTCGGTAGAACGAAGAGCCGAGTGTATCCATCGATCGCGATTTACCTGTTTAGAAACCGTGAAAGTACGGAGAGCCTTCGATGCGGTTCCCTGTCAAGATTCGATGAAGCGTATTGAGGACAAGGGGAAGACATCCTTGCGCTTGATCGAGTCTGTGCGTACTACTTACCGAGACAATACGACGGGGCGTCCACACGAGAATCGGTGGTCGTTCGATTGTCCTTCGAGGCTCCAACACATCAACAAGAGATAGATATAGAGATAGCGACAGCTTCGCGTTGTGATGTTCTCAACACACTCAATCCATAGTTGCCAGTCAGAAAGAGCCGGCAAATCCATTGCGAACCCACCATCGAATCAACGAGCCATCCCCTCCGTCAATTGCTTTTTTCAACATTAGAGCAATCGGACCGAAGCTCTAACGCAAGCTGAGAGGTACCGCCGTCGATGCGTACGTAATAAGTCGACGTCTTCCCATAGCAATCCGGAACCGTCCGGGCGCTAGATAACGCGACTGCCGGCCCCTCTTCATCGCGCTCGCTTGCTTCGTCGGAGACCGACGATCCCGATGAGCTCGATATTTCTGACTCCGATTTGCGTCTGGCGACAATTCGCACGCGTTTACGCCCCGGAATGATGCCTGGCGTTCGGCTGTCGAACATCAGCTTAAATCTCCCCGACGTATCGGTGACACCATAGGAGTAAATGCTCTCGGCGGTGTTCTCTAGTCGAACTTCAACACCTGGCAACGGATCCCCATCGAGAGTGACCGTACCGGCAACTTGGACTAGTCCCAGCGAAGCATAGTTGGGACTACTGGTAGCCGAACAGCCCGCAAGCGACAGGACCGCCCCGCTCAACAAACCCAAAATCCACCCAGGATTAGTCTTCAAAGTCGAGGGTTTCACTTCCATTTCTAGAGCCAACGGCACGAATGATTTCGATGGCCGTATTGTCGGATACGAATGTCACTGACCCATCGGCCTTGCCGAACATCGTTCCACCCACATGGAAGCTTCCAAACGCGACTTCCATCAAGTAGCCGTTGGTTGCAGGGGCGAGCACCGCCGTATTTGGACGCATGAGCATGCTACCCGCAGCTTCGGTAAATTCTGTACCCAAGCTATTACCATTGCACTGGCATGGATCTACCTGGGGGCCCCCGAATGCCCACCAATCCATTCCCTGCCCATCTTTATCAAAATCGGGATCTGTGCGAGATTCACCGAAAATCACGGTTCTCGATAGTCCATCGACAAAGTCTCGCAAACGAACTCGGCTGCAGCCGAACATTGCGCCGTCCAAATCGACTTCTTCCAGCGACTGGGTGTTCGCAATCGTTCGAGTCGATGCATCGTCCGAGCTAATCCGGCTGCCGGCATTAGCCCGGTAACTGACCGGAACTCGCAACCGAATACCGTTGTAGTCGCTCGGTGCTAAATTCGGGCATGAGGGACATTGGAAGAGTGATATCGGCGTTTGACATGCCTTGTAATTCGGACTGGCGGGATTATCCCAGTTTCCAATTCCGTTCTCTGCAAAAACAAGAGTCTGGAAAAGGGTCGTCTGCTCCATCTGCGGAAGGATCATGGCGCTCCAGAATGTCCCATGCGTGTTCCAACCAGGCGGGAGGACTTTGAATGCACTTTCGTAGTTCATCGCAGCCAGTGTCAACTGTCGCATGTTGTTGGAGCAGCTCATTCTTCGAGCGGCCTCCCGCGCTTGCTGCACCGCAGGCAAAAGCAATCCAACCAAAATACCGATGATAGCGATAACAACCAACAATTCGACGAGCGTGAATCCGGCTCTCCTGTTTCTTCTACCGACTACTGAATTCGATTCCATGCTGTTCCCCCAATTGCATCGTTGCGTCGTGCGATTTCGCAAGAGAACAAAGGTAAAGGAGAGTAAGATTCAACCCAAGGGCTTCAAGATTAAGCCTGCATGGTGTTTCCGTGAAGGTTTCGGGGATACATCACGCAAAACATGGGATCGCATCGGATTGGAAGGCAAGTGAGCCTGTTTCGCCTTCCGCCGAGCTTGTCTCGACCGATGAGGCGACCATTGGTAACTACCACTGGTTCCTTATCTAGCGGAAAATCTTCGCAATGGCGTCAGGGACGGAGTAGATCGCGACGATCGAAATCGAGATCGCTGCAATCCACATCATGATGTCCGTCGCCAGTTTCGGTTTCAGGCGCGGGTCCAATTGAAAGTAGCGAAAATAGAGGGTCGCGAACGCCATCATGGGCAATGTCGCAGCTTGAGCGCTACCTCCGATACGAACCATCAATTGGGGATCTCGGGCGAAAAGATAAAGGCCAAGCGCAACCACAGGGAAGACGAAACAAAAAAAGTTTGTCCACTGGATGCGTTGACGATCTTCGTATTTCTTGGATCGCAACAACCCGATGAAGTCAACGAGCATGCGGCTGTTGGCGGCGCATGCGAGGTACAAGGTCTTGAACAAGACAGCGCCGGCCCCAATCAGAAAGAGAACTTGGGTCCAGCTACCAAAGGGGCCCATGTACATCTCGGAAAGGGTCGCGATCATCTCTTTTCCTTTGGGGTCCAGACCTTGCGGATGCAAAACGGCAGCACCCATAAAGTAGAACGCCAGGGTCGATAGAGTGAAGACGATCATGCTGGTCCAAGCATCGAGGTTCATGACGCGAATCCAGCCTCGCGCTCGCTGCTCCCATTCGATCGATCCATCCTTTGGACCGACGTACTTGGCATATCCTTTTTCGATACACCAATAGGGATAGTAAAAGAGTTCCGTTGCGCCGACACCTGTGATTCCGAAAACAGCGAATGCATCGGCCACTCCGTTCGGAGGGATATGAAAAACCAATCCATCCAGGATGGCAGTCGTACTCGGTGCGTAGGCCGTCCACCAGAGCGCTGCCGTGCAGAGGATGGTGATGATTGTGACACCGATCACCATGACCGTTGTGAATCCTTCGATGCGACGGTAGCTCCCTCGAAAAATCAACACGATGGTCGCCAGGCAAGTCAATAACGCCCAACCCGTTTCTGGATGTTGGGACAAATGCGCGCTGACGGAGGTTGGGAACCACTCGGCCGTGGTTTGAAACCATCTTCCAACCGACGGAAACGCCATGTCGAGCGACTGTGCGACGCCACCGGTCATTCCCCCGAGCTGGAAGACGGTGCAGAAGGTCATAAAGAGCCACCAAAACATCAACGTCAAACCGATCCAGCGATATCTGGAAATGTTATGTATGGCTTCGAGCGTGGGCTGCGCGGAGGAGATAGCGAAACGCCCAAGCTCGACTTGGATAAAGACTTTGATGACGCAACTGAAGAGAACAAGCCATAGAAAGACGAAGCCATGCCTGGCGCCCATCCCCGTCGTCAGGATCAATTCTCCCGAGCCGACAATCGTGCCGGCGAGTATGATCCCTGGCCCAATTTGCTGAAACGCCTCCCATAATGTCTTGGGAGGTTCTTTGATACCAAGAGATAGTTTGCCGTCCGGATCATCGTATCGAGTCGGAGTCGGCAGGTCTTTCGATTCCGAAAGTGGTTTCGAGTCGTTCAATGACATGCAATCGTGGCCATGAAGGGAGAGGAAGCTCGATGCCCGAGGAGGCGGGTCATCGCATCGATTTCGGGGGGATAACGATCGATAGGTTGCAAGTATAACCCGTTTCGCAACGTCGAGCCGAGCCGAACAAAAACCGTGGCAGAGACGAAACAGGAAAATCCGAATCAGCGCCAAAAGACTTTGTCTAGCGAGCCTTCGATCTCCGATGTGCCAGGAGACGATTCGATCGAAACTTCGTTGGCGAGTGATCGATGCAAACGGAGACGCTTGTCGGTCGATCTTGGATCGATCGAGACGCCGCCGCTCACGATCGCAGAAACGCTTCCATCGCTTCGGCTGCGTGTTGCAATGATGGAGTCAATCAGTTTGGGAGCGACCGGCAAATGGGACAGGACATCGGACCTGCCAAAGAATGCAAAGGGCTTGCCATGACCTGCTGCGATTTCCGCGCGAACGATCTCCACGGCTACGGTGAGATCAAAGATATGACGCAATCGACCATATTCTGGATAGCGTTGTTGGAGTTTCTCAAAGTGGGTCGTAAAGTTTCGAGCAAATGCGTCGGCTGCGGCATCGGGAGCATTGGCTTTCACGCGCTGACCGATCTGCGACAGCATTTGCGTTTCGCTTAAGACCTCGACGTTGGATTCTTCGAACCGATACAGATGGTTTTCAGGGTCATACGGAATGCGTGTCTTCGCCATTGAAAACCACCATCGAACCATGGACTGCGAAGGCTTGGACTGGACTAAATCCGCTTCAAGCCAGTAGTTTTTCAAACCATTGACACTTGGTTCGAGACCGAAGGCGAGACGCTTCATGTGGGCATCGGCCACCAGCAGCGCGAATCCTGTTGGCGAATCCTCGGCGATACCCACAATCATTGTCTTCTGCATTCCAAGTTTGGATTTCCATTGCTCGGCCCAGCCTTCGGGATCGCGGCGCAGCAATCGGAGCGACGCAGGTTGGTTGGCCATGGCATAGGCATCGACGAGTCGAGTTGGATCGGGATCGATCGAGCATCCAAACTCCCCTTGCTGATGAAGTACATGCGAGGAAACCGTCAGCAAATCTTCGAGAAGAACGGGTGGGAGTTTTAACTTCTTATGAAGGAGCGTTCCATCAGGACAGGACGCGATGTCTCCCGCGGGACCACCCAAAAGCCATTCCCCTGTGGCGGCGTCGAAGGCCAAATAGTCGATACGACACAGGCCTCCCAGCAGTTCCGCAGCGATGCCAGCCGTATGACCCTCTTCGGATTCCGCATGCAGTTCGCGATCCAATTGATGGAGCGAAATCCATCGCAATGCGGTGGGATGTTGCCACGGCCCCAGATCATCCAGGGTAATGGTCGGTGAGGTCACTGTCTTTTCGTTGGTGGATGGTAGACGTAGCTTCGGCGCACCCTCTTGTTTATCGATTTGGATACGCTCAATCACCGCGGTGGGCATGATTCGGACTCCGCTTCGAAAGGGAGATATCGTCGCGGTACCACCCGCATTCGTCCACTGATCGGGAGCGATCGTGGTCTCAATGAGATTCATCAGTTCGGTGAAGTTTGCCATGGAAGCCCCCCCTGCTGCGCCCGCGCTGGATCGGGATTGAAGATCTCCAAATCCGCCATTGGTCAGCGAGCTGTTCGACGAGGATTGGAAGCTGGACGGAGAGACTCGCATGGCATGCAGAGCGGTGAGGATGCGTTGCTTATCCGCGGGAGCCAGTGCATCGAGTTCGGATCGAAGGGCCTTGGTATCGCTCTGGGCAAGCGCTGCGGCCAAATGAGGAAAGGACTTTTGCAGCTCGGCTTCATTGATTTGGGCGTGGCAATCGGGTGCGTTCAGGAGCACCGATACTGACGCAAACATCCAACCGACGGCAAAGAAACCATTGGCGAAGAAACCACGCGCCGTTCGCATCCGAAGTAGAAACAACATGTTCGCATCCCGCTAAGACCGTGTTTTGAACTCGATAAGCTGCACGCATTGGCCGAGTGCGGTTCGATTTCGTCGATTGTACCTCTTGTTGGACCCGATGTCACGAAAAAGGAAAGGGCTGCAAGTGGGGGAGCGAAAGGCCTATTGCGGTAAGGCAAATCGCTCTTGGAGCGAGAGGACCGTGATTTCCTTTTGGCGGCCATCGAGCATGGCCTCGACCGCAACCTTGCCCGCAGAGAGGGTCGTGATGCAAGGCACACCGAACTGGACCGAAGCGGCTCGAATGCGGCCTTCGTCGGTGCGTGCTCCTTTGCCATTGGGGGTATTAATGATCAAGGAAACATCCTCGTTTTTGAGGTAATCGATCAAATTTGGATGACCCTCTGCCAGCTTTTTGATCCGCGTGACGGGGATGCCGGCCCGTTCAATTTCCAAAGCGGTGCCAGTCGTCGCAAGCAGTTTGTAGCCCATGTCATGGAGTTGACGGGCCAAACCGTCGACGCCTTGGCGTTGACGTGCAGCGATGCTGAGGAAGACATTGCCACTGGTAGGTAGGACCGTTCCGGCCGCGATCTGGCTCTTGTTGAATGCGATGGCAAAGTCATCGCTAATTCCCATCACTTCCCCAGTGGATCGCATTTCTGGGCCGAGCACGATATCGACCCCTGCAAACTTACGGAATGGAAACACGGCCTCTTTGACCGAAATGCTGCGCGGTATCGGTTCGGACGTGATTCCCAAATCCTTCAGTTTGCAACCGACCATCACTTTGGTGGCGATGTTGGCGACAGGAACTCCGGTTGCTTTGGCGACAAACGGTACCGTCCGGCTCGCGCGAGGATTGACTTCGAGAACATAAACTTTTTGGATACCATCCTCTTCGACCTTGATCGCGAACTGCACATTCATTAGCCCGACGACTTTGAGTCGCATCGCCATGGCATAGGTAGCCCGTCGAATCTCGGACAACACTTCCTCGCTGAGGGAAAAGCTCGGGATGACGCAGGCTGAGTCGCCGGAGTGAACGCCAGCTTCTTCGATATGTTCCATGATGCCCATGATGACGACGTCGTCTCCGTCGGATATGGCGTCGACATCGACTTCGATCGCGTCTTCGAGGAAGCGATCGATCAAAACCGGTTGGCCTTGAGCGACGACGAATGCTTCGGCGACAAAGCGATCGAACTGAGCTTGGTCATAGCAGATTTCCATGGCTCGACCGCCGAGTACGAAGCTGGGGCGGACCAAGCATGGGTAACCGATTTTTTGTACTTCCTCGCGGGCCTGGACCATCGTCCGTGCGATTCCATTGGCAGGTTGCGCCAGCTTTAATTCTTGTATGATTTGTTGGAATTTTTCTCGATCTTCGGCATCTTCGATGGTGTCGACGCTGGTGCCGACGATGGGTACGCCTGCATCGGCCAAAGCCCGCGCGAGATTGAGAGGCGTTTGGCCACCGAATTGGACGATGACTCCATCGGGTTGGATTCGATCGTAGATGTTGAGGACATCTTCGGTCGTCAAGGGTTCAAAGAAAAGCAAATCGCTCGTGTCGTAATCGGTGCTGACCGTTTCGGGATTGCTGTTGACCATGATCGATTCGATGCCGATTTCGCGCAGTGCGTAACTGGCATGGCAGCAGCAATAATCGAACTCGATCCCTTGGCCGATACGATTGGGCCCTCCTCCCAGGATCATGACCCGTTTCTTTCCTGGTTGCTTTTCGGGAGTTTCGTCCTCGCTTTCGTAGGTCGAGTAATAGTAGGGTGTGTAGGCTTCGAATTCCGCAGCGCAGGTATCGACTGATTTGTAAGTCGTTACGATGCCTTGGGCGAGTCGCGACTGGCGCACTTCGTCGTCATCGCTATTGAGCATGGTGGCCAATTGCCGATCTGAGAATCCCATCTGCTTAGCTAATCGCAGCGTGGGAGAATCGACTTGGGTTAGCGACCCGATCGTTCGCAAATGTTGCTCAAACTCAACGATTTCCCGCAATTGATCGAGGAACCATGGATCGATGTTGGTGATCGAATAAATTTCGTCATTGGAAAGACCGGATAACATGGCATAGCGCAAATACCATACGCGCTCGGCATTCGGGCGCGAAAGTTTGCTGCGGATATCTTCGTCATCCGGTCGACGTTCGGTGTACCACAGATCCTTCGTATCCGATCCGAATCCAAAGGCACCGACCTCGAGGCCTCGCAGTGCTTTTTGGAACGACTCCTTGAAGGTGCGGCCGATAGCCATGGTTTCGCCGACACTCTTCATCTGCGTCGTGAGCGTTGGGTCTGCTTCAGGAAACTTTTCGAATGCGAAGCGTGGGATTTTGGTGACGACATAATCGATGGTGGGCTCGAAGCATGCCTGGGTCTTGCGAGTGATATCGTTCTGCAACTCCCATAGGCGGAAACCGACGGCCGACCTGGCTGCAATCTTGGCGATGGGGAAGCCAGTGGCTTTGCTGGCCAGAGCGCTGGAACGACTGACACGCGGATTCATCTCGATGACGATCATTCGACCGGTGTCGGGTTCGATTGCAAACTGAATATTGGAGCCTCCCGTTTCGACACCGATTTCGCGAATGATGGCTAGGCTCGAGTCGCGCATCCGCTGATATTCCTTGTCGGTCAGCGTTTGGGCGGGAGCCACTGTGATGGAGTCCCCCGTGTGGACCCCCATCGGATCGAAGTTCTCAATGGCGCAGATGATCACGACGTTGTCGTCCACGTCGCGCATGACTTCCATTTCGTACTCTTTCCAGCCGATGATGGATTCTTCGATCAGGACTTCGGTGATCGGCGAGAGGGTCAGCCCGTTTTGGACCAGGGAATCGAATTCATCGCGGTTATAAGCGATGGCAGAACCTGAGCCGCCCATGGTGAAACTGGGACGCACGACGCACGGCAGCCCGACATCGGCCAAGACTTTTCGCGCTTCTTCGATCGTATGCACGACCGCGCCACGGCAGACTTCCATGCCGATCTTTTCCATGGCGACTTTGAAGGCATCGCGCGCTTCCGCCTTGTGGATCACTTCGGGGTTGGCACCGATCATTTCACAACCGTATTTTTCGAGGACTCCGTGCTTGGCCAAGTCCATCGCGATGTTGAGCGCGGTCTGCCCCCCGAGAGTGGGAAGAATGGCATCCGGTCGCTCACGTTCGATGACCTTGGCGACGATTTCCCAGGTCAAAGGTTCGATGTAGGTTCGGTCCGCCAAGGCTGGGTCGGTCATGATGGTCGCAGGGTTGCTGTTGACCAAAACCACTTGAAATCCTTCTTCGCGAAGGGCTTTGCAAGCTTGTGTTCCCGAGTAATCAAACTCGCAGGCCTGACCGATGACGATAGGACCGGAGCCGATGAGGAGAATCTTATTGATGTCGGTGCGACGTGGCACGAGAAACCTGACCTTGTTGAGAGGAAGGGATTGCAACCGTTGAGCCAAAACGACTGAAATGAACGCGATCACAGGCACTGCACGTGCGATGTCAAAACGCTGCGGTAGCGAGGCGTTTTCGACGTCTCGGCACGATGCCTTCTATGCAGGGCCTATGAAGGGCCTTCTGTCTAGGTAGTTGCGATCAGTTTGCAAAAACAGTGGGAGAGGTCCCCCACTGTCAATTGCTTTTACGCAACAGGTGATCGGTTGCGTGGAACGTTTTTTTGGTTCGGACATCGGCAGGATGCTCGGAGCATCTTCCCTAACAAACTGTCCGTTAACCGAATCGTTCCACGACAATTATCTGCGTCGGAAGAGCGGACCTGCGTAACGAGCGCCGTCCCCTAGTTCCTCTTCGATGCGCAGCAGTTGGTTGTACTTAGCCATACGGTCGGAACGCGAGGCCGAACCCGTCTTGATTTGTCCGGTGGAAAGGGCGACCGCGAGATCCGCGATGAACGAATCCTCGGTTTCGCCGCTTCGATGGCTGGAGATACTCGTGTAACCATTGCGTTGTGCGAGTTGGATGGCTTCGATGGTTTCTGTCAGCGTTCCGATTTGATTGACTTTGATCAAGATGCTGTTGGCGATCCCGGAATCGATACCCCGTTGGAGCCGATCGGTGTTGGTCACGAACAAGTCATCGCCGACCAATTGGACTTTGTTGCCGACTTTGTCGGTCAGCTTTTTCCAGGAGTCCCAATCATCTTCGGAGCAACCATCTTCGATCGAGCAGATGGGATATTTCTCAACCCAGTTAGCCAGGAAGTCGACCATTTGGTCTCCGCTCAATTCCTTGCCATCGATCGTGTACTTTTTGGTTTTCTCGTCGTAGAACTCGGTTGCGGCGACATCCAACGCAATAAAGATCTGTTTGCCCGGTTCGTAGCCTGCTAGGCCGATAGCTTCCATGATCAAATCGAGAGCCTCTTGGTTGCTCTTGAGATCGGGCGCAAAGCCTCCTTCGTCCCCGACCGCCGTATTGAGCTTTTTCGAATGCAATACTTTTTTCAAGTTGTGGAAGATTTCGGTTCCCGCGCGAAGGGCGTCGGTGAACGAATCGAAGCCGAGGGGCATGACCATGAACTCTTGGACGTCGACCGAGTTGTCAGCGTGTTGGCCACCGTTGACGATGTTCATCATCGGAGCAGGGAGCAAATGGGCTCCGACGCCTCCGAGATAGCGATAGAGAGGTTGGTGGGTGAATTCGGCTGCGGCCTTGGCCGTGGCCAGTGAGACACCCAGGATGGCGTTGGCGCCGAGACTCTTTTTGTTGGGGGTGCCATCCAAGTCGCGCATGGCTTGATCGATGCCGCGCTGGTCCAGTGCGTCTGCGCCGATCAATTCTTCAGCGATCTGGGTATTGATATTCTCGACGGCTTGGAGAACCCCTTTGCCCATGTACTTGGACTTGTCTCCATCCCTCAGTTCCCACGCTTCGTGTGCACCGGTGCTGGCGCCGCTGGGGACAGCCGCCCTGCCCTGAGATCCATCCACCAAGCGAACTTCGACCTCCACCGTTGGATTGCCTCGAGAATCGAAGATTTGTCGGCCGTGGATGTATTCGATCAAACTCATGGGAAGGACTCAAAAAGTGAGGAAGAAGAAAAACCAAAGAACGGATCGAACGGCCCGTCCACGTGACTTTTCTCGCCCTGCAGACCTTTGGAGAGCCATCGATCGCCGAATTCTGTACGATAAAGACGAAATTGGCTAGAAGGTCACCAAAAAACAGAAGCCGATCACGCTCGGAACGCAGACTTCCCAACGGATTCGATTTTTTGCCGGCGAGCTTGACACCCATGCCATGATTCGTCAGCGAAATCGTTTCGCAGAAAGCAGACCCAGCGGACTTCGAAGGGGGAAGAAATTTGTTTACAGGATTAGTCGAACGAAAGATTCCTTTGAAAGAACGGATCGAGGAGGGTGCCGGACAAACGCTCGTCTTCGATTTGCAATCCGTCGCCGAGGGGGTTCAGATCGGAGATAGCATCGCACTGTCGGGGTGTTGTCTGACGGTCGTCGAAATCCGCGGTTCGCAATGCGCTTTTCAGTTGGGCTCAGAAACGTTATCCCGAACCCTTTTTCGACAATTGATGGTCGGTGAATCGGTCAACTGCGAGCGGTCTTTGCGAGTCGGAGATCGCTTGGGTGGGCATTACGTGACCGGGCACGTGGATGGTCTGGGGAAACTCATTGAACTGCGCGAAGAAGGGCCTTGGCGGTTCATGGTTTTTTCAGCACCACTTCCTCTTCTGCGGCAGATGGCGTCGAAAGGCTCCATAACCGTCGATGGGGTGAGTTTAACCATCGTAAATGCCGACGATTCCTCGTTTAGCGTGGCATTGATTCCGCATACCTTGGAAGTCACCTCACTCGGTGGTCTGCAGGTGGGGAGCCAAGTCCACTTAGAAACCGATGTTTTGGCCAAGTATGTGGCGCGGCAATTGGAGCCCCATCCGGATGGGCTAGGCAGCGGTAATTAAAGGCGGCAATGGCACGCGACGGCGACGAAACCGTGGCTGTTGAGGGATGCAATCCGTCGAAACTGCTCTCGAGGAATGATTCTTTGCAGAGAAGGCCGTTCTCATTCGGCCAAATTTGTTAGCAGATCGAGGGTCCCAGGCCTTTCGAATCGCCTGCCCAAAAGCCTATGCTATGCAAAGATCTTAAGAAGAACCTCTCGGACGCCCCGCGCGCTTGAACCACCCAACTCTGATGACGAAGAATACCAAGCTATCCGTTGTTGAAACCGAAACCGAAAAGTACCCATTCGAGTACCGTCTCCCTCTCAAGTTCGGTGGCAGGATCGTCAAAGATGTCACGGTCTTTCGGGTTTCGCTGACACTGGAAGACAAGGGACGGAAGAAGTCGAGCCATGGCCTAGGCGAAATGACCATGGGAACCGCTTGGGCTTGGCCAACCTCGGCTCTGAGTCCCGAGATGGCGTTAAAAACGGTGGTTGTTTTGGCTGAGAAGATTGCATCGGCGGCAAAGACACTGGAGCCCGCTTGCCATCCGGTTCACTTATCGACCGAGCTCAAATCCATCGCCAAGGGGCTAGCGGTGGAACTGGCCAATTCGATGAATTTGCTGCAGCCGATTCCCGACCTGGCGATCGCTTTGGCTTTAGCACCTACCGATATTGCGCTGCACGACGCCTTTGGCCGGCTCCATGATGCGAATTCGTTTGATTGCTTCACCCCCGAGCTAGTCGGTTGCGATCTATCCACTTGGTTGGGAGAGGAATTCGTCGGCAAACACTTTTCGGAGATCCTGTCCCCGAAGGCATCGCCGACCCTGGCGCTGTATCACTTGGTCGGGTCGCTCGATCCATTGAGTACCGATGACTTGAACAGGAAAATTGGAGATGGTCTCCCCGAAACGCTCGAGGAGTGGATTCGTTCGCAGCAGTTGTCGCATTTAAAGATCAAACTTACGGGCAAGGAACTGGACGCAGACGTTGGACGCGTGGTGGAAATCGACAGGATTTCGACCCGTTCTGCTCCCACCAAACAGTTTTCTTATTCATTGGATTTCAACGAAGCATGTGAGAACGAGGACTACGTCATCGACTTTCTCGAACGCCTGGAGCGTCTCAGCAAAGATGCTACCGGCAAATTGCATTACATCGAGCAACCCATGCAGCGCGATTTGCGAGTGAGAAAAGAAGTCACCATGCACCGCGTCAGTCGACTGAAGCCCGTGGTCATCGACGAATCGCTCACCGATTTGGAAATGTTGCAGTTCGCCAAGCAACAAGGATATTCCGGCATCGCCATCAAAGCGTGCAAGGGAATCACCGACTCGGTGTTGCTATCCGCTGCCGCGAAACAGTATGGGATGAAGATCTATGTGCAGGATCTCACCTGCGTCGGTTCATCGTTCATGGCCTCGGCTGCCTTGGCTTCGCGCATTCAAGGAGTAACCGCCGTGGAAGGGAATGGCCGGCAATATTGCCCAGCCGGAAACAAGGATTGGGAATCCCTCTATCGGCCGATGTTCAAGATCCTGGGGGGGGTCGTTCCTACGGAGCTGCTGCATGGAAAGGGAATGGGGTTTGCTTGGCCTCGAAACATTGTGTCGAAAAAATATGCAGCCATGTCGACCCCACCGGATTGAAAATCTCCTATGACGGCTTTGGCGATGCAAGCCGATTGGATCGTGCCGATCGATTCCGCTCCAATCGCGAATGGTTGGATTGTCGTCGACACCGGCGAGATTGTTTATGTCGGTCCGGAGCTTCCGCGGCGCTTCGATGGGATCGTTCGAATTCGAATCGAGCATGGAGCCATCTTGCCGGGCTGGGTCAATGCTCATTGCCATCTCGAGTTCAGCGATCTAAAGACTCCTATTGCCCTACCTACTGGGGGTAGCCTAGTGGACTGGCTAGGGGCGGTGATGGCCCGTCGTCGCATGAATGCGGTGGATGCTCTCCAGGAACTGCTGCAAGCCCGTCGTAGCGCCATCGAATCGGGGGTAATCGAGTCATGGAGGACTGGAACCCGTTGGATCGTTGACAACGTCACGATGCCGTGGCAACCGGACTGGCTCCAGTCGGCCGTAGAGCGCTGCTCCGAAAATCTGGCACCGCTTGCACGCGACGCATTGGTTCCCCAGGGCTGCCTTCGCGTGCAGCCATGCATGGAAGTGATGGATGTCCGTCTTCAACGCTGGGAGGAGACATGGGACGCCTGCCAAAAACAACTCGATGCACCGAAGTATCCTGCGATGCCGAGCTTGGGTATTGCACCCCATGCGCCCTACACTGCGTCCCTCGAGGTGACCCGTGCCGTCGCGCGCGAATGTGCGGCAAGGAATGTGCTATGGACGATGCATTTGGCCGAAAGTCCGGAGGAACGTGAATGGCTTCAGTCGAGGAAGGGACCATTTGCAGGCTGGATTGCTCCTCATTTAGATGAGAATCATCGCAGGCACATGGGTACCGTACACGAGCATTTGCAACGCTGGCAGGAGAGCCATACAAAGGGGCTTGTTGTGCATGGGAATGATCTTCGACAGGATGAGATCGATACGCTCCGCGCAAGCCAGGGGCGATTGGCTGTCGTTTACTGCCCACGGACTCATCGATTCTTTCGTCATGTAGAGCACCCCCTTCCAAAACTGTTGGACCGTTCGACCCCTGTGTTCTTGGGAACCGATTCGCGGGCTTCCAATCCTGATCTCTCGATGTGGGAAGAGCTCCGATGTGCGGCCTGCTGTTTTCCGGGGCTTGGTGAAAACCGACTGGCCGAGATGATGACCATCCAGCCAGCACGCTTTTTGGGACTCGATGTTGGAAACCTGGGTGAGGGTTCACGCTCTCAATTGACATGGCTACCGATCGCGGGTGTCTTGCCAAATCCGACCAACGAACGCGATGAGGGTTTGTTTTGGCAGTCGTTGCTACGGCAAGGATCACCGTGTCCCTTGGAAACACACCCTGCTTTCGGACGGTAACCGCAAGTTTTGACGTTGCGCTGTCCGACTGTCTCGGAGTTTCAATCCGCGATTTTCCTGGGTTTTTCGTACTCGCACTCCGCGTTAGCAGTACTCGTACTCAAAAATACCGCATCGAGTACGAGTACGAGTACCATTTCATGGAGTACGAATACGATAGAAGCCAAAATAGCGCAACTTCGAAAACCGCACCACCGAGCAGATAGTCTTGGGAGCGATAGACGGTTCTGGTAGGGGCGATCCGATCACGCCAAAACGTGTTGCGTTCTTACGCGATGTTGTAGTGGATGTCTCGGTCGTGAAGTAGAAACGGCAACCTCAATCGAGCAGGCGCTTTTCGAACCTCTTGGAGACCCAATCCATGTTTTCCCTCGATTTCACGTGCTCGTGCTCCTGCTCGTAATCGTGCTCGAAGAAGCCCGTGCGATTACGAGCACGAGCACCATCCGCCTCGGCAGATTGAGCACGAGCACGTGAAAAAGCCATAACAGCGCGACTTCAAAACATGCGTTTGGCGGCCTCCACCATGTACATCGTGTTGCAACCAGGGCAGTGCAAATACCAATCGTAACGGTATGTTTGGCCTGGTTTCGGGGGATGTTTTTTGGTGGGCTTTTTCACCAGTGGCGTGCGGCATTTGCGGCACGGTTCCCCTTCTTTTTCATGAGTCTTGATCGGCTCGGAATCGGCTGGGGTTGGTCGGTCGACTGCGGTCCCGTCCGAGGCTGGGGAGAGCGTAGGAAACTCGAGGGCGGGTTTCTGGCTCGTTGGATTTTCGAATCCAATATCGTCCTCAAGATCGGCCGATTGGATGGCAGCAACGGCCAGCTCATCGCAGCGTTCGTTTTCAGGGACCCCCGCATGCCCTTTGACCCAGCGAAATTCGACTTGGTGTCGCTTAAAAGCGATCAGAAATCGCTCCCACAAATCGGAGTTTTTGGCGCGTTCAGTACTGGTGCGGTACCAATTCTTTTTTTGCCAACGAAAAACCGATCCACGCGTGACGGATTCGACCACGTATTTGGAGTCGCTGTAGAGAAGGACGCGGCATGGTCGTTTCAGGCTTTCCAAGGCTACGATGACACCCATTAACTCCATGCGGTTGTTTGTCGTCTTGCGAAATCCTCCTGATAGTTCCTTGCGATGTTTGCCCGCCATCAGGACGGCACCATAACCACCCGGACCAGGATTGGGTTCCGCTGCGCCATCGGTATAGATGATGACGCGATCGAGGTCGGATTGAGGGGGATTATCGGAGGTCATTGTCTCCAGGATAGCTGTCTGGTTTCAAATTCACGAGTGGGGATTCCACGATCGTCAGAGCCCTAAGCGCCAGCGCCGGCCGGCGGTAGGCTGGAACCTGAATCGCTCGACGATACTTATGTAACTGTTGTGATACTCGCTGGCAGCGCGCCACAGCCGTGACGCTCGCGGCTCTGATTGGGTGCGATGACAGTCTGGAAGACTATCCCGCTGGAGATCGGCCTGACCCTTCGCGCCGGCATTCGATTCACCAAAAAAAAGGTCGGGCAATTTGCCCGACCTTGATCCGTTGCGACGGTTGACTAGATGTCATCGAAAAAACTAGGCCTTCGGCACGTCGCTGGCAGAACCTGGAACTGCAGGAGCTGCTGGAACAGCTGGGGTCGCTGGAGCAACCGCAGGGGTTGCTGGGGCAACGGGTACCGCGCTGGCTGGCGAAGAATAGACATTGCCTGGCACAGGTGGAACTGCCGATCCGGAGGAAATCGTTCCGGAGTCCATGGTCGTGCCGCAATTGTTGCAAGGAGCTGAGCCGGTGACCATGACTGTCCCGGTGGTTCCCCAATCGGAAGTCACCGTTCCGCCCATGGAGGAATCGGAGCATCCACAGCTAGATGCTGGTGCTGGTGCTGGTTCGCAACTCGTGGGTGCGGCGGAACAGCCCGATCCCTTGCGAGCGTGAAGTTTGGCCAACAATCCGCCACCGTTGCATGCCTTTTTCGCGTGCAGACGACTCATCAAACCAGTGCGACCGCCGCCGCAGCCTGCCATGGCCAAAGAACCAAAGCTAGAAACGGCAAAGGCAACTGCCGCCAAAGCAACCATACGAAAATTAATCATTCAAACATCCTCCCGAGAGAACTAGGAAAAGGGATTCGCGCAAAACTCCTGGATGCACATCCTGAGAACATGGGATCGAGATCGTCTCGCCCTACCTTCCGTGTGGCTTGAACCAATGGGTCCGAGCCGTGCGGCTTCAAGCATCCCAGCTCAACGCGAGCCAGGAAAAGCTATGCCGACTGGGGGCTTTGCGTTGTTTAGGTAAGATGGAAGAGTACCAGAGTCTCGCGACGTGTCAACAATAGGTCGAACGTGGGTCGAGAGGACGCCGTGGGGTGTTATTTTGCCCTTGCGCCCCGCAGCATTCGTTGCTTCTCAATCGTGCTCCTCAATGCTCCTCAAAACGTCGTGCCGCTCGAAATAACGTCGTGCCTCTCGAAAATAATTCGCTCGCAACGCGGATCTGGTTTGGGCGTGACGGTTCGAGGGTTGGGTAGATCGTTGGGCAGTGAACGCGATGCGGATTGGGATAAGACCGGTACGGGGGCTCGATTCTTCGAAAATCGACAGGAAAAATTGCCCACTTCCTCCGCGAGAAGGGATTTACGGACTCAACAGTGGGAAATACTTCTGGTACATTCCCTGGCCTGGAATGTTGGTCGGGACCGGAACCGGTGCCGAGTTGTTTAAATGCATGCATTTGATTCGTTATTGACTGGAGAGATCGACTCGTGTTGATGCCTTTGGGAGTCCTTTCGCAGTACATTTTCGGACCGCTCCTCTTTCTGCTTTCTTTCTTCATCATCGCGATCATCTTGTTGCAACGGGGTCGCGGGGGTGGATTGACGGGAGCACTCGGGGGTATGGGTGGCCAGAGCGCTTTCGGCGTGAAAGCTGGCGATATTTTTACGCGTGTGACTGCGATCACCGTGCTGCTGTGGATTTTCACGTGCGCACTCGCAGCCTATTGGTACAAGCCTGAAAAGCTGGATATCGAAGCGGATGTTTCGAGCACTCCGACCAATACCATCGGTGCAGGCACCGGGGGATTCGGCGGCGCACTTCCCTCCGGCGAAGGGCTTCCAGGAGTTGGCGAGGGAAATTCCCTGCCAGGCATCGATATTCCAGCTGGGGGCACGATCCTTCCCGGGATTCCAAGCACTCCAGCGGACGGTGTCACCCTTCCTCCAGCAGGCGCGATTCCTTCAGAGCGTGATCCGATTCCTTCGAAGGAATTAGAAACGGGAGAGCCAAAACCCGCACTAACGGTTCCGGATGACTTGAAGCCGATCGAGCCATCGATCCCTTCCGAACCGCCTGCTACGGTGCCGGACGTTCCCGTTGTAGACCCTGCTGCACCTGAAAAGCCCTAGTTCGATAGATCCCGCTGCATCCTGCACGGGCATATCTCCGGCAATGCTGCCGATTTCACGATCGATAGCCTGCTTGGCAAAAAATACCTCGTCACAAAGTACCTCGACGCACCGTCTACTCGTAGCGTCAGGAACCTTGGGCTCAGCGCACGGCCTTCGCGCCAACGTGTCCAAGGACCCGTGGACGATTTCATTGCATCCGCAGTCATTTCAACTTGAGTTCTGTAACGATCGAGAAGAGGACCCATCGAATGTTGCAGAGCATGACGGGACAAGGTCACGCGTCAGGGCAATTCCAATCGTTCTCGATCGATGTGGAAGTTCGCAGCGTCAATAATCGTTTCCTCAAACTCACGACGAGGTTATCGGAGACAATCAGCGGTGTCGAACCGCAAATGGAATCGGTTGTCCGAGAGTATTTGCGCCGTGGATCGGTTACGATTTCAGTGCGTGTGTCGCAGCAGCAACAGTCCCGCGCCCTCAACGTTTCTTCGGAGACACTCCGGTCGTACCTGGACCAATTCCAATTAGCGCTCGAAGGCCGCAGAGCGTTAGATTGGCAATGGCGAATCGAATTGGGATCTGTCCTGCAGCTTCCTGGGGTTTTGGATACGCCGAAGATGGAAGAGTCCAAAGAACTATGCGATGCCTCCATCGAGGTGCTCCGTTCTGCGCTGAAACAGCTCAATGCGATGCGGTCCGTTGAAGGCCAATCGATGCAAAGACAATTGGAGTCGGCATTGGATGAGATCGTGGTCACGTGCGGGAGCATCGAACAACGCGCGCCTCAGATTGTCGATGATTACCGTCGCCGATTGGAGTCACGGGTGCGATCGGGATTGGCGAACGTGGGGCACTCGGTGACTGAGGTCGACTTGTTGAGAGAAGTTCTTCAGTTCTCGGATAGGTGCGACATTCGCGAAGAGTTGGTCCGATTGACCAGCCATGTGCATCAGTTTCGTCAATCGATGATCAATGAAGAAGCACCCGGCAAACGTCTGGACTTTCTCATCCAAGAGTTATTCCGAGAAGCAAACACGATTGGTTCCAAGGCCAATGACGCGACGATCGCGCACCAGGTCGTCTCGATCAAGACCTGGATCGAGCAAATGCGAGAGCTGATACAAAACGTGGAGTAGCCCTTCGACGATCGAAGGAGATCCAAGCGGGGCACTCGATGCTGTGCAGCGTCCCCCGCGCAGCCGTTTCAACCCAACTTCCTTGGCACTCAAGATAAAAGAAACCGTGGACAACGAACATCGTCCTGGCAAGCTGATTATTATCTCCGGTCCATCGGGAGCGGGGAAATCAACGGTCGTGGACCAATTGTTGCGAGAGTGCTCTCTTCCCTTGATATTGAGCGTGTCTGCGACGACTAGGCCTCCGCGCTCGGGGGAGGAGAATGGGCGGCACTATTGGTTCCTTTCCAACGAAGATTTCCAAAATCGCAGAGAAAATGGGGAGTTTTTGGAGTGCAAGGAGGTTTTCGGCCGTGGATACTGGTATGGAACCCTCCGAGAGGCCGTTTCGACTGGTCTAAAGGCTGGCAAGTGGGTAATCTTAGAGATCGATGTTCAAGGAGCCTTGGTGGTGATGGCAAACCACTCGGACGCGATTTCTATTTTCGTACACCCTGGTTCGATGGATGAACTGGAGTTCCGATTACGACATCGAGGAACAGAGACAGAAGACGCCATCCAGCGTCGATTGGAGGTTGCTTCCGTGGAGATGTCCTACCGAACTCGGTATCGCCATGAAGTGACCAATCGCGACGTTTCGGAAACAGTTCGGACCCTTTGCAATTTGTTGCGTCAATACGACCAAGAATGAGGTTGGAATGCTCGAAGAGCTAAAAGAAGAAGGCATCGTGAACAAGGTCGGTGGCCGCTTCAAGTTGTCGACATTAATTCAAAAGCGGTTAGTTCAACTCAATCGTGGAGGTCGTCCATTGGTGGACCTCAACAGCGATGACAAGATGGAGATCGTGATCCAAGAAATCTTGCAAGACAAGATCTATTTGACCACGAATGGCGAGTTGAAGATGTTGGGGGAAACTCCCGATCTCGGAGATCTGCTCGACCTCGACGCCGGCGATCTCTAAGGCGTTATTGTCCAAGCTGCCAGTCGATTGAAAAGGCTGAGAGTGCAGTATGCCAAACCGTCGGATCGTAGTCGGAGTTTCTGGCGGTATCGCTGCGTACAAATCGGCGACGATCGTCAGCAAATGGGTACAAGCTGGTCATCACGTGACTGTCGTGATGACCAAAGGTGCCAGTCAGTTCATCGGTCCTGCGACCTTCACTGCCCTATGCGGAGAAGCCCCCGCCACCGATCCGTTCGATACGCGGTATCCGTTGGGTCCGCATATTGAACTGGCTCGCGATTGCGATCTGTTCTTGGTGGCTCCAGCAACTGCGAGAATCGTGGCCAGTTGCGCACTCGGTTTGGCCAACGACTTGCTCTCGACGCTCTACCTTAACATGGAATGCCCGATGGTGTTTGCACCCGCCATGAGCAAGCCGATGTGGGACAAGCCCTCGGTGCAGCGAAATATATCCCTTCTTGAGTCGGATGGGGTTCAGATGATCGGTCCTGAGTCGGGCTGGCAATCCTGTCGGCGCCGTGGAATTGGGCGGATGTCCGAACCGGAAGCGATCATGGAAGCTTGCCAATCCCTGCTAGAGTAGTCGGCCGATGGCGCGCATTGTTATCACTTCTGGTCCCACCCGTCAGTACTTGGATCCTGTGCGGTATCTGACCAACGCGTCCAGCGGCCGAATGGGTGCGGCGCTGGCAAAAGCATCTCTCAGCTTGGGACACGACGTGGTCGTTATCTCTGGGCCGGTCTCGATCGACTATCCAGCGGAAGCCAAGATAATCCCCGTCGTCACAACGACCGAGATGCTCCAAGTCACCTCCCAGGAGTTTGAGAATGCAGATGGATTGATTGGAGCGGCGGCTCCCTGCGACTACATGCCCGAACGGGTGGCGACCAGCAAGATGCACAAGACCGGCGATGGGCTGCACCTCCACTTGATTGAGACCCCTGACATTATCGCGACGCTAGGGGCAAGGAAAAAGAAACATCAATGGGTCGTCGGATTCGCCTTGGAAACGGAAGACGTACGATTCCGCGCCATCGTAAAAATGAGCCGCAAGTCGTGCGACATGATCGTTTCCAATCGTTCGGAAGCCATGAATTCAGAAACCAATTCGGTGGAAGTGCTGCTGCATGGTGGTCACTTGCTTCAACAAATCGATGGGCCGAAGACGATTGTCGCCCAGAAGATACTCGAGCTCATTCAGAAACACCTCATCCAGCCGACGCTCCTATAACTTTCCTTTCCCAAATCATTCGAAGATGAAGTCGTCGTGAATACATTGCATCGTGACTATCCGAACCTGCCTGACGTTTCCCGTCCGTTGGATATTCTCGTCGTGGCACCTCATCCCGATGATGCGGAACTGGGGATGGGTGGAACGATTGCAAAGTTGGTCGATGACGGGATGCATGTGGGTGTTTTGGATCTCACCAACGGCGAACCGACCCCGTTTGGAACTCCCGAAATCCGTGCCGCAGAAACGGAGCACGCCACGGAATTGCTCGGAATCGCCTGGCGCTACAATTTGGGCATGCGCAATCGTTTCCTCGAACCGACCTTGGAAAATCGACATCGACTGGCGGGGCTGTTCCGACTGGCTCGCCCTCGCTGGATATTTGCTCCCTTTTGGCTCGATGCCCATCCGGACCATGTCGCTGCAACATCGTTGGTGGAAGCAGCCAGGTTCTGGAGCAAACTCACGAAATCCGATTTGGCAGGCGATCCATTCCATCCTCAGCGCATCTTTTACTATTATTGCATCCATCTGAAACACATTCCGCAGCCCGCATGGATTGTGGATATCAGCGACCGTTGGGATCAGAAAGAGGCTGCCGTCCGCGCCTACCACAGCCAATTCATTCAGGGCAAGGAGCATGTGGTTCCTTCGCTCGTCGAGCAACTTCGCGAGGAAGCGGCAACATGGGGCCGAGCCATTGGAGTACGATACGGCGAACCTTTCGCATCCAAAGAGCCCGTAGGAATGTCCAATCTTGCATCCCTCATTTGATCGCGCCTTCCTCCTTTGATCCCTAAGAAGCTGATTCCCACGAAGCGATGCAATGAACGACCGATTTCGAGGCTCTTCTGCACCCCTCGCACACGAATCTTCTCGTCGTGTCTTTCTAGCGAACGTGCATCGGCTCGGTATGGCCAGTGGTTTTCTCTGGGTCGGTGGCTGTTCCGAACTTGGAGAAGTCAACGAATCCAGCGGGGGTAAGATTCGCGTGGTGGCCACGACAGGCATGATAGCCGACATGGTCCGCCAAATCGGAGGAGAGTGGGTTATCGTCGAGCAATTGATTCAGGCTGGTGTCGATCCGCATCTCTATAAACCGATCCGCGACGATGTGGTGGCGATCATGGCGTCGAGTGTCGTCTTTTACAACGGGCTAAAACTCGAAGGACGGATGGCGGATTTGCTGTCGGGAAATGTGGCTGCGGGAAGAGTGCACATCGCCATGTCCGATGCGCTCGATGCCGACATGTTGCTGGGTGAATCGGGTCATGATGCAATCGATCCCCATATTTGGATGGATGTATCGATGTGGAAGAAAGCCACGCAATTGATTCAAGCGGAATTGGTGCGACGGCTTCCGCAGCATGCAGAGATCATGACGCAGCGCGCCGAGGAACTGCGCACTCGACTCTCGGAACTGGATCGGCGCGGGTTGGCCGCGATGGCGACGATCCCTGAGTCGCAACGTGTTTTGATCTCGTCGCATGACGCGTTTCAATATTTTGGTCGGCGCTATGGATTGAGAGTCGAAGGAGTTCAAGGAATCTCCACGGCTTCGGAGGCTGGACTGAGCCGGATACCCGAACTGATCCACATGATTGGCGAACGAAAAGTCCCTGCCGTTTTCAAAGAATCCAGCGTCGCGGGACGCATGATCGATGCGATTATCGAAGGGGCCGCCGCCCGTGGTATCCATTTGCAAGTCGGCCCGGAACTGTACTCCGATGCGTTGGGAGCAACCGGGTCGGGGGCCGACACGTACGAAGGGATGATGGCTCACAA
>JBAWXH010000067.1:0-31996 GCA_037144155.1 Planctomycetota bacterium | reverse complement strand
GGCTTTCTCTCGTACTCGTACTCAATGAAATGGTACTCGTACTCGTACTCGATGCAGTGTTATCGAGTACGAGTACCGCTAACGCTGAGTACGAGTACGAGTACGAAAAACTTTGGAACAAAACGGATTGGGGCTCCCAGAAGCTCGAATAGCGCAACTTCAAAACTTACGCATCCGATTTAGGATTCATCAGCATGCCAGCAGGTCGTAAGCTCGCTCGGAATAACTAGCATATCGAATGCGACTTGCCTCGGTGCAGCCGATGGTTAGTATTACAAAGCATTGGAAACCTTTTCAAAAAGGGACGGGGTGCATGCTGCATTTGCGGCTGTAACAAACGTCAATGTGCGCAAATATCGCGCAAAAAGGAATCTTCTTTCCAGGATGGAACGATGGTTGCAGTAGAGGCTCACGAGGTTTGATTGCGATGAACGTTGGTGGGGATCCGGGCTTTCCGATCTTGCCTAAACTTTCATCGCAGGACCTAAAGTGTCACCGCCATCGACGATGCAGGGATTGAAACGAAGACCATTCAGGGGGCGAATGGTCGCTGGACAACCAACTCCGTTGGGAGTTGGTCCCAAGTAATCGATTCAATCTTGTAGACCGCTGAAGTCCCATCAGCGGCTAGAGATGCATAGGAGTCCAACCAGAATGTTGATGCTAGCATTGGGTTTCTACTACTTGGTCCGCCGCATACATCCATCGCGCCGGACAATTCCGTTGCTCGTCGCCATATGGCTGTCAGTAGCCACCTCCAGCCCACAATGGCTTCGCGCGCAAATCGCCTTCGATGTGAATGCGACAGCCCCGGCACGGTCTGTCGAACCGTATGGTTTGATGTCTCGATTGCCTGGCTCGCGATTTGTCGAAGTGCATCTCGATACGTCGGCATTGATACCTTCGAGTGCCTCTCGCCTGGTCCAGGAAACGATGGTGCGCGTTGTGAGTCGTCACGAAGAAGTGCTGGTAGCCGATTATTCTCCGCGCACTGAAATGCAATCCGAAGTGTTTGGAACCATGCAAGTTTCTCTCGACAGCGAGCGTATCCGCGAAGCGAGCTTGCAGGGTATGGCTGGCTATCCAGGAGTCGGTTCTGCATCGGGATATGCCAACCAAACCGAGGTCGGGCACCAAACGATACACTTCGCAAAGAAGCCATCGCTCGAGTTGGTCACAGCTTCCGGTACGATCGAACGGCATCGCGGGGTTTTCTTCAAAGCACGTCGATCCAGTCAGTTGACGTTGGAGGGTGCTCGCCAATTTCGTATCCTGCTCGAAGTCCCGGAAAACTGGCGGGCCGAATTGCTGGATGTCAGTTTCGATGCGATCGGTTTAGAATCTGTGGGGGCCAAGAGATCTATTGTTTTGGCCAACCAGAGATTTGTCGTTGCGGTCTATCAGGAGAACGACGAAGTCGCAGCGCGGGCTGCAGCGAACTACATCAAGCAGCAATCGAACCTCATCCAAGCCGCTCGATCGTATGCACGGACGATTGAACATCGCAATTTTCCAACGCCGTTTCACCGATTGGGGGCCAAGCTTGATATCTATGAACCCGAGATTCCAAAAGGATGGTTTGAGGCTCTCGTATATCAACCCGGTATGGCCTACCACATCTCGAAACTGTCTCCACTTCCGGTCGATCTTCGAGTGACCATCATGAATTATCTCGATAAAAAGATGTGGATCGAGTCGTTGTGCGGCGTCGAAGAAGCCGCTTCCCCCTACCGCATAGGTAGCAACGCCCCTCTCGACATAGGTGACGTAGCGCGGCGCTAGATTTGAAGTTGCAATGTTCGAGCCTCGTGGATCCCCAATCCATTTTCCCTTGGCTTTTTCGTGCTTCTGCTCCTGCTCGTAATCGTGCTCGAAAGAGGCCGTTCGATTACGAGCACCATCCGCCGCGGCGGATTGAGCACGAGCACGAAATCGAGCCGCATGATGTGGGTAACACGAAGGGCACTTGCGTTCGGCTACATGCTGATGTCACGTTGCGTCTGGGCCGCCGATTCCTCGGTTTTGCAAGAATGCATTTTGCAATTGGGACTGAATGTCCTGGAGCGGGACCAGGACAGAAGGGACCGCTCTCTCGAGTCGCAGGGACTGAGGCGCTTGCACATGATGCTGCAAGACTCTTTCGACCTCATCTTCCAAAGTGACCAACCAAGCAGGAATTTCCAATCCCACACCGGTTGGTTCGCGCATCATCAGATGTGATTCTTGGACCAGCAATTCAAAAGCGCGGCTTTCTTCGCGATCGTTGGATCGCAGTTGTCGCATGGCGGGACGGATCAACGCCCGCATCCGATCAATCGTCATCGGTTTCAAGAAACGCTCATTGAGCCTATCCGCAACGGTGGGCATTTTCATGGCATAGGCGTCTTGCAAACGACCGAGTCGTTCCAAGTACTGGTCCGCTTCACGGGAAACGCGATCGGAGAGAGCCCTGCGCCATTGCTGTGCGGACTGTTGACAGCCGCTATGGACCAGCACTTCGTGCGCCCAGAACACCGGCTTGAGATTCCAGCAGACTCGGTCATAGCGCACACGCAATCTCAAAAAATCGAGGAGCATGTATAGCATCTCTCCGCGATCGGACTGTGTGGTTGTGCTGTTGTAATCCTTGTACTCGGCAAAGTGATCGATGATGGCTTCAAAGACGACTGCCAACCATCGCTGCGATTCCTCGATCGTAATCTCGCCAGAGTCGATGGCATCCAGTAGCGGTTGGATTTCTTCACTGTCTTGATTGAGTCGGGCCTGTTCTAACCAATTTCCGACGCCTTGATGAAGAATCGCTCGGACATTCGCCAATCGCAGGAATCCTTGCGTGAAAAGTCCTTTGCCGTACTTCTCAATAAACGTAGCCAATTGCGACCACGTGGCTTTGCCTTCGACGGTCTCCAGTACACTCAATCGCAGTGTGCGCGAATGCGATAACCAACTGCTGAGCAAAATCTCGGTCAGTTTCTCAAGGAGCGGTACTAGCGTTTCGCTGTCGGGCTCGGGTGGATTCCGATCAACGATATCGTCCAGTTCCATGGTCTTCCAATGAGACTGCTCGATCGCCGTTTCGTGCGAACTATGCGTGAGATGCTTGCGCGATTTTCTCCGATTGCTCGGAAGCGTGGGTGATTCCGATTGCCAGTGGTAAGCGTTGCGAATGAGTCCTCGCACCAATGATTTGAACGCATTTTGGAACAAGTCATCAAATTCGGTAACGGCACCATGCCCAACTGGATGTTGGTGCTCCATGTTCCGTGCGGCATCGACCAAGACGCATGCATGCAGATAGAACCCTTGACGCGGAAGCCATGTTAACAAGTGAGTCAAGGTTTTCCGTCGCGCGCGAGCGATGAGTATCTCGCGCGGATCGCCTCCTCGCGCCAAGGAAACATAGAGCAATCGCTCATTGCGGATAGCTTCGACGAAAATAGGAAAGTTGTTCTCAACGGATTCGCGGCGGGCCGCCATGAGATCGCCATAGAGTTCAATTGCCAAGCGTTCATCGCGCGGAAGCGAATCGAATAGCTTGCTGAAAGATTCGCGGTGTTCGCTGTGGGCCAGCAAGGCACCCAAGAGCATGCGCCCTGAATCGGCTGTCTCGACTGCGGACGCCAAGACTCTTTCGATAAGCGATTCCTTAGTGACTCGCTGCCGATCGTAGCGAGTCATGGATTCCGTATCGGTTCCTCCCTTCGGGATCGAGAACCGTTGAATCTGTTCTAACAATCCCATCAGTCCGTAGCGATTGCGCATGCACTGCTCTGTCCAGCGGTGGATGGCGGATAGGATGCTGGCCTTTTGTTGCTGCATGCCTGGACACTCGGGTGCTCGTTCCAAGGACACCGTCGACTCTGCCACCAATTTCCACATCTGGGCCAGCGCGGTCAGAAAGGTCAAATGTTCTCCAATACGTTTCGACTCGGAGGTCAGTTCTTCATTGGTTCCATCGTCCGTTTCATAGATAGGACTATCGACACCATCATCGGTGGTATCCTGGTACGTAACGTCATCGTACGCCGATCCGTACAGATCTTTTGAAGATGGCTCTCCTCTGTCTTCGTCGATCCCGTCTGATTCCGAAGTTCCTGTTTCGAGGAGCATGGAATCGGGATCGGATTTCTTTTTCGGTTTGTTCTTCTTACTCAATTGAAAGTCGGGGACGAGCCAGAAGGACTCACCATTGGCTTCCAAGTAGTCAAAAAACTTTTCGACCATCGACCAAACTCGAATCAACTCGCTGGAATCGCGATCGGCAGTTTCGTCGGATTCTTGGCCGGGTTGAACGGTTGCTGCGAAATGCTCAAACAGTTTTTCCAGCCACAATCGTGCGAGATCGGAATAGGAAGTGTTCCCACTTTGAAGTCCAACATGAGTGGCTTGGCTTAACCAGTGCACAAGCAGCGCCATGCAACTGACGAAGTCTCTGCGATCCAAGAGGGCTTCGATCACCAGCGCGTAGGCTTTTGGGGAATCAAAGATCTCGGCGTGGGGGGTCCAAAATTTAAGATCCCCTGCGGCAGCGCCTCCTTGGTGCCACAGCCGAAGGGCTCGGGCCACTAGTTCGGAGGAAGCGAACGCAACTTCGGGATCGGTAGCCTGGATGTCGCTTACGGTATGCGCGGCGAACTTTCTCCACCAATTCGCAATGCGGCGGAACCGATTCTCGGTCGAACGGCAAAGCTCATCGCGGTCGCTTGCGGCAGCCTCGCGCCACAGACGTGACAATAGCGATAGGGTCTGCTCCATGATCTGAACCAATTCCCGCACGCGATCATCGATCACGGTTGCATCTGTTCCGATGAACCGAGGGAAGTTCCCTGCGAAACCCAAGATGTTCCAGGGGTCCACCAATGCACCGCATTCGATACCGCGCTGCACGAGATCGAAAATTTGTTCGGGGACCTCCGCGGCTTGATCCAGTTCGCCTCGGCGGAGCAATTGATTGCCGATGGTCAATAAACAATCGATGCGGCAAAGAATTCGGGCCGACGGGACTTGGACATCATCCGCTTCGTCTTTGGCTGCTGTCGCACTTCCCATCCGCGCAAAAATGCGCGCCAGTTGTACGCGCTCGACCTGCGCCGCACGCAACCGCGCGAGGGTCGTGTTGAGTTCTTGACGAGCACCTCCCAGAGGCTGTCGTCGGATACTCGCTTCGGCCAATAGTCGCTCGCGGTGCTCGCCAGTCATCTTTTCCAAGAACTCGGAATAAAATGTATCGCGATAGGTGGCGATGTGATTGAGCAAACCAACCAAGGTGGTGGTCGATGAGAATGCGTTGGCGCATCCACCGGAGATACCCGATGCCATCAACATAGTGCCCGCCAGAACCGCCGCCGCTTCGGTCAGTAACTGATCCTTTGGAAATTCGTTATGGTTTTCGACTCTCGACAACAAGGCATCCACGGTGACTTGCTGCAAAACGAATCGGCGGTAGTCACCTTGGTTATCCGATAGATTGGGATCCCATTGTCCAAAATAGTAATTGGGCCGTTTATTCACCGGGTGATCGAAATCATATGCACGCGGATCGAGCGCCAACTCATCCAGATGCTGTGGATCGTACTGCGCTTCTCGAAGGATGGATGGAGAGGTCGAACGCAGGAAGTCGAGGGTTCTCGATATCAGATCGTGATACGGTCCATGCGCTACACCCACATCCCGAATATAGAGTGGGATAGGACGGAGCCATTCATGGGGATAGGGCTCCAGTCGACGCCCTTCAAGAACAGCCACAGGGCGATATCCAACGTAATCGTTCAGCTGATTGATCGCCCCGTTCACGATTCGATCTAGATCGCTCCAGGGCCCCCCCTGCTGCAAGACGGCTTCGATCGCGCGACCAAGAAACAGGCCATTAAAAAGGGCTTCGGGTTGTTGATGGAATAGAAGGTCGCTGTGGTAGTCGAGATATTCGGGTAACAGAGACAGCCAGACCAAATGGAGAACTTCTTTGGCCTGCTGGCTTTCCCGAAAGATCGCTTTTTCGGTTTGAAGGGTGACCAATCGATCCTGGAGCCATTGCTGCAGGGTCAGCCAGGGGGGCAGCCCCGTGTAGGGAGAGTATTGTCCCGCACTTCCGCGAAGAGCTTGATCGTACAGACGATTCAATGCAGACAGAAACTTAGAGTCGGGCTTGCCCGAGGAGAAATTAAGGTACCCCAATACCTGACTAAGATCATCGTCTTTTGGGCCGTGCGTGGCTTGCTCTGACACCAGGGCCCCTCCGGCCGTACGTCACAAATTCACAATTCCGCAGAATGCGTACATCTTCGGCGTTCCGAACAGCCCGTTGAAGAAGTGCCCCCGGGCTTCCTTCGGATCCGACCCCCATGGATTCCCAAGTCAAGGTCGCTCCGATACTTTACTACCGGGTCTATTTCACTCCCGGGTCGGGTTTCGTCCGTTCAACAGACTTCCCAAGTCGTGTCATCGTAAATGGACTCGTCCATTCGCGGAAGTGCCTTTCAGAGGTATCGGACGTGTACGCAGCGCCCGATCGGCGGAAAGAGGAACGGGCTATTCCCCTATTCAGGCCCTGCAAAAACAACTTAACAACCGTTGGTTGGTACGAAGCGGGACCTCCTGCCATCACTTTGCATGTGGAACCGAGAGGGAGCCGTTCAATAAAAAAGGGCAGAATGCCCTTCAGAGTCGGTTTGGAGACAATCCGAGCAAATTCATTCGTTCACGTAAATTGCTTCAAGAAAATCCGAGCCCGCATGGCGAGAGGGATCAGGTCCCTATTTTCAGCACTTTGAAGGTGCGATATTTTCCGCGGCAGTGTCGGGATCTCGCGAAAATCCAATCGCACGCTCGCCATCCGTCTTAGGGGGTACTCCGACACGTACTCGGAGAACGCGATTCGAGGACGAGCATTCCTCGATTGCGTACCAGTTCTTTGTTGCGATCTCGCTCGTTTGGTGAAGAAACCTTGAGGCTTCAAAACGAAAGCAATGGATTGCGATCCAATGACACACCGGGCCGCGGGTGCTCAGGTTGAGCGACCCGCTTTTCAGATAACCATCGCAGCAAATTAATTTCCGAACGGATCGTCCGTTGCGGGGGGTGGATTGTTCGTTCCACCGCCGAACGGATCATCGTTGGCGTTTGGTTTCTTGGTGGCATCATTGCCGTTGCCGCCGAATGGGTCGTCGGTCGCTGGCGGAGCCTTATTGATTTCTTCAGGCATTGGGATCGGATTGCCCCGATTCAAATCAGGACCGTCTCGGAAGGGATCGTTGGCGTTCGGAACCATTGGAGGAGGAACATCCCCACGGCGCGGCTGAATGGAATTCGGTGCGGAACGAAGCGATTCTTCGTAGCGTTGACGTTGCATTTCGAGGTAGCGTCCTCGGGATGCCAACCGGGTTTGGCGACGGACGTTTTCGATCTGGCATCGAACACAACCTTGGACTCGTTCCAAAGCTTTACCCACGTTGACGACTTTCTTGCCGTCGATTTCTAATTGAGCGGCTTGTTGGAAATCGGCCAATCCCGCGTCTTCCCCGGACATAGCGGCAGCGCACAGCCCGCGAAAATAATAAGCTCGTGGATCCACGCTGCCGGCGGCGATGACGTCGTTGAGCAGTTCTTCGGCTCGTTCGACGTTGCCACGGAAATACTCGTGGACAGCGTGTCCATAGGTTTCATCCAGAGGATCTTGTGCGAAACAAGGAATGGCGGCAAAGGCAGCCAAGGCAAATCCCATCACGGAGGTCAGTCGTTGTTGCATAGCTCATTACCCATAGAAATCCAGTACAAACTAGTCGTTCCGTTTTATGGTAATTCAGGCAAGCGGGAGTGCAAATAAATTGCGAATACCTTTAGTTGCTCGCCAGAGGAATCTTTGCCGCAGTAGGATTGTCGGATGCGTTGTCAAGATTTCGGTTGGAAGACCGAATTGTTGGGGTCTCAAAGCTCCGTAGGCTTCTGAGGATTTGCGGACGTAGGATCGCTGATGAAGGGCGGCCGAACTCAATGATTTCTCGATTGTTTCGAAGCATTTTGGTGTTTTTCCGCCGGCTCTGGGATGGTGTCAGCCTCATCGTAGTGCTCAGCATCACGGCCACGATTCCTATTCTGCAACTGGCGAGCCTGGGTTACATGCTTGAAAGCGCAGGTCGCGTCGCTCGTGGCTGGCCGCTGCGTCGCTGTTTTCCTGGCGCCCGGACCGCAGGATTAATCGTTACCTCAGGTTTGTGGCTCGGTCTCTCGTGGCTTCCTGTCTGGTTGATCACTGATCTGGCCTATTCGGCGGCGTTGATTGATCCGGGATCTGCCCCAGCGCACCGCTGGCGAATCATTGCTCGGGTCATCGCCGTGGTCTGGGTCGTTTGGGCGACGTGGGCCTTGTTTCGCGGTGGCCGCTGGTACCATTTCCTGTGGCCAGCCCCGCGGCAGTTTTTTCAAACTGTGTTTCGCAGGTCCGCATGGCATGCGTTAGAAGATCGCCTCTGGGATTTTGTAGGATCGCTTCAAATTCCGCGTCTGATGAAGATCGGTTTTTATGGAACGGTCGGTGCCGTCCTATGGCTACTGATTCCTTCAACGCTGATGGTGATCGCCCTCAACGGTGCCGCCAACGGAAGCTCACAGCCTGGTGAAAATGCCCTGTTTGGATTCATCGGATTGGTAGGTGCCATTTGGATGTGGTACGTTCTGCAGTACCTTCCATTCCTTCAAGTCAATATGGCCGAAAAGGGTCGCTTCTTAGCGGTCGTGGATCGACCGGCTGTTCGAGACGCGTTTCGTCGCGCGCCATGGGCCTTTTTCATAGCAACCACATTGTTCTTTGCTGCTGCGATTCCCTTGTACTTGCTTCGCATCGAATCGATTCCAAGCCAACTTTGGATCTTCCTGTCCCTGTTTTTCGTCCTGTTTATGTTCCCTCCCAAATTATTGGCGGGGTGGGCGCTGCGTTGCAGCCATCGAAGACAGCGCCCCGTCTTTTGGTTGTGGCGCTGGGTAGCTTGGGTCCCGTTGTTTGCTGCGATCGGTGTCTATGTCGGCGTGCTTTACATCGCCAAGTTTGCATTGTGGGAAGGTGCGGCGAGCGTCTTATTACAACACGCATTTCTGCCACCGGTGCCGTTTTATCTTCGCTAGCGGCGGTTGCCTTTCCGAAAACCGGGGCTAACCGCCCATCGGCTAATTGTTGCCATTGCATTTGCGCTTTCAATCAACAATCCGTGACGCTCACGGCTCGGATCCAGATGCTCCACACCTGGTCGTTCGTCCAACAGCAAAAGGTTGGTCGCTGTTAACGCAATAGTCCCAAGCGGCCCAGAATCAATTGCAAGCCGGCGAGCCCTTGCACCAAATTGCGCTGAATCTGCCCTACGATTCGCGTCGGAAGGATTGCTGTGCGCTGAATATCCTCCGGACCATGTGGCCAATCCTGAACTCGTTCCACGCACTGCGAGATCCATTTTTTGTCGTACGGGATCATGGACACATTGTCCAGCCACTCTTTCGGGATATCTTGAGGCCCCTGCGCGGCCCCGAGAATGGCTCCTGCCAACGAAGCGATGCCAACCGTATTTCCAGGCAATCGGATCACTTCCTCGATGCATTGTCGGTAGCTTCTTGGGTGCAAGCAAAATGCGTAGATGGCCAGGATCGCGTTCTCTACCGCGCGATCGGCGACCCCTCGCCTATATCCCAAAGATCGCGCGGCTCGATGCAAGGATTCGCGTCGTTGTAAGAGCCCGTCAAGGTGCAACAAACGTTGCTGCAAGTCGACGTCATCGATCGAATCAGCCAAGGTCCGAAGGAGTTGATTGGTATCGATGGAAGACGATGTCCGTTGGACTTGAGCGCATTGTGTCGCCATCGCAACCATCCTTGATGCCTGAATAACCATCTCGTCTTCGGAGGCGATCCGCGCGGAATGTGAGATCCAACGCATGGCGGTACTGTCAATCCCCTGCATCACCACACTCATGAGGGCAGAGCGGATCATCGGATCGCTCCCAAACCTGGATAAAGTTGCCTCCGGTCCATCTCCGTCAAGAGCCGCCTGCCGCCACCGAGCACGCATCGATTGCATTGGATGGGACACTCGATACCAATTCAGTCGCTTCCTCAACGATTCTTCGAATTCCTCATACTTTGCTTTGGATTTCAGCAGCGACTGGATCGCAATCACTATGGAATGAGTATTGCTTCCCGGATAGGCTGGCATCGAGGTCCAGAAGCGTACTGGGTGCCTGCGCAGACTTAGAGTTGTCTTTGGATCCAAGGAGGCATACAGAATGCTCAGCGATTCCGCTACAGCGCATCCCATCAAAAAACCTTCGATGGCTTCTTGACGCCTTTTTGGAGGGATAATGGTTGACCAATCAACTGGAAACATGACGGAACTCTTCAATCGATGGCCGGAGCAATTGAAACTTCCCGTTGAAATCATAGAACGAGTTCTCAGCGAATTCAAATCGAGGGTCAGTTTCATGTCAGTCTCGGCATTCAAGGATGGCGCCGTCGCGATTCGCTCGGACTCCGATCCTCCATGGCGGTTCATTTCCATTCGAGTATTGAAATATCATCCTTACTCTAGTTTTGGATCGCGATGATACTAGATAGATCTGAATGGACTTGGGAATGACATAAATCCCGCTGTGCATACAACCGCTACATTCCTCCTAACCCTTCCTCAGAGTGCAATCCATGTTGCGCGGCGTGCGGCCTTTATCAAATGTCCTTTTCCAAACGTAAGTTTGATACTCTGTGCGTTCGATCGGCTCATTGCAAGAATATTCGCAACAGATCTCTTCGTTCGTAACACGATGCAAAATTTCGCGTCTATCATTGCTCGACGTGCGATCAATCTCACATCGAATAACTGGAACCTGAACCAACCAACTCCATGAAGAACGTTCAGCCACGATCAACCCATCGTCGCGCCTTGCACGCTACAACACTTCCCTCGAATCCTTCGGATCCGAAGTTAGCATGCGTGCAATCTCGTATGGAGACAATGCACCGCTGTACACCACGACTTCACAACGAAGTGCCCCCCGAAGGTCTAATTGCCTCGGTACACCTCACTCTGGGGGTCTCCACCAGATTTCAGATATGCCAGAAGGTCGAGAACTTCGTCGCTACTCAATGTGTCCAACAGTCCGTTCGGCATCATGGATACCTTACTCGGCTTAATAGCAATGATTTCGTGGCGATCGATGTTGGTGAAGTTGCCCGGATCCATCATGTTCGTGGAGACCATCAATGTGTTCCCATTGAGATTGGCCACACGACCGATAATGGTCTGCTCTTCGGTTTGAAAAATGGTGGCTTCGTATTGATCACTGATCTCTCTGTTGGGTTCAATGATCGCGGTGAGCATATCCCGAGTACTGAATCGCTGAGAGGAAGCGGTCAAATCGGGTCCTTGAATACCACCCTGACCGGAGAAACGATGGCACTTGTAGCATTGGGCGACGGCGAATAATTTTTTGCCGTGTTCGAAGTTGACGCTTTGCTTCTTCTGCGATGCAGCGCTCACGAGGTCTTCGACCGTCCACTGTTTCACAAGGCTCCTAGGTTCGAGCTCGGCCATAGGATCTTTGGGCGCTGGAGGTGGTCCCACCAAATCGCCCAAGGTTGCTTTCTCATCGTCGCTGAGCCAGCCGATGGCAATCCGTCGGATATTCTCTAAAAAGCCGCCGAATGAGGCGCCACCGCGCGCCGTGGCGACTTGATGAAACCATTCAAAATAGGCCCGCCGGGCTTCGTCCGTCCAACCTTTTTGGACATCGCGAAGGCAAAACGCATAATGGATTTGCTGGTCTGCTGAATGGGATGCATTCATTTGACCAATGCACCTCGCAACGATTTGCGGTGCTTCGAGATAGATCAGAACCCGCGCTAATTCTCGATCCACCAGTGCATTTCCATCGGGTGTTGGAAAGTGTGGATCCAGCTGCGCAACGATGCGCTCGCGCGTCTCTGCATTCCCTTCTCCCAGTCTCACGAAACTGAGTTGGTAGGCGCGAAGCAGTTCGAGCTTCTCGGTATTGGGTAACTTGTCCCATTGCAGACGGAGCAAACTGTTCTGAATGTCCTGTTGGTCCGATGGAGTTCCGCGACGGCTCAGGGCTACAGCCATAGTGATGGCTGCTTGAGCAGGCAAAGTCTGCTTGATCGGATCACGCCACACTTCTGGATTGGCGTGCTCGAGAGCCAGTCTCGCTGCTGTTCTCAGCGCTCTGTCTGGGCTGCCCACATGCTTCATGATCAAGTCCAGATTTAATTTGGCACCCGATCCATGCATGGTTTCCAATGCCCGCCGCGACTGCCTCGCGAGGGCTGCGGCTGGGTTGTCAGGAAACTTGGCGGGGGCAGTGCTTTCTTTCCCGACATAGCGAATACGGTACAAGGCGGACTGCACTTTACGACCACCAATCGTCAGATAAATACATCCTTCCTGGGGGTGGACCACGAGATCTGTAATGGGCATCGGCGATGCGCTAATGAACGAATCAAATGTGCTGCGATAGGTTGCCCCATCGGGCTCCAAATGGACTGCATAAACAACTCCGTAGCTCCAATCACCTATCAAAAGCGCGTTCTGGTACTTGGCGGGAAACTTGGTTCCCGTTCCGAAGACAATACCGGTGGGTGATCCGAAACCAATATTGGCAACCGCTCCAAAGCTGTCCGCAAAATACTCCGGCCACTTGCCAGTTCCGTTCCTCCATCCGAACTCCGCTCCGCTGATGACGTGATTCACGCGAGTGGGGCGATACCACGGTGTTCCAATGTCCCATTCCATGTCTGCATCGTACGTGAACAAGTCTCCCAGGGGATTGAATGCAATGTCGTACTCGTTGCGAAACCCTGTGGAAACAAGTTCCACATCCGACCCGTCGGGCTTGAAACTGAGAATGAACCCTCCTGGTGCTAAGCGATCGGCCATAAAACCGCGTGCATCGGGCATGCGCCCCAACATGTGATCCTCGCTCCAATGCCTGGGCACTCGCGATCGATCGATTTTTTCTGGAACATCCGTCTGATTCCCGGCGCAAAGAAAAAGCCGACCGTCGGGGCCTTCAATGATGGCGTGTGGTCCGTGCTCGCCCCCTCCGACGAGAGGAATGATGCGTTCCACTTTTTCGAACTGATCATCGCCATCGAGGTCTTGAAGTCGGTAGAGTCCCGGGCCCGACGGTTCTTCCGGTTCGTCGAGCCTGGGTTCTGGGTTCTCCTTGCTCTCGGGGATTTCCTTCCCATCGGCTGATGGATTCTCTTCTATCTTGGGTTCTTTCTTCTTGAGAATCCCCGCGCCGTTGACATCTACATACAGACCATCTTTGGTATGAAGCAGGCCTTGGGCCATTCCTAAATTTACGGCGATCGGTTCGACGATCGTGGCGGCAGAGTCCCCCGGCTTACCACCGGGTGTGACCCGATACAGTTTGCCATACTGATCGGAGACGATCAGGCGCCCTTTCAAGTCCACACACATTGCCACCCACGAACCTTGTTCCTCGGAGGGGACTTCGTACACCAAATCCACCTCGAATCCCTCAGGCACTCGAAACGAACTGGCGGGGGTCGCACCGAGGCCTTGGCCCCAGCAAGTGGCTGACGTCAACACCGACATCGCTAGGAAACCGAAAAAAGCTCGCGACATAGTACGCTTCCTACAAGGGAGCAGATTGGAAAGTAGGATTGTTGGTGAAATACCGATATCTGCCGCCGCTGGCTATGGAATCCAACCGCTTCGAAACCGGAAACGAACATCGTTCAAAGACACAACGTCAACAAAAAGACATAACGTCAACAAATGATTTAGGCGGATTGGATTAGGCAAAGAGTTCGGTGACTGCGGATGCCTTTACCAATTCACGCGGTTGGTTGAGATGGTTGTAAACGATCGTTTCTGGTTCGATGCCGAACGCATGGTAGATGGTGGCCAGAAGTTGCGCAGGATGGACAGGAGAATCCACTGGCGCGCTGGCGGTCTTGTCACTCTTGCCGTGAACATAACCTCGTTTGATACCGGCACCCGCAATAACCGAGGTATAGCAGTAAGGCCAGTGGTCGCGACCATCGTCGCTATTGCCATTGCCACTGGTACTGACGCCACGTTCCGGCGATCGGCCGAACTCGCCTACGGCGACAACCAAGGTATCTTCCAGCATCCCGCGTTGATCCAGGTCCTCGATCAAGGTGGACAATCCGGCATCGAGCATCGGCGCTGATTGGTTCTTCATCCGCTTCGATAGATCGACGTGATGATCCCACGAGTGATTGTCGCTATTGGCGATTTTCGGCCAAACAACTTCGACTACCCGTGTCCCTGCCTCCACCAATCGCCGCGCGAGCAAACAGCTCTGACCGAACGTGTTGCGACCATAGGCGTCACGGAGGATTTCGGATTCGCCGCTCAGATCAAATGCTTCGCGGGCCTTGCCAGAGACCACGAGCGATAGTGCCTGCGCGAAGTACTCATCGAGCTGTTGGTTTTCAACCGCTGCATTGATTGTCGGCATTTGTTGATTGATCAAATCACGAAGCGCCGCCCTTCTCTGCAACCGCACCGAAAAAACTTCCGGACGAAGCTGTAGATCGCTGATGTTGATGCGATCCATCTTGTTCATATCGAGGTCATCCCCTTCCGGATACAACGTGTACGGATCGTACTCCTTGCCGAGGAAGCCAGCCGTGCCACCCTTGCCGACGACATTCGACTCTTGCAGTGGTCGAGGCAACATCACGAACGGAAGCATCGGTTCATCCGCAGGTCTTAACCGGATGATGTTGGAACCGAAATTCGGGAAGTCTTTTGGAGACGGAGGCTCTAGTTGACCCGACGCACTGACTTTGTCCGTCGTGTAACCCGTCATCATCTGATAGATGGCAGCGGTGTGATTGAAGAGTCCGTTCGGCGTGTAACTCATCGAACGAATCATGGTGAACCGGTCGTTTACCATGCTCAGCTTGGGAAGATTCTCAGTGAGATAGGTCCCCGGGAGCTTGGTTGGAATCGGTTTAAAGACACTCTTTACTTTATCTGGCACATTCTCTTTGGGATCCCACAGATCGAGATGACTAGGGCCCCCTTGAAGGTAAACCAAGATCATCCGTTTGGCTCGATTCCAACCCGGCGCTCCGTTGGCGTCCCCGCCTCGTGCGTCTTGCAAACGAATCAGGTTTGCCAGACTGATTCCGAACAGTCCTGAGCCCCCGACGCGGAGCACATCGCGACGCGTGACGCCTAGTCTGGAATCACAAAGGTCTTTGCCTGCTGAACCCAATAGTCGTAACATGATGGATGGTTCCTAAACAATGGGTAAAAGGATGAGGGTCCGATGATCCCTCAGGTTCTTCAATCGTTTTTTTCTAGTTTTGGTCGTACGCCACCAACGGTAAGTTAACCGATTCGCGGCGAAAAAGTGCCTCCACGAACTGGTTCCTTCCGCCGGGTTGACTCCAGCAGCAAAGTCGCGATGCACGTGGAGGATCGCATTCGAATTTAATGATTGAACAGGAAGGCTGGGCTGTTGATCAGCGCCCATGCCAAATCTTGAGCCGCCGTCAATCGGCTATTGCCTAACTGCCCTTCGCTCTCCTTCGCGTCAGCACGCAATCGGACCAATCGCGAATCGTCCGGCAGGGGTTGACCAAGCCGTTCGATACGTTTCACCAGCACAACGACTTGTTCATCTTCAGGCAAGGCTTGGCTCTCCTTCTGGATGGTGTTTTTTAGACCGATCAATTCCGGGGAAGCGACCCGCAGGTATTCCAATCCATCCTTGGCAATCGGAGGCGTCCACGCTGAGCGAGGAACCGATGCAATAGCGCGGAAGGATTCGGGCAAACCCAAACTCAACTCCCCTTCATGCTGGCCGCAACTCAACCGGAACCGTCCCAACCGATGGTCAACCGCGTCGTGGACTTGATGGATGCGCCATTGCAGCACCTCTCCTTTTTCCAACGTGAGGGGTTGCTCCAAGGCGAAGACAGCCCAGTGTTCAACGCTGATCGCACCATGAATAGCCCACCCTCCTTGATCGTTGTTCTTTCCGTCAATCGCGGCCGCTGCTGAAAATCCAGCTTGATCGAAGTCGGTCAGACCTTTGATCAATTTAACCCGGCGCATGTTGGCTGGATCCTCCGGCTTGCCCGCGAAGAGTTCCAATTCGGTGATCACAAAGTTTCCATTGGGAGGCAAGCCTGGACCTTGGCTCGGCAAATCAGGCGCCGTCAAGGCTTCGAGTCGCACGGCAGTGATCGGTGCTGTTCCAATGGATGTATCGATAGTGTAGATCCCCTTGCCGGCCGCTCCCGAAGCGCGAATGGAGCGATCGGACTGTGGAATCAGGATCGCGCCGGTGGTCGCCTCGGCTTTGATGGCTGCCAGAGTTTGCCATGCCGCTCCATTCCGCCGCTGGTCGAGGAACTCTTGAAGCTTGTTGTCCAGGCTCGCTTCAAAGGCGGTAACGGTGCCTTGGGCTGCCGCCAATCGCTCTAATCGAGCCCGCTCAGCCGCATCGCGCTCGGGACGGATCTGTTCTCGCCGCGCTTCCAAAGCCTTGTTCGTGCTTTCCCGTTCTTGATCGAGTGCGGCTTGACGTTTGGGTTTCTCTTCAACCCACCAACTTTCACGCTCCGCCAATTGGCCCACGATCTTTTCATGATCGCGTTGAATCGAAGTGATCGTTGACAAGGCGGCCTGGATCTCCTCGGCCGAAGCATGTCGGTTCAAAATGCGGACAAATAATTCATCCACCAAACCGGCATCATCCGAGATCGATTCGACCAACTTGCGAATGGCGTTTTCCGAATCCGAAATTGCACTTCCCAGGGTCGGACCACTGACCAACGCCATGACGGAACCCAATCGAAGTTCATTCGACCTTTCGCACTCGCAGGCGCTCTCGCGAGGAGGGCGTCCCAAGTTGTTGAGGAAACCGTCCGGCAACCCTGAATCGGCATCTGCCAAGGCAGCGGCACGGGTTCCAGGTGGCAATCCAGGCAACTTCGACAACGCGCCCGTGACTTGATGGATCGCATCAAATAAGACTTCCGCAGGCAATCGCCGAGGCATCGCATGAGAATAATTCCGATCGTCATCCGCATTCCAAGGATTCGTGTCGATGGCTAGCTGATACACATCGGATCGGCAAATCGTGCGAAAGACATGGCGCACGTCGAACGAATGATCGATGAAGTCCTTTTCCAAATAATCTAGTAGTTCGGGAATGCTTGGAGGATTGCCAGCTCGGATGTCATCGATGGGCTCGACCAACCCCTTGCCCAGCAGATAACCCCACATGCGATTGACAAAGCTACGAGCAAAATAGGGATTGTTCTTTCCGGTGACCCAAGCTGCGAATTGCACCCGTCGCGAAGCCCCTTCGGCTGGTTGGCTCGCAGAGATGAAGGGAAATTTCGGTGAAACGACTTGCTGCGTTTTCTGATGTTTCGTTTCGCCATCTCCTTTGTCGAAGACTTCTTCCCACAAGGGCTTGGCCCCTTCGACCGCTGTTCCACCGATGGTGTTCCCACCGGAGGCCTCGTCCTTCTTGAGACCGACTTGGGCGAAGTAAGCCGCTGTCTCGTAATATTGGTCTTGTGTCCATCGTTCAAACGGATGGTCATGGCATTTGTTGCAGTTAAAGCGAACTGCCAAGAAAAGATGGGTCGAGTTCTCGACCGCTTCCTCGGGGGTCCTGAGGATCTTGTAATACGACGCGGCAGGATTTTCGCGATTGGATCCAGTAGCAGTCAGGATCTGATAGACGAATTGATCGTAGGGCTGATTGGTCGCAATACTATTGCGAATCCAGTCTTTGAACTTGGATGCCCCTTCTTTTCCAAGGAACTTGGAGTTCACCTGAAGCAAGTCAGACCACTTGTTGGTCCAGTGATCGACAAAGGCCTCGCTGTTGATCAGTTCATCGATGACTCGTTCGCGCTTTGCCCGCGTTTCGCTGGGGTCAGCCAGAAACGCTTTGACCGTGTCGGAACTTGGTGGCAGGCCGGTGAGGTCGAGGGTGACTCGTCGCAGGAAGTCTGCGTCGTTGCACAGCGTCGATGGCTGGATTTTCATCCTCTCCCATTTGGAAGCCACCAATCGATCGATCGGATTTTGAGAAGCGATGGTCGTCGGTTGGAAGCCTGCGCGGTCCCCCATTACGGTTAGGGTTGTTGCGGCATAGGCACCTTCGAAGCGGGCCAAAACAGGAACTTCGCCGCGACGCAAGGCCTGAACGCGCGCCCCTTCCAGGATCGCTCCGACTTCCGTATTGCCCGATTCCAGGAAGGCCTCTCGCGTTACATCCCGCGATTTGCCATCGGCGTAAGTCGCCACCACGCGAAGTTGCTGAATACCACCTGGCATGGCGATCACAGGATTGTTTGGCGAAACACTGATCTTTGTGACGCGCGGCGTAGCCGGATTGTGTTTGGCACCTGCTGCAATCCACTGACGCAGGACCAATGCATGATTATCCCCTGGTTCAAACAGCTTGCCCCCGACGTGTGGCACGATTCCGAGCGGTTTCGTTAACATCAAAGAATCGATCGGAGAGGCGGTATTGATGCGCCGGCCCGCCAAATCATCGGCCAGACTGCGCACGTCATAGATAGGATCATATCCTCGCAGCGAAAGCTTGAAGCCGTTCTTGCCAGCTTGGGCTCCATGGCATGTCCCTGCATTGCAGCCCAATCGCGACAAGACAGGATTCACATCGCGCGCAAAGTCCACGCCATAATCCGATTGCACGACCGAATGGACAGCAATCTCTCGCGTGTGATTGCCGAGCGTGACGGTGATCTTGCCATCACCACTAGCGAGAGGTTGAACCCATCCACGGTCCGATACCCACAGTTGATCGGCAGTGGCTGAGAAGGATGCTTGCGAAGTCACATCGACGGGTTCCCCCTGAGTGAGCTGCGCCGTCACCACGATTTGTGCCGAATCATTCCACGCATGCAAATCGATTTGCGAGGGTTCAACAACGATGGAGGCAATCCGATCGAGGGGAACAGGTTGATGGCGCAATTCATCGGGAGAGGCAGGATTCGCAGTGACCGCGCGCTCGGCTCCATGGGCTGCGGCCAAGACCTGCAAACGTTCCTTCCTCAGCGAATCCAAAGCATCATTGGTGAGACTGGCAATCGATCCAGCAGGAGTGACATCCACCTCGGCGATCGGCTGGCTATCAGCAATATTCCAAACGCGGAGCTTCCCATCCGATGCCCCGCTGGCGATCCGTCCATTGGCATCCAAAGCAATGGCGTAGACTGCAGCATTCGGTACTGAGATCGTAGCCAGCAACTGCGGTTGTTCAGCGACGTACTCCTCCAATTTCTTGCGTTGTTCTGGCTTGCGATCTTGAGGTGGTATGGCTTGGAAAGCCTTGATTTCCTCGGGTATCTTTGCGTCGATGTCGTAGGACCAAACTTTGATGACGCTCTGCGAATCGAGGGTCGATGCGGCTGCTAAATATTTGCCATCCGGGCTGACTGCGACATCGAAAATACGACCAGGCATGGGTTCCATTTGGCGGATCAGGTTTGCATCATCGCCAATGACACGGGCTGTTTGTCGGAAGACGCGGTAGAGCTTGGGAATGCCGTCGGACCCACCCACGACGATCTCATCGCGCAATGGATGTCTTGCCAGCGCGTGTACTCCGCCGCGTAAAGCACCTGGTGTGATCGACGTCACGTTGTCGATGAAACGCTCGGTTTCGACTTCCGTGAGCTTGACCGTCATATCGCGACTGCCGGAAATCAAATACCGACTGTCTGCAGTAAACACCGTCGTGCGAGGCCAATCGTCGTGAGCACGTTGGTACAGTTTTTGGTTACCGGCCAAATCGAATGCGCGAACGGTATTGTCGGCCATTCCCAATGCGATCAAATTCGAGTCATGCGACCAGGAGAGGCCGAACAGCGTTTCTCCTCCGAGGGAGAAACTGCGCTCGAGGGCTTGGTTACCGCGATTCCAAATTTGTAGTTCGCCGGAGATTCCTGGATCACCTGCCGCAACAGCGAGCCACTTTCCATCCGGAGAGTATCGGATCGATTCCAATCGAGGACTGCGTCCGACCAAACGATTTTTCGGTTGCCATGTCTGCGCATCGAAAAGAAGCGCTTCGTAAAACCCAGTCACGGCAATCTCGCTTCCATCGGGTGAAAAAGCGATGCTGTCGATGCTCGGTGGGTGCGCGTAACGAGGAGGACTGGCGAGCGTGAAGCGAGGACCACTATCGATGACGTCTTGAGGAGCACCGGCGGCGATCCAGCGTCGAATAATATCGATCTCTTTGGGCTTGAGGGGTGGCAGGTTCTTGGGCATTTCAGATTTGCCCTCCACCGGTGTGATCTCGCTGATCAGATGACTGGTCTCGATATTCCCAGGGACGATGGCTGCCTCTCCCGATTCACCGCCGCGCAGCAGGCTGGCGAAATCGGTCATGCGGTAGCCACCTTGCGTCTTCGATTCTTGATGGCACGCAAAACAATTGGCTCTTAGGATGGGCAAAACATCTTTGGACCACGTCGGCGCTGGATCTTCAGCACGCGTCGCCGCATTCATGGCACAGCCGAATGCCATCGCTGTCATGAGGACATTCCGCAACACTAAACTCAAACGCACTGTCTGCAACATCGATACACCAATCATCGGCGGAACCTGGGTCATCGGCGAAACCTGGGGTAACAATCGGCGCATCGGATCGTCGACAAAGAGACGCAGTCGACAAAGCACCGAGTTGGGGTGGTAGGGGAACCAAGGAAGGAATAAGGGACGCTGCCAGAGCACGTTCTCCATCAGCATCGCCTCCTCCTCACTATAACTGCAGCGATTTGTGGGGTCAACTTGATCGCTGCTCGCGCGCAATGCGGCCATGCGCACCGCTAAACTGGCTCTTTTGCGGACGGAAGGCATCCGAGGAGGGACTTGGCTGCTTTCGCTCTGTCTTGCGAGTGGGTAGCTCTCGTTGTTCTCCGAAGCCGGCCGCAGGTCTCGAATCGCGTGCGGTTCCGAGCGTGACGCTCGAGTCGGCGAAGATTGAGGGCCGTTCTACTTTATCACTCTTTATCAATCCATCCCATGGCATCTCCAACCCATGGCGATTGGCCCCATCGCTCCTACCAGCAGCCGAAACGCCGCCGAGCACGTCCGACCGCCTTGAAACGATTCTCCTCGTTTCGCTTCGCACTGCGCGATGAACGAAGTAAAATCGGACAGCGTCTTCGCTAAGTACGTCGGGAAGTGTCTCCCTCGGAACTTCCTTATTTCGATGATGGATGACCTCGAACCCACACGCGATTCTCTCCGACATGATCCGCACTATCTCTCTTGCACGCTCTCTTGCAAGCCGATGCTCATCCCTATTCCCCTTCCTTTTGGCTATCTGTGTGGGAATGCAATGCGCCAACGCGGACCTGGTCACCCTGTACACCGGCGCAGGTTTCCCTTCGGATCAGCCCTGGTTGATCTACGGAAACGATTTTGTAGGGACGGCATCCCAGACGAGTGTCAGCGGTGGAGTGCAAGTTTCCTCCGACAATACAGCGCGTGCTGGATATAGCAATTATATCCCATTACCGATTCCGATCTTGAAGAACTCCACCTTTCCAGCACTCGACCGAACCCTTGGTTTTGAATTGGAATTCCGAGCGCGCATCCATAGCGAAGCCCACATCAGCAACGACCGGGCCGGATTTTCAGTGATCCTACTGGGCAAAGACGCTCAAGGAATCGAGATCGGATTCTGGAACAATCAGGTTTGGGCGCAAAATACAGGGTTCACCAAAGGGGAATCGCAGTCCTTCGACACGACGGTCGATCGGGATTATCGGCTGCGAATCACCAACGACGCGTACACACTCCTGGAGTCGAACCAAACACTCCTCAGCGGCAGCATTCGGAACTACGGAACACCTTCTGTGCCTTACACCCTCCCGAGCTATCTCTTTCTAGGTGACAACACAACGAGCGCTTCCGCAAACGTCACGCTCGGCGCGATCCAGTTGCAATCCAATCTGTCTTCCGTTCCGGAGCCTTCCAGTGGCATGATGATTGCAGCGGTGGCAACTATGGCCGCTCGACGGATGTTCCGTCGCGGGGGAAAGCCAACCGACAAAAAAACCTAATGGAATTGACCTATGAGTTGGCATTATCCGGGCTTCGTACCCGAATAATGGAACGACACGGGATGAGGTAGAGGAGCGTTGCATGAATTGGATGCATCATTGGTTACGCTGTGGAGCATGGCTTGCCGCGGCAATGATTGTATCGAACGTGGAATCCGTTGCTATGAGTTCGGAACTACCTATCGATGCCACACGCGTCGACCAGAACACGAGCGATTATCGTGACTCCATCACGCGTTGGCGAGAGGCCGACGAAGCGAAACTGAAGGCACCGCGAGGATGGTTGGCGCTGATCGCGCACGCATGGCTTTCCGAAGGTGAAAATCGGTTAGGAAACAGCGAAAAGGATGCGATCCCAGTTCCCAAGGATCTGGAGTCGACACTCACCGGCAGCTTTATCGTCGATGGCGACCATGTCCGTTTTAAGAGCGAAGAAGGATCCGGTATCTTGGTCAATGGTGAAGCAGCTTCCGAACGGTCTCTCAAGATTGATTCGTCGCGCTTTGAATCCAACGGAGAGGACAAAATCACGGTGGGGGATCGAGTCGCGTTTCAACTGGTACGCAGGACAGGGCGCTATGCGGTGCGTGTGCGTGACGCCATGAGCGAAGGGATCACATCCTTCGCTGGTAAGAAGTGGTTCGAAATCGATCCTAAGTATCGATTCCAAGCCACATATCATCCCTACAAAGAACCCAACACGATCAACATCGTCAACATTCGAGGGGACACAACCCCGGTCGAGATTGTAGGGGCAGTCGAATTCGCGTTGGATGGCCAGGAGTATCGCTTGGATGCAATGTCCGAATCCCCTGGGGAGTTGTTCCTCGTCTTCCGTGACAAAACCAGCGGACGAACGACCTATGGACCAGGCCGCTTTCTCGACGCAAAGATACCGACCGAGGGAGACAAGGTCGATTTGGACTTTAACAAGTCCTACAATCCACCCTGTGCATTCTCCCCACACACGCTTTGCCCGTTGCCACCCAAGCAGAATCACTTGCCCATCGAGATCCCTGCCGGAGAACAAAAGCCGGAGAAATCACTCTAAAAGCACGGGGTAGGTTCTTCCAAGGTAAGCTGAGCGATTGGGTTGCTAAGCCGCTTTACGGAATGCGCCACTCACGTAGAACGACTCGATGGCCTCCACCACTGCGTCCTGTTCGGATTCGGTCAGTTCTGGATAGACCGGCAAGTGCAGGATCTCGCGTGCGGCGGCTTCGGTGTGGGGCAAACATCCCTGACTATAGCCAAGATCCGCAAAGCACTCTTGCATGTGAAGAGGTACAGGATAGTAGATCTCACATCCGATGCCTTGTCCCTGCAAGTGGGATTTGAGCGCGTCACGCCGTCCATAGGGAACACGGATGCTGAACTGATTCCAAACATGCGTTGCGCGCGGGTCTTGATATGGCAGTTGAACGGTTTCGTTCAGCCGACTCTCTTCGAAGAGTTCCGAGTAGCGCGTTGCATGTCGCCGACGGGCGTTTGCATACTCCTCCAGGTGAGCTACTTTGACGTTCAAGATGGCCGCTTGAATCGTATCGAGGCGACTATTGATGCCGAGCAATTTGTGATAGTAGCGAGGCTGCATGCCGTGGGCAGCTAACAAACGCAACTTGGCAGCCAAGGCATCATCATGACAAACCAACATGCCGCCATCTCCCATCCCACCTAGATTCTTGGTGGGATAGAAGCTCAGGCAGCCTGCGATTCCCCAGCTCCCGGCCGGACGGCCCTCCCATGCTGCTCCGATCGCTTGAGCCGCATCCTCAATCACCGGTAGATCATGTCTGGCGGCGATGCCTGCGATCCGATCCATGGCTGCGCACTGGCCGAATAGATGCACAGGGATAATCGCGCGGGTCCGTGAAGTGATGCTGTCAGCAAGAGCCTCCGGGGCCATGTTGTATGTCTCCGGATCGATCTCGACAAAGACGGGTTCAGCCCCGAGTCGCGCCACCGCGCTCGCCGTCGCAAAGAACGTAAAACTCGGAACGATGACTTCGTCACCGGGCTCGATATCGAGAGCCATGAGCGCCAATAGCAGGGCGTCGCTCCCCGATGCGCATCCAATCGCATGCGGAGTCCCACTCAGGCCTGCCATCGTGCACTCGAGTTCACCCACTTCGGGGCCGTGGAGGAATCGCCCGCTGTCGACCACTTTGGCGACTGCTTCGAGTATTTGATCACGCAAAGGCAGATTGCCTCGCCCAACATCCAGCAGTGGTATGTTCGTTTTCGCGGACGCTGCGTTCGTCATTGCCGGAGACGCGGTTTCCTTGGTCATCCCAACCCCCATCCTTGGTTTGCTAGCGTTTCAAATAGAATTCGAAACTCATGTGGCTTCGTGCCTGGCGAGCTCCGAACATCCCGGTATTCAGCCCATTGTGAGTGGCACCCGACCGAGAACAGGAAACTTAACTCGCAGTTCTTCTTGAGGTCAAGCGTGAATCCCATCGATTCGGGGACCGTTCGTCCAGTATCGCCGCATCGAATGGCGTCCAGGGCTAGTACGGCTTGCGGTACTTCTCGCAATTCCTGTACATGTTGAAATTACCCTGGCGTTCGAATCCTTCGACGATCGAATGCGAGCCACTCCCCTTTCTCTTCTTGCGATCCATCGATCGACGTGACGTGTCGGCATGATTCCCAGCTCGCTGCAAACTGAAATTGCGTTCCGCATGGCATGGATTGTCATGGTTGCAGGGCTTCTTTGGAATTTGTTCAACCCATCTCTGCTGGCTCAATCTCCGCAGGGGCACGCTCAATCAAATCAAGGCCAAGGAAGTGTATTATCCCGCGCACTTCAGCAGCGAGAATCCCAACAGCCACGACCTTCGCACATTTCGGGGGATGCATCGCGCGCTCCGAAATCCGTAACGCATGCTGCCTATTCCAAGATTGCCTCAGGCTCAGAAAATCAACAAAGGGATCGCACCGACGCATCGTGGGAAGAACAGTTACTGAATAGCCCTTCGGAATGGATGACCCCTAGCGGTTTGGCCAGCAGTCTCAAGGTCATGGCGCTCCTAACGATACTCAGCGTAGCTCCTGCAATCCTTCTCATGACCACTTGTTACGTGCGGGTGATCGTGGTTTTCGGATTGCTCAAGCAAGCCTTGGGGGCTCAACAGCTTCCACCAACACAAGTTATCTCAGCAATTTCCCTCTTCATCACATTTTTTGTCATGAGTCCGGTGTGGACAACGGTCTACCGTGAAGCGATCGAACCCTACACGGCCGAAAACAGTCGCATGACGGCGGACGAGGCGTGGGAGAAAGGGATCGCACCGATCCGAGGATTCATGTCGCAACAGATCGCACATGCGCAAAACTATGACGATGTGCATCTGTTCTATTCCCGATACGCACCCAATAGCCCTGCCCCCAAAGACTTCGATGACGTACCTATCCAAGTCCTCTTGCCGGCGTACATGCTGAGCGAATTGAAGACCGCCTTTCTCATCGGTTTTCAGATCTACTTGCCCTTCTTGGTTTTGGACATCGTCATCGCAGCCGTAACGTCTTCGCTGGGAATGATGACACTACCTCCAGCCATGCTGTCCATGCCATTCAAGCTGCTGCTGTTCGTGCTCGTCGATGGATGGCGGTTGGTCGTGCAAATGTTGCTAGATAGTTTTGGCACAATTCCCTCCGGCTAGTTAAATCTCAACCGAATTGGTTAGGTTCGATCGCATGGAAACACAGAACGCAGTCGATTTAGTCCGCGAAGCCATTCTCATGGCGTTGACACTGAGCGCACCTCTTTTGCTCGTGGCACTGACCGTGGGTTTGGTGATCGGCCTATTGCAGACTTTGACACAAGTCCAAGACCAAACGCTGACAACGATTCCGAAATTAATGGCGATGGCGATTGGCTTGGCCATCGTTCTGCCTTGGATGACGGACCGCATGGTGGACTATTCCAAGCACTTGATCCGGGAAATTCCAGCCGTGGTGTCCGCGCGATAAAGGGCTGTGAGCTCGAGATGACCATCATCGATTCCCTCCCCTCTGCATTTCTCGGTCCTGCCTGGATCTGTCTTTGTGCTATGGCTCGGCTGGGTCCTGCGATCTGCATGATGCCCCCCATCGCGGGCTCATCGATTCCCGTTCACATCAAAGCGATCATGGTTCTCGGATGCTCGGCAGCCCTATCTCCAATGATTGCCACCTATACTTGCGAATTGCCCGAACAGCCGCTTGAGGCAGGGATCTCGTTGCTCCACGAACTGTTGTTGGGGAGTTTTTTGGGGACCTCGGTGTTGATCGTGACGACGAGCCTGCATGTCGGGAGCCAGCTACTAAGTACTTTGAGCCACCTGGATGGCGCCCAAAGCATCGATCCCATGACCGAGGAATCCGGGCCAGTTCTTCAGCAGTTGATGTCCTTGATCGCGATGGCAATGTTTTTGCTGTTTGGGGGCCATCGGATACTGATCGGCGCGGTGCTCGACAGCTTTGCCTCGATACCGCCCGGAACGATGTCACTCGAGGAAGATTGGATCTCCCATTTGCATGCCTTGATAGGTCATGGAATGGCTTTTGGATTGCGTGCTGTCCTGCCAGCCGTGTTTGCGCTGGTGATGGCTCGATTAGCCACTGGCTGGATCGCTCGATTCCTGCCTCAGTTGGGTCCGACAAATTTCGGTACGCCCCTGCAAGTCGTAGTGACCCTGCTAGTGCTGGCTTCTTCGATGACAGGCATTGGCTGGGTCTACCAACATGAACTGGTGCTGTGGCGGAACACCACGATCGAGCTCTATTCTCATCCTGCAAGTCCTTTGGAATCCCCAAGTCCCTCTAATATTACAGCCGAGAACGATCCCTTCAATCCGAGCCAACAGGTGACCGATGGCTGATTTCGAAGGGGACAAGAAACATGCGCCGAGCGACACGCGTCGACGTCAGGCTCGCGAGGAAGGACGGGTCGCTCGAAGCCATGATTTAAGTTCAGCGGCTGTGCTCCTGATGACGATCTTGGTCTTGGATTGGATGGGCAGTACTATCTTCGCAGCCCTGGCCGATGGCGTCCGTCGCCAATTCTCGGAGCCGATCGCATTTTCCAATGACCCGAATGATTGGATCTATACGCGGATACGATCGCTCCTGGGAATGGGCGTGGGAGTGTTACCGATCCTAGCGGCGGTTTTCATCGCATCCCTGGCGACGCATTTTGCACAGGTCGGTCCGCTGTGGCTCCCTTCCAAAGTCGGACTGGATTGGAATCGCATCCAACCGAACTCCGCATGGCAGCGCATCTTTGGCGGCAGCAACCTTGTTCGATTCGGATTTGGTCTTTTGAAGTGCGCCGTCGTGATCGGATTGGTCGTATTCGGCTTTCGAAGCAGATGGGAAGCGATCTTCCACCTGGATGAAATATCTCTGGGGCTAGCAACTCAGTTCCTGTGGCGATCGGGGATCGAAATAGCGCGGAGCGTCGCGATCGGCCTGTTGATCTTTGCATTTGTCGACTACGGAATCCAACGTTGGATGTTGGAGCGCGAACTGCGCATGACAGACGAAGAAATGCGAGAAGAGATGAAACGGACACAGGGTGATCCGCACGTTCGAAGAGAACGCAAACGACTTCAGAAAGGAATCTCTGCCGATCGAGCCCACGGTTCGATCGCGAATCGTCCCATCTCCTCCAGCGACCCTTCATCCCTCGCTTCTGAGTCCCGTTCGAAAACGCCGATCGAGCCTTAACGATCGGTTCTATTTGACCGCAATGTTAAACTGTAACGGCAAATAGAAGAAGAATCGGAATCCGCTACAATGCTTGGGATAGGTTCATGTGAGTGGACTTGATTTAGTTGTTCATACCTCTCTCTTGCTAATCGTTCGTGAGAACAGGAGCAGACTCATGCGTTCTTTTCGTAGCGTTTGGATGATCTTTTTGTTCGCAACGGCCATGTTTTCGGCATTTGAGTCGAAAGGTTGGGGACAAGAACGATGGACGCAGGACCGGGCTCTCAAATGGCAAGAACAATACGGCTGGCTCGTCGGTGCCAATTACATCCCCTCGTACGCCATCAACCAATTGGAAATGTGGCAGATCGGCACGTTTGACCTCGCTCGGATCGACCAAGAATTGGCATGGGCGGAGAGCCTGGGATTCAACTCGATGCGGGTCTTTCTGCACGACTTGTTATGGACAGGTGATGGCAAGGATTTGATCGACCGAATGGATCAATTCTTGGCAGTATGCCAGAGGCACAAAATCGGAGTGGTCTTTGTCCCGTTTGATTCCGTCTGGGATCCGCAGCCCAAGGGAGGGAAACAGCGCGATCCAAAGCCGGGTGTCCACAACAGCGGATGGGTTCAAAGCCCTGGTGCCTCGATCTTGGGAGACCCAGCCAAACATGTACTGGTCAAACCCTACTTGCAAGGAATTTTGACGCGATTCAAAGACGATCCGCGCATCCAAGCCTGGGATTTGGTCAACGAACTCGACAATGACAATGCGAACTCCTACGGTCGAAATGGGACGAAGACGGAGCTACCCAACAAAGCCGAAATGGGAACCTTGTTCGCAAAACGATGCTTTGAATGGGCGCGTGAGATCAATCCCTCTCAACCGCTGACGTGCGGTGTTTGGATTGGCCATTGGGAGGATGAATCGAAACTGAGTCCGATGGAGAAACTTTGTCTTGAGCAGTCCGACATTATCACCTTTCATAACTATGGCGATGGAAACAGTTTGAAGAAAGCCATTTCTTCATTGCGTCGTTATGGACGTCCGATCTTATGCACCGAATACATGGCGCGCGGCAACAACAGCTACTTCGATCCGAATCTCAAGGTCCTCAAGGACAACAATGTCGGGGCTCACAACTGGGGCTTTGTCGATGGCAAGAGTCAGACGATCTATCCATGGGATAGCTGGCAGAAGCCTTATGACAAAGAGCCAGAACAATGGTTCCATGACATCTTTCGACGCGATGGTACACCGTATCAGCAGCACGAAGTCGACTACATCCGCGAAGTAACCCGCGCCAAAAAGAAGTAGGCCATGGCGCATCTTTTCATCAAACAACACGGGTATCAAATTACTCGTTCCATGGCTCCTGCCGTGGAACGCACTGCCTTGCAGGCTCCGCCTGAACATCACTGCTGAAATCAAGTTCTGGTATTCCACGCCTTCAGGTCACGATTACTGTCAATGGCAGAGTCGATCAGCCAATGGCAGAGTCGATCAGCGAGGCGGAGCCTCGACACCAGTCGGTTCCCAGGCAGGAGCCTGGGAACCAGATACCGCGACCCTACCCGCGCCAAAAAGAAGTAGGCCATGGCGCATCTTTTCATCAAACAACACGGGTATCAATCGTCCACGATCGAGACTGGCTTCTATTCCAAATAGGTACGATCCCAGTCTTTTCCGAGAAGCATTTGTCGGAGTACCTCTTTGTCGGTAGCGGCAGGCAAAAATCGCGTCGATCCATCATCGAAGACCGCATGCGTTCCGCTCCCGTGAAACGAAGCACCGACGCCTCGCGACCGCCACGGTTCGCGTTTTGCCCCCGAGCGAAACGGCAACACTGCCCAGTCGAGTGTATCCACATCGACATCGCGAGGTTCCGTCCAAATGAGATTCGCGCCGCAGGACTCGATGAGAAGGATACGATCTCCATCGGCTGAAATGATTCGACCGGTAGGGAGCAGATTGGGATTTTCTGGATCGCGATTCGAATTTTCAAGCATCGCATACGCAGTGAATCGTCCTCCCTTGCGGCTAACCAGGTTGGGCTCACTTGGGCAGGTGTAGGCCGGAACGATACGCTGCGCGAGCTTCCAATTTTCAGCACTGTCCCAGGGACTTGAGACTTGGTATTCGTTGGCGATTGCCCCCTCCTCCAACCAGGGAAGGATCTTGATGCGCCAACTCACCGGAGGTCCTCCAGTCTCGGCCGGTTTGTTGTTCGGAGGAGATTGGCTGAGATCGTTGGCACGGGATCGAGTCTCGATAATCGCCAATCCGATCTGTCGAATCCGGTTGCTGCATAACATGCGTTTAGCCGCTTCGCGAGCACTGGGGACTGCAGGCAAAAAGAGTCCAATCAAAATACCCATGAGTGCGAGGCTAGCGAGAACATGCATAGCGTAGGAACCCTTCGACTGCTGCTTCATTCGACGCGCAAACAAAAATAATGAGATGACGAGCACCACCAAACAAAGTGCCGCATACCCAACAACGAAAGGAGCAAAATACTTCGGCAGCGCGGAAGCCACGTAACTCGACGCAAATGGAACGGCCAATACAGCCATGAGAAGCAACCAGAAATCAAGCCAACCGACCGGCGATTGGCGCTTCCAATAGAGTAGCACGAATGGGCTGACTGCAATGACGAGCAGGATTATGTGCAATGCAATATCGATAACGAAACGATTTTGCTCGAGCATCGAGTTTGACCATTCCGGACCTGGGATACGCTCAACTTCGATCATCGTGCTATCGCAACCTTGTATGCGGTATCGGTAAACATCGTGTGCCTAGGCGAACAAAGTCCTTAGTTCAAAGGTTGCGTTTTACCCAGCAGCGAGCAACTAACTCTCAGGATCCAAGCGACTTGTTGAAGCGACTCAACTCTCCAGCGAGAAACTCATGAAGATTATTTTCCGGCATCGAGTCCAAAATAGTCACACCGCTACGAAGCGAAAGCTGTTTGGCCAGGTGCCGAATACGATCGCGACTAGTTTGACCCTCATTAAGGCATTCCTCTGCGTTCTGTTCAATGAACCGAAGTACTGCCTGAACAAATTTCCTCGATCGTCCATAGCTTCGTTCGAGCAGTTGTTGAGTTATGTCAAGTTTTGAAAGAATTATCCGCGTGAGCTTGTACGGGTCTTTCGTAGACGTAGGATCTTTCGTGATCTCGGCACTCCACCATAGCCGAGCAATGCCGTTACGTATAATTGCTCGACTGTCACTACCCGCAACGAAGTAGCGTTGACGAACGTATTGAGACTTTTTAGACGCATCTACCGGCCATCGCATCTGCATGTAGTCCCACGCTTCGACATGGGTGAGCCTGGCCCACAACCTTGGATCAGATGCCTGAACGGGCGTCAGATCGTAACACTTGTGAACTCGTACGGCATTCTCGAAATCAAAATTCGAGTCGTCTCTAGGCAATAAGAGATTTGGTCTTGAATTAAGCAGGATGCTGCTTTTTAAAAAATGTTTTTCATAGGTCTTCTGATCAGATAGCCAGGTTTTCTTCGAGGTGTACCGGCTAAAGTTAGAATCAATGCCTTTGACAAATAACTTATACGCTTCGTTGATAAAGATTAACTGATTCATTCGTCGTCTGTCGCTCCAACCACTTTTTCGTCATAAATTTTTTCGAGAGTCCTTCGGACTGGAAAGTCGAGCAGATGCTGGGCGCTTTCAAAGGAGTTGCCGTCAATTGCGATACTCTTTTGAGTCATCCGGTGCCGTAGGTTATAGTACCATCGCCTGCTCTCGAATTCAGCACCGGATTCAGCGACAATTTCGATCGCTTGCATTAATACCGGCAATATTATCGAAGAAAGCTGAATCGCAATAAAACTTGGCGACTTTCGCATGTGGCTATACAGTTCATAGTCTCTTTCGGGCAGCCAGATTTGGATTCTGTCATTGTCCCAGTTTATTCCGACTATAAGTTTCTTGTCCGGACGCTTAACGATCTCAATAATTGATCTAACCGACTCCAGCATATCCTGGTGAATGTCGGCGTTAAACATGGTTCCTTCTGTAATTGCAAGAAAATCGCCCCCAGCTACGTAAAATGCATTATTTCCATAGTCTTCATGCGAACCCTTAATTTTGGGTTCTTCGGGAATTTTAGTGGCTAACTTTTGCCGGTAACAGGTCGAGCTTGCC
>JBAWXH010000066.1:0-32014 GCA_037144155.1 Planctomycetota bacterium | reverse complement strand
CCTCCCGGCATCGTCGCCCTCCCGGCATCGTCGCCCTCCCGGCATCGTCGCCCTCCCGACCGATGAATTGATCAGGGTATCATGACCAAAACATGCTTAACGCAAGGGAATCTCTGTCAAATGCTCACATGCAGCAAAGGATGGATGGCGCCAAACTCCGCTGACCAGGGAAGTTGAGCTGGGGATGACTTACTTCAGGACCAATAGCAGATCCCCTGCTTCGACCTGGCTTCCCGATTGCACCAGCAGTTGCGCTATTTCGCCGTCCCGTTCTGCATTGATGACTGTCTCCATCTTCATCGCTTCGAGCGATAGCAGCTTTTGGCCCTTGGTCACTTTTCCACCTTGCGCGACGATAACTCCTATCACCATACCGGGCATGGCTGCGGCGACATGGGTCGGATCGGCCGGATCGGCTTTGATCCGTTTCACGGCTTTGTTTTCGATCGAACGGTCGACCACTTCCACTTCGCGGGGTTGGCCGTTGAGTTCAAAGAAAACGGTTCGTACACCATCGGGCCTTGGTTCGCCGATCGCGAGAAACTTGACGATCAACCGCTTGCCCGACTCGATATCGATCGAAAACTCTTCCCCGATTGCTGGACCGAAGAAGAATATTGGGGTCGGCAAGAGCGATACATCGCCATAGTCGCGAACGTGAGTGGCAAACTCTTCGAAGACTTTGGGATACAAAGCATGGGTGACGACTTCTTGGCCGTTAGGTTCACGTCCTAGTTTGCTGGTTAGCAACGTGGAAGTGGCTTCGAAATCATGATCGGGAAGCGTCTCTCCAGGCCGTGTGGTGACTTCGGGATTGTTGCGCAAGATGGCTCGTTTCACGTTCTCTGGAAACCCGCCAGGAGGTTGCCCCATCATGCCACCGACCAGATCGAGGACCGAACCAGGATAAGCCAATTCACGTGTCCCCTTCACTACGTCCGACGGGCTCATGTCATTGGCCACCAGGAACAGAGCCAGATCTCCCACAGCTTTGCTCGTCGGCGTCACCTTGACGATATCTCCCAGCAACGCATTGGCTTCCGCATACATCTTGCAGACTTCGGCCCATCGACTGGATAACCCGAGGGCTTTGGCTTGTTGATAGAGATTGGTGTATTGCCCGCCTGGCATTTCGTGTTGGTAGAGATCCCCTGCGGCCACCAAGGATTCCCCCTCGAAGGGAGAATAAAACTGGCGAACCGATTTCCAGTACTCCGAAAGTTGTGTCAACGCGTCGGTATCCAATCGGCTTTCTCGGGGGGAATATCGAATGGCTTCGACCAAGGTGTTCAAGTTGACTTGCGAGGTCCCTCCCGACATCGAAGCCAGCGCGCCGTCCGCTATCTCCAGGCCCTCGGAGGCTGCATTCAAGATCGAGGAGGCTTGGATCCCAGCGGTATCGTGCGTATGAAAGTGAATCGGAATGTCGATCTCTTCACGCAATTTGGAGACGAGCAAACGGGCTGCTTCCGGCTTGCACAGGCCAGCCATGTCTTTGATGGCCAGCATGTGTGCCCCCAACTTTTGCAGTTGTTTGGCTAGGTCGATGTAGTACTTCAGCGAGTATTTTTGCCGTTTCGGATTGAGGATATCCCCTGTGTAGCAAATCGCCGCTTCGCAGATCATTCCAGAATCGACCACCGCATCCATCGCGACGCGCATGTTCTCCGTCCAATTGAGGGCATCGAACACGCGAAAGATCTCGATTCCCGCATCGGCGGCTTCCTTCACAAACGCTCGTACGACATTGTCGGGATAATTCGTGTATCCCACGGCATTCGATGCTCGCAGCAGCATTTGAAAGAGTAGATTCGGAATGCGCGAGCGCAGATCCGACAAGCGTTGCCAAGGACTCTCCTTGAGGAATCGCATCGAAGTATCGAAGGTGGCTCCTCCCCACATTTCCAGCGAAAAGAATTGCGGAGTCAGCTTGGCATAGGCGTCGGCGATCCGAAGCATGTCGTAGGTCCGTACACGCGTCGCCAGTAGCGATTGATGAGCGTCCCGCATGGTCGTGTCGGTCAGAAGCAACTCTTTGGAATTTCGAATCGACTGGCAAAAAGCGGTCGCGCCGAGCTTTAGAAATTGCTGTCGATAGCCGTCGACGATCGGTTCGGTAGCTCGCACCTCGGGAACCCAAGCAGGTTCTCTACGAATTTTTGCATGAGACTTGTCTACCAATTTGTTGCCATTGACGAGCGTATCGGCGATGAATCGCAATAGGCGCGTGGCGCGGTCTTTCCGCTTGGAAAGTTCGAAGAGTTCGGGGGTCTTGTCGATCATGCGGGTCGTGGCATCGCCCGCTAAGAAGGTTGGATGTTTGATGAGCGAGATCAGGAAGGGGATATTCGTTTTGACTCCGCGGATGCGAAACTCTTGAAGGCATCGTTCCATGCGCCCTGCTGCTTCGGAAAGATTCCGACCTCGGGCAGTGACTTTGACCAGTAGCGAATCGTAGAACGGATTGACGACCGCACCGCTAAAGGCGCTCCCGGCATCGAGCCGAATGCCCAGCCCGCCGGCGCTCCGATAATGGGTGATGCGTCCGTAATCAGGTCGGAATTGATTGCTGGGATCCTCGGTGGTGACACGGCATTGAATGGCGCTGCCGACGACTTGCACTTCGTCCTGCAGCGGTAGACCTTGGGTGGTATCGCCGAGGTGATAGCCGCTGGAAACCAGCAACTGAGCGCGGATCAAGTCGATGCCAGTGACCTCTTCGGTCACGGTATGTTCGACTTGGATGCGAGGGTTCACTTCGATGAAATAGAACTGGTTTGTGTCGGTATCCAAAAGGAACTCGACGGTTCCAGCGCAGTAGTATCCGACCTTCCTGGCAATCGCCAGTGCCGCTTCGTGCAACTGAGCGGCGATAGCGGGAGAAAGATTAGGGGCCGGCGCAATTTCAACGACTTTCTGATGACGTCGCTGGACCGAGCAATCCCGTTCGTGCAAGTGAATGATCCGGCCATGCTGATCCCCCAAGATTTGGACTTCCAGATGGCGAGCCCGTGCCACGAGCTTTTCAAGAAAAACTTCGTCGCTGCCGAACGCGTTCTTTGATTCACGTTGGGCTTGTTCAAGGTTCGAAGCGAGTTGATCCTCCGACTCGACCACGCGCATGCCTCGACCTCCTCCTCCTTTGGAAGCCTTCAGCATGATCGGGTATCCCATGGCTTTGGCGGTGGCGGCTGCTTCTTCCAAACTGCGAACCGCGGCAGCGGAGCCTTCTAGCACCGGTACACCGACTTGTTTCGCAATCTCTCGAGCAGCGACTTTGTCCCCCAGCAATTCGAGGGCTTCGACGCTGGGGCCGATGAACATGATCCCGGCATTGCGCAGTGCTTTCGCAAACTCGGCATTCTCCGATAGGAAGCCATAGCCGGGATGGACGGCATCGATGCGATTTTCTTGGCACAATTCGACGATGCCTGGGATATCCAGATACGAGCGAATCGGTTCGCCCGGCTTGCCGATGGGGTAGGCTTCGTCCGCTTTGAAGCGATGCAATGCAAAGCGATCTTCGTGGGAGTAGATGGCTACGGTGCGAATCGCAAGCTCGTGCGCACTGCGGAAGATGCGGATGGCAATCTCGCTGCGATTGGCAGCCAAGAGTCGGCGGATGGAAGCCATAAAGTCCGGGGGGGGGCGCGAGAGGGAGGGGAGGATCGTAGAGTCGCAACGTTGTTGCTGACCGAATAGCCAACTGAACTGCGTTCGGAATAACGGATGTTGCAGCTTACGGCGACCAAACAGGAGCACGCAAGTTGTGCAAGCCAGTCCGATTAGTATAACGAAAAATGGGAACCAGACAGCGGCTCTATGTTCAACAGCTGGGGCTAAGAGCTGGGACCTTCGATGCGTTGCCCGTTGCCACACCAACCCCCATTGACTGCAATGGATTGTCCATTGATGAATGCACCATCACCCATACTGATGGCAGCGATAATGTTCGCAACATCTTGAGGGGATCCCCAGCGTTGCAGAAGCGACTCTCCTGTTGCTCGGCGATGCCATTCAGGTGATGCCGAGTCCCCCCATTCGGTTTTGATCCAGCCTGGCAATATGCAATTAGCTCGCAAACGGGGTGCGTACGATTTGGCAAGGCTTTTCGAAAACGCTTCCACCGCAGACTTCACGGGACAAAAGTACTGACCGCTATCCCCCTCCATCCCTTGGTTGGCTTGATCCCATCCGATATGGACCATAGAAGGCAATGCGAGTTCAGGGAGTGGAGATTGCATCATCCGATCGGCGACGAGACGGCTGAGAAGGATCGTTCCATAGACATCGGTGGACCACAGTTCGCGGAGCTTTTCTGCGAAGGACCAACGCTTTGCCGAACCGGTCAATACGTCGGCACCCGCAGCATGAACCCAGACATGGACATAGCCATACCAAGCAAAGGCGGCTTGGACCAAACCGCGCGCCGATGGTTCATCAGAAATGTCGGCAATCACCGAGCGTGTTTTGCGGCCGATATGCTGATGCTTTGGAGGTGTGAGTTCCTGTTCGATGGCATGCACCGTCGTGGCCAATCCATGCAGATTGCTCCGAGCATGGACTAACACGTGGGCACCACGCCGTGCCAATTCGATAGCAACGGCTTGGCCGATCCCGCTGCTGGATCCCGTGACTACAGCCACAAAGGGTGGATCGACGTCAGTCTGCGGCTTCATTGGGTGGTGGTTCATAGTTGAATTCTTGCCACTTCACGGCCTGATCCATTGGCTCGATACGCAGGACTAATATCCCGTTTTGAAAGACGCGCACGGTTCCACTGGACTGGCTGACGACGATCGCAATGGCTTTGGTCCGTTGGGTGATGGCTGCGGCTGCCCAGTGTCGCGAACCTAGCCCTTTGGATAGCTGCAAGTTTTCGTGGAGCATTTCGATGATCTGACGCGATCGTTCGACGACGGCATCCGGCGAAACGATGAAGGCTCCGTCCATCTGGGCGATTTCTTTGATATCCTCGCGCACGCGTGGATCGTGAAGGTTGCGGTTCTTTCGACCATAGCCTTTCAGAGGATCGAATCCGCTGTCTTTGCAATGTGTCATCACCTTGCGAGTATCCCCCACGACAAACATTGTTCCGACTTTCTTCCCTTCGCGTCCTTCGCGACCGATCTGGACTGCCAGGTCGATGACGATTTTCAGATTGTTGAGAGGTACAGCCGTCTCGAGACGTTGCAGATCGCGGCTCGTGAATCGCCGCATCCGTTCGTCGAGCTTGATAATCGATATGGAGTCCAAGCGGTTGGCTTCGAATCCGCAATAAACTGCGACCACATCGCAGTGGCTGGCCAATAACTCGTCCGCAACGGCCTCGAGCAGGGCATGTTGGAGACGCTCCAACAGGGGTGAATCCTCTTTATTGAGTACGATGGGAGTCAAACCAAACCCGGTGGCTGTCTCCAAATCCTCTTCTTTGTCGGCCGCCACCAAAACTTTCCCAATTTCGTTGGGAATCAACTCACGAAGACGCTCCCAATCGGTCGCCCCATCCAACAGAAAAAGCACCGCATCGGCGTGAATAGCGGAAGCCAAATTGCCGGCCGCTTCGACGACGCTTGAGAATTCTCGGGTGAATTTCTGGTGAGTCATGGTTCGAAAAAGAGGCGGGTGTCCGATCGCAAGTCTTTGTAGCTCGGAAGGTTAAGTAATCCCAGAGGTAGTGTAGTTGGATTCTGGATTTGGATCAATCCGAGCCGTTCGTAGGGCGAGGTTGTAAGGGAGGCTGTTTTGACATTGATTCGGTCCAGCTCCTGGATATACTTCGGAGCCCTAGATCCCTGGAAAAGGCTCGCAACAACGAGTCGCAACATCGGATCGTGGGGGGTGATCCTACGAATTGTTTCTCACTGTCCTTCATCGCGTTCGACGAGTCTGTCATGTCTAGAGCTTGTGAAACCTGCGGAAAAACACCACAAATTGGCAACATGATCGAAACCCGAGGGAAGGCCAAGTACTTGGGTGGCGTCGGCACAAAGATCACAGGCATCACACGGCGACGGTTCTTGCCAAATTTGCAAGTCATCAAAGCTTCCCTGCCAAGCGGCGAGATCAAGACGATCCGTGTTTGCACCCAATGCATTCGCAGCGGTCGCGTTCGAAAGGCAGTTCGCAACAAGCCATTCGCACTGCCCAAATCCTAAGAAGCGGTTTGGTCCCAATGCCACCGTAATGCCGGACCGTAGACCGTCGCTCTTCGACACTATCTGCGAAGAACGACTCCACGCATGATCCAGTCCAGCTCGCTGAAACCTCAGGGAGCTTTTTTTCTTTGGTAGACACGCTGTCTCCCAACTTAAGGGTATGCACGCTCGGTTTCATTCCGATAGAATGTGGTTCTATGGGATTTGAACCGCAAGATATTCAGCGTGTGGCGCTCCTCGCTCGTCTCTCCATCGACGTTGCCGAGTCCGAGGAACTCTCGCAGCAACTTACAAGCATTGTCGCGCTCGTCGACCAGCTATCCGAAGTGGATACCGAAGGAGTCGAGCCAATGGTGCATGCGTTTGAACTCCATAACGTGCTGGCTCCCGACGAAGTGCAACCGTCGTTGCCGCGAGACCAGGTCCTAAAGAACGCACCGCTGTCGGATGGCGAGTGCTTTCGTGTTCCACCGGTCCTGGGATGAACACTTTGTGGCGTCTGCGTCCCTTTCTTAACACAGACACCCCTGCATTGGCCCGGATTTGGGCCGAGCATCACTCTCTATTTTGCTATCCCTCGGAATGTTCTGTCGGAATGTGGGACCAATGCGTCCTCTGCAAACCCTATTTTTCCTTTGATGATTTAGTTTTGGCCATCGACCCACAAGGTGTTGCGCAAGGATTGATTCATTTCGGAGTTGCTCTCGCCGAGGGTGGAAATGAGGTTTCCACCGAATGCGGCATGATCCATTGCCTATGCATCGTGCCCCACGAGAAGGAGCAGGAAATCGCAAGACATCTTCTTCATCAAGCCGTCGAGGGGTTGAAGGATAAGGGGGTGTCACGTTGCCTCGCAGTGGGCTCTCCCACGGGTAGCACGTTTTACCTGGGAGTCGCCGAAGGGGACAACCTGATCGGTGTTCCATCCGGGGATATCCGGGCCCAACAGTGGTTGCAAGACGATGGATTTCGGCAGCATGCACCTACCGAATGCTGGGCAATGTCACTCGATACCTTTCGCCCTCCTATGGATCGCACTCAGATAGCGATCCGACGGAATTGCACTATCAGCCGAATCCTGGATGACTATCCATCGAATTGGTGGTTGAGCAACATGCTCGGTCATTGTGAGCAAACACGATTTCATCTTCGATCGCGCGGACCTGATCAGATCGAAATGGAGATCATGCTATGGGCGCCCGATACTTCGATCCGAGGGGTCGATTCAAGCATCGTGCGATTCCAATTGCCATCTATCCCGAAGGACGATGAGAATCGCGAACGATTGGTTTACTTGATCGCCGAGTCGCTTCGGCAATTGCAATCCGAACGCAAGCGACAGATTCACGTCGTGACCCTTGCCAACGATCTTGCCGCATCCCGAGTTTTGCAGCGACTCGGTTTTCGTTCGGCCATGCATGGGATGGTGTTTGAGCGCTCATGGAGAAAACCACCGTTGGAGAACTCTCCAATCGAGTCCGCCAATGGCAGCGCGAAGGAGATACCGTTGCATTAAGTCGTCGGTGCAGGACCTTCGTTCGCTGTCGATAGGGGATCCCCTGGTCCGGAAGAAGAGACCGGCGTCTTCGGAATAACCTGATTTTGATCCTGTGATTCGGCTGTCGTGCCCGGAGTGGATTGCTTATCCGGATTCCTTACCTTGCGAATCAATTCGCTCAGCGGCTTCATCGAAAGGGATGATTTCTTTTGGCGATCCGGCAGGATGTCCTCATCCTTCATCTCGGAGAGTTCGTGGCGGATGATACCCAGGGTGGTTTGTAGCAAGGTAACGACCAGTGGCCCGACTACAATTCCGATGGGTCCCAAGGACTGTATTCCCCCCAACACACTTAGGAGAGCTAACAGTGGATGAAGCTGGCTCTGGCCATGAAGAATAAAGACCTTAACAAGGTTATCGACGGTTCCGACAACAATCATTCCCCAGGCTGCCAACAATCCGGCCGCAAGAAATCGTTCTTCATAGATCGCAAGATAGGCACAGACGGGGACCCATACGATGGCGGTTCCAAAGAATGGAATCAAAGCACAAATGGTCGTCAGCGCCGTCAGCATGACGAGCGACGGCATTCCAGCTACGTAGTAAGCGATGCCAGCCGTGATTCCTTGTGCCAACGCCGATAGGATCGTCGCCAACACGATCGCTCGCGAAGTGCGATCGAACTCCGCCAACAATTCCATTTCGTAGCGATCATCCAATGGGCTGAGATCCATCAGTGATCGCACCATACTGGGACCATCGCATAAAAAGAAGTATAGCGCTAACAGCAGAATCGAAGAACCGACCAACAACCTGACAATGAAAGCCGCTGAATCGCCTCCGAAAGAAATCAATCGCGGCCGGACGTAATCGATTGCATTTTGCAGCATCACCCGGACTTGTTCGCTGGAAGGGTTCGCTAGGTCCTTGAAGAACGCGACGACCTTACCACCTAGGACCGTCTCTCGAACTTCCTGCCATTTTCCTACCGATTGCCAAACGGATTCTTGCAAGCGAGCCAAATTTCCATCGTCGGAATAACTGAGTTCCTTCAGGGCGTTATCCATCCGAACGATGGACAGTTCGGTTTGAAAAGCCAAGTCCAAAAGATGACCTCGTGAATCGTAGAACCACGAGTTTTCTTTATCGGTCAAGCCAGAGACCATAGGCCGATGGGACTTGACGTCCCCCTTGTCGGCAAGGAGTTGTTCAAATGCATCCACGTCGTCGATCGCACCTGGCAGTTGCTTGATCAGGAAATCAGCTTCTTTTTGGTTTGCAGCAAGAGCGGGGGAAAGGATCTTGACCAGTTCTGCATGGGTGGTCGAGGGTGGATTCTTTTTCCGATCTTCTAAAATGCGATCCTCGAGCTTTTCGTTCTCGGCAGCCACCAAGAGGTTGGACAACTGCTTCAATTGATTTCGAATCTCGGCAATGTCGCCTGCCAAACGCCCTCCGGGCAATGTCACTTCGTCGTAGGTATTCGCCTCGGCCACTTCCTTTTGGATGTCTGTGATCTTGGCTTGAATGGAACGAATCTGAGCGGCGCAGGGGGATTCCAGGTTCATGTAAGGGTTAGCGCGCAGCTTCCCCAGCCCTACACGAACGCTAGACTCATTGAAATTCTCGAACAGCTTCGCTCCCTGAACGAATGCCAGTCCTAAGATGAGGGCAGTGGGCAACAACACGATCAAAACGATCAAGCAAGTGGTAATGCTTGCAGCCACATGATCGCGCCCTCCCACTTTCGCTAGTACCCAACGGTGAAGCGGTCGAAATACGACGACCAAGACGACGGCGATAAAGACGGGAACAAAGAACCCAATCATTACCTTGTAGAACAACACGCCGATCACCACCAAGATGGCGAACAGGACAGCGAACGAGATATAGCGAGCCATGAATAGATGAGGCTGGGTGTAAAAGAATTTCTGTCGAATGGTTGCTGAACAGACAGATTCAACTAACCTTTGGAGCATCGAATTGGTTCGGTAACCACCATCGACATGACCGAATTCTAACACGGGCTCTACGACCTTGCACGATCGCTTTTCAGATGCAAAAGGGGAGTGGGCACCGGCCGACATCCGGGCTCGGAAGGGATGGGGCCTCTGGATTCAGCGAAGCCTCGTGGCAATCGTCGTCTGTTTTTTGGTTCTGGCCCTGCGTCGAGCATGGTTGGAATTGCAGCAATCTCCAGGGGAATGGGATTGGAATCAGGTGGGTTGGGGTTGGATCGTCGCGGGAGTACTGGCCAGTATGGCTTCCCTGATTCCGCTTGCGATTGCATGGCTTCAGATCCTTTGGGACTTTGGCATGCCGGTCCCATGGCGATTCGGCGTGTTCGTCTATTGCTTGGGGCAGCTAGGCAAATACGTCCCTGGAAAGGCCATGGTGATCCTGCTGCGCGCGGGTCATTTGCACCGCCAAGGTTTCCCCATTCGCCCGAGCGTGCTCAGTATCTTCATGGAGACCCTGATGAACTTTGCTTCAGGTGCATTGCTGGGAGGGGTGTTGATCCAAAGCATGCAACCACCTCATTGGCTCTTCTGGAGCGCGATGGTTTGTATCCCATTTGCGATCCTAGGGCTGATGCCTCATCCGTTTCGATCGATTATCGCTCGGATATCTCGCAGTCGGTTGGGGACGATGCCCCCGGAAATCTCGCAGGCTGTGGATGGTCATCTGATGGCTCGCACCTGCTCTTGGTGCCTTGTGAGTTGGCTGTTCCAAGGAACCGCCCTGTGGCTTTTTTTGTTGGGGTTAGACTCCAATCCTGAATTGGTTTCGTGGCGATCATGGCTGGTTTGTATCACGAGTGCCAGCCTGGGAGCATTGGCGGGATTCATTGCGATGGTTCCAGGCGGAGCGGGTGTTCGCGAGCTGGCCGTGATGTGGATCATGACTTCGATCGTGCCAGCACCGATCGCTATCTTGGCTGCGATTGTTTCCCGGTTGGGATCGATGCTGGCGGAGGTTCTTCTATTGGGTCTAAGCTGGTCTATCAGCGGCCCGAAGATGGATCCAAGTGGGTTGGATAAAGATAAGGATTCCTGACTCTGGAGCGAGTGAGAACAATCGCTCCCCATTCTTTCCGCTTGTAGACGGTAGGACGATTATTGTCCTCAATCTTTCTATTTCCAATACTTTCAAGAACCCAGGAACTGCGTTTGCGAAGCGAGAGGAGACGACGGGGTTACGTCATTGGGGTTACGTCATGGCTCGAAGCAGTCTGGCCGCCGTTTCAGCGGCTGCCTCGGGGAGTAATGCGGTGACTGCAATCCCGGACACGACTTTGGTGATGTTATGATCGACCGCGGAGGGGATGCTCCATTTGACTCCGTCTGCGGAGGTCAAGTAGATCGACAATGTGCGATGGCCGCTGCCCGGGCGTTCCCCGATAACATGCACGATTTGAAATCGGCCCTCGCGACTTTGGAATAGATGCTCGCCAATGCAATAGCCCGCCCGCACTCTGCTTGATCGAACGATCAGTGTCTTCGGATGAACTTGAAAACCAGCCCCTTTCAATTCGCTTCGCAATCGATCGACCAATCGTTGCGACTGGGACTGGGTGGTATGGGCCAGTGCATTCAAACCATCCGAAAGCACGATCACCGTATCGCATTCTCCCAATTCGTCTTGTTGCAATTGCTTGATTCTCTCGATTGCATCCACGGACAACAATTCCCCACTCGCTGGATGAAGAATGTAATCCTCGCGATGGTTTGAGCGAGTCTGCAACGGGATTCCATTTGGCCATTGCTTCTCAAAATCATTTGGCCATTCCGCCCAAATGCACTCCTTGGCGTCCCGATAGATACCATGAATTTGCTGATCGAGTTGTGTGTCAAGCTGTTCAGGTTCCGCTCCATAATGGGTCGCTAAGAATACTCCTCGTTCACGGACTCGTTCCATTTGTTCCTGAGCTTCTGCCAAAATCGCATCGCGACTACGGTTATCACCTTTTCGACGACAATACTGAACATAAACCCAGGATGGGTCACCGAATCGATCCGTAGGCTGGCCGTCTTCGTCGATGATTCCCAGGCTCTGAAAGAACGACCACATCCGGTCATCGACCTTGTAACCAAATTTCTTCCGGATGTGAACGTGGTCTTGATAGCCCGTGGTTAAATAGCCCAGCATCGGATCGATGCGCGTCGGTAGGGCCATTAGATAACCGGGGTTGGCGGGCATGATTTGATCGATACACCAACCGAGATCATCCAGGCTGACATCCATATGCAGGGTCGTACAAACATCGAGGCCGATCATGAGACCGTGGAGCTTGCCCATGACGATATCTTCGAGGCAGCATCGGACCAATTGCTCTTTCGTTCGGAAAACTTCGGGTCCGATGAAGCCGGCCACATCATTGACATGGACCCATGCATCAGCGCCTAGCTGGGACCGTTGACGTGTTTCCGCCACGAGCCGCGAAAGTGCCCGAGCCAGTCCATACTTGCGCGATTCGTGCACAACCATGTCGGTACCGAATCCATGACCATTCGTAAAATCGGCCCCTTGGCCCGTTTCGAAGTAGAGACCGAAGGGTCCGCGACGGCTTTCCGCATGGCGGATCATCTTTTCAAGCGTGACATCAAACGTCCCATTCGCCGCATCCGAGCCCGCGATGCTTTGAAACCACAAGGCCGTCGAACCTGGCTGTTCCCGTTCCACTTCGGCTTGCACATCAATATGCGACAAAACGCAATGGGGCAGGATTCCTGTCAAGCCAAAGGTATCGAGGATGTCTCGCAGCGTCTCCTCGACGCTAGCTACTGAGGCAGGTTCGCTGGATACTGGATTGGTACCGATCAGCACATCTCCCACCGCATAAGCAAACGCATCAAAGACTTGCCAGCGGATATCCTCTGGGTCATCGGTTGGAGAATTCGGTTGAATGCGGGCGCCCATGTATCCTGGCGAACCAAGGTTTGAACCGGGAAGCGAATTAAAAACTTTCGCCCCAATGCGGATGAGTTCGTCGTTGCTCATGAGCTTGATCACGCATGCAATGACATCGCTCGAAAGTCCAACTCGTAACTCATGAATATCGGCTGGATTGCGATTGAGCAGAAATGCTTTGAGTTCGGCCAGGGTCATGTCCTGATGTTTCCGAGCGACCTTGGCATCGACCCATCTTTGGATCCATGTCAACATTTCGTCGGCAAAGGGCGGATGGGCATCGATCTGACGCAGCGTCGTATTGCCGAGCAGTTCGCGGGCTTGACTTCTTTCTGCAACATCGCGGGCTGCGATTCCCAGGATCGCATCCCCTTCCTTGAACTCATTCGCAGCACCCAAAACGTTGCGATACAAATCGTCGCTCCATTTTCCGTGCGTCCGTTCGATCCAGGAGATCACATCTTCTCCTGGCCTCGCTTCGGGCCAAGGGGAATCCGAAGGGACATGGCTCGATCCCATGCGTGGCCAGGATGCCATGGCAGCACACCCAATACCTGTTTCCAAGAAGCGTCGTCGGTGCAGCATGATGGGAGCAATTTATTGAGGAATCAATTCCAAGCAGACCACGCGATCTGAGCCTCGAACATAAAGGAGGCCGTGGGACAAAACTGGGGGAGCCCAGCTCGGGGGATTGATCAGGGGCTGTTTGTCGTTCGGATCTGAGATCAATTGTAAGTTCATCTCGGAGATCACGGTGTATTTTTCTGCTCCCAATGGGATCAGTTGCAATCGGCCATTCTCACCTAGCCAAAGAAAGTGCCCGTCGACCAACAGTCCCGTTCCTCGGTCTCGGTTGCGTTGCGACCATCGCACTTTGGGGGAGCCATCTGGTGCGATGTCGATACAGCGCAGGTCGGTGTCGGGTGGATTGCGGCCGCTGCTGGCGTAGAGCATGTTTTTATCGAAAAGTGGAGTGGCCCAATGCGTTCGCATGGCTTGGTTGCTACGGCCACCGGTATCTTTCCATAGCGGTTCCAAGGTTCCGCTTTTCCACTGGAGCATGGCACTTCCGATTTCATAGGCTTCGGAGATAAAGATGCGATCATCAAAGACGACGGGGGATGCCGCGTTGACACTTTCAAGCATGGCCGCTCGCCAAGGGAAGAACTGGACTCCTTGTCCATCCTCTGGGCGAAAAACCATGAGTCCCTCGCGCATGAGGGCCAGGCAATGATCCTTCCCTTCGAGCTGGGCGATGATGGGTGCGGAATAGCTGGCGAGATAATCTCCGACGCGATAGACCTCTTTTCCGGTTCTCTTGTCGAATGCAACCATCCCGCTGCCGTTAGGTTTGGCGCTGGGTAGATCATTGACCGTCGGTGACCTTGCAAAGGCGGACGGTTTGGGGCTCCCGCCGACCATGACCAAGAGCAGATCACCGTAGATCAGCGGGGCTGCGCCGACACCGAAAAAGTTTGGGACCACCGTATATTCGCTACCCGTGTCTCGGCTCCATTGCTCTTTGCCATCCACGAGTCGGAGGCAGGTCAATTTGCCGGCGACTCCGTAGACATAAACGTACTCTCCATCGACGATTGGACTGCAGCGCGGTCCATCGTTGTATCCATAGGCATCGCGATAGGCGACTTTCGATTCCCACTTCCATAAGAACTCCCCCGTTTCCGCGCGATAGCAGGAAAGCCGTTCGGAGTCGCCGTAACGATCGAATTGAAGCCAGCGGCCATGGGCGGCGACTCCATTTCCATAACCGACCCCGGTCTTTTGGGACCAAACGACTTTCAAGCCGTCGTTACCCCAATCGGTTCGGATTCCTTTCTCGGAACTCCGCGAATCGAAGCGAACCCCCAGCATGCGAGGCCAGTCTTCACCGGCCTGACGAGTCCACAGCGATGGGACTGGAACCGGTCGCTGGGCACCTTCCTGCGGCCGGATATTCTCGGGATCGGAGCTGGGTGATGTGTTCCCGGCATCGTTCGACGGTGAGTTTGGTGCGGATGGGCGGACTTCTTCCACAGGACCGGCCAATCCAATCGGGTTCGGACTGCAACCTATCGGCAGGAGGGACAGGAAAGCCACCCAACTCGTGGTTGCGAAGGTCAGCCTACCCAGACTGTATTCGGTTCTCGCCATGGTCGGCATCACTGGTTACCTTATCAACTTATGGAAGACTTACCCATCAACGCTCATTTGACGATCCCTGCATCGGAACTGCAAGCAGCCTTCGCGCGCAGCAGTGGTCCGGGAGGCCAGAACGTCAATAAAGTGAATTCCAAAGCGACACTGAGTTGGGATCTCAACGCAACCCAGGTCCTTTACCCCACGACGATGATCCGATTGAAAGTGATCGCGGCTAGCCGAATCACGGACGAAGGTTGCTTAAAGATCACCTGCCAGACGCATCGGGAACAGAACCGCAATTTGCAAGCTTGTCGAGACCTGCTCCGATCGTTGGTGTTGGAGTCGCTGCGGCCAGTGATTCAGCGCAAGCCAACGCAACCAAGCCGTGGATCTCAGCGACGAAGGATGGATGAAAAGCGATCCACGGGCGAAAAGAAACGCAACCGGGGCGAGCGTTGGGAATGACCTCAAATGGATTGGGCCCCGATCCCGCGAGAGATCAGGCAAGTTTCTTGAGATCGACTTTCATTTTTACGATTCGGTCGTAGGCGATTTTCATAGTCCCATCGAGGCCACCTTCGGCATGAATCGGTTCATGGCAAAAAAGATAGAACTTGATCTTTGGCTCGGTTCCGCTGGGGCGGACCGCGATCGCATTGCCAGTCGGTTTTCCAGCACCATCGCCCAGGTCGAGCATCAGCATGTTGCTGCTGGGAGCATCGAGCGGTTCGACACGACCATCGGCAAAACGTCGGGTTAATTTGCCATAGTCTCGAACGGCCAAAACGGACAATCCTCCAATCGTTTGTGGTGGAGTTTCACGGAAAGATTGCATCAGCTTCTTCATATTGGCCATCCCTTCGCTCCCTTCCATTTGGACGTTGATGAGGTCTTCTAAAAAAACGCCATGTTGTAGAAGCAGTTCATTCAGGCGTTGATGCAGTGTTAAGCCGCGCGATTTGAGTTCTGCAACCAATTCGGCCATGAGCAAGCAAGCCACAGCCCCATCTTTATCCCGCGAGTATTGCCCGATGAGATAACCGTGCGATTCCTCGGTACCGAAGAGGAATTTATCGGGTCCGCAGGAATCCATCAGACCACCGATCCATTTGAAGCCAACGTGGATATTTCCTTCGCAGCGAACGCCATAGGATTGGCAGATGCTTCGAATCAATTCGGTGGTGACCAATGTCTTGATCACATAGCCGTCGGCGGGCAGTTGGCCGAGGGACTTCAGTTTACCCAGAACAAAGTCAGTGAGAAGCGCGCCGATTTGATTGCCATTGATCGTGTGCCAGGGGCTACCTGGGTCCAGCGTCAACGGGGAAGAGCACCCCATTCGATCGCAATCGGGATCGGTGGCCAGGATCAAATCGGCGCCGATCTTTTGAGCTTCGATGGCGATTGCGTCGAACACCGCAGGATTCTCCGGATTGCTCACGTGCCCTGGAACGTTCGGGAAATCGCCATCCGGTTTGGAATGGGGGCCGTAGACAACGACGTCTTGAAATCCTGCTGCCTTGAGAAGTGACGGAACGGCGTACCCACCTACGCCATGCAAGGGTGAATAAATGATTTTGGCTTTTCGCGACCCGGGCCATGCAAAGTCCAGGGCTGCCTTTTGATACTCGGCGTCCACTTCCGACGTAACGATGGTGATCTTGCCTGCAGCCAGAGAGGCATTGAAGTCGGTGGTTTTGATTTTGTCAGTACTCATGACCCGATCGATGATGTTGGCATCGTGAGGTGGTAGGACTTGGCCCCCTGTCGACCAATAGACTTTCACGGCGTTGTCGCTGGGAGGATTGTGCGAAGCGGTGACCATGATGCCGCAGGTGCAACCGTACCGCCGAACGGCAAACGACAATTGTGGCGTTGCGCGGTAATCGTCAAGAAAATAAATATGAAAGCCGTTGGCGACCATGATCGAGGCGCACAATTCGGCGAAGTGCCGGGACTGATGCCGCGTATCGTACGCGAGCGCGCAGGAGAGATTCGTGGGACGATCGGGCAACGATAAGATGTAGTCCGCAAGCCCTTGGGCGCTTTCACCAATGGTTCGGTCGTTGATCGCGTTGGAACCGATGGGGTACATGCGACCTCGGCGTCCCCCGGTACCGAAAGGGATCACCGTCCAGAAGGCATCATCGAGTTTCTTCCAATCGCCTCGCTGGATATGCTCCAGCAATTCCGATTGGTATTCAGCATAGCGAGGCTGTGTCAGCCATTGTTGGATGTTTTGGAAGGCACCTTCTGTGATCAAGCCTTGCTGAAGGGCTGTTGCGATAGAAGCGGTGGCCGCAGTCACTTGTGAAGGCATGAATATCACCAATTATTTCGAAAATATAGAATCAGCATCCCCGCGGGCGGCATCATTCAGGTTGGATAATTGGCCTCCGGACCTAGAGAGTTGAAGGGCCTAAAGCGAATTTTTCCTTGAGCCGAGGGATTTTAAGTCGGTTTCGATGGTTCGGACAGTCCGTGATGTGGGTGCGATCGATAGATTCCTGATGGATGGGAACGCACTGCATCGATCATGACAGGATGGACATCGATTCGGGATTCGAGAGGTACGAATCAAGGAACGACATTTGAACGCGTTTTGAAGTTGAGCGTTTTGGTTTGGTTTTCTCTCGTATTCGTACTCGATGCGGAATTTTCGAGTACGAGTACCGCTAACGCTGAGCACGAGTACGAAAAACCCTGGAATAATAATTAGGTTTCTGACTCCGAGAGACGAGGAAATCGCAACATCAAAACGGACAAGCGAGGGTAGAAATCAGATGAATGAAACGACCGTAAGGAAAAGCATTGCACTGGAATCCACCCATCCTAATGCCGTTCCCTGGGTATGGATTGTGGTTGGGTTGAGCCTGCCCAGTCTCGTGACATGGGTTTACTTTGTTCTTTTGTCGGAGCAATCCTCCTGGATTCAGCAAGCGGCCTACGGGTTGGGAAAAGGAATCCAGTTTTTGCTGCCAGTCGTGGTGGTCGCAAAATGGGGCTCTCTACGACGGGGAATGATACCGCTACCGGAAAACCGGGGATCCGAAACGCTCGAGGGCGATGTAGAGGATGCGATTCCATCGCCCAGCCGTGGTGCGGCCGAGGTCGCTAGGTGGCTCGATTGGATCAGTGGTCCGTTTGGGGCGGCTTGCGTGGGATTGGCCATCGCCGCATTGATGATTTTGGTTTACCGAGGGCTGTTGTTGCCGCTGGGTGGAGCCGAGAACGCTCGAATCGCTGGCGAAGAGAAAATGCGATCGATGGGATTCGCATCACCGGTAGCACTGCTCGGTGTGGGCGCTTTTTACGCGATTTTTCATTCCGGTTTCGAGGAATTTTACTGGCGAGGATTTGTATTTTCCGGATTGCGGACCCGTCTGGGAACCACCGCCAGCATTTGGATTTCCAGTTTGGGCTTCATGAGCCACCACGTTTTGGTCCTAGGAAAATTTTTTGGCTGGAATTCAGTCCAAACTTATTTGTTTGCGGCTTCGGTCGCCGTCGGGGGGGCGATTTGGGCTGTAATTCTGTGGCGGTCGAAGCGATTAATCCCTTCGTGGATCAGTCACGGAGTCGTGGATGCGTCGATTTTCTTGATCGCTTGGCACCTGATTTTCGTCAGCCAGGGGGCTTGAGAAGAAATGCCGAGCAGGGTCGTAGGCTTTGTGACGATTAGGCGCAATTCTACGCGATCTTGGAACTTTCCCTTTGGGAAGTGCATCGTAAGTCCCGGTCTGTTTTGTTGACAGACCCTACCCTCCAACTACGATGGAAATTGCTCATCGGCAGCTTTTTGGATGTAAACCCTAAGTCTTTCCTAGGGTTTCGAGGCCTGCAGGGCAATTTGCAATTCCTAATCGTTCCTCAAACCGGGGATTCCATGGTGAAGTCGAACAAGCCATCTCGTAACGTGAAAAGCCTCCTTCAAAAGCGGTCGTTGAACAAGCAACAAAAGCGAGGCAGAGTCTTCGAAACGTTGGAACGTCGCGAGCTCATGGCGAATGACTTTTCGCCAGCCGTGGAGGGAATCCTTGCCCGGATGCGTCTGGACGGAGCGGACGCCTATGCCTCTGCTGGAGCCTTGATCGCGTCGAGGCTGGGTGGCGGAAGCAGCAACACCGGTGGAGGTGGGGGCAGTGCCGGCGAAGCCAGCAATCCTTTGAATACATCGGAAGTCGAACCGAATAATACGAGCGCCACGGCTCAAGTGCTTCCCTTGAGTTACACCGGCAATAATATCGTCAACGTTGCGGGCACGTTCCGAACGGTCACCGACGAAGATTGGTATGCCTTGGATCTTAAGAAGGGAGATATCTTGGACACTCGGTTGGTAGCTGCCACCGGGACCAATCCAACTTTGGCTCTCTACGACTCTCGGGGAACTGAACTCCAATTTGCCCGAGGTCGTTTCCTCGGCGGAAGTGCTTACTCGAGCCAGTCGCCGCTCTTCAAAGACGGTAACACAACCTTGCCGTACGTCATCGATACCACCGGACGGTATTATCTGCGAGCTGCAGATGGATTGTCCGGATACTCTTTGAATACGCGGCTATTCCGCTCGACGTTTGAAGCCGAACCTGTCGGAACGCAGCAGACTATTTACGTTGATTTCGACGGCGCGGTCACCCGAGCGGAGACTTTGAATTTAACAGCCTTGGGAGTGCCTGCCGGCCCGTTGCGCATTCCATCATTCGCTCGAAGCATGCCCTTGATTGGTTTGACAGCGGCCGACGCGCCTGCCGTCGCCCAAGACATCATGAACCGGGTTGCTCGCAAGATGCAGCCTCTGCTCGCCCAGTTTTCGACGAACGGAAATTTTGCATCCACAGGGATTCCAGGGGACTTTGGAGTCAAGCTGGTAAGCAGCTACGATAGCTCCGATATGTGGGGCCAGGCCAACGTCTCTCGTGTACTCGTCGGAGGAACACAAGTGGACCTTGGAATTCCTGCTGATACGGGCTTGTTGGGTATCGCCCAGAGCGTCGACTTAGGGAATTTCACGCATGAAGAAACGACCCTCGTTATGTTGGATATCATGGCGACCGATGCCTCGGATCCGACCGTTATTCCGATATCACCAAATGTGACGCGAGTTGCTGCATTCGCCGAATTGGTAGCCGACACGATTGCCCACGAAGCAGGGCACACGTTGGGTGGAGTCCACCAGGATTCGAATAATACCATCGACACCATTATGGATCAGTTCTATCTGCCATTGGTTTCGGTCGGTGCCGGGTTGGATGGGATTTTTGGCACTCGTGACGATGTTACCCTCAAGTATTTGGATGACGAGTTCGCTCCGACCGCGGGTATCCCGTTTGGTGGTGGTGTTTGTAACTCCCCCGATGTTTTGGCTTACGGCATGTCCACCGGCACGGTAGGTGGATCGGTCACAGGCATCGTCTTTAACGACATCAACCGCAACGCACGTCAGGACGGTGGTGAACTCGGACTGGCGGGTTGGCAAGTCTACGTCGATGGTAATTTGAACGGATCGCTCGATTCGGGCGAAGCTCAGGCGACCACCGATGCGTCTGGACGCTATGCGCTCAAGGCTGCCGCAGGATCGTACACCGTTCGATTGGTCAAACCTGCTGGCTGGATTTCTTCTGCGTCAGGTGAAGATGCCAAATCGGTCGTCGTGACATTGAACGGAACCGCGACGGCAAACTTTGGAGTCGTAGCACCCTCGGCTGCCGCTACCGGGTACAAGTGGCTCGATCTCAACGGTGATGGTGTTCGCGATTCGAGCGAACCAGGCTTGGCTGGCGTTTACATTTATTTGGACTTGGATGGCGATGGTCGTCCTGACGTAGGTGAACCTGCCGCAGTCTCCGCAGCCGATGGTTCGTACACCTTGAGACCACCAACCCCGGGGACCTATCAAATTCGCGAAGTCGTGAGTCCTGGCTACGTTCAAACGTTCCCTTCCTCGGGCTTTCACTCCGCAGTCTTCGATGGAGTCAATTCCCTTCGGGGCTTTGATTTCGGGAACAGAGAATCCTCCGATTGGGGTGATGCTCCTGCACCCTATCCCACGGCCCGCGCTGCAAACGGCGCCTCGCACGGTTTTGTTCCCGGACTTCGTTTGGGAGCCAATTGGGATGCCGAACTGGATGGTCGGCCGTCAACGAACGCCGACGGGGATGATACCAATGGTCCTCTCAATGTCAGCGGCAATGTCATCAACGATGAAGACGGTGTGACGCTTCTGAGCCCAATCATTCGGGGTGACAAACAAAACTCCATTCGAATCAACGTCACGAACACCGCTGGCACGACTGCCTTCCTTCAAGGTTGGATCGACTTCAACGGCAACGGAAGTTGGGCCGATGCAGGCGAGCAGATCATCGCCAATCTTTCGGTAGTCAACGGCAACAATGACGTTACGTTCACTGCTCCTGCGAATGCCATCGGCCGAACCTACGCTCGATTCCGTTTATCGCAGACCAGGGACATCGCTTCGACGGGCCGAGCCAGCAGTGGCGAAGTGGAAGACTACGTATTCAGCATTGGCGATGGACCGCGCAAGAATCTGCAAGACGATCTCTACACAGTCGCACGCAACAGCGTATCGAATCAATTCAATGTGCTAGAAAATGACTTCATTCCTCAAGGAGATTCGATCACCGCTCTGCTGGCAGGTGCATCTGCTCAAGGTGGTGTCGTATCGAGTGGCGCAGGCAACGTCATCCGCTACACCCCGCCTCGCGGTTTCTTTGGACAGGACTCATTCTCTTATACGGTTGTCTTCGCGTCCGGCAAACGGGAGACAGCAAACGTCACCGTCAATGTGACGTTGCAGTTCTCGGATCCGGTCGCTGTCGACGATTCCTACGACCTGCCGACCAATTCGGTATCGTACCCACTCAATGTTTTGGTGAACGACATCGAAGGCGCCGGCGGGGCCTTGATCATCTCCAGTTTCACCACTCCCAATAAGGGTGGATCGGTTTCGATCGGCTCGGGTGGTTTGAGCCTCCGTTACACTCCTCGCCGAGATTTTGGTGGAACAGAACAATTCACCTACACCACGGTGGATTCGAAAGGCAAGACATCCACGGCAAATGTGACCGTACATACTTTGGAAGGGGACCGAACCGACGACACCGTTCAGTTCAGTTTCGACTTCCGAAACTTGGCCGGCCAGAAGATCTCGAGTGTCACTCAAGGGGATCAATTCCAGGTCTACGTGTATGCATTCGACCTCCGTCCGGATAAATCGCTGCAGCAAACACCTCCGACCACGATCCAAGATCCGGGAGTCTACGCAGCCTATCTCGATCTGTTGTACAGCTCGAACCTAGTCTTGCCATCGTCGCCTGCAACAAACACCACCCTCGATTTCGCAAATCGACCTCAGACCCCGTATACCGAAGGGGTTTCTGGTACGGCCGCGATTCCTGGTGTGATCAAGTCACTGGGGGCATTCACGGGAAGCCAGAAGCCTCCTTTCGAGGTCGACCCAATCACTGGGAATGGCAAGCCAACGCTCTTCAATATCCTGACGTTCACTGCTCGCTCCGCCGGTATTGCAAGCTTCGTTGGCGATCCAGCGAATGAATCGCCCAACACCGATGTGATCTTGTACAACCCACCGAACGCTCCTGTACCGGTCGAACAAGTTCAATACTTGCGATCGAGCCTGGAAGTGGTTCCTCGCGGTGTCGAGTTTCCTTTCGCGGTTGACGATAGCCCGGCTGAATTGCCGTTAAACAACACCTCTTCGATCAATGTGCTGGCTAACGACATCGTCGGTACGGCCAGTCCGATTCGGATTCTGAGTGTGACACAACCCGTCAACGGTGTTGTCTCGATCGACAATCGTGGTACCACCACCCCAACGGACGATGTTATCCGGTTCGTGCCCAACACGACCAACATCGGATTCGCAGATCAGTTCACCTACACGATCGCTGACACCCGTGGATTTACATCGACTGCAACGGTCACCTTGCATGTTGGAGACTCCAGTGCCAACGACAAGATGAAATTGACTCTGAGGCCGACCGACTTGCAAGGAAAGCCAATCACGTCGATCATCGTGGGATCGAACTTCCAATTGCGTGGCTTCGTTCAGGACTTGCGACCGGAAACTTCCCTTAGTGGTGTTTTCGCTGCCTACCAGGACATCCTATATGATCGCGGATTGGTTGCGGTACCTGCATCCACCACGAACAGCCAAGGCTTTGATGTCGCGTTCAGCGGTGATTATAAGCAAGGCCCATCTGGGGACATTCGAATTCCAGGCTTGATCAATGAGATCGGTTCATTCCAGGCGTCTACAGCGCCGACCGGAACCAAAGAATATCTCCAGTTCACGATCACGATGAAGGCCACGGCAGCAGGGGTTGCGAAATTTATCAACGACCCGGCTGACATCAGCCCTTACCACGATTCGCTTGTGTACAGCGATCAACGCAACAAGGTTCCATTCGATCAAATCTCGTATGTTGCTGGCCAATTGATCATCCTGAATTCGGGTGGTGGCACGGGCGGAAGCGGTGAAGGCAATACCAATTTGTCCAATCGCTTCGACGTAAACGACGATGGATTCGTTTCACCTATCGATGCATTGATTCTGGTCAACTTGATCAACCAAGGATCCGGCGGAAAACTGGGTGGTGGCGGTTCCGGTGGTGCCTCGGGTGAAGCGGGTAGCGAAAAGTACTACATCGACGTCGACAGCGATAATTACCTGACGGCACTCGACATTCTGATGGTGATCAACCAACTGAATAGCAAACCAGGTGCGAGTGGCGAAGGAGAATCGGCAGCACCCGCGATCGATTCAGCCACCGCGAATTTGCCGAGAGTTTCGGTGCCGTTCTTGTCTCGCAAGTCCACCAACAAGCTTTCGAGCGGATTGGACTTCGTATCCACCGACACTGCCGGCGATACCGATAGCATCGATAGCGTTTGGGCAAGCATGGCTCCACAAGTGGAAGATGAAGACGTGGTCAACGGTCTCGTCGACGATTTGTTTGCGTAGTGGAAATTCGTGCGGTCTCGCATCGCACAACAATCCCCAAAGATGAAAACCGATCGAGTGGGTTCACGAACTTGCTCGGTCGGTTTTTTGTTGGAGTGACGCCGATTGGAAAGCCCGGGCGATCGGATGCAAAGGTATAATCACGCAAAGGACTTCCCTTTGGTCAACACGATTCCATGAATAAGCCCAATCGACCCTGCGTTCTATGTCTAGCATTCGAGATCACGCAGCCATGGTCCGAACTTCCTCCGGGTACATCGATCTTCAGATCAATGGGTTGAAGGGGGTGGATTTCAATTCCAGCACGCTCAGCATTGAGGCCTGGGATTCAGCCCTCGAGGCGTTGGCGAGCGACGGCACGCTTGGCTTTCTCCCCACGTTGATCACCGACTCGGCGGACTCGCTACGGCACAAACTGGCGCGATTGGCAGTGCTGTGCAATCGAACGCGAGCCGATGTGATTCCCCTTGGGATTCACTTGGAAGGACCGTTCATCTCGCCCATAGCGGGATACGTCGGTGCGCATCCGCCTCAATACGCCATTCAAGGGGATGTCGATTTGATCAAGGGCTGGATGGATGCCAGCCAAGGGCAGATCCGTTTGGTCACCCTAGCGCCAGAATGCGATCGAGAAGGTGCTGTGACACGCTATTTGTCGGATTGCGGCGTGCTCGTGGCTGCAGGGCACACCAACGCTACCTTGGATGAATTGAAGCGAGCTATCGATTCTGGATTGAGTCTTTTCACCCATTTGGGAAATGCCTGCCCATCTTCTGTGTCGCGACACGACAATGTACTCAATCGAGCTTTGAGTCTCAAACACGCCCTGCGTTATACCTTGATCGCCGATGGGTATCATTTGCCACCGTGGCTGCTTCGGACATGGATTGATTTTCTGGGTTTGGATCGAGTCGCAATTGTCAGCGACGCGATCAGCGCCGCAGGATTGCCCGCGGGAACCCATCGCTTGGGCGATCAGGAAATCAATGTGGGTCCGGATGGCGTTCCGCGAAGCCCGGATGGCACCCACTTTGTCGGTTCCGGAGCCACGCTGGGGAAAATGGCCGATTGGCTTGAGCCGACAGGGTGGTACTCGAAATCGGATCTTTCTCTTCTCCTTCGCTTGAACGCTCTGAAGTGGCTTGGGATTGCCATGGATTGAAGTGGCCAAGGGCGATGGATGGCCGAAGGCAATCGTATCACTGGCACGTGCAATCGATTCGTCTCGACGGGATGTGGCATGTCGTGAAATCTATCCTTGGATCCCGATTTTGTGCCGATCCAAATGCAATCGCGCTGAGAACCTTTTACAATGACGGATCGGTGACCCGAATCCGGTTTCGCAGGCACTCTCGTAGGAGGGTTGGATGATTCAGCCCTCAAGCGTGAAAACCCTAGAAGCTCCTATCGAGCGCCGTCACTACCCTGCAATTGTCTCACCTCCTTTCAGCGGGATCCTCTCATGAATCCAACCACACGGCGTTTATTCTTGGAGCAATCGATGCTCTCGACGGCGGCTGCCCTGGCTTTGGCATCCCGCTCGTCATTGGCCACCGAACCGCAACAGCCACCTTCGCTGGGACCTAACGACACCATTCAAGTCGCCATTGTTGGAGCAGGGGGACGGGGGCAGTCCCATATCGATGGCTTTGCGGGCAAGCCGGGAACCGTGGTCACACACATTTGCGATTGCGACGAGAAGGCCGGTCAACGAAGTTGCGAGTCGGCCGCTGAGAAACAAGATGGCCGCAAGCCGATCTGGGTTCGGGATATCCGCAAACTTTTAGAAGATCCTTCGATCCATGCGGTCAGCATCGCAACACCGAATCATTGGCATTCCCTCGGTGCCATCTGGGCCATTCAGGCGGGCAAAGATGTCTACGTCGAAAAGCCCGTGTCCCATAATGTTCTTGAAGGAAGACGGGTTGTCCAAGCGGCCCGCAAGCATCAACGGATCGTTCAGACCGGCACGCAGAGTCGCTCGAACCCGGGCATGCGAGAGGCGATTGAGTTTATTCACTCGGGTGGGATTGGGGATGTCGCGATCGCTCGAGGGCTCTGTTACAAGCGGCGGGAATCCATCGGACCGCGAGGCAATTTCGAGATCCCCAAAGAAGTTGATTACGACCTTTGGTCCGGTCCGGCTCGCATCCTCCCTCTGACCCGCCAACGCTTTCATTACGATTGGCATTGGCAATGGGAATACGGCAACGGCGATCTAGGTAACCAAGGGATCCATCAGATGGATCTATGCCGCTGGGCCCTCGGTGAAGATCGCCTTGGAGACCGAGTTTGGTCCTTTGGCGGTCGCTATGGTTATGTCGATGCAGGTGAAACAGCAAACACACAAGTCGTGGTCCATGACTACGGTGCAAAGAAACTTATCTTTGAAGTGCGTGGGCTTCCGACCAAAGACTTTAAGGGTGCAAACGTCGGCATCATCATCGAGGGATCCAAAGGCTACTTGGTGATGACCTCCTACTCGAGCGGAACGGCCTTTGACTTGGACGGGAAGCCGATCAAGCAATTCAACGGGGGTGGGGACGAAAAACACTACAAGAACTTCACCGATGCCATGCGTTCGCGCGACCACAAAAAACTAAACGCGGATATCGAACAAGGGCACTGGTCGAGCGCCTTGTGCCATCTCGGAAACATCTCTCTCCGATTGGGCGAGAACACACCGGCGCAGGAAGTTGTGGGTGTTTTTAAAGCCCGCGGTGCCGACGAGGCTGTGCTGGACACATGGAATCGTACCGCCGACCATCTGGCGGATAACGATATCACGTCCTTTCCGCTTCAGATTGGTCCGCAACTCCAGTTGGATCCACGTTCGGAGTCATTCGCTGGACCGAATGCCCCGAACCAGTGGTTGACGCGCGAGTATCGCGCACCCTACACCCTGCCGTCCGAGGACACCGTCTAAACAGAGACAGCGAGGCTCAGGGCCATCAGCCGAAACGCGTTAGCGTCCGGTTGTACCATTGCAGCATCGAAAACCGGGTGCTAACGCACTGCGGCTGATGGGTTGAGAGGCGAACGTAGGTCGAATCCTTAGGAACCAGAGGACGATGCTGGAACCGCGTTTGCCGCCGGGGCTGCTTCCGCTGTTGGCGCGGCTGGTGCCGGTAACAACGTCGGGTTTCCTTCCAAGGGGCGTCGTGGAATCATTTCATCACGAATAGCCGCTTGATAGGCGAATGTCGCGATGATGATCGAAGACTGTTTGGCATCCTCTTCGATCAATCGTTCATAGACATCCATGCTCGAATGGTGCGTTCGCGTGTCGTATTCGATCGGGTCTTGAATGAATTGAAAGCCTGGCAGTCCTATCCCAGTGAAGGATTGGTGGTCCGTACCACCTGTGTTGGAAACCGTAATGGTGGATGCACCATACTCGGCAAAGGGGCTAAGCCACGACCGGAAGATCGTTCGTGTGGCTTCGTTTCCTTGCAAGTAAATCCCGCGGATCTTGCCCGCTCCATTGTCGAGATTGAAATAGGTAGAAAGTTTTTCGTATTCGGGTTTCACCTCCAACACAGGGCCAGATCGATCACCCTCGTCGCTACCGCGAACGACGGGCTTCAATGTGCCGAAGTGATCGCTGACGTAGGCCCGAGAACCGAGCAATCCTTGCTCTTCGCCGGTCCAGAGTGCTACGCGAATCGTTCGTCTGGGGGTTGCGCCGATCGTCTTCAGGATCCGCATGGCTTCCATCACCACGCCGCAGCCGATGGCGTTGTCGGTCGCTCCCGTTCCGGAATGCCAGGAATCGAAGTGAGCACCGATCATCACAATCTCATCTTTCAGGTCCGTACCAGGGATTTCGGCCAGCACGTTGAAGCTGTTCACGTCACCATCGTGATAGCTGGATTCGATGTCGATTTCGAGTTGAGGATTTACACCCTTTTGAATCATGCGCACCAATCGGTTGTAATGTTCAGCAGCCACGACCATTTGCGGCAGGATAGGAGGAGACTCCACCGTCCAAGGTCTCGGACCTCGTGACAGCGGCCCCCCTTCGCCGGGGCTGCGCAAGTCCCGTTCGGGATCAGCGCGACGCGGCATGGTGGCGGAGGCGACAAAGACGGTACCGCCATCGCCGCGGCCTGCTTCGAGAACGACTGCCGCTCCTTCATCGTAGGCCAATTGCCATTTATCGGTTTGTAATTGCATTGGACTCGTGCGTCGCGCGGCACCGTCATTTCCGTTCCCCTGGGGTGGCTGTCCACCTTCCGAACGATTGGCTCCCGGACCGCCAGGTCCGGCGGGGCTACCGGGTCCACCCCCTTCAGCGCCAGGTGGGCGACGACGCCGCGGTGTGGCGGGATCAGCGTTCGAAAGTGCCAGAAGTTCCGCATCCGTTTGGCGTGTGCCGGGGGGATCAAACCACGCCTTGACCTCGCGCGGTGGGCTGATCAACACGATCGCGCGACCCAGCTTGCCCCGATACTTTTCTAATTCTTCGGGAGTCGTTGCATCGACGTAGATGGCTTCGCCTCGAATCGTAGTGGGGGTGCTCGGGGTCCACGCCTTGGGATAGGCGATCAAGGAGACGAATTGGGGAGCCACGACCTGGGCACGGTACGATTGCAGCGACCATCCTCGGCCGAACGGCCCCCACGACTCTAAATGCGCGTTCTCCAATCCCCATTCATCGAGTCGCTTGCGAGCCCACTCGCCGGCGATTTTCGTTTCCGGGGCGCCCGTCAAGCGCGGGCCATGAACGTCCGTCAAAAAGCTGATCGTCTCCATGACTTTGGAGCGATCCATTCCTTCTTCTTTGATCTTTTTCACCATGTCATTGTCGATCGGTTCGCTTTGAGCATACGTGAGTGGGGTTATGCTCAATGAAAGAACAGCGACGCAGGCTGCGCGACGAATGGATTTGCTTAGTTTCATCATGTTCCGGCTACGAAAGAGTACGAATAAATGAACGTGATTGCATGGAGGGAAAGGTCCGCGCGGCAGGGTCGTTCTGCACGCTTCATGCGACCTGCACATCCGCGGAGAGTTTTGTTTTGGCAACTCAAAGAATTGCAGAGAGGCTGGCCTGTAACTTGATCCAAGGGGTTCATGACGGTTGCCAAATCCGCAACAGAACATCCCGCGGACCAGGTGCATTATGCGTTGCTGGCACCGCAGATGCTATCCGACGAGAATGACTTCAGGGAAAAAACCTGGGCACGTTTGGACTAGTCCAGGGGATCCGTGATGCAAAGGAAAGTACAACGCCTCGAAACTCTCGGCGATCAGCCGGAACGCGTTAGCGTCCGGTTGTTCTGCAACAACGACAAAAACCGGGTGCTAACGCACTGCGGCTAATGGGATTTTGTCCCTGCAGGAATTGGACGCCTAGAAACGTTTTCCATGAACGAATGAATCAACTCGAGTTGTCGGCCTTAGCATTGTCGGTAGCGATTCGGTCTGAAATCAGATGCGATCTTCCCGTTTGCTGGGGGGCGAAAACCACAAGGAAACCGCATTCCCCAGGATCACCAAAAAGCTGACGATCAAAAAGACTATGGCTGCACTGCTCAAAAGACCTTTCAGTAACAGAGGCGTATTGCCAATCTTCAAGCCCTGCAAAAAGTCAGGCCATAGTTGCCCATAGATCAATTCCGCGCCGGCGGTCAGAGTGGTCGTCATGATAAATGCCAAGGGAACCAACGTAACCCACGCATACTTGCCTCGCCCCTCTCGAAAGAGCCATGTTGTCACGACGGTGAGGGCGATCGCGGCGAGGATTTGGTTTGCTATGCCGAACATTGGCCAAATGGTTTGAATCGATCCTGTCCAAATCAGCGTGCCCCAGGCGATGGTCACCAAGCTTGTGCTCAGCCATACACCTGGAGCCCAATCCATTTTTCGAAACGGAGGAAAAAAGTTTCCGAGGACTTCTTGCAACAAGAATCTGGCGATGCGAGTCCCCGTATCAAGGGTGGTCAGAATGAACAAGGCTTCGAACATAATGGCGAAGTGAAACCAATACTTGATCAATCCATCCAAAGAGACTGAGGAGCTGAATTTCCCTATGGCTTGCGTCATGATTTGCGACATACCCACGGCCAACGTGACGGCACCACCGGTTCTTCCTCGCAATGTTTCGCCACCGACCTGAGCTTCGATCTGATCCAAATGATCGACGTCGGCATGAAGTTTGGTGAGTGTCTCCGCATACTGATGCGCTTTGGACATATCGATGTTGATGGCCCAGTAATCTCCTTGAGGCATCGCCGCCGCCGCGATCAGAGCGCAGACAGCCACGATCCCTTCCATCAGCATCGAACCGTATCCAATCATCCGAAGGTCCGATTCGGAGTTGGCCATCTTGGGTGTGGTTCCCGAGGAAACCAAGGCATGGAAGCCCGAAATTGCACCGCACATGATGCAGATAAAGACGAACGGGAAAATTCCGCCAAAGAAGTTAGGCCCACCCCCGGAGGCGAAATAGGTGTTGATAGCGGGTGCTTGAAGCTTGGGATTGGCGATCACCACTCCTAGCATAAGAAGCAGGATCGTACCGATCTTGAGAAAACTAGAGAGGTAATCGCGAGGGCATAGTAAGAGCCACACAGGTAAGACCGATGCGATGAACCCATAGAGGCAAATCGCAAGGATAATCCCATCGCGAGATAATTGAAAATAGGGCTCGAGCGACGAACCGGGAATCCAACTTCCCACGACGGTCGCGGCGAGTACTCCTGCGGCACCGACGATCGAAGCCTCGACGACATGTCCTTTGCGGAAGCGGTACATGTACCAACCGACAAAAAGCGCGATCGGGATGGTGCACGCGATCGTAAACGTGCCCCATGAACTGCCTCGAATCAACTCGAACGATTTGGCAGGAAGGGTTAACACCGACTCTCCGGATGCGTTGGTCGCGACCACGACCGATTCTGTTATGCCGTTCTCGGACGATTCCACGGGAGTTTCGATGGCAAACGATTCGCTCCGAGCCATGGCATTTCCAGTGGAATACTGCATGCTCGAGCCGCCTGGGATTTGAAGCCGCTGGACGCCACCCGGCAGGATCTGCGGAACAATCTCGCCGCGCGAAGCGATACGCGTGCCGGGTGCGAGAGCGACCCGTTCTCCTCCCAACGCCTTGACCACCACCATTCCAAGACCGGAAAGTGCGATGACGACGATAAACAGGATGGCGATCGAAGCCAACACGCCGAGTTTCTTCCCCAATAAATCGCGGGCAATATTCGCTAACGATTGACCGTTGTGCCGAACGCTGACGGCTAGAACCAGGAAATCCTGCGCGGCCCCTGCAATGCATACTCCTAATACCAGCCATATCAATCCAGGCATGTAACCAAACTGCACCGCCAGCACCGGTCCGATCAACGGCCCTGCGCCGGAGATGGCGGCGAAATGATGGCCGAACAGAATCCATCGATGGGTTGGATGGTAATTTTGGCCGTCATTAAGCCGGTGGGCAGGAGTCGTCCTCGCTGCATCGATCACGATCACGCGGGTCGCCAAGAAGGCACTATAAAAGCGATAGGCGACGGCCATGCAGGCCAACACCCCCAGTAGCAATGGCATGGCATGCATAGGTCTGCTTATTTTCTCCAAGGTGCCAACAAAAGAAACTTTGCGGTTGGCTTGCTCCCTCATCCCGCTTCGCTAAAGTATGAGTTCGGCAAGGTGATTACAGCTTAGCATTTACGCTCGCTTGTTGGTGCAACGCTACGAGAGATCCTCGATGGATTCCTACGGAGCATGGATCGACAAAGGCGGAGCAAGGGTCGCAACGAGACGCTCTGAAGGGTAGACAGCAGCGTTTCGACGGACCATATGAGCGTGCTGTTGGCGGTCAAAGTGCGTTCGGGTGTGCACTCGAAGACTTTGGACTCCGAAGGGCGTCGGGAGGATTGCTGAGCCGAAGAATTCGTCCCTGTTTTTTATGAAAGTAGTTAGCTGAATGTCTTCGGAAAACAAATTCAAGCTCGAGTACATTTGGTTGGACGGGTATCTCCCCGAACCGAATCTGCGTAGTAAGACCAAGGTCGTTGATAAGGCACCATCGAGTATCGCCGATCTACCCCTGTGGGGCTTCGATGGTAGTTCAACGCAACAAGCCGAAGGAAAGAGCTCCGACTGTATCCTTAAACCGGTCGCTTTCTATCCTGATTCCACTCGCAAGAATGGCTTCCTGGTCCTGAACGAAGTCATGCTCCCCAACGGTGAGGCTCATCCATCGAACTACCGAGCCCACGTCGAAGAGATGGCCGACCTGTGGATCGGATTTGAACAAGAGTACTTCTTCTTCGAGAATGGTCGACCTCTCGGCTT
>JBAWXH010000065.1:0-33115 GCA_037144155.1 Planctomycetota bacterium | reverse complement strand
GTGCAATGGACGCTGGATCCTCAGAAGGTTATTTGGCAACTCGTGTCCGACGCGGCGCAATTGCGAGTCACCCAGCCCGCCCCTCAACGCCCGACCGCGCAATTGGTCAGTACCGGAGCACAAAATCAACCTGCAACCGATTCGGTTCTTTGGGAAGAACCACAAGTTCGCTTGACCGTCGATGGTCAATATGGCTTCAGCAATGGCCAACTCGACCTGAGCGCCATCCAATTGCAAACCGAGTGGCTGGCATACGGTGGTCGCGCGGCAATGTCCCAACAGTCGGATGGATCCATGTTCCATTCCGAAGGGCAGATCACCTACGACGCGGCCAGTGTTGCGAACCGATTGAAAACCTACACTGGCGGCATGGTGGCAGTCCAAGGACAACGTACCGAGCCCCTCGATTTTTCATGGAAGTCGTCCCCCACAGGTAATTGGGCAGATTCTCTTCAAGTCAAATCAAGCATTGGCTGGGATCGGGCAAACGTGATCGGTATCGATATCGGCAATGCGGATGTTCCCATTGTCATTGCGAACGGGCAATTCGCCTCGCAAGCAACATTTCCAGTCTCTCAAGGAACCCTTCGCTGGGATCTTCAAGGAGACCTGACATCGACCCCCATGGTCATTCGACAAGCCCCTCAGCGTGTTATCGAAAACGTGGCCATCACACGTCAAATGTGCCAAGGCTGGCTGAAATATGTTGCGCCGCTCCTCGCCGATGTGACGAGCGTTCAAGGCAACCTCACCATGGACATCGATCGTGCAGATATTATGCCGACCGATTGGGCAAAACAGACCATCGCTGGAAAACTCCACGTCCATGGTGCCTCGGTCGGTCCTGGTCCACTCACGGACCAATTGTTATCGCTCGTGCAACAAGTCCGAAACTTGAGACGAGGCGCAGGCGCAGCGGATGGGGGCGGTCAACCAACCAGTTGGTTGCAACTTCCCGAGCAGAATATCGGGTTTGCGGTCGAACAAGGACGAGTCATGCATCGCGATATGCAAATTCAAGCGGGCGATGTGCTGATCACGACATCCGGTTCTGTCGGAGTCGATGGATCCTTGGAACTATTTGCGTCCGTTCCGATTCAAAAAGATTGGGTCGAGAAAACCCCAGCTCTTCAAAGCTTAGCGGGTCAGCAGATTCAAATTCCCATTCGAGGCACGATCCAACGACCACAACTGGACATGTCTAGTTTCACAAGCATCGGCCAGCAACTGGCAACGAGCGCCCTACAAGGGGCTGCACAAAAACAGATCGATCGAGGCTTGAACAAAATACTTGGACCTCTGTCGAACCAATTGGCTCCCTTTCAACAAGGCATGCAACAGGGAGTTCAACAGATGCAACAAGGTGTCCAGCAGAATCTGCCACAAATCCCCTTGCCGAATTTGGGCATTCCAGGCTTTGGCGGGAATGGATTCGGAGGCAACGTTCCCGCAGCAGGTGCTCCCGCTGGGCCAGCACCCGCTGGTCTACCTCCAGTGGGCCAGCCTCCCGCAACCACCGGTCCACCCGCCCTTCCTGGTGGTGGTCAATAAGCCTCAATACGCGCAATCAGCATCCCATCGATTTCCTTCAGACGGTACTTACATCGATGTCATCGATTTGCTCTTGAGGGTCTAGGGCTAACCGTTTTGTGGAAACGACATCTCACCCCCAAGGGGGTTCTTAGCGAAGACGCAGGCATTCTCGCCCTGTGCCTTCCGCCGAGTTCGTCTCGGCGGAGGCGACCATTGGTTGCAACATGCCGCTGAAGGTCGATCAGCTTTGTCGGATCTTTTCGAGCAACTTCTTCGTTGCCGTAATTCCATCCTCGGGGCTTAATCGAGAACCCTCATATTCGATGCCGACCCAACCATGGTAACCCGCATCGAGGACAATTTTCATCATGCGTGCGAAGTCGATCTTGGTCTCGTTGCCCTGATCGTCAAAGTCATAGCTCTTTGCCGATACTGCTTTGGCCAATGGCATCAAATCGGTAACACCCTCATAGCGATCGTATTCGTAGAAGTTTCCAAAATCAGGTAGGGTGCCGCAATTGTCCATTCCGGTGGCCCGAATCGTCTCCGCGAGCCATTTACCGTTGGAGCTGAGTCCCCCATGATTCTCGACAATCACGTTGATACCGAGCGGCTTGGCATACTCGGATAAACGACGCAGACCATCGGCCGCAAGCTTGGACCCCTCTTCATAAGGTTTGTCGGTTTCCGCATTCACTCGGATGGAATGACATCCGAGGAACTTTGCTGCATCCACCCACTTGTAATGGTTTTCGACCGCGCCGGTTCTCTTGGCAGGATCGCTATTGCCGAGCCCTCCTTCGCCATCGACCATGATCAACACATTGGTGACACCGAGATCGTTGGTTCGCTTTTTCATTTCTTCCAAGTACTTTGCATCCTTGGCTTTGTCTTTGAAAAATTGATTGACGTATTCCACTGCTTCGATACCGAATTGTTCCTTGGCGACCTTTGCGAAATCAAGGTTATCGATCTTCTTTTCAAAGAGCGGTTTGTGCAGCGACCATTGCGCTAACGATATCTTGAATGGTTCGGCAATCGGAGGAGTTGCCAAGGCCCCGCGTAGGGAAGCGGAGTGGCCAACCGCGATCGATGCAGTAGCGATCGTGCTGGCTGCTAAAAACTGACGACGACTAAAAGTCTGTGGCATAGGACGGTGGTTCGCAAAAGAAAGGGAGAGTGCTCAGAAAATCAGAAATGAAAGGAAGCCATCAGGGCAGGCAGAGTTGCCATACAACCTATCTTGGGTGGTGTGACCCAGTGCATTGCATGGTACTCTATCCGACCAGATTTTATTTTGCCCACCGAACAGGGGCAAGCAATCCGAATCCACGGATATCAAAAATCGCCATGATTCATTCTCCTCCACCCCCTCCCCGCTCGGACGCCGAATTGATTCCGGTCCCGCTGGAATGGGATTCGGAGTTAGAAATCCCATCCCAGGTAGCGGATCTTCTGTCGCGCTCCGACCTGCTGTTGCAAAAGTACTGGGATTCCTGGCATCGACGCCCCATCGAACAGTACGTGGCCTGCGATTTTCGCGATGTATGGCGAGCCATGCGTGCGGTCGATCGACAAAATCTGGCCCCTGGAAAACTGTTCTGCGAATGGGGTTGCGGCTTTGGAGTCGTCACTGCAATGGCTTCCCTCCTGGGTTGGGATGCCGTCGGAATTGAAGCCGAATCCTTTCTGGTCGACCAAGCGATTCAGTTCCTTCAAACCGAAAAACTAAAAGCCGAGATTTGGAGAGGAAACTTTCTTCCACCGGGCGCGGAACGATTGGCCAAGCACCAAGCCAATCACGCTTCGCTCTTTCATCGAGTCCCATGCGCCTACACGCAACACGACTTGGAACTCGATGACTTCGCCATCGTGTTCGCCTACCCTTGGCCTGGCGAAGACGGTTTTCTTAAAGAGGTGTTTCGCTGCTACGCGGCCGATCAATCGCTCTTGCTTTTGTTCTTAGGTCCCTACGAAATCGAACTCTATCGCAAGCTAGAAACGGCTTGAATAGCCGTGTGATGGATTTTGTTATTGCGAATGTCGAGCCTCTCGGAGCACTAATCCGTTCTTATTCCGAGGTTTCTCGTACTCGTACTCAACGTTAGCGGTACTCGTACTCAGCGTTAGCGGTACTCGGACTCGACGATACCGAGTACGAGTACGAGTACGAGCACCATTGCATTGAGTACGAGTACGAGAGAAAGCCACAACAAAAATCGCGATTTCCCTGTATTGAAGCCCCACCAATGACTGAGAGTTATTGCCCCTTGTAGCTGACCCTAGGAGCCAATGGAATCGGTCGTCCACTGACCATCAATGGATCGCCACGTTGTGCCGGTCGGATTTGCATCCCGCAACACCTCGGGCAGCCGCTCCTCACGCACCGCGTCGTAACTCGTCAATTTGGCAAAGCGAATGAGACTGGCGGGAATCCCTACGGCCGTAAAGCCTGGATGGCTTGTCGCAGGATACGGACCTCCGTGGTTCATTGCTGGGCTAACGGCAACTCCGGTGGGCATCTTGTCATTCAACAAACGGCCAACCTTTTGTTCGAGGGCGTCGGCGACAATCGCGTAGGCTGCTTCCTCGGTTCCTTGTGTGTCGCTAAAAATAGTCCCGGTCAAGTTTCCTTCAAGAGCCTCGATGACGAGTGTGATTTCCTCGATCGAATCGCAAACAGCGATCAACACCGCGTTGCCAAACGCTTCTGTCTGAAATAAGTGAGGATCGGACAGAAATTGCTTGCCATCGATTCGAAGCACGGTATTGCTGACCGCACAGCGTGATCCAGCCAGCCTTGTTCCCCCGGTCAGTAGCTTTGCACCTCCGGTGGACAAGATTGAAATGTTCTTAACGAGCGAGGTTTCAACACTCTGTGACAACAATGTCCCCGGAGACGCAGCGGCGTATTTACTGACTACACCTGAGATGAATTCTTCTGTTTCCGGAGAAGCCACGAACAGTAGCAATCCAGGATTCGTACAGAATTGTCCCGCCCCCATCAACCCACTGGCAACGAACTCGTCGACAAGTGCAGATCCGCGCTCGCGAACCGCGCCCGGCAAATAAATGACAGGATTAACACTGGAAAGCTCTGCATAGAAGGGCTTGCCCACACGGTCGGCCACGGACTTCAGTTGAAGACCGGCGGATCGGGAACCGGTATATCCAATCGCGGCCAAGGATGGATGCGCGACCAGCTTCTCTCCATCTTCGTGAGATGTTCGATAAATCAATTGCACCAAACCGCTAGGCATGCCCGTAGCAGCGATCGATGCATGCACCAGTTTTGCAAAACGCTCACTGGTTGCCGGATGGGAGGAATTCGCTTTGGCAATCACCGGATTGCCTGCGGCGATCGCGGCTGCGAAATCACCCCCTGCGATGCTATTGAAAGCAAACGGAAAATTGTTCGGCCCAAACACGGCGACCGGTCCCAAAGTCTGATAGCACGAACGGATATTGGCTTTGCGATCGATGGTAGCCAGCTTCCACGACGCGCTGCGCGCAGCCTGGGCAGCCAATCTCAGTTGGTTGACCGTCCGCGGCAATTCCACATCGGCCAATCGGGGCGATTTCGGTAAGCCCGATTCTTGATGGGCCAGTTCGACAAGTGCTTCTCGATCCTCCTCGATGCGACGCGCGTAGTCTTCCAAAAACTCCGCAATGCGTGATCCGCTCAGCTTTCGTGAAATGCGAAAAGCGCTCTCGGCAGCGGCTAGGGCACGCAGGCAATCCGCCCATTCGCTGATCGGAAACTCTGCAGCGATGGCTTCTCCGGTATTCGGATTCTTTGAACTAAATGTTGCACCCGAGTTGGTTTCCCAGTGGCCTGCAATGAGGGCCGGATGAAGCGGTGATCGGCTAGATGACATGCGAAATTATCCTTGGATGATTGTGTTGGTGAGTGTTCCGATGCCCGAGATGCTGATGTCGACGATGTCACCTCGATGGAGTGTGAAGCTACTGTCCGGAACGACCCCTGTCCCAGTCAAGAGAAAAGCGCCATGGGTCATATCATTGTCTCGAATAAGCCATTGAACCAAATCTTCGAACTCGCGGGCCATTTGAGCAACGGAGGTTTTACCTTCAAAAACGATGGTATCGTCGCGCGAAATCGAAAGAGAAATTTCGATCGACTGGCGCTCGGGCATATCTTCGGCCAACGTGATCCATGGCCCCAAACCACAGCATTGGTTGTAGAGTTTCGCTTGAGGCAAATAGAGCGGGTTATCCCCCTCGATATCGCGGCTACTCATGTCATTCCCGATCGTGTAGCCCACGATCTTTCCATGACGCGAAAGGACCAATGCCAGTTCAGGTTCGGGTACATTCCATGTCGCATCTTGGCGAATTCGCAACATGCCCAAGTGCCCACTGCATCGGCCGGGTGTCGCTTTAAAGAAAATTTCAGGTCGTGGCGCCGTGTAGACACGATCATAGCAACTTGCGGCCGCTTCGCTCTCTTCCATACGGGCGGCTTGCGATCTCTTGTAGGTCACTCCGGCCGCCCACACTTCTTGATCATCGATCGGTGGGAGCCAATTCGCTTGAGCGAGTTCGATTGGGGATCCCGAAGCAGGCAGTGTCCTCGCTAAATTCACTAAATCGGGATGGGACAACAATTCCGAGAGGGATTGGATACCAGACGATTTCAAATCGAGTGGTGTCGCCTGATGGCCCTGGACGCGCGCAACCGCGATCCCCGATGACGTCAGTATTCTTGCTAGTGCCATAGATATCGTTCTTTTTTCAAAGCGAGGAAGGGCGTGCAATCCCGCCGCTCCAGAGAGGATGATCCGCCAAACATCGGCTGATTATGGAGGGAAGAGGGGAGACTGCCTAGGTCACGCTCCGTGCAGCATGGCTTGATATTCCCGAACGCGTTGGTCGATATCGTGCCGTCGAATGCGCCGCAGGGCGTCCAAACTGAAATCGCTAAGAGTGAAACTTGCGATGGCCGTTCCATAAAGAAGTGCCCGATATATGCTAGCGCGGTCCCATTTTTCCAACTGGGATAAATACCCGAGCACTCCCCCTGCAAAACTATCTCCTGCCCCAGTCGGATCGACCAACGCGTCGGTTGGAAATCCTGGCAGCGCCATCATCCCGTCCGGGCCTGCGACCAAGCAACCATGCTCTCCTTTTTTTAAAATGACCCATTTGGGACCCATGCGCTGGATAGCCTTGGCTGCCAAAACGGTTTGGTGTTCGCCGGTCAGTTGTTTGGCTTCGACATCGTTGATAAACAATCCGTCGATCCGCTCGAGCACTCTCACTAAATCGTTCCGAGTCGTCTCAATCCACATATCGACGGTATCCGCAAATACCCATTCCGGAGCCTTGCATTGATCCAGCAATCGCAACTGGACGGCAGGAACCGCCGCCGCTAGAAACACAACTCGGCTATCTCGGTAGGAGGTTGGTACTTCGGGATGATAGAGTTCAAATCCATGCATTTCGATTGCGACCGTCTCGCGATCTTGAAAATCCCGAACATAACGACCACTCCAATAGTAGGTTTTCGCTTCCCGATCCTGGTGCACACCGCTCCAATCGACTCCCTGGGTTTCAAGCAACTTGGTAAATTCCTCGGGCCAATCCCATCCCACACGACCAACGACACGCACGGGAGTGAAAAACCCAGCCGAATAGGCAAAATAACTGGCGCTCCCTCCCATCACACGCTCGCGCATTCCCATCGGTGTTTCGACAGTGTCCATTGCCAGCGTGCCGACACACATTAGCGACATCGTTGATCCCTTTTCATTTTCGTTCCCTTTTCATTTTCGTTCCTTCCCTCAAGACCAGGTACCGACCGAGTGCAACCCTCCCCTTCGAAACCTCCTCGGCTCTATCATCCTCCGTGGTATCTGCGAAGCGGTCATCTGCAAACCATTATCACTGGATTTTATCGCCCCCTAGCGGCATTACCAAACCCAACCGTCCATCGCATTCCGATCGGGTCGATGGGACACATGCTAATCCATGAGAATCGACCAACCTGGTCACCTTCATTAGGTCCACAGCCATCGGATGAACACACGGCCGTACTTTTGTTGCATGGACTGGGATCCTCCCACAATGGCACTTACATGACGAACATCGCCCAGAGACTGCTGGATCGCGGCGTACGCGTCTTTCGAGCCGATCTTCCGGGCGCTGGGCCTTCGTGCCATTCGACCCCACTTCCACCTCATGGCGCTTGCCACGCATTGATATTTGCCGCCCTGCAGTACTTGTCGTCGGAGCTCTCCATCCGCCGCTGGGGGATCGCGGGGGTTTCCTTAGGTGGCAGCATCGTACTGCGCCTGCTGTCCGATTCATGGGTTTGCGCGCGATCGAATCCGAATGGTTCCCAGCTGGACTTCGATATCATCGGGGCTGTCGCGGTGGCGCCACCGATTGATCTCGCGGCTAGTTGCATGCATGTCGAAGCAGGAGTCAACCGACTCTATGCTCGCTACTTCATCCGAGCCCTTAAGAAACAATCCTTGGAACGAGCAGACCTTTGGGACTCGTGGAAAGCGCGAATGCCACACGCAGACTTCTCAAGCATCCGTAAATTCGATGAAACAATGACTGTTCATCTGGCTGGGTTTCGCGATGTGCAGGACTACTATGCTTCCGGGTCATCACGCGATCTTCTGCATCGAATCGATGTTCCAACAACGATTCTGATCGATGAGCATGACCCGATCGTTCCCGCCCACCTATTTGATAGAGTGAATTATTCCGATACCACGCGTCTCGTCCGAACACAATTTGGTGGCCATGTCGGTTATCTATGCCGTGGGCCTGGTGACGCCCCCAACGAGCGGTCGTCGCGATTCTATCGCTGGGCCGACGAGTGGTTGGCAGAAGAACTCGTTTCTCGCCTCGCATCGACTACAATGCAGGGATGAGAATGAATTCCTGGTGGAACTGCATTAGCGCGATTTTCCGGTGTGTGCTGCGAGCGACATTGCCCAGGATTTGGTTCGGGCTGGCATCGACAATCCTTCTTGCGGCAGTATCCCACGCGCAGATAACCAACGCAAGGAACGCACCATCGGAACGGGACTTTGCCGGCGTTGCGGGAGCAAACATGCACCCAAACGATTGGATCCTGTGGGTCGAGCCTCCCGCCGTCATGCAACCGCGTCTCAGCCGAATCGCCCGCATCCTGATCGATCAATGCGTTGGATGTCACAACGCGGAACAAGCCGAAGGAGGCTACTCGATGGCCACTCCGCAATCGATGCTATCCGCAGGCGATTCCCGTCGCGCACCGTTTCTTTTCCAGAGCGTCTCCGAGGAACAAGCGCTAGCCCATTCTCCCGACGCAGCCTATGGAGAACTGTACCGACGAATTGCATCTCCCGATGCCAACGAACGCATGCCCAAGGACACGGATTCCCTCGATTGGGAAACGATCGAATCGATCCGAGAGTGGTTGGCCGCAGGTGCTCCGGTCGACGGATCGGCGGACGCACCTATCGAGAGCTTCATTACCTGGAAAACACCCGAACATCCATCATTTGCCAGCTACCCAAAACCCCATGCCGTGGGCGCGATCGCTCTGCACTCAAGCAAAAACTTCGTCTTCACTTCTGGGTTTTCCGAGATCTTGGTTTGGAGCATCGACATCGAACCTAGACTGGTCGACCGCATCCCGTCCCGAGGCCGATTCATCAGCGATATCAAGTGGGATCGCATTCGAAACACAGTCTATATTGCATCTGGAGAACCGGGAAGAATCGGGTTTGTGGAGAGTGTTTCGTGGACGAAACCGCGCGATACCACGCTCGACCTGAACGGGTTTGAGAAAGACTCGCATCGCAGGACACACTGGGTATGCCGCGATGTGCCACTCGACATCGCTCTCTCTCAATCAGGGGATCGGATTGCGATCGCGAACGGGGACGGATCGGTGGTAGTGGTTGATCTCGATTCGAATCGCATGTTGTGGAAATCGTTGTCCCATGCGGCAGCAGTCACATCGGTGGACTGGTCGGAGGATGGCAGGACCGTTCTCTCTTCGTCGAGAGATCGGACTGCCAAGAGCTATTCCGCAGACGATGGCTCGATACTCAATAGCTTCGTCGATCATGAACGGACCGTCGCTTCGATTCAATTTATCAAAGGTGGAGTGGTCTCATTCGATGAAGCGGGAGTCTTGCGTTGGTTTCCCAATGCAACGACCCCGAACGCGAAAGCATCCCGAGGAGGATTCACGCAGCAAACGACCAAAATCCTCGCCAATCGAGATCTTACTGTCGTTCCAACGTCCGACTCCCTTCGCCGATTTCAATTTCGACGCGAAGAAGTGGTCGAGTCCAAAGACGAAGAAGGAAAGGAAAAGAAGAAAACCAATTTCCTCATCGAGGATGCAAAGAGCTTGCCGTTGGCTCCCTGGGGATTGAAGGACCGACCGATCGCAATGTCTCTATTACCCGGCGACCACGAATTCATCGCTGCAGGCTTTTCGGATGGACATGTGCTTCTATGGTCAGTCGATGCAGACCAGCCAATCGTGTTTCAGAATCAACCTCGAATCCGTTGATTGGTCGATGGGAAGTGCAACAAGCTTCGATATCCAAACCTAGCTTCGCGCTTCCATGGAAACCACGATCTCTGATTGTCGAGAATCATTTGTCGCGTGGTTCGGCCGGACCGATGCGAGAGTTCGCCTGGCCGCATATCCCTCTGGATCGCAAGGGTCGTAGATTCATTCTACGATCCCTGCAATCCTAGGTGGTCGACTCTCTGGATTCCTACTACCAACGAAATTTACCCTACGCGACGTTTCTTTGCCGCGTCAGAAAAGACTTGATCAACGGCCGATGAATCGCTGATGGCCACTGCAGGCGCAGCGGTACTGGAAGCCGTCACAGGGCTGATCGCGTTGGTTCCTTGACTCGCCGTCAAAGCCGGGCTCTTCATCGTCGGCGGAGGAGGAACGGCGAAATCGAGATTTTGCAAGAACTGATCTCCACGTGTGATCGCTGCCGTCAATTGCGGAGGCTTATCGAGCAACTTCCCACGATTGTCCTTGGTCAACTTGATCGAGTACTTGTCGGTCCGAACCCCCGACTGCACATCCAATCGATAGCGACCATCCGGACGGGTTAATGTGGTAGCGACCGTGGTACCGTCCGATCCCACCAAGGCTACCGTCCATCCTCCTAGCCCCTCTTCGATGGGACCACGCTTGCCATCGCGATTGCGATCAGCGAAGACGGTCCCTTCGATGCTGGAATTGAACACGAACACATTGGGCTGAATGTTTTTCAACGCAGTGTTCCTGGCGATAATATCGGACAGCCGCGTGGTGTCGATGTTCCTTAGAAGCTGGCCAGAAAATTCGTTTTGATACCAGAATCGATCCCCATCACGCATGCGTTGGAATTGATCGGCAATGATGCGGCTTGCCGTCGGGCCAACACTCGTGCCAGGAATATGATCTTCCGCCAGCACTCCTACCCATAGATCGATCTTATCGACCGAACCATAGAGTTGTTGAAGTTTGTTCTGAAGATCTACATTCTTGGTAATGCCCGCGAAAGATGTCACGCGCGGCAGTCCGACGGCGACTCGCACGGTGTTGTAGTCTGCCAAACCATGATCGCGACCTCGCTGGATGTTGAGACTAGCCAAGTCGAACCCACCTGCCCCAGGAGGCCCAAACAAAAAGTTTCGAATGCTCCCTACGACTTGCGTATCCAATTCGGAGGCTGGATCGCTCGACAAGTACTTGAAGATCGAATCGATGGGAACTTGACTGAGAACGGTCGGATTGAAGAACGCGTCGCTCAGCGACATGGTACTTGCGATCGGACGACCATCGCTATTGAGGAACTCGACATCATCTCCGAGCAGGCTATGCCCGAATCGAAACGCGGCTGTGGAGAACTCGGTTGTTAACTCCGGGTTGGCCTTGGGGTTGTAACCCGCATACCGCTTGATCGCATTAGGCCCTAACACTGCAGGCAGCCATTCGTTGTAGGTAATCGCCTGGATTTCGCCGATCACCATCGCACGCGCTCGGAGATAGAGTTCTTGATCCGACAGCTTGGGATTTTGCCTAGCAAGATCCGCGGCGATGCGGTTGTGTTCGCGTGCGAACAGCGTTTGGATGCTTGTCAGTTCAATGTTTTCATTGGCCCGAACATCCCCAGCCGCAAAGAGCTGGTCGTCTGGAACACGATGCGCGTCGTTGACCTGCGACACTCGCCCGTTGGGAAAGTTGGCTGCGTTATTGAGGGGTAACAACCCCGCAGCGTCCATTTTGAGCTTCCCTCCCTGCAACGTCCGCAAGGCATCTGCGGTCTTCGAATCGGAACCGTAGATCATCGAACCATCCAGCCACGCCGTGATGGTGTTGACTTGCTGCCGAGGATTGGCGGCACTCGTGCCAGTGGCAGGATCAAACACCGAACGGGAGGTCGTCATGACCTTTGTTCCCGTGCCTGTAGGATCAAAGTACGGATCCCCTTTAGGAACTGGGATACTCAGTTTTTCGCTGCCGCCAGTGGGTGTCAAACCGATATCGTGATCGATGAATTGTCCCCATGCATACACGAACGCCGCCAGATTCCGATCGCTGATGATGTCTTGACTACCCTGGTCTCCAATCGCATTGCTGATAGCGCGAGCGCTGGGGCGGTCTGCACCATTGGGAGTCGAGATTCCATCGGCGTACTGTGCTTTGGCGAGCCGCAATAGTTGTTCGTTTGTACTACCCCATTCGACTTGGGATACGTTGTTTCCTGTTCCATCGATGGAATAGGTCGGTATTGGCCCCGGGCTCGAAAAACCTCCCAGATCGATAGCCATTAACTCGCGCGGCTGAAGACGTTCCAGCCCAGGTTGGCGCAGATGCTTGCGACGGAAAGCCATGTTCCGTTCCTCCAAGATAAGTCGTGACGAGATGAGAAGAGACGCAAGTGTGTGTGAGCTATCGGAAACAGTACCGCTTGGAACCTGAAGAACGCATGAAGGCACGGGCATCCTTTTAGAAAATCGGGAATGATCCGTTAGCTAGTTGTTCCACTCAAACGCCGACACTCGTTCAAAGACCTTGCGACGAATCCGACAAAAGTGAGCCTGAGGCGCTAGCCGATTTCTTTCCATACGCAAAAATCGGCTAGCGCCTCAGGCTCATGCAAACGAAAATCGACTTTTGTCGGCTGTATCCAAATAGAGATCGAGGCAAGACCTCTCATTGCCTCAATAAGACAGTTGGTTAACCGAGCAAAGAGGATGCTCGATTTGCGTTCGGAAATGAATCCATCCAAAGACATCACGCAACGATTCGAGATTCGCAAGCGAATCGATTCTCGGACTTATTCAGGGACTTCGTTACCGTTCGGATCGATGAAGAACGACCGACCCTGAAGGGAAACTCGGGCTTTACCATGGTTGAAGATTTCCGCATGCTCGTACTGCAAGGGGATGATGATCTTAGCCCGTTCGTCCACAAACCCGTGCAATGCACCCTGACGAACTAGAATCCGCCGTACTTCCGGATCGTAGTAGCCGACATAGTCGAAGTTCAGCTCGCTGATCGGCTTGCCATCCAAGTCGACGAAGCCACTCTTATACTCTTCCCCCTCGATTTGCGTCACTTGCCAACACCAAGGGCTTTGCGGATTGACCTGGTCGTAGTTCAATTCAGAGACGACCTTCCCCGAGGTATCAAGGATCTGAAACCGGTGATCGAGCTTGACCAGAGCACGATCCTGATGGAACGATTCGGCAAATTCAAACGCATCGTCAAAGGCTCGATTGCCGTCGGCATCGATGTAGAAATAGGCATCGTCGACCACGACCAAGGCTCTTCCACAGCGGTAGGGCTCCGCATACTGGAATCCGTCGACCGTTGCGAGTTCTTCAGCCGAAATAGGCCCTTGATCCAAGGGAGCAAACAGGAATTTGCGTCCGACTTGAAGCAAGGCAACATGGCCGGTAATGTCATTGATCAACAAATTGGAAAGGAGGGGCACGATGACTTGGCCTTCTGCGTCCACAACCCCCTCTTGGTGCGATGGACCATTGCTTGAATGTATTCTCGAATAGCCGAGTTCATTCGGTGGATCGTTTTTGGTGCCCTGGGAAAGATCGAGCGTCATGTCGGCAGTCGAAGGAGGTTTGATTGCTGGATCACGGTCACCACACCCGCACGGAACAATGAGCATGCAAACGACAAGCATGTTTTGGCGGAACCGGTTCATCGATATCACAACTTGGTCAGGAAACCTGAAATTCGGATCATCGGATCAAAGGAGAAACGCTGGGGCGTGAGCACGCCTACCCCGCTTTTGGCGGAACTCAGCCCTCAGGTCATGCAACAACATCCTAGCGGTAAAAATGGTTGATCGTACGCTCATCTTCAAATCAACTTGATTGACGAAAACAGCCTATATTCTATGGCGAAGTCATGCGTCCCTAAATCCTGTTGGTAGGAATCTGCATTCGTCGGAGTCCGGTAGACCCTGGTTTTCAATGAGCGTGAAGACCAACCGGACGCTAACGCGTTTCGGCGGATGGGCAGGAACCGAACTGCATCGCATTAGAAGCATTCGAAACGTTGTATTCCCAGCCTTTTGACCGGTTTCCCGAACCTTCAATTCGTTGACACTCCCCAGCGGCATTGATAGGATCAAGCAGATGCTTCGCGGCGCCTCGCTTCTTCCTTATTCTCACGCTTTCAACCGTTTCCATGACGGCTGGTGCGTCTTCTTGCTTCGCAGGATGCGGCATGACCGAGCGATGAATCTTGGTACATCAGGCAAGACAATGAAGATTGCTCGGTCGGCTTACGACTGCGATTTGCATGACTGATTCAACGCGTCAAGCATGCCCGAATTGCTCCGAAAGTGGAAAGCCATTTGCCAGTCGGTATGAGCGTCATGTACTTCTTGTCACACAGGCTCGTCCCAAAATCAAAAATGTTCGGTGAACGAACCATTTGTCCCCTGCATGCCGGAACGGCCTAAATTCGGGGACGCACAACCCTACATTCCTTATCCCACCACCGAGTTCATCCCAAATGCAAACAATAGCATGCTGCTCATTCCGCTTTTTGAGATCCTGTTCCTTACCCATCGCCATGCTCTTTGCTGCCGTTATGCCCCTGCTCGCGCAGGAGGTGCAAAACCCCAAAACGATCATGGGTTGGCCAGCACCCCTTTCCAATGATGCCTCCTGGAAATTACTTCCCCCTCCCGTCGAAGGGTTCGGCCAAGAGCTTCCGTCATGGATTCGTATCCTTGCTCGCGAAATGCCGAAAACGGCTGCTGCGTTCCTGGAACTCGACTACGCTCAAAGAACTGCCGGGCCAGTCGATCCAAAACTTCGGGCCGCCATGCGCTGGGTCTCTGCCAACGAAAACGGTTCCGAGTATGCAAAGGCTGTCGCCGCCAGCGATGCTGTTCGCGCAGGAGTCACTCTCGCATCATGGAGCGACTTTGTATCTGGAAAGCTTTCCAAATGGAGCGAGGGTGATCAAGCGGCCATCGAATTTGCTCGGGCCATGACGCTCGATTCTGCCAACTACCCTGATGACAAATTCGCGGAGCTTGCCAAGCAATTTGGGGATCGTACTGTCGCAGCGATGGTCTTGCACCAAGCGTATGCGAACTTTCAGGATCGCCTTCTGATCTGCTTGGGAGCGCCACTCGACAAGAGCGAATTGCTTCCACCCGTCCCTGTAAGATTCTCGCCAGATTCGTTGGTATCAAAAACGACGCCGCCCGCCGCACGGCCTACGAACATTCCTGCGGCGCAAGAAAAAGTCGCCGAGGATATCGTCGTCGATGAATCGCCGAACACGTGGCTGCCCTATGAAAAGCTTCAGGAATCGATTCAATGGCAGCGGGCGCGGAAAACGAGACTTCGTGTTCCTGATTGGCAAGAATTCGCATCCAAGCTGCCCAAGGGCTTGATGGACAAGGCCAGCGACATCGTTTGGTACAAGATCGCCTTTGGTTACGCCGACGAGTTGGCCGTCCCGTTCGAAATCTACCTGCGCACCGCCGGTTCCGAAATCTCCACCAACTGGGATCGCCTGTTTGGAAATTGTCTATTCTGGATGGTGACCGATGCAATGAAGTGCCCTTACTGCATGGGACACTGTGAAATGAATTGGGAAGTTGCCGGGTTGAGCTCCAACCAAATCGCAACTATTAGCGATTCGCTTGCCGGTAGCGATTGGTCTCGCTTCTCGCAGCCGGAACAACGCGCTTTGGCATTCGCACGCAAACTAACCAAATCACCGAAACTCATCGCTCCTTCGGATCTGGCACAACTTCGTGAAGACTTTGGGGATCAACGCGCCTTGTTCATGGCCGTCAATACCAGTCGATACAACTACATGACTCGCATCAGCAATGGATTTCAACTCACCCTCGAATCGGGCAACCCTTTCTACGAGTATTACCGAATGTCACCAACTGAAAAAGCGGACGTTGCCACCGCGCCCCGCCCCACTCCGTTGACTCGTCCCGAAATGAAGCAGTTGCTCGAAGACATGAAGCAACGACGCGAGCGAATTTCTTTGCCTCCTCTGACCGAAGCCGAAAAGAGTGGCGATGCTCGGACCACAGGCTACGAAGCGCGACTCAATCAACTTTTTCTACCAACCACAGCCGGGGCTCGCGGTTATCTCAATTTCAGTGGCAGCGCTCCGCGCACCAACGCCAATGCCAATGCCAATGCGACTAATCGCAATCCGCCAGAACCCGACCCGGCCTTGACTTTGGATTACCCCTTCAAGACGCGATTGTTTTGGATCGCCTCGCGCGCGAACAATTGCCAGTACTGCTTGGGTCACCAAGAATCCAAACTCCTTGCGGCTGGAATGAACGAGGATGATGTGGCCCGCCTGGACAGCGATTGGTCGGAATTCCCAGCTTCCGAACAAGCTGCATTTGCTCTTGCTCGTCGATTGACTTTGGAGCCGCAGCGGCTGACCGATGCCGACATTGATGCATGCCGGAAACACTACACCGATTCGCAAATTCTGGAGATGGTCCTCTCTGTAGCGGGCAACAACGCGATCAACCGATGGAAAGAAGGGGTCGCTGTTCCACAATCGTCGGGTGGTGGGAACTTTGGGGGCGCAACGACTGCCAGCCATTCCTACTTGACTCCGACGAGCGAAAGCTTTGAACGCATCGCTTCGAAAGTGATCCTGCCTACGACCGGCAATGACAACGTATTGACTGTGCCGACGACCTTGGATCCTAGTCGGATTGCAGCACTCGAGCCTATTGCCAAAGGGCTTGCAAGTGCAACACAACGAAGCCCGAGACTGCCCGTCGCAAGCGCTGAGCGAGCCGACGAACTCTTCAGCGAATTAAAGATCCCCAAGCCGGCTCCCCAATGGATTCGTGTATTGGCAAATTACCCGATCGCCGGCAAAAGGCAATTGGTCGCGTTTCTTGCGGCAGAACGCGAATTGGATTTGAGCGACTTGACCCGCGCACGACTGGCGTGGGTCATCGCTCGTCAAAACGGAGCATGGTACTCCCTTGGGGAAGCCCAAAGCCGCTTGAAGAAGTTGGGACAAACCGATGAGCAGATCGAATCGCTAGACAAGTTTGAATCGGCTCCGGAATCGATCCTAACGAGTCGAGACAAGGCTCTATTGACCGTGGCAAAAAATCTTGCCGCCTCACCGGTTATCTTGACCGACAAAGAAGTCGATCATGCCGTGCAACTTGCCAGCCCGAGGGAAGTCGTGCAAACGGTCCACTACGCGGCCATGCGATCCCTGTTCGATCGATTCACCGAAGCGGCCGCTCTTCCAATCGATAAAGACTGATCGAAAGCAATGTTCGATCAGACGATTGAAGTTGCAATCATTCGCCCCTTTCAAATACCAATGGGATCTCCCACTTTTGTGGGCCCATTGGTTCTTTGGGAACAAGACGAGCCTGCGGTTCTCACAGACGACGCTATTCTCCTTTCCAATCCGCAGCCAGTTCTTCCTCGGCACGCCCTGTCAGTTCCTTCCATACTTCTGCTGAGTACCTGCCCTCGCGAGCAGCCGCGTTGAGCTTCTGGAGAAGTGTTCCGTCCGTATCGTATGTACGAACTACCCAATCGATGAAGTTCGCAGAAACGCGGTAGCTGGCATCGTGCCGAGCGTTGGAAAGCGCGGACTTGGAGAGTGCAGCGCCACCCGATTGCGGTTCGTAGAGGAACCAGCGCACGTAATCCGGGATCCCTTCAACGATCCATCCCGGTGTCTGCATCCGTCGACCACTTCGTCCACGTCGATTGGAATAGCTTTGAACGATATGCACCATTTCGTGAACGATCGCACCGCGTGCTTCGCGGTTCTTTTCACGCGCTATCCAGGGCGCATTCATCGAGATCGTTCCTCCAGCGGCATAGGCCGGTATCCCTTCCATCTTGGCGTTCGGCAAGTAGCGGAAACGGACCTTTTCAGGTGCTTCATATCCGTCGCTTGGCAGCATCTCTACAATGCGTGGATACCATTCGATGATGACGGGCTTCAGTTCGGATTCCGTCCAGTTCGTCATCTCGGGCGCATGGGTCATGTCGATGGTGAACTCATAGCGTCCATCTGCGGACGTAAATCGAATCCTCGGCGCCTCGGGAACATCGACACGTCGAATTTGGATTGAATCGCGAGAAAGAACATCGATTTCGCTAAAGAAAGTATTGCCGAAGGGATCGTCGGACTCGGTTGGTTCAAGCTTGAAAAGCAAATAGCGGTAATGTCCCAAAGTCCCGGTGGAATCGGTGATTCGGCTCGCATGTTGCCCTCCTTCTGCTCGGCGTGTTCGCGAATCGACGTGAGCGATTTGCGTCCATCCTCGTTGGACTGGATCCGCACCAGCATCGATGTGGTTCCAACGGAAATCGGGTTGATCACCGAGGGATGCATAGAGCGTGTACACTTGTGGTCCGCGCGAGCCCGGATGCCACGAGTACGTGACCACTTCGGACAAGTCGATTTCTTGAGCAAGATCCAACGCGATGCACCCATCGGTCGTTCTCGGCGCAAAGAAAAAATTCTCGGTGGGACTGTCGTCGCTGCTGGGTATCTTGCCATCGAAGAGAACGCTCAACGGTGCGGAATTGCGATCGGGCTCCCCCCTCGCAATTGCCCAAATAGCTTTCGCTCCTGAGTCATCAATGGCTGGTGGCAGGATTTTTTCGAATTGGAAAAAGGACGAATCCGTTGAGTTCTCCGTAACGACCATGACGTCGGCATGCGCCATACGAGTCGCAAATGAACAGTGAGCCACCGCAATAACCAGAATGGTCTGAAGGCCAACAAGTCGCTGGAAAGGTTTCATAGTATGAATCGATAACGAATGGAGTCGCGAGTCGACAGGAACAAGGTCGCGTGGCCAACCCACCCTCGAGGATTTTTATAGGTCGATCATCCTAGCTTCGAAACGATCGCGTGTTCAAGGTTAAAGAACATTTCATTATGGCTCAAACATTTGCCGCCATCGGTTAGAATTCTTGCGATCCACCAACCGTCGTCCTCACCCCCTCCCTAATAAAGGCATCCGATCAATGACTCATCGACTTTGGAGTGCGCGGCTTGCCGTGGGAACTGCCATGACCTTGTTTCTTGGAAACGGCGTTCATGCCCAAGAAAAAAGCGTTGCCCCGGAAATCAACAAGGCTTTTGTGAAGCCCAACATCTCGGACTTTCAAAACAAGTTCGAGAAGGAAGGGCGCGAAGCTTTCGAGCAACGCGAGGCCATTGTTAAGGCCTGCAAGCTTCGTGAAGGCATGCACGTCGCCGATGTCGGTGCGGGTACGGGATTGTTCACTCGCCTTTTTGCATCCGAAGTTGGCGTCAACGGACTGGTACTTGCAGTCGACATCTCGGAAGATTTTTTAAAGCATATTCAAGACACCGCGGGTGAGAACAAACTGCGGAACATTCAGACGGTACTTTGCAAACAAGATTCCATTGGGCTTCCGGACGCTTCGGTCGATCTCGTATTCACCTGCGATACGTATCACCATTTCGAGTTTCCCTCCAAGACACTCCGGTCGATCCACCGATCGCTCAAGACGGGTGGGAGACTGATCGTGGTGGACTACCATCGCATCGATGGCGAGAGTACCGACTGGGTCTTGGGGCACGTCCGAGCGGGCTTGGATGTCGTCGAGAAGGAGATCACCTCGTCCGGGTTTCGACGCATCGGCGAGATGAAAGACGTTCTCCGCGAAAACTACTTGGTTGAATTCGAAAAAATTTCCGATGACGAGAGCAAATCCAGCAAGTGAACATCGACAGCAAATCCAGCGCGAACATGACGACACCGGAAGAGAGCAGTCGAGTTCCTAAGGGCGCAGTGGAAGTCGATGCTCGGATCTACATGGCAGCCGAGCGAACCTTTTTGGCATGGATTCGCACGGGGATGGCGCTGATGGGATTCGGATTCGTCGTTGCTCGATTTGCGCTTTTTCTCCGCGAGTTAAGCGCGGCAGGTTCGGACAAATCATCGCCGAGCACTGGCTTCTCACTCGCTATTGGAATCGGGCTGATTGCATTTGGAATCTTGGTGAACATTGTTTCCGTGATCCGCCATCGCCGGTACATCGAAGCCATCGACCGCAATGATTTTCGATCCGCATTCGGCTCTACCTTCGCGATTTGGATTTCCATCCTCGTTGCCTTGGTGGGTCTCGCACTCGCAATTTATCTCGTGACGCAGTGATTTCGGGGACTCCGTTCGGACTGGTTTCGGACCTGTTCCGCAAAGGAATAGCCGAAGATACGGTTCAGAAAAAGTCTCAGGACTTGAACCTGAAGCAACCCAACGCACCGAAGTTTTCTAACCCGATTGAAGAACTTCCCGCTGCACGCGATCGAGCGGTCATGTCCTTTTAGGTAGCGAAAAATTAGCGGTCAAAAAGGTCCAATGCCTATCGACTCGAGAACCTGACTCTCGCGGGGATGCCGCTGATTGGAGACTTCATGGAGCAACTCAATGGGACTCGCACATTTGGGTTCGATTGACAAAGGCAATGGATTGCAACGATCGTCGGACAAGAGAGCCAGTGCTTTGGATTCCTGAAGTCCAATCGGATCGTTACCGGCAGCGAGGATGGCATGTTGCGGATCCACACCCTCGATGAATCAGGTGGACAGACGGCGGTGGAAATGAAAAGACACAACCACCTTTTGTCGGACTCCGGCAATGGGCCATCGGCATTGGGGCTGGACAAGTACACCTTAATGGGTCAATCTCGTTTCATTGGCAATTTCGAAATTCCACTGTTGTTGGATTACTTTCGCAGTGCGACAGGGAGAATATGGCAATGCCAAAAACGCTTTGCGTTGGACTGCCAAAAAAAGAGCGATTACACTCCATCCGGGCCTCCATCTCATTCCAATCAACGGGGATTTGCCTTGCGTTCTTTTCTCTTCAAAATCTTGTGTGCGATTGTCGCGTTTGTGCGAATCGGTACCGCTGAATCAGGTTTGGCTCAGGATAACGCGTTCCCTCTCGACGGGAGATATCAAGACTGGAAGCACGGCAGCTCGTTCTTTCTGAACACAACACCCGAGGGCGCTGACCTGCCTGCATCGGCACTCGTGGAGCAGTTCCCAGTATTATTACGACTGCATCAAGGCTTCTTCAATTTTCAACAAGCAATGCCCTTTGGAGAGGACCTACGATTTTCACTTCCAAGTGGTGAATCGCTGCCATATCAAATCGAACACTGGGATCCGAGGGAAGGAGTCGCCAGCATTTGGGTGCGAGTCCCTGTCATCAAAGGAAATTCACGGTCGGAAATCCGAATGCACTGGGGCAACTCGGATGCAAAAAGCGAATCCAACGGCGCCACAGTCTTCAACGCATCGAATGGTTTCGCTTCTGTCTTTCATATGGACGAACCAGTCCAGGATGCGACAAGAACACTGCTTGTCAGCGACCAGGGAACAACGGCGACACCAGGAATAGTGGGTGCTGCCAGGCATCTATCCGGAGGTCAAGGAATCTTCTGTGGTGATAGGATTGAGAGTTTTCCAGTGGGATCAGAAGCCAGTAGTACGCATGCATGGTTCCGCCCGATGATCGCCAACGCACGCGTGCTGGGTTGGGGCAATGAAGCTCCGCAAGGAAAGATCATCATGGATTATCGAAGTCCCGCCAGCGTGCAGATGGAATGCTATTTTTCGGGCGCAAATATCACGAGCAAATCAGCCGTTCCGATGTCCCATTGGGTACATGTGGTTCACACGGTTCGGAAAGGGGAATCGCTACTATACATCAACGGTGAATTGGACTCTGCGAAAAGGACCGACTCCGCTCCATTGAATATCCAACGCCCGGCAAGGATGTGGATCGGAGGTTGGTACAGCGACTATCGATTTGTTGGCGATATCGATGAAGTTCGTATATCCCAGGTCGCTCGCTCTGCCGATTGGATTCGGCTTGAATATGCGAATCAGAAACCGCTCCAGACGCTCGCGGGGCACCTTGTGCAACCTGGGAATGTGTTTTCGGTGGAACCGATACAATCGACCGTGCGCGAAGGCAAAAGTGCAACATTCACTGCTCGCGCTGAGGGAGCTCAAAAAGTATTATGGTTACTCCGTACCAGCGAATGCGAAACCGTCGTGGCTTCAGATCAGTTCGACTTCACGTTCCATGCCGGTCGAATTTCGAATGATGAATCCGTCCTACTTCAATTCAAAGCGATTTATGCCGATGAGATCAAGCGACTTGATATTCCAATCATCCTTCAGGAAGATCTCTCCGAACCTGACTTCACGCTGCACGCACCAAGCACTTGGGACGGCCGCGAGAAGATCGAGGTCAACGCAGAGATCGCCAATCGCGAGGCAATGCGACTGCAAGGTGTCGACGATCTAAAAGTTGAGTGGACCGTTTCGGGACTTGCGACGGACACCGAATCCGCAGCAAATAAATTGATACTCCATCGCTCTCATAACAGCGGGACGTTAACCGTGACAGCGACCATAAGCAATGGTGGAGAAGCGGTCAGCAAGAGCCTGGAGATGGTTGTTACCGAACCGTCCCAAGATGCGTGGATTGAGCGATTGCCTTCGGAAAATGAAATCCCTGTGGATAATCAGTTCTATGCTCGCGGCAGCAACAACGAAGCGTTGCTCTTCTACAACGGCACGCTCACGGTTCCTGCAGACGAAGTGTTTTTGAAACTCTACGCCGATGACAAACTATCGAAAACGGAACGGCAGAAGCCGCTCGCGAACGGTACCTATTCGTTCATTTTGAATCTTGCTCCTGGTCTGATCAAGTATCGCGTGGAGTTCGGAAGTACGCAGGGAGGTATCGATCGGATCCTGTACACGGCTAGTAATATCGTCTGCGGAGATGCGTACATCATTGAAGGCCAATCCAATGCGCTCGCAACAGATACGGGCGAAGACGCACCTTCCGAAACCAGCGATTGGATTCGAAGCTATGGCAGTCCAAACAATGCCAAAGGCAACGAAAACCTCTGGTGCAATCCCGTTTGGAAGGCGCGCAATGGAGAGAAAGCGGAGCTGGGCTATTGGGGCATGGAGCTTGCAAAACGCTTGGTGCAAGGCCAGCAGGTTCCTATTTGCATTTTCAATGGTGCCGTCGGCGGAACACGCATCGATCAGCATCAACGCAACGACCTGAACCGGACAGACCTAGATTCGATTTACGGTCGACTATTGTGGAGGATCCAACAGGCTCGATTGACCCATGGCATTCGAGCAGTCCTTTGGCATCAAGGAGAGAATGATCAGGGCGCTGACGGTCCCGATGGAGGATATGGATGGGAAACGTATGAAAAGTACTTTGTGACAATGTCTGCCGCTTGGAAACAGGACTATCCAAACTTGCAACACTACTATGTTTATCAGATTTTCCCCAACGCCTGCAGTATGGGAAACGGCAACGGCGACATGCTGCGTGAGGTCCAGCGCACAATGACACGTTTGTACTCGAATATGGACGTTATCGCGACGCTGGGCGTCGAACCTCCCGGTGGTTGTCATTATCCGCTGAGTGGCTGGGCCACTTTTGCCGATTTGGTTCAACCGCTCATCGAACGTGATTTTTATGGCAAACCGTTGAATCACCCGATCACATCCCCCAATCTCAAACAAGCTCGCTTCACATCCAGTGCAAACGATGAGTTGGCTCTTGAGTTCGATCAACCGATCGCTTGGGACGAAGCGTTGGTTAGCGAATTCTATCTGGATGGGGAAAAAGCAAGAGTTGCCTCGGGCACAGCGAACGGGAATGTCCTGACGATAAAACTGAGCGAATCTTCAACAGCCCAAAGGCTTTCGTATCTCAGTGAACGCGATTGGAGTCAGAAGAGACTGCTTAAGGGTCAGAATGGTCTCGCCGCACTGACGTTTTGCAATGTTCCTATCGCACTCTGGCGCTGAAGAACACAATGATCGCCACGGCATGTCTGCAGATCGGCGTAGCCTCGGTCAATCGTCAACGATTTATTTTAGGCGTTGGTGAATCGGTTTGCTGCGGCGGCGCGTTGGAAGGCGCGCCTTGCACGCATTGCGACCGGAACCTGCTCCGCAGAACATTGATCACTTCACTTGAATCTTGGTTGGGGGTAACGCCTGTTCGTTACCTCACCGCGGAGCGTTGGCAATGAACTGTACCTAGTCAGGCTCAAACGATGGGTTGGTTCTGAGAAATAGGTCGGTCGACAAAGTCCCATCGCCGAGTTCGCGCAAACGGTTTGTCCATTGATTCGTTCTGGCTGACACCCGGTCGGCTCTCATCGTGCTCGTGCTCAGCGCAGCGGTGCTCGTGCTCGTAATCGATCGACTTTCTAGCCTCGCGGTATGGCGGTTTCCGCCGCGACTTGCAGAACCATCCTTTGATTCCCTCGTCCGTGACTCCCGCTCACCGTCCTACCGGCACGGAAATCCAACCCGGTCGTGAATTGAGCATCGCGGAGTGCTACAATTGACCGCTACAACGAACGAGCACGAGCACCGTCCTATCGGACTGAGCACGAGCACGAGTACGAAAGACAGCCAGAACAAAACCATGCACCGAAGTGGCCGTTCGGCGGCGCTTGACATGGTGACTTTTTTGGCGGCCACTTGGTGATGGCCGCCGTTCGATCACGGAACCACGGCCCTTTTCAGGCCAGTGAAAACGAACTTCAGAAACCCAAGCGAATATCCAACGACATAGAGCGCCGTAAATAGGGTTAGGACACCCCCCATCAAGCCGCCGAATTTCCAATTTGCGATCGCAAAGATCGTTTTGGTGCGGTCCGTGGTCGAGTTCAAAAACTCATTGGACTTGCGAACCACGTTTTCCAAGCTAGCCGGTGAAACTTGAACTTCCATCAACGTATCGCCCACCCCGTGAATCTGTAGAAAGCCCTCACCGTCCACTTGGACGGTTTCGTTGGTGGTGCGACCAAACTTACGTTGTCGCTCTGTTTTCCCCACACGTTCTCGGGTTCCGATTTCCGTCACTGGATCGATCTGCTGCGTCCGGAAGGGAACGACGAAGAACGCGCATGTCCTTGCCTTGCAACGCACACCCTCTTCCATGCGATCGAAGGTCAACCATGTCGCGGGCGCCATCCAAGTAACCAGCCCGGGAAACACAACACAAATCAGAAAAACGATCGCGTGTTGGAGCAGCATCTCTCCAAGCGATGGACGTTTTTCGATCTTCTTTCCGATTTCCATTTATCGAGTTCCTTCGTGCGTCATGCTGCACAGACAGGGATTTCCTGAGATTTTAGTATTTCAACCTCTGCCTTAATAGGTCAAGCAAATCACCCAAGCACCGATCTTTGAGTGATTCTGACGAATACTGCCATGTGCACAGTCGAAGTCCCGTTCGTCCAATGCCGCAGGGATTTCTATCAGCCGGAGTGCGTTAGCACCCGGTTTTTTCTGATGGCCTAAGAAAACCGGACGCTAAGGCGTTCCGGCTGATTGCTGATGGCCTGATTGCTGATGGCCGCAGGATTGCCGAAATCTCCTTGGCGTTGCTCGAACTGCCCATGGGGCATGCCACGCACGACTCAGACGAGCATCGACGATTCGTCCAAATCTTCTTATCCTTAGTGTGCCAGTATGCGGCAGTTTACTTTGTTCTCTACCCCTTTGGTCATCAACAGAATGAAAGCCCTGGTCAAGCACCAACGCGGCGTCGGTCTGCGCCTCGAAGATGTTCCGTTTCCGCAATTCGGTATCAACGACTGCCTCATCCGAGTCGAAAAGACCGGGATCTGTGGCACCGATTTGCATATCTACAATTGGGACGCATGGGCGCAAAAGACCATTCCCGTTCCGATGGTGGTGGGGCATGAGTTCGTTGGAGAGATCGTCGAGGTCGGCTCCAACGTCAAGGACTTTTATCCAGGGGAAATCGTTTCCGGCGAAGGGCATGTGGTATGCGGCCGTTGTCGGAATTGTTTGGCTGGAAGACGTCACCTGTGCAAGGACACACAAGGCATTGGTGTGAATCGGACCGGCGCCTTTGCCGAGTACATCGCGCTGCCGATGACGAATGTGTGGCATCACCACGAAAAGATTCCACGGGACATCGCTTCCATTTTTGATCCGCTTGGAAATGCAGTCCACACGGCTCTTAGTTTCGATTGTTTGGGAGAAGACGTGCTAATCACGGGAGCTGGCCCGATCGGCTTGATGGCAACGGCAGTCGCGCGACATGCCGGCGCCAGAAACGTCGTGGTGTCGGACCTGAATCCCTATCGACTCGATTTGGCTCGCAAAATGGGAGCGACCCGCGCCCTGGACCCGAGAAGCCAATCGTTGAAAGAGGTTCAGGAGGAACTGGGATTGCGCGAAGGATTCGACGTCGGCCTTGAAATGTCCGGATCTCCATCCGCACTGCGGTCCATGATCGACTCGATGTGCCACGGCGGAAAAATCGCGATGCTGGGAATCCCCTCGGAACCGATCGCAATCGATTGGAACATCGTCGTTTTCAATATGCTGACCATCAAAGGCATTTACGGGCGCGAGATGTACGAAACGTGGTACAAGATGACGGTCATGCTCGAAAGCGGTCTGGATATCTCCCCTGTTATCACGCACCGTTTCCATTACACCGATTTTGAAAAAGGCTTTGAAGTGATGCAGCAAGGGGAATCGGGCAAAGTTATACTGAACTGGCGATAATGATCCCTTCATCGCGATCGATGCCGCCCTGTTTGTTCGATTTGATTTGAGCGGGAGCTTTGTTGCGATGCGATCTTTGCAATGCTTACTATCGATGACGCGAGCCAGGATAAATTCTCGGCGGAGTTGGTCCGGGATTCTTATTCGCGGTTGCTTATCGGCATTAATGATTCTGTGGGCTCCGAGCCCGCCCGCAATGGCCGACGATCGTTTGGTTTTTTTCGAGTCCAAGATTCGCCCTATCTTCGAACGGGCTTGCAACGAATGCCATTCAGGGGACGAGGCAAAGGGCGGATTGCGATTGACCGATCGCTTGGGATGGCAAGACGCGGGTGTGATTCAAATCGCAAGACCCGAAAGTAGTTTGCTTGTCGAACTTTTGCGGTCAACGGATGATGACGTTCGGATGCCCCCGCCTGACTCGGGTCGATCCGTCACTGAAAATGAAATTCGGGATATTGAGCAATGGATTCGAGATGGTGCTGCGGATCCTCGCATGGCGAAGGAGGCATCTTTCGCTGGTGTCGGACCCAAACGGCGCAACCGTGTTTTCGAAATCACTCCCGAGGATGAGGCCTATTGGGCATTCCAGCCCCTTCAGCCTCCTCGGTTCGCGGAATCCGAACTGAAACTCACGGCATCCGAGAAGATCGACGAACTCCTCCGCAGGCAATGGAAAGAACTTCCGGGTGTTGATCTCGCCCCGCTCGCAACATCCCGCGAACTGGCACGCCGAGCCTCGTTCGACCTTTGGGGTTTGCCTCCCGACCTAGAGATCATCGACCGACTGGAACGGGATCCCAGTTTAAAGACGTGGCAGGAATGGATCGATTCGTTGCTACGGTCCCATCGTTACGGCGAGCGTTGGGGACGTCACTGGCTCGATTGGGTGCGATTCGCGGAAACCAACGGGTACGAAAGAGATGGTCCTAAACCCCATGCATGGCGTTATCGAGATTATGTCATTGACTCGTTTGCTAACGACAAGCCGTATGACCGTTTCATCATCGAGCAGTTAGCTGGGGATGAATGGGCAGAGCAACAGGGATGGTCGGCGGTGAACGATCCCGATCGCTGGAAAGAATCCTTGATTGCAACAGGGTTCTATCGTTTGCATCTTTGGGACGATGAACCGGATGATAGCGAAGCCGCGACGATGGATGAAGCCGATGACGTGATGGTTTCGATCGGATCGGCTTTCCTAGGGCTCACGATCGGTTGTGCTCGCTGTCATGATCACAAGTTTGATCCCATCCGACAGAAGGACTACTACTCGATGCTCTCGTTCCTACGAGGTGTCGACCCTTACGGATTGACGAAGAAAGGTGGAGGTGGTCGAGGAACAGGACGGATCCAACGCTTCTTGGTATCGGAGTCAGAAAGCGCGGCTTGGGAACAGGATCGCCAAACAAAGATCGACGCACTTCAGCAGCGTTTGGAAGGCGAAACCGATCCAGCGGTTCGACTGGGCATCGACGGACAAATCAAAACGCTGCGCGATAGCGTCCCTCCCTTTGAAGCGGCCCTATCCGTGGCCGAGATTGGTCAGACAATCGCTCCCACGTTCGTACTTCATCGCGGGGATGTTCATTCTCCGCGTGAAGCTGTCGATCCGGAATTCCCAATCATCCTTCAGAAACAAATGGATGCACCGGAGTTCGGAGGTGCCTTGCAGCACTCCAGCGGAAGACGCTTGCAGTTTGCCAAGTGGATCGCCAGTCGAGAGAATCCTCTCACCGCTCGCGTTGCCGTAAACCGGATATGGAAAGGCCATTTCGGCGTTGGGATTGTTCCCACCCCCGACGATTTTGGGCAGACAGGAATCCCTCCTTCGAACTTGCCATTGCTCGATTTTCTGGCTGCGGAACTGATCGACTCGGGTTGGTCGCTGCACCATATCCATCGGATCATCCTTTCGAGCCATGCCTATCGGATGAGTTCCCATGTTTTGAATGCAAAGGCAGAAACTGCGGATCCTGAGGCTCGCTTGTTCTGGCGTCAGAACCTACGAAGACTCGATGCGGAGGCAATCCGCGACTCGATCTTGTTGATGGCAGGTAACCTAGGGGACAAACGATCTGGGCCCAGCGTCTTTCCTACGTTGACTCAAGAAGTTCGCGACTCGGCCAATCCCGTGTCCCTTTCGCAATGGCTCGATAGCCCTCCGGAGCAACAGAACTGTCGCAGTGTTTACTTGGTCGTGAAACGCTCGCTCAAAGTCCCATTGCTCGAGTCCCTGGACTTTGCCAATAGTTCGTCACCGACTGCAACCCGTCCGACGACGACGACGGCACCTCAAGCCTTGATGCTTCTCAATGACCCATGGGTCCACTCGCAGGCCGACTTGTTGTTCGAACGACTGCGACGCGAAGCGGGGGACGATCCGTCAGCGCGTATCCAACGATTGTGGAGGATCGTTTATCAGCGGCCTGCAACGAATGAAGAGGAACTAATCTGCTTGAAGTTCTTGCGATCCCAACCGATTCCCGAGAATGAAGCCAATATTCCCCAGGATGATTTGACTTACAAGGTCGGCGCTTGGCAAAGTCTTTGCAGAGCGGTCGTCAACAGCAATGAAGCCATCTACATCGATTAAACACGGCCTTCGAAAATGAATCCCTACGACCATCAACGAAATTCAAGAAGGCATTTCTGCACTCAGGCTGGGGCTGGCTTTGGATCGCTTGCACTCGCTTCTCTTCTCGAGAAAGATGGCATCGCCGCAGGACCTATTGGTTTCGACGAAACGGGTGCGAGCGGCCCGATGGCATCCAAGGCTCCGATGATTCCAACCCAGGCCAAATCGATTATTTTTCTCTTCATGTTTGGAGGTCCATCGCAAGTCGATTTGTTCGATTACAAGCCGGAGTTGCAATCTCGCGATGGCCAAAGCATCGAGAATGAATTCCGTCGAGGCACGAAGACGAAGGCTGTTCTTCAAGCCAGCCGCCGGAAGTTTACGCAGCACGGCGAGTCAGGGTTATGGTGTTCGGATGCATTTCCTCACCTCTCCAAGCACATGGACAAAATGGCCATGATCCATTCGCTGACTAGCGATTCCTTCGCGCATGGGAGCGCTCTGCTGCAAGTGAATTGCGGTCGGATATTGCAAGGCCATCCGTCGATCGGTTCCTGGGTAACGTATGGACTGGGATCGGAAAATCAAAACTTGCCGGGATACGTCGTGATGCTGGACCCACGCGGCGGCCCGACCAGCGGTTCGCCCAACTGGTCGAGCGGTTATATGCCTGCAGCCTATCAAGGAACGTTGATACGTACTTCCAACCAACCGATCCTGAACTTGCAGCCAGCGGCTGGGATTACACGCGACATGCAGCGCCGCGAAATCGACTTGATCCAGTCTTTGAATGTGCAGCATGTGCAACAGCAGAAGCAGACTTCGGAACTAGAAGCTCGAATCGCTTCGTATGAACTCGCGTTCCAATTGCAAATGGCTGCACCGGAGGCATTGGATCTTGCAAGCGAGACCGAAGACACTTTGCAGATGTATGGGATTCATGAACCCAAACCGGATTGGCACCCGATGGCGCTCGGCCCTAGCACGTTTGGACGCCAATGTTTGATCGCACGGAGGATGGTGGAACGGGGCGTTCGTTTCATCCAAATCTATTCCGGGGGAGGGAATGCGGGGGGGCAGAATACGTGGGATGGGCATCATGGCATCGAAGAGAATTTGCAATTGCATTGCCCGGAAGTCGATCGACCGATCGCTGCTCTTTTGCAAGATCTTCAACAGCGTGGGTTATTGGATTCGACATTGGTCGTCTGGGGTGGCGAATTCGGTCGCATGCCGGTTTCGGAAACATTTAACACGGGAGGCAAACCAGGTGGCCGCGACCACAACCCCAAAGGATTTACCTACTGGTTGGCTGGAGCTGGCGTAAAGGGGGGTACCCGTTATGGGGCTACGGATGAGATCGGCGAAAATGCCGTGGAGAATCCGCGGCATTTGCGAGACCTTCATGCCACCATCCTCAAGCTGATGGGCTTGGACCATCGCCGACTCACCTATTTTCATGGCGGGCTCGATGAAAAGCTGACCGGCGTGCTCGATGCCCAACCGATCGACGAAATCATCGCGTGATCGTGGCGGAGGGCATTTGCTTTTTTGAAGTTGCGTTTTTGGAGTGTCTCTGAGTCCCAATCCGACACATTCCTTGGTTTTTTCGTACTCGTACTCAGCGTTCGCGGTACTCGTACTCGTACTCGATGCGGTTTGTCGAGTACGAGTACGAGTACCATTTCATTGAGTACGAGTACGATAGAAGGCAAAGAAAGCGCAATATCAAAACCTTTCCACGCGCCTCGATCTATTCGCCACCTGCGCGCGGTGGGCTGGGAAGCGGGGATATGATCCCAAGTGGGGCTGGCAACGGTTCGATGTCCGGAGGAGGAACGGGGTCGGAAGCACCGGGAGGAAGATCGATGCCCAATGACTGTTCGAGAGGATCCAGCCCGAGGGTGGCTTGCAACGTGGACAGCGACATAAAGAACTCCCTCTCGGCGTCGAGCAATTTGATTTCTGCTTCCGTGGCTTTGACTTCTTGTTGGAGCAGGAATAGGAAGTCGCGATTGCCTGCCGCATAATCTCGGCGAAAGTAATCGAGCGTTTGCATCGTTTCGCGCATCAGCTGTTCCGAGCGAACGACCATCTCGCGGGCGATGCCCAGATTGTTTCGAGCCGTGCGCAGCTCGACCTCGATCTTGTTCAATTGCAGTCGTCGTTTTTGTTCGGTTTGTTGGAGCTTGGCCAGCGTCGCGTCGATCTTGCCTCGAGCTTTACGGCGTTGAATAGGCACACCGCCGGACAAGCCGGATTCCAACATCAATTCCCCTTTGTCATTTGCTTTCGAAGCAGGAGCTCCGATGTCCTGGGCGGCTTGAATATTGAAGTCGACGGTGGGAAGCATCTGATTCCGTGCCAGCTCCAAATCCCATCGCAATTTTTGCAAGTCGATTTGAATCAAAGCCAGCTCAGGGCGACGTTCTTGAGCGGCAAGAAAGTCGATATCAAATGCAACGTCAGGGACCTCGGGAATGCGAGGGAAATCACTCGGCAGCCAATCCGGAGCGGCCAGCATCGGGTCGCCGGTTTCATCGCGAAGAAAAATTGCCATCTTGAAAGCAGCATCTCGGAACTTGAGTCGCGACTCATACACTTTGAGTTGTCGCTCCGAGATCGTTTGTGCATTGATCGCCAGTTCTTGGCGCGTGGAGAGTCCTCGTTCAAAAAGCGTTTGCAGCCCTTGGTTCCTCCGCTCGGCCAATCGCAAAAGTTGCTCTTGGGCTCGAAGGACATTTCCTGCCTCGACCCATTTCCAGTAGACATAGGATGCGTCCAAACTCGCTTCCAAAACATTCTGCTGAATTTCGGGTCCGACCGCTTGCCGATCGAGGTTGGCTTGAAAGAGCTCGACACGGTGGGGATCGATTGCTCGACCTTGAAGGAGTGGTTGGATCCAACCTACACGGAACTCACCCGCTTTATCTGTCGGTCGTTCCTGGTACCAAGGCTCAAAATTCCCTCGTCCAATGCGATAGCCTGCCAATGCATAGCCACCCCACCACAACTGCCGAGACAGGACGACCCCGTTGCGATAGTTCTCGAAGTTGCCGAGAACTTGATTGATGCTGTAGTAATCCAATCGAACGTCATAGGCGCCGAGGGCCGTTGTCGTTTCGCCTCGCGCCACTCCCGCTTGCAAACGCGCAATTTCGATTTTTGGAAAGGACCGGTAGGTCGAAGCGATCACATCGGAGAGCAGCAGCGCTTCTCCCATCGCCATCGCATCTTCACTTGGAGTCGGAAGGGACGGACGAGGCGCTTCTCGAACGGCGGAATTGCCTGTCGCGGAAGCGTTAGGGGGTCGATTCTCCTTGCTGTCTGGATTGCCTTCGAGTCTCTGCCTAGTGCCCTTGAGAGGCAATTCCTCCAAGGGTGGCAAGCTCAGCAATTCGAGCTCGCGTTGAACGCGTCTCTCTTTGATGATCGATTCCAACTCTAAGAATCGCTTTTCGCCATCCCGAAGTGGATCCTGGCCTGTTACTGAGGGGGTTGCCTCGGGATCACCTTGTTGTGAATTCTCGTTTTTTAAACGAGCACCGAGCTCAGCCCGGCTTGCTCGCAACAATTGCTCCAATTCGTCCAATGATCGCCCGCTTGCGGTCTTAGGGGGCGCAACCTCCTGCAACTCTGCGCCTGGAGCCGGAATTTGAGGAAGCCCAGCAGGTGCCTGTGCGGGTGGCTGAGCGATCACTCCCATCTCGAAGATGCCAACGAGTGCAATGCTTGCAATCGTCGCTCGCAGGAGGAAACCTATTTCACTTTGGGTGGTTTCGGAGCCTTGGACTTGGATTCGCCCGGTTCGGATTCGCTGATCGAGATTGGAAATCCGTTGATTT
>JBAWXH010000064.1:0-33234 GCA_037144155.1 Planctomycetota bacterium | reverse complement strand
ATGCCACCCATTCCGCCGCCCATACCTCCCATGCCGCCGCCCATGCCTCCACCCATTCCTCCACCCATACCACCACCCATGCCGCCACCCATACCACCGCCACCCATCATTCCGCCACCTCCGAGGTTCCTAATGGGAACGACTAGGTCGCCGACAGGATAGACTCGCACGACGTTGGCGGAGTTCTTCTTGTTGGTGATACGCATGACTTCGTCCTGGATGACGTAGGTCAAGTTCATCGGTTCGAGAATCAGCTTCAAGGCCGATCGCAATGAAATCTCGGGGACTTGGAGAGTGACGGGTTCTTCCGGCGTGATGGTTTCCTCTTCGAGTCCCTTCGGGTCGATAACGATCGGAATACGGTATTGCTCCGAGAACTGTCGCATGACGTCGCTCAGCGGAGTGTTGTTAAAGGAAACTTCTCCTCGTTCTCGCAACGCCCGGAAGATGTTTCGCTCGGTGGGATTCCCCCCGGAAAGATCGATTGTCCCGTAGCGTTCCAACCGGCGAGCGCTGAGGGCTTGCCATACGTCTACTGGTGGATATCGGATCGGTGGTTCGTCGACGAACGGAATCAGACCCAATTCGCAGAGATACAATGTATCGACGAACGCACGGTTTCGTTGATTGACTACGTCCATGATCAATCGGTAGTTCGCGATCGAATTGGACTCTGTGTTGACCACCACATCGATCACGCTCCTTGGATCGAGCTCATGCACTTGGGGAGCAATCTCATTGTTGGCTGCCGAGTACAATTGTTGATCGAGCAGCGAGTTGAACCGTTCTACCAATTGCTGAATCGTAGCGCCCCGACGCTCGCGGTCGGCGAGCAATCGCCGGGAAGCCGAAGCCGAGGACTGAACGGCTTCGGAGCGAGCGATTCGCTCGCGCAGATCGGATTCGGCACGCGCCGTGGCTTGAATTCCCGTTGTCAGTCTGGATTCCAGTTGCACTCGGCTGCCAGGATCCAGTTCTGGCGTGCGGCGGACTTGATCCAGCAACATCTTCAAGCCTGCCTTCGAGGAGCTCGGGTCATCGGAAGTCCGCGACCGAGACAGTTCCGCCATGACTTGGCGTTCGAGAGCTTGGGCAGAAACCCGACGCGCTTCTGCATCGCGGCCCAGCAAATCGCCAGCCGTTGCCAATTCGCCGTAGGGATCGCTATCGAAGGACGATGGTGGGGCGAAGCTACCGGCGGCAGGAGATCGATCGGCCGGGAACGGGTTAGCGATTGCTGGTTCGGAGCGAGCAGGCAAATCCGCAAGGGGAGCAGGTTCGTTTCCAAACGGGTCCTGACCGGCGGGTGGATTGGTCGCAGGGGCCGCATTATCCCCGAAAGGATCATCGGAACCGGGAGGGTTGGTGTCGGTTGGAGGTTGACCAAATGGATCGTCTTGGATGCGAGCGGAAATGAATTTGACGATCTTCGGTGCAGCCCCTTGTTCGTTAATCGGTTTGGTCTTGGTCGCTGCATCATCGGTGGCCGGTTCGATCAACGCAGCATCCAGGATGGCTCGCGCTTCCATGTTATTGGGGGAACGTTGAAGGGCTTCACGAGCGATCGTAATGGCCGCCGAACGGTCGCCAATGTGGAGAGAAAACTTGGCTTCCTTCACCAGATGATCGGACGATCCCATGATCGCATCGCCCAATTCTTTCAACGCATCCGAGCCTGGGGTCGGCAGCAAAAGACCGCGATCCGGAGATGCTTTAGCAACCATGGTGCTCACGAATGCGAGATCGGGATTGCTGTCTTCGCTCTTGACGTTCCATGCCAACGCCGTGGGTTTGCCCTGGACTTCGCCATCGATCCGAAGCGTTCCTTGAACGGAACCACTCAGCATCGTCCCAATCAAAATCGAATCGCGATCGGCACGCAGCGGTGGAACTCGTTCAGGATAGTGAGAATCAATTCCCGCTGGCCACTTTGAATCGGTCGGCCAAAACACAGGCTGCGCGGAGATACGAGCCAGCTCCGATCCGATTTGTTGCAGTGTCAAGCCATGGATGTTCTGACGAACAAAGACCCGACCACCCGTGTGGTTCGCAAACGTTGCCAGTAGCTGGCAGTCGGTCCGCGGACCGATCGCGAGGGAGTGAATCACGGCCCGATCAGAAACCAAGCCACCGATGAGTGCATCGAATTCGCTGGTGTTCATCAAATTCGTTAGATGGACGCCATCACCGATGTAAACAATGTTTCGGTCACCTCCCTCAGGCAACGATTCCACTGCCGCACGCAAGGCGGCCGCCAAATCGGTTGTTCCCAATGGGACCCGTTTTTCAAGAAGCGACACTCCGGCTTCGATTCGCCCGGCGGTCGGAGCTCCTGCAGCCATTAGCAAGGTCGGCTCGACGTCGCACGCAAGCAGCGAAACGCTCGCTTCTTCTGAAAGAGAATCCAGAAGCGATCGCGCGATATCGATCGACTCGCGGCGGAACGCTCCGTTTTGAGACGCGGATGTATCGACAATGACCGCGACGCGGCAGGCCAGATTCTCGGTCGCAATTTCCCCCGGCAACAAACTCAGCGCGAAGAGGGTCTTGCCCGCATCGCTGTATGTCGCAAGCCGACTAGCGATCGCAGGCTTGTCCCCTGCTCTGGAAACCTCGATCCACGAGGAGGTCAATGAGCCGCATACCAAAGCGGCGCTCACCGCTAGGCGAGGAAGTGCCCTACTCGTGGCTCGTAACGCGCGTTGAATCAACATAGCGATTCGCTCCGAAAATTCTCGAAGAGTCTGTGTGAAGTCTTTTTCGTGTTTTGGCACGGAAACCGGCCGGGTGATACACCCCTAGACCCTAGGGGCGTACGCTTCTTCACATCCTATTTCTGGTTCGTACTCGTTGCCATCAAAAAAGAGGCAAATGAGGAAGAATCGTCCCTGGCGTCCAGAAGAAATGCTAACGCATCGCCACTTTGAGCCATCGCCATATCGGATGAGGAAATGCGACCTAGGGTATAGCGAATAGGCAACTGCTGTGCCAAAGCCGGCTTTTCCGTATTGTCCTCTGCAAATCGGCAGGCTCAGACGTCAGAAATCAGCCCACTATCAAGAAATTCTCTGCTTGTGTCCAAAAAGAGTGCACAAGAAGCGCGACCCTTCCAAAACCTACAAACGGTCGGCCGTCTGCGGATTGAACACGCAACTGAAACGCAACGTTGCATTTTCAAACAGTCCCATTTTCCCTCGCTACAGCTCAAAAACACGAAAACCGTCAAATTCGGCTTAATCCTCCCCCTTTGCCGGTCCGACAATTTCGAGAGACGACGTGGTCTGTTTTTCGGAAGCCGATCTTCCGTGCTTGCCCGCCGGTCCAGTTCCACAGGATTCGCGAATAATGATCCATCCAAGTCGGATTCGAGCTTTAGCTGGATTCACCCTCGGTTTCTGCTTGGTCCTCATGTCCATCCCCGCATTCGGTCAGGAAGACGGACAGGGCTCGAGGCGGGAAGAAAATGGTTCTTCAGGATTTTTCGGGCGGGTCTTTCCACCCTCCGCTCCGCGAACTCGGTCTCAACGCAGTACCAAAGATTCCTCCGCCAACGGCGGGTTCTTCGTTCCTCTCAAGTCCTTTTCCAAGGTTTTCAAGGGGCGCTCCGAAGAGGACGCAATCCCGAACGAGAACCGCGTCGAACCCTCACGAACCAATCGGCCCCCTCGAGAACCATTCCTCACAACGCCCTCGCCACGTCGAAGTCGGACTGCCAACGGAGCACGCAACGGCGACGACATCGAGATGCAGGTTACCAAGTTCGAGGATGAGGAAACGATTCCCCAAGACGTCACCGAATCCAATGATGCCGAGTCCAACAACGCTGGCAGTGGTAGCAACTCGCCGTCGATGACGGTTCGAAACTTTTCTGGTACGTCCTTGCAACCAGGCCAGCGTTCCACCGTTGCAACAACCAATCCCGACAGCAGCAACGCGATCGGTTCCGGAGTCATCTCCAAATCGGATGAGTCTACCAAAACCGACAACTCGCCTGCTGCTTCGAACCGAGTCTACGAAGCCACACCCAAAACCGGAACGATCGATACCAAAGGGACGAGCCGACGCCCGAACAAGTCAGCCGACCAAGTCACCAAAACGCCCCGCTCTTCCAAATCAACTCCCAGCCAACGCAAGGTGGTCATCGATACTTCCGATTCCGATTCGGACACATCGGATTCCCACAGTGAGGACGCCCCATCGATTCCTCGATCCACCGTCAATAAGCCCCCAGCCAACGGCGTACCGACGGGTGCTTCGAATGCTGCGACGCGCTCTGCCACGGATCCCCTGGTTCCACCCACCCCGATCCCGGAAAAATTCTCTGTCCCCGAAATTCCTCAGCCACGGACAGCAACGAACTCGGAACTCCCATCCAAGCAGCCAAGAATCGAACTGCCCCCGCAAAGCCCATTGGCAGGCCCATCGAAGAAAGACGAATCGACGTCGGTGAGAACACCCGATCGCCCCAGTCCAATGTTTCCGGGTATTGCCAATACCCAGCCAAACAACAGCATCCCAGCAGCCAACGCGAGCCCACGTGAACTCAAATCCAAAGTGATTGCGGACAAGTCGATGGCTGAAGCGACAGCCCCTAAAGCAAATGGTCCACGCAATGTTCTTCAAGGCAAGACACGAGGGGCCATCGATACACGCATTCCACAAGTGCGATTGCGGGTCGAAGGATCCGAATCCATCCTCGTCGGACAAAGCTCCCCCTATGAAGTGATCGCGACCAACGAAGGGAAGGAGACATTGCACGGACTGTTGGTGCGTGCATCCGTCCCTACCGCAATCCGTATCACGGATGCCGAAGTCACCGAGGGGCGATTTGAAGCCGACGCCGACGACCAAGATCATGGCGTCGTGTGGGAGCTGGATCAACTACCACCCAATACATCCAAGTCTCTCAAACTGATGTTGAGTACGTCCGCAGCAGAACACTTTGCGCTTGGGTTGGAATGGACCGTATCTCCACCTCTCGTTCAAATGCCAATCGCTGTTCAGCAACCCAAACTCGAAGTCGCCATCGAAGGGGCATCCGAAGTCGATTATGGCCAACGCGGGAAGTACCGATTGCGAGTGCGAAATCCAGGCAATGCCACGGCTAAGGGAGTCAAAGTCGAGTGGCTCGATGTCCCGACGCAAAAACAGGAAATGTTAGTCGGAGACGTTGCTGCCGAAAGCGAACGATTGGTCGAGATTGAGCTGGCGTTTGATCGACCAGGCGCATTCCCGATTCGCGCCATCGCTACGAGCACGGAATCTCAATTGGAATCCCAATCCCGAATCGATGTGCAGGTACGTCAATCAGCCTTGCTCGCATCCTGGGTCGGCCCCGAGGACTTCTATGAAGGAAGCATCGCCAGTTATGAGCTGACACTGGAAAACGGTGGTGAAATTGCTGCGCTGGACAGTGTTTGTGCCATCGAGATTCCCGCTGGAGTCGAGGTTATCCAAAAGCCTGCGAACTTCAAACAAAAAGGGAACACGTTGGAGTGGACGATTGCAACTATTGAGAAGAACGGGAAGCTCGTGTTCCCAATCCAGTTGGCATTGAACCGATCGGGGTTGATCGACATCAAGTTCCGTGCATCCAGCAAGACCGGCCAAGACACGGCCAGCAGCGTGACGACCAAAGTCGATGCCGTCGCTGATCTCCACTTGTCTGTCAGCGATCCTGTCGCTCCCGCGCCTGTGGGCCATTCGGTTGTCTACGAGATCTCGATTACCAACCGAGGAAAGAAAGCTGCTGACGATGTTTACGTTGTCGCTCAATTCTCGGATGGTATCGAGCCGACGCGCATGGATGGTCACACCGGAAAACTCATTCCAGGACAAGCCATCTTCGATGCGATACCGTCGATCGCTCCTGGCAAGACTCTGGTCCTCAAAATCTTCGCGGAAGCTAGCAAGCCAGGAACACATCGCTTCCGAGCGGCGGTCAAGTGTCAAGGAAGCGAAGACGATTTGTTGGAGGAAGGCTCGACCCGTTACACGTCTGCCGCCACCTTAGGACCAAATCGCAAATAGAAAAACGAATCGGATCCCGCCGCCTGATGCGTTCGATAGTCCCATGCAACGCGACGTTCGAACGGCCTGTGGCAGCATTGCCTTCGATTGAGTGCAGCGTTCGGTGACGTTAGAAAACGTGGATAGCGACCCGGCGCACGAACTGGCTATTCGTGCGTTCGACAGGAAACGGGATGCGTCCTACGGCACGGATGAGCATCGTGGACAACGAACATCGAAATGAACAAACCACGAATGGGCGCACGTGGCGGACCATGTTTCCATATTATCGAGATTTACAGACTCTCGCGAACTAATCGTCCTTGCCAGCGAACAGCTTCCGTTTATCGAGCATTTCAAGGAACTCGGCCTTGCCCATGCCCCCGTCCGTCTGCTGCAGGACATTCCCTTGGGAATCCGTCACGATCGTTTTTGGCGTGAAGCCGACACCGTAGCGTTGCACTACTTCCGCGGCGTTCGGATCATCCACATAAATCGCCACAGGAACGAATGCTGCATTGACGGCAACCGTTACCTCCTCGTCTGCCCAGACATTTCGTTTCATGATACGACAAGGAACGCACCATGTGCTCGTAAAGAACAAAATCATGGGCTTGCCGTCTTTGGCAGCTTGTTGTTGGGCGTCGTTGTAGTTTTCTGCCCAAGCGACGCGATTGGAGGGAACGTAGAAGCAGTACCACGCGTAAGCGAGAGAGACAACGAGGAATGAGAGCCAGAAGAATCGCCAGAAGTTGAAACCCTTTTTTCCGTCGGATAACAAGGTGGGATTAGCGGTATCGGGTGTTTTTAATTCGTTCATAGAGCTTCTTTAAACCATCCGCAATTTTCGAGGAGCAACCACACGCTTCTAGACTTGCGAGCGAAAGCAGGCGAGGAAGTCTGGAACTTCGATCTGTTCTTAGCCAATGGCGGCGATCGGAAACAGATCGGGCGCAACTTTTTGGGTTTCGAGAGAAGTATTTTCGTTTCAAAGAGCGAATAACAAAACGAATAGCAATCGATCCCGGCCTGAGCAAAGAGGAACGGAGGCATAGATTATCCGTTGGGCTAAGTCGCTTCGCCGTGTCCATCCTATGCGGAGTCTACTTGATCCACTCCTGAGATTCAACAGCCTAATGGGCTCGACAGCCTTGTGGCAACCCTGGGGTAGTAGCTGGCTGCTCTATTCCCGATAGCGGGTTGAATCATCTCAGCTAGACCCTGCATAGATTCGCCACCATCTGGGCTGTTGTTCGTCATAGAACAACTCGCTCCATCGAGGACGCGGGGCTGAGCACTTTGAGTTGCATGCGTTCGGAGTCGATTGACTTTTTCTTTTCCAAGGACCGTAGGCCACAAACGGCTTGGTTGAACGGACTCCGGTCTGCATGACTACGAACCAGAAAAGCGCAAGCGTTATAATCGCTTTCATGGTTAGCGAGGTAGTCAGGGGGGATAAACAAGTATTTGCCCTTGAGTCCAAAGACGTTCCCGGGATGCTTTGCATCTACAAAAAAAGCCTGTCAGCCAATGAAGGCTGACACGTATTTAAGACAAGGAAGTCCGGACCTGAGAGAGACTGCCGACATCCAACGGCTCGTAGGCGAATCGGTTTAGTTCAACGACACCCATCACCTAGCCCCCGGAAGAGATGTCTCTAAAGTTAGGAATGCACCCTCGGGGGATAGTTGCATGGGATTATTATCGCAGTTAGATCCGAGTACCGGATAGATATACGGGGCGAGCGAGGTCGTATTCAAAGTCAGACTTGCGGTAGTATGGCCAGTAGTCTCGATCACCCTCAGTGTTTTCTGGGTATTCGTATTTGCGCACAAACCCCAGAGTGAGGAATGCAATCAATCCGTTGGGGCAAATCATATGGCGGTATTCGAATGGCCTGTTACTTTTCAAGAACATGATCCATCTAGCAACTGTTCTTCGGCCTTCGCGAGTCATTCCGTGCTTTCGGCCCATGCGATGTTCGCGCACATCGCAGTAGTCATTCCATAATTCGCAATAGATTTTATCCGACGCCTCATCAAGATCTCGCATGAGAGCATCGCAAGCGAGTTCGTATTTGAGATTTGTCATACGCCCTGAAAGAAAGTGTCGAACGAGTTCGGTGTAGCGTTGCCTTGCGTTCATGTCGTACCTTTCATCTCTCAGCGATAACGGCTGCATTCATCGAGTCGCCGGGGTAGAGCCACCATCAGGAAGGGGGTGATCGGTGACTTCGATGCAATGCTTTGTTTGTTGCTTCGGTTGGTAGATAGGACGCCCCGATTCGAGGGCACGCTTCCGGGCCGCCTCAACATACGCATGCAGATCACCACCATGTTCGGCAAGCAGCTTTTCGCGTGTAGCGTGAATCTCGTCCAAAATTGGATTCGATGTCATTGTCCGGGTCTCCCAAAAACTGAATAGGTGTGCAGACTAAAATCCGTGGCAGTTGCAGATCTTCCAGTAAACGATAGAGTCGAGGAAGTTCGGTTGCGTTCGCGATGTGGCGACAATTTTGCGTCAATAGATATTCTACCCCTGCAAGCACGGCAGAAGCAACATGCAACGCGTCCAATCGAGCTTTCTGAGGCATCATGCAGCCGGCTACGATTTTATCGGCGAGTGATTCCACTTCCGGGTCGGGTAACAAAAGCCCGACGTTTTCCAGGGCTGCCAACCGACGCTTGGCAGCGTCAGGATCGATCACCACGCGACACCTCGTCGATCACGAACTGAGAGGTAACAAGGCGGAATTTTGGAGCCTCGAATTCGAGCCATTGCTTTGCCTGATCCTGCAAGACCGCGATTGTGGGATTTTTGCTCGGCCAAGCAGTCGCGTGACTGACAATCGACGTTTCTATGTATACGGTATCCATGCCAGTATTCTACGGCAACGAACGCGATCACCCAGCCCGAGAAGTTGACTCAACGCAAGTCAGAAAGGCTGATCGAGCACTCGGCTGCAATTCATTGTTCGTCGATGTTAGCACGATTAGGGGCCGTCGACATAGTGCGAAACCAAAACCTCACCAGTTGTCTTCTCGCCATCGAGCAGAATGGCAACCGACCAGACGCGCCCCATCATTAAGCCAGCGCTATTGGTCCGATTGCATCGAGCAAAATCGATGGCATCTCGACGAGGCTCTTTGTCGAGCCAAGATCTCATCGCGATGAAGGATGCATTCCTCTCGATAGTGCATTTGAAGCCTTCGGCTTTCATTGCGGAATCCACTTCCTCGATTGTCATGCCGGGGCGAATTAGCATTCCAATCTCGGTCTGCATTCTTTCAGGTGCATCAATCCGCCTAGTTCTGGTGATCGCGCATCCGAGCAAAAACAGGACTAGAAGGCAAGTAATTCGTAATCCGCTTCCGATGGTCACGCACGAATCCTTTCATCGACGAACGACACCGATCACCGGGCCGCGGCGAACGACCTTGATTTCAGAAACCACGCGGCCCGCGGCTCCGAGTGCAACGGGTTGTTCGGCAGCTTTCCGTCCGCCCCGTGAAGCAGGACAATTGGAGGCTTTTTAAAAGGACCATCCCCAATGATAAACCAGGTAATCGGAAAGCCTCGTTCGTGAGCAACAACGACACCGGTCGGCATCGTTCCTGATGGGAGCCTATAGGTCCGCGAAACTTCGACCGATTCGTTCGGCTGAAGTCGGATATCAAATGGAATGTCATCCTCGGAATTCACCGAGTCATAACGAACTTCAGATGAATCAGTTAGGTATAGCACGACACCAGTTTCGCGCTGCGGAGCCCCACGGGCTCGACTAAAGAGGCTCGCCGTAACAACATACCCCTGCGCTTCGTTGCCTACTACGCTTTGAATCGTGATGCACCAATCGTCAAAACACAAGGGATCACCGAGATGAACAACCGTGCGAGGCGAAAATGGGGATACCAGTAACACGATGGCCAAATAGACGACCAGGCAAATGGAGTATCGCCGAAGTAAACGACCTGCCACAGCTCGACGACGAAAAACGGCGAGTCCGGTCGCGGTCACCAACGTGACTAGACTTGCGAGGAACAGGAAAATGAAAAGAACTTCAAATACATTCATCAACTATTTCTACCTGCAAAAAACGGCTGTCGCGATCCAGCGTTGACCGATTGCCAAGCTGTCTGCCGAACGCTCCGGTTCAGCGGCGGGCCGCGAAGCGGACTGTCCGCTGCAACCGGTTGTTCGCCAGCGCCCCGAGTACCTTGACGCGCCCCCATGACTAGAACGATCGGTAGAACTGCAACCCGTTCCCATCGGGATCTCGAAGGTGAAACTCCCGAGTACCCCAAGATGTCTCCGTGACGGGCTTGATGTTCTCCGAGACGCCTGCATCGCGGAACTCTCGATAGAGCCCGTCCACGTCCGCCACGACAAAGCGATAGGTGGGGCGGTCGCCAATCCGCTCCCACTCTTTGGCGTCCTGCCACTGAAGGTGAAGCTCCACACGGTCCCTCTGGACCGCCGCATAGCGAGAGTTCTCCGGGGGGCCACCGAACGTCCGAACAAAACCCAACTGCTCATAGAACTGGATCGACGCGCCGACATCGCGTGACCCCAGGACCGGGTGGACAGCATCGATGCAGGGTCGCAATGCTCTTCTCCTTCTAGTCTGGCGAACGTTGACGATCACCCAGCGGCGGGGGAAGTAGTGTCCACCCCAGAAGCGGCCGATCCGCCGCTTGGGTGCATCGGTTGGTTCGGACTTTTCCTCCGATCTTTCAATCGGTCCCCAACGAGTTTCTCTCGCGAACGCAAATCCGCAAAGATTCGAGCGACGTCGTAGTCAAACGCAGCTGCCAGTTGGTCCTTCGTGTCTCGAACTTGCTGGACGATCGGATCATTCTTCATCGCTCGGTTCCTCGAAAAGCTCTTCTGGCGTGCATATCGTGGGCATCTCAAACCCGGCCAAACGACACAAGTTAGCAACACGTTTTGCAATCTGGGCATTTGCCAAATGCTTGCAGTTCCACGTCAACAAGTATTGTACATCGTGGACTGTAGCCACGGCAATGTGTGCCGCATCGCGAATAGCTTTCGGGGGAAGAATCCCCGATTTCATTATGGATTCGGTTAGTTGCTCCGCATCGACTGTCACGGCCAAAGAATTCAGGGAATCCGCTACGAAAAGCCGTTTCCTCACTTCGGACGGATCGCCAGCGGAAATTTCGTCGATCACGACCTGAGAGATAAAGCATTCGAAGGCTGTTCGGCGATACGCCCACCAATCCAAGGTGGTTTTCTGGTGGCCAGCGATCACTACATCTTTTGCAGGTAACGCAACAAGGTAGCTAAGAATGGTAGTCTCGATGTAAACGCTTTCCATTTATGTTTCGTCACACTTCCTTGTCCGAACGACACCGATCACCCAGCGGCGGGAGTAGAAGTGTCCATCCCAGAGTCGGCCGATCCGCCGCTTGGGTGCATCGGATTGTTCGTCGCTCTTCGTTCTGGGGTTCGTGGTGCTAACCTTACGACCCTACGCCCCGACAAAGCCTGCCGACGTCGCAGTTCAGCACCGATTCGAGAGACATCGTTCCCCTGCTCAGCCGCAAGTTGGTGGCGTATCGAGCGGATCTCTTCAGTGATTGGATTAGGTGTCATTCGCATTTCCCAAAAGTTCGTCTGGCGTACAGATGATTGGAGGCTCGAATCCCGAATCACGGCAAACCGTTTCGATTTTCGTTCTGAGTGAAGCGTTAGCAATATGCTTGAAGTTCCATGTCAGCAAGTATTTTACTCCGTTCGTGGCCGCAATTGCAATGTGAAAGGCGTCGCGTGGTTCTGTTGCTGGAACCGCATTTTCAGCGATCAACGCAGCGGCGAGCGCGTCCGTCTCATCCGTGCCATCAAGCAAATCCAAGCTTTCTATGGCATTTAATCGCTCCATTGCGAGCTTTGCGTTCCCGGCGCCACATTCATCGAGCACAAGCTGCGAGACGTACAGTTGATAAAGTGGCGAGTGATTCTGCCACCATTCTCGGGTAAGTCGCTGGCGCGCGGACACTATCGGGTCTGACATCAGGCTGCCAGTCAAGTGCCCAATAATCGTCGTCTCGATGTAAATCGTTTCCATTTGTCCATTCTATCGGGACGAACGTTTGCGATCACCCAGCCCGAGCAGTTGACTCAACGCAAGTCAAAACGGCCGATCGAGGGCTTGGCGTGCATCGCTTGGTTCTGTGGTTGTCAATCATTTCGGTCCCTCATCAGTCTTGTCGGTCTGAAGTCATTCTCATCGATATCGTAAAGATCATACTTTTTAATGAGCCATGAATCGAAATCATGGAATGTACCGTTCGGTTCCGCAGTCATCCAATCAATGGCCATGGTCGCAATTTTCGATGGGTCACGTATGCTGTAAATCCGCCCGCCCCAAACGCCAATGTACCAACCACCTTCGTCCAATGAAATCCAAAACGAGTTTCCAGTATAACCGCCCTGCGGTCTGAGTTTCGACGCCGGAATTATTCTATTCCATGTACATTCAGGTTCGACGTATTGATTGGGGCCGCTGACGTAGAATCCGGCAGATTCGATCGCCGCAATAATGTCTAGATATGGATCCTTGTCGAAGTTCATATTGAAGCATCCACAGAACGCCAATGTTGACCGAGCCCCCGCCAACACGGCTTCCATTTCGAAACGGACCGTCGGGGGCTTCGGTCCAACATTTTGTTATTTGGAATTTAGATGCAGTAACCGAGAGAACAGAGCATCGCGTTGCTGACCTACAAGTCCGACCGTCGGATGATATCGAAAACCCGAATGCTTCTCATCGCACGCAGCCATCGCATGAGAAGCATTCTGTCTCGCAGAGTCGAGTTTACCATCATTTTCGTCGAGAAGTGCGAGGCAAGCGAAGTATCTATAACGTTCAATTGGAAAAGACAGTGATCTTGAAAGATTGAGTTCCAACAGAACGCTCCGGGCATTCACATACTCAGAGGCAATCTTGTTTTCAATCACATACACCGGATAGTCCAACCATACCGATGTTTGCCAGTTGGGGTATTTTCTCTGCAATTCAAGCGTCAGTTTGAACTGTTGCAAAGCAAGGTCTGGTTTGTCAGTTTTGGCATATGCGTGGGCCAATTGCAGATGCGATTGCGTGATTTGGGACGCGTCCGGAAATTCTTTAACGATCTGATGCAGAAGATCGATCGCAGCAGAATACAGGCCTGCCTCTGAGAGGTGAAGTGCCTGAATTCGCAAGTATTGCGGTTTATCGCGTGCTCGTTTCAGTTTCGCAGCGAATTCGCTTTGATCGACTTCGGTCCACGTTGTTCGGCGATACCAATCAGTTGTTGGCAATGATCTCTTTCCTCCCAAATAACGGCAGCGATCAGCGAGCCCGAGTGGATGACTCAACGCAAGTCACAGCGGCTGATCGAGGGCTTCGTCTGCATCGCTTTGTTCTGCGTTATCTTTAGACGACATGAACACGTTCCCAGTCGGTACGTTTCCATGGGTCCAAAGTTTATCGTGTTGACACGCGTAGTCGTACATCCAAAGCACGCCCGCAAGGTTGTCGAACGAAGTGTATGTAGCGCGGCCCACACCCGAGTCGTAGTTAGTATACCAGAGCATCACTTCTGTTGCTCGGAAATCAATGTTCGGTGGTGTCCACCAAGTAGGGGTCTCACCTGTTTGCCAGTGGAGAGGCGGTGGCCCACTGATAGTTCGGTGCACTCCTTCAAGTCCTTCGTGCAGGTCACCAAGGCAGCCTCGCGACCAGTCTTCTTGATGTTTGTGAATTTGATTCGTCCATTTTTCAGCGGCCGTAGCGCTTAGCGATATGCGGTACCAAGATGAATAGCTGTCACGGGAGTATTCAGATTTGTACGAAACGTTTTGCACGTCCCGAGGATCGACGTCTGAAGGCCAATCAGATAGTCGGCGTTTGGCAGAGTAGCCAGAGAGATCGCTGAACTCAGATTGCCCCGCGAACCCCGCAAAGGGATTCATAAGGAATGACACGCAGATCATGATCGCGAATAGAACGATGAGCCCGCAACCTGCATACACAACGTAACGGATCAAAGCTCGAACATTACGCCATGCGTTTTGGCCCATCGGTCGTTTCCTGAACGCAGAACGCCACCGATAACCCAGCGGCGGCGAAAAAATGTTGTTGTCAGGAAACGCCCGATCCGCCGCTTGGGTTCATCGGATTGTTCGTCGACTTCGCGGTTCCGTCTCAGTCCGTATCGGAGAAACAGCCAACCCACACGATTTTGGAATCGGGCCATAGGACGAAGTAGGTATAGTCCCATGCCACGTCGAAGAACCAATTCGAATACAGGCGATGATTGTACTGTTTGCAGTCGTCGCAGTCAGGGTCGTTTCCAGGAAAGATCGAATACGCCACGAAGTCTCCAAGCTGCGAAAACGTCTTTCGCACATAACCGCGTTCATTGGTGTTCGATGCTCGAAGGTCGCGTGAATACGCGCCAAGGTGGTCAAATACACCGCGAGCAAATGTATCGACAAATTCATCGGTGCATTCGCGGATTTGGCAATGGTCGTGCAAGGGCCAGATTTCAAATTCCCGAGGGTAGATGTCATCGATAGATGATCGCAGAAACTCGTGCAGAGTTGGATCAGCAACGACGGCGCGCAGTAAAGCGCGGCAAGCATATGCATCGATGGTCTCCACGCCATCAATCTGTTGAAATTGCCATGCAAACCGGAAGTTAGATGAGGCCCGGAGTTTCGACGCGGCGTCAGACATGTCGATTGGATCGAGAATTCTCGTGACTTTCAAATCGAGTCACCATCCTTATGTCGACGAACGTCCCCGATGACCGAGCGGGGGTAAGTAAACTCTCCATCAGAAAGCGGCCGATCCCCCGCTTCGGTCCATCGGTTTGTTCGGCTGGTTTTCAGTCATCATTATAGTCCGTGCGGTCGATTACGCTGACAGCGACACATCCGATGGGCGATTGGAATTTTTCGTGAGGAGCGATACCAAACGCTTTCCAGAGAGATTCGGTTTCGTCCATGTAAAAGCTATTCGGGTCGATGCCCGATTCCTCGGCGAGTGGTTCGCCATCAATCTCTATTTCGCCATCGCTGTTGCAAATTTTTCGGCGGAGTGAGCCATTTTCAAGACACCAGAAAAACGCGCAGCCACCCGCGGATTCTACAACAAACGATACAACAGTGCCGAGTTCCGAACTCAGGTCCAGCAACACATCTTCATCTGAAGCGAGTGTGTATTCAGGGTCTAGCAGCAAGGCCCACGGTCCATCTTGCCAGAACATATACACAGATTTTCCCGGCGTATCCATGCTCCAATCAGCCGCCGATACGAATTCCTCGTTCGCTTCTTTCCACGCCCATATCTCGTCGGCATGATTGAAGTCTTCTTTCGTCGCAACAAGTTCAAACTGGGGGCAAACGGTCAGAAATGCGGCTTTCAATTTGGCGACCGGCGCTTTTGCAGCAATCAAGCCAAGGTGCATTCCCATTTTTATGTGTTACTCCCGATTGAATAGCCGAACGCTTAAAATCACCCGGTTGCCGCCAAGTGACTCTGATCTCAGGAAACGCCCGACCGGCAACTCGGGTGCATTTTTTTGTTCGTCGATTGTATTGGGCGACTCACGCTTTGCATGGAAGTTTATGTTGATAGCAGCGCCGCTATTGCGACGTCGCCGATGTTCCTTTCTCCCGCGTTCAACATTCGTCGGAGCATCGTGTTAGTCATCAGGTTTGGCCATCGACGATGGTAGTGTAACAAAAGACTCTCGTAGCCTCCAACCGCCTCCATGCCATGTAACGCGGACCAGAATACACCGCTACCGTCGTCTTCCGGAAATCGTTCAAAGAGACTGAACATCGCGTGGTAGTAAAGAGATGGATCGGAACTCGAGAACGAGAGCTCGATCTGATTCTCCAACGGACGCCAATCACCATCGATCGGAGTGAATTCGCGAATTGCAGCGTCGAGTGTTTCGTTGAGCATTTCGGTTTTATCGACGAACGACATAGCTCACCTGCCCGGCGGGCGCGGGGAGCTATGAACTACGCAAAGCCTACATGCCCGCCGGGTCAGGTGCAGCGCCTTGTTCGGCGCTCGGCCTCAGGTGGCACTCGCAGACCTTTACGGATTGGACACGCTTTGCAACTCGGCCTGAAGCTGCTCCGCGAGTTTCTTGCGTTCTGCCTTTGTGACCTTGTGCGACAATCGCTGCCAGACCCATGTGTCGTGATTGACCGTTTGGAGCTTCTCACTGAAGCCTAACCATTTACCCGAAAGCTCCGATCCGTCGGGGTGAAGAATCAACTGAAACGCGCCGTGGTATGCTTGGCCTGGTAAGATCGAGTGCCAGTGGCCCGTAAAATACAACTCTTGTTTCAATCGCCCTTTGATCTCATACTTGTGGACCTGAGAAAACACTGTCCGGCCATACACGGAACCGGCAAACGAACTTATCTCAACGATCTGGGTCTCTTTCTTCTTCACGCCCCGGACAACGTACCCGTACTCAAGTCTCCAAAGGCCTGTCAAATTCCGCGGACTCCTCGGCACAAATCCGGCTGCCAACCGAGCTGCCGCCGACTGAACCGGCTCGTTCAGCACGATGGTCAGTATCACGCCTAGCAGCGTGCCTAAAAGCCAGATCAGGGCATTCCCCGCATCGCCCATCCGCTATTCCTCCACTGCCGAACGACAATGTTGACCGAGCCCCCGCCAACACGGCTTCCATTTCGAAACGGACCGACGGGGGCTTCGGTCCAACATTTTGTTCGATCCTCTTTGCGATGGAGACTGGCGTCTATTGATAGTCTTCAAGCGGCAGGGATTTTATAAAGGCCGCAAGGCGTTCAGCTTCTGCAACCGTCAAGTCTACCGGAAGGGTGATCTCAAGTTGGTAGTCCGCGCGCAGATTGAAATAGTGATCGAGGCGGCTTTCGTCATCAGTGCTTGCATCACCGTCGGTATTGTCTTCTGTCGATTCATCATCCTCTTCGGTTGTTTCTGAGGAGGCCTGAAGTGGCTCACCAAAAACTGTTTTGCAGATTGACAGCGATCCATATTCAGCGTTCCATACGAATCTTGAAGGATGTCCATGTCGGCCTTCAATGTACTCTCCGCAACCACAAGTCTCGAGCTCTCGGAAGGCGGCAATAAGCTTCCATTGCTTGATGGCCTCGGCGCGATCGCGATTCAGGAGAGCAAGAAATGGTTTTAGTTTCGTTACTCGTTGGTTATTGGTGCGATTGCCAAGTTCATCGCAAATTGCAGCGAGTTCAGCATTAACTGCGTAGCTTTGACGGAGCCTATTGATGTCCAAGGGGTTTCTGCCTTTCTATTGGATCGAACGACCCGATTCAGCCAGCCCGAGCAAGTGACTCTACACAAGTCAGAACGCCTGATCGAGGGCTTGGTTGCAATCGTTTGTTCGTCCTTGTTGAGCATCCTACTCGTTAGGATGGTAGGTATGCAACTACCAGAAACGACTCTCGTACTCCTCGATTGCATTCGGTTTCGATGACCGAAGGTTGATCCAGAAATAGTAAAAAAACTCGATTGCAGGGAAAAAGAAAGCAAAAATTCGGACCGCGAGCCAAAGTCCATCGAGCCCCCAATTCTTCGTTACAGCACATGCAATTGCGGCCAAAGTTGCTACGGCAATAAGTGTGCGGATGTGAAACTGAATCGGAGGATGCTTGAGATGCGAAAGACCGTTTCGATCATCCAACTGCTTCTTGTGTTGTGGGTACTGACACTCCAGGCATGAAGCATCATGTCCACCTCGCAGGCGACCGCAATTTGGGCAAGGATGTCTTGGTGCCATCACGATTCACTTTAATGGACGAACGGTTCGATTCACCCAGCGGCGGGATGGATCATTGTTTTGTCAGTGCACCCGATCCGCCGCTTGGGTGCAATCGTTGGTTCTGCATCACTTGTCGTTACTGTTTTCGGACTTTGGTAATGGAGATTTAGTTATCCGAACTGAGCAGATCTTGGAAAGCGGAATCAAAGTCGATTCATCAGTGTCCGCGATGCCGGATACTTCGAGATAGTCAGATGCAACATCAACAATTCGGTAAAGTGAAACACGTCCTGGGCCAAACTGCGAATATGGAGCCTGGTGTGAATTGCGTTCGTCTGTAATTGCGTTCAACTGAGTAACTGACGCTTTAGAAGCCACTGCCACTTCACGGCGTTTGTCGATTTCAGCAATAGTGCGTTGGTATGCCTCCAAGTCTGTTTTGTATTTCGCAAGCGCTTCCAAGTTGAGCTTATATTGATCATTCGTATAAACAATAACGGTGAACCCACCAAGTTTCTCATTTTCGGTGACTCCAATGTGTGAGGCAGTCCTCAGACGCGAAGCAAGCGTTTTGACTATGTTTGAGTCTTGCCCAAAACACGCTCCGCAGTTTACTAGCGTTAGCGCAAGTATGAGCAGCGTTGGACGCAAAATTCCTGTTGCCATTATTATTACTTCCTGGTTTGCAGAACAAATAGTATACGGAATTCACCATAACCCGCTGCGGCACCAATTCCACATATCACGTCGACGGGTCCATCGATCGATTCCCGAAAAAGCCTACCGGTTGCTTGCCGAATTCGCAACATTTTGTTCTGCTTTTTCTCAACCTCCCGCTTCACTCCCTCCACGCAAAGCGTATCGCCTCCGCCGGGATATGTTGAATTGGGGTTTTCCAGGATATATTGAATTTGGGATTTCCAGGATATGTTGAACCCAATAAAGGAAGAATCGGATCCCTTCAAAGACTCCAAGCTGATCCAGCAAGTTCGCAGGACCATGAGGACGCTCCACATCGCGAAAAGGACTGAGGAAGCCTATGTTGGTTGGATCCTTCGGTACCTGATTTACCATCGCCACCAACAGGGCGAGTGGGTCCATCCCAGCTTGCTCGGCAACGATGGCATCAACGCGTTCCTCACTCACCTGGCAGTCGATCGCCATGTTGCCGCAAGTACTCAGAATCAAGCCCTCTCGGCTCTTCTCTTTCTCTATACAAAGATTCTTCAATTGGAAATCCGGATCGATGCGATCCGAGCCAAGCGACCTTCCAAGTTGCCGGTCGTTCTCTCCCAAGCCGAAGTTGCGAAAATCCTCGAATGCGTTCAGCCCAGGCCCAAAAAGCTGCTATGCAGCTTGATGTACGGCGCCGGTCTCCGATTGATGGAAGCCTGTCGCTTGCGTGTCAAAGACATCGACTTCGATCGCAAGCAAATCCTCGTCCGTGAAGGGAAAGGGGAAAAAGATCGCTCGGTCCCATTGCCGCAACGATTGGAACTGCCTTTGAGATCCCAAATCGAACTGGTCGGCAAGCTTCACGATCAAGATCTTCAGATCGGGGCTGGATGGGTTTGGATGCCCTATGCATTGGCGGTCAAATGGCCTCATGCGGGGAGAGAATTGAAGTGGCAATACGTCTTCCCAGTCAAGAATTTATCCTATGACTCCCATCCGCGCGAATCGTCCGAAGGGGTCCCGGACGCGCATGTCGGCGAGGGAGATCGAACCCAGCTTCGCCGACATCATGTGAATGAAAATTCCGTTCAAGCGGCACTCAATGCAGCCGTACAACGAGCCGGTGTTGCTAAGAAGGCGACTTGCCATACCCTTCGCCATAGCTTTGCGACTCACCTGCTCGAATCAGGAAAAGATATCCGTACGATCCAAGAACTGCTTGGTCATGCCGATCTGTCGACGACAATGATCTATACCCATGTCAGCCGTCTCGGTGCCAGCGGCGTGGAAAGTCCGCTGGATCGATTGTGAGGAGACTTGAGGAGTGGGAGGGTTGTAAAACGGCAAAGAAAGACGCGTTGCGCTCGACGGAATGGCGGAGCAGCCGATGATGACGGCCGTTGCTAGCCAATGTGGTCTTTTCTGGGCACGAGGTCGGAGGGTGGCTGACATCATCTTACGAGCACGAGCACCATTGCATTGAGCACGAGCACGATCGAAGAGGGTGGGTTCGATGGCCGGAGCCATGGAATGCCCAGTGCGTTGCATGGCTGGAGCCATGGAACGAGAGAAGGTGTAGTACGAGGTGTGGATCAAATCCTGCTGTACTAATCTCGTTCCCAGGCTCCTGCCTGGGAACGCAATGTCTTGGAGGCTCAGCCTCTCGCACAGTCGAGTGTTAGGCAGGCAAAATTACTTTAGTGGTTGCGATTGGCGGACTGTGTTTACATACGGCCAGTTGTCGGCAGGCGGAGCCTGGGGTGCAGTGCGTTCCACGGCAGGAGCCATGGAACGAGGGATATTCGTCCTTTGAAAGGAGAGTGAGGCTCAGTACCAATGCAGAGCGCTCAATAACCTCAGGGTCGATTTGGCTCGATCTGATTCGGAGGGATCAAAGACCTCCGCGATGCGTTGGTGCTCCCACGCTTGAGGCAGTCGCGATTGATCGATCAAGAAGGCATGTTCAATGATCTGGTCGTCGGTCAGCGGACTCGCAGCCAATTGTTCCGAGAGACTCACAAGGGATACTAAAGGAGCTTGTGTCGACATTTCAAATGCGAGTCTGGCAGGGGACCATTGACTCCAAGGGGTCACATCCGTCATCGTCGCCCCGATTCGACCGGATGGATTCACACCGTTCGATGGCTGTGCCAACAAAGGGTTTTCGATTCTGGAACCTGACGTTGGACGGATCCAATCGGCTAGCATTTCTAAGGGTTGCCGGCCCTCTCTGCGAGGGGCGACCCCGGCGTAACGAGCGAACGTCTTCTTTTCGTTTTCGTAGCGAGCCAATGTACTCGCATCCATCTTGAGATATTGATTCGGATCGTTCAGCGGCTCACGCATGAACAAGGGAGAGGACATGGCGATCCAATACACGAGTGGCTTTAAGCCTTGGCCATGCTCCTGGGATTTTTGTGCCAAGAACTGCACCAGGTCGCGACGCTCGTCCAAGCCTTCGGTGGCACTTAGCCCTGCACTTGGAAGCAAGGGTTGGCCCAAGAGTTGGGACCAAACGAAATCTACCATTGCACTGCGAGGGGTTGCCGAGTTTGCAAACCAATCCCCGAGTTGTGTTTGGGCATTGTCACCGTTCACAAGACGCTTGCCGTCCGGCAAAAGGTGAGTCGCCATCGTCATCCGCTGTTCCGTATCCGTGAAGTAGAGATCGTCCTTCGAAGAACCGACCGAGCGCATGAATGCAGAGGCGACCGATGCATACAATTTAGGATCCGTCGCCGTCGCAGGTGGAAGCGATTGCAGCGACGCCAATCGGTTCGGATCGATTGGGCGAGCATTTCCTTTTTCGGTATGACATCGAACGCACGCAGCATCACTGCGTCCCGCAAGCCGCAGGGTCTGCAAAGTCAACCCATCCAATGCGGAGACTTGATCGGCCGACAGACCGACCGGAGTTGCACTGCTATTAGCAAGGATCGTTTGCGTTTGGGCTGGACGTCGCGCGATCCAATGATTCCTCCAATGGGCTGCCGGGGATGGATTGGTAAAAATCCCATCGACAGGCTTTGTCGCAGGGACCGATGCAACGATGATCTCGCGTTCGATGTTCCCCAGGGAGAGGTTGGATCGCACGGATTGCTCAACCCATGACTGGAAGGCTTGGCGGGCCTCCGACTCCGACTCCGAGGGGGGCAGCCCTCCCAAATAGTAGGTCGTTAAGAGGCTGCCCCAATGACGATCGAACTCGTCACTTTCAATCCATTGTTTGGCGATGTTGGAAAGTCCTCGATGCTCTTCTTGAGACGATCGACGAATCGATTCCCGCTCGGCATTCGTGGGCAATCGTCCGACCAAGATCATGGCCAATCGATTTTCGAGTCTCTCAGCGTCGGTCGACGGTTGGGCTTCGATTCCCAACCGCTTCCACAAGTGCTCAAACTGTTGATCGATAACCGATGTGACTTCGCGATCGAGGTTTGTTCCTAGGACCAATGGAGGTGAGACGGGCAGTTTTGGATCCAGGGTTGGACGTTCGGTTCCTTCGTTGCGGGCGATGCGCTGGGGTGCTGTTTCCGCTGTGGTGATGCTCGGAGGGTTCGCGGTTGAGCTGGGGGCAATTTCCGATGCTGGGGCATTCCGCACCGGAGTATTGGACGCAAGATTCTCATTGGATCGTTGCGTGATGCGGTTTGACTCCGCGGTAACTGCTTGTGCGTTGTTCGATTGCGAGGTGCTCGCGGACTGGTTGTCCCGTCCAGACTCGGCAGGACTGCTCATCTCGTTTTTGGATTCGCTCGACGCGAGTTCGACGGTCCCTGGATTGCGTTGAAACCATGAAATCGTCAGTAACGTACCAATGATCGAGGCAGCGATGGCTAGGTAGGCCCATCGGCCGTGCTCGGATGGCGCTGCGGTCGTACGGGAACCCGGAATGGAGCTGATGTGGACGGGCGGAACGGCAATCGGCAAACGGTCGATATCCCGCTGCGCGGATTGGGTTGCGGCATCGAGTTCGTCTGGGCTGAACAAGCCCGTCGAAGGAATGCCAGATCGAGCGGCATGAACTAACGATGCGTGATTCGAGCGGATGTCGGTGGCTTGGACCCGACTTAAGGATTCAGCCAACAACGCGTCCAGGTAGACTTCAAACGCAGGGCGCAGATCTTCTGAAAGTGGGGGATCGCTCGCGGATGCATCGCGACCAGCATCCAAACCGTGGTTTGGACGAGGGGCAGGATCATGGGGTAAGTCGGAGTTGGGATTCATCGGGGTGATCGTTTCTCATCGAGGCATTGCTTGAGCTGCATCTTGGCACGCTGCATCAAGTTCTTTACGCCGTGTTGGGTTATGCCCAAGGCATGGGCAATTTGTTCTCGGGTCGCGTTTTGTGAAAACCGCATGGTCAAGGAAAGTCGAGCTCGATCTGTCAAACGGGCCATGCAATCCGACAGGTCATCGATCACTTCGTTGCCCGATGCATCCGCACCGGCCCAACGCGACCATTGCTGATCGAGGATATCCATATCGTCGGTCACTGCGAATTTGTCTTCACGCTTACGCAGCGTCACCAGCAAGTGGTAGGCGACGCGTCGCAGGTAGGCAGCGGTCGACGGATGACTGAAATGCTGAAACGGACGCCTCAACACCGCGACAAACGTCTCTTGAGTGAGATCATCTGCCAAGCTTGCATCGCAACCGATAGCACGTAAATAGCGCCAGACACCTTGCTGGTGTTCTGCGATCAGAGTCGCAGCATCCAGTTCCTTGGCATCGCTACTTGTATCCGTCAATTCGTCGAGCACGCTAGGCAAACAAGTCCTTGATCAGTTTTCCGCTGTTGGCGATTTTCATCGGACGTCCGTTTCGGCTGGTGAAGGTCGTTTCGAGGGAGATACCCAAGGCATGACATACCGAAGCCATCAAATCTTCTGAGGAGTAGGGTTCGCCGACGACTTCGGTGCCATCTTCGTTGGTGGCCCCGACCGCTTGACCGCCTCGGATCCCGCCACCGCCGACGACGACACTCCAAGCCCGTGCCCAGTGATCTCGGCCAGCGTCGGCGTTGATACGTGGCGTACGGCTGAATTCCCCCATCCAAACGATGCAGGTATCTTCGAGCAGACCCCGTTCGGAAAGATCGGAGGTCAAGGCCGCCATGGCTTTGTCGAGAACCGGGAGCCGATCGTTTTCGAGGGTTCGGAAGATGTTTTGATGGTTATCCCATCCACCCAGATCGACTTCCACGAACGGGACGCCGGCTTCGACCAAACGGCGTGCGAGCAAGCAGCCTTGTCCGAAACCATTCTTGCCGTAGCGTTCCTTCATGGCTTCGGGTTCCTTGTCGACTTGGAACGCTTCCATCTGTTTGCTGGTCATCAGATCGAAGGTTTTTCCTAGGACCTTGCGATGGTCTTCGAGGACAGTGCCTCGCTTCTGCGAAATGAAGGAGTTCTCAATCGTTTCCAAAGCGATTCGGCGTTGATCGAGGCGGGCGGAATCGACGTTCATCTCGAGATTGCGAACGCGCCCATTGCTAGTCACGTTGAAGGGTGCCCAAGCCATGCCCAAGAACCCGGGTCCTTCGCTCGCTCCACCGACCGACACAAAGGGAGGGACTTCCAGTTCCGCACGTTGGGAAATCAGTTCATGAGCGACCACCGCTCCATAGCTGGGGTAATCGACATTGGCATCGGGGACATAGCCGGTGTGCATGTAGTAGCGACCTCGGTTGTGGTCGGCTTCGCGGGTGCTCATCGATCGCACGATGGCCATGTGATGCATTTGCTGCGCCATCATCGGCATGTGCTCGGAGATCTGAACATCGCCCGAGGTGCTGATAGCCTTGAAGGGGCCGCCGTTGTCGCTGCCCGGTTTCAGGTCCCAAATATCCATGCTGGAGGGACCGCCACCCATCCACAACAGTACGCAGGATTTACGGTTCCGTTTCAGTTCATCGGCATGGACGCGGAGTGAATGTCCCAGCGACAGGGACGAACCAATCATCGCTCCGGCGCCGGCGGCGTGAGACATGAAGTGCCGACGGGTCATCCCTTGAGGCGTTGCATAACGAGTCCACATGGTTTTTTCTCGCACGTTAGAAAAGGTGTTTTGAATCAGAATGTTTTGGGATGGAACGGGAAAACAGTTTGAGGATATGACCTCCGATCGGAGCCACTCGCGTTACTCTTGAAAAAACGAGTCACGCAGAGAATGGCCGACCGGTTGGCAATACTTATTAGTGGTTGAAGATGAACTCATTGCTGTTGAGGATAGCCCACCACATGTCTTGCAACATGCCGCCGACTTCGCCTTTACGAGCCCCGAGGATTTGTGTGGCGACAGTCATCTCTTCGTTACGAGGTTTTCGGCCCAGGCCGGCAAGAAACAAGAATTGCACTTTCTCTTGAGGCTGGGCTCGATTGGTGGTCAGTTGGTGCAACCAAGTCCCTGGCTCGAGGGAAATTGCCTCGCGGATCAAGTCGCCATTGAACATCATCAGGCTTTGAGGGATGGATCCATTGAAGGTGGTCGTTTCATCCCCTTCGTCGGTCCCGAAGGCGACGATGAATTGACGCATCCAATCTTCGCGACGGCGCTGTTGTTCTTCGAGATTGCCTTTGCGGTTGGCTTGCGTGGCCACGGCCAACGACGCGTACAGTTGTTCGGCTGTCATTTGACGTGTGTAGAAGTGGGAGAACTTGGGCAATTCCCCGACGGAAGGATCATCGCTGTCGTTTTCTTTACCGATGCGCGACGAGAGTTGATAGGGTTTCGACAACGTGATCCAAAGCATGAGTTGCTTCAGGTCGTAGCTGTGATCGCGAAAGTCCTTTGAAAGGGATTCAAAAAGTTCGATATGAGAGACTGGATTGTGGGGGCCCAAATCATCGATCGGTTTGGTGAAACCGTATCCCAGGAAATGAGACCAGATGCGGTTGACGATGGCTTTGTCCAGGAACTCGCTCTCCATCATGAGTTTGCCCAACTCATCGCGGCGATTGACTTCTTCTAGGTAGCCGCTCTTGCCGATGGCTGTTCCGTCAATGAACACTGGATACGCGACTTTGGTGACGCCGTTGCGAAGCTGAAAATAGATCTCGGCCTTGTCGGGATGGGCCCCTTCGCCGGTGTAGTCCTGATTGACCAGTTCCACGTGATCGATGTCATTGGTTCCGCGAACGAATCGCCGCAGCGCTCGTGACTGACGGAAGAACGCATTGAACTCCCAGAATTTTTGTTGCTTCCACTGGTTGAATGGATGGTTGTGGCATTGGGTGCACTGGACTTGCAAACCGAGGAATATCTTGGACACCGCCGCGGTCGCTTGCACCCCATTCTCTTCGTTGACTTTCATTGCCAAGAAATTGGTAGCGCCATTGAATCCTTCTGAGCCGGGCTTCGTCGAGCCGGTCGCGGTGACCAATTCGTACACCATGTTGTTGTAGGGTTTGTTTTGCGCAAAGGAGTCTCGAAGATACTTTTGCATCCCGGCGCGGTTGATCAGCGATCGCTCCTCCATGCCCCCGTTGCGACCGATCAAGACATTGGTCCAGATGGTAGACCAGTGCGAGGCGTATTCCTCGGTGTACTGGTCGTCATTCAACAAACGATTGACCAATGACAAACGCTTGTCCGGGGATTTGTCTTTGCTGAAGGCTGCAAACTCGTCGAAGGTTGGGATGCGGCCGATCAAATCCAGATAGACTCGGCGGCACCATTTGAGTTCGTCTTCGACGGGAGAGGGTCGAATCTTTGCATCGGCCCAAGCGCTTTCCATGGCTTTGTCGATTTTCTCGACTTGCGGCGGCAACAGGGCTCGTCGTTTGGTGCTGGCGGAAACTTCCGCGTCGTCGCCCGTTTGTTGCATCGCAACAGCCGTCGAGGCAAGGGAAATCATCGAACCGAACAGCAAGACAAGAAGGACGCAACGAACACGCATCGCCGAAAAGGGGAAAGATGCCCGTATCTCGGTAGTGAGCCGTATCCCCGGCGTGAGATTGTCTGCCGAACTGCTGCATGGATTTCTGCAGGGGAGCAAGTTGAACCATCGATCCAGGGGCTGCATCGAATGAGTATCCTTGGGCACAGGGCTAGGTTGGAATCGGATGAATATCGCGGACTGATCGCAGGTGCGACACGGCAGAGCCAGCGCCACCCACCTCGTACAAGTCTACCCCACTAGGAATCGGTTGGAATCTATCCAGTTCCCGAGAAATCGGAATCTTCGTACGAAGCAACCGGTAACAAGTTCTATCGGGTCGTTCTAAAGAACGTGAAAAGGCGGTCTTCGTCGGAATCTCGCTCGGTTTCGGTGCTGCTCTGCCAAATCCTGGGATTCGAGCGGACAGCGAACGGACGGCGAGGGGGGACTGGAGACCTCCAAACGCGTTCTAAGTCTTTAGCAAGCAACGGTCTGTGATTGTACTCAATTCCTGAATGCGGGGCCGACAAGATTTCTATCTCGCCCCCTCTGAAGGCCGCAGTAAGCGTGCGAAACGGTCAGCTTTTCACCTTTTCCAAGGCTACCCGCAGGGGGCAATCGGAAGCGATAGGTTTTCCGGCTCGGTAATGGCTAAGCAATTGACGGGATTGCTCGGCCAGTTCGCGGCGGACTTGGCGTCGCACTCCTTTTTGTCGCCGAATGGTCATGTGGTCGTAGGCCGTGGTTTGGTGTCGCAACCAAGCGATAACGGCAGATTCTGCACGCTGAGAGACTGGAATCCGTTCCGTTCGAGCCACGGTGCCACTCCCCACGGGCGTTGCATGCTGGGCAACCGCGATTGCCAACGAATTCGCAACCGATTGGTGTTTTGGAGCGAAGGCTAAAAAGTCCAAGATGGCATCTTGAAATTCGTCGACGTAGCGGGCTTGTTCGACCCCTCGACGCTCGGCGGCTTTCGCGAGTCCGGCCGCATAGCTGGCCGTCGAGCGCTGCGCATCGACTTCGATTTTGACTTCGGTGATGGTCGCGGCGGGGGCCCAAATCCCCCGCGAAAAGACCTTGCGCCCCACCTTTTCCTGAACGACCCAGTGAGGACCACGGGTTTTCACGCGACGGGTCCACATCGGGTCCCCTGGGGGCAGCCAGCCCCAATCCGCCGGAACGTGAACGACTGTTCCCGACGAATCCAAGACCGTCCGATCGGCTGGGCCAGGCCTCCAAGTCGAAGTCTCGGAACGGCTGTTAGATTCTTTGCTGGTGTTGGCTGCCTGACGCGGTACCCGGGTGCCGGACGAGGGAATAGATGGCATCGTTACTCCGTTGGTTTTCTCAAGAAGCGGCGATCGATGGATGCGAGTAGGCTGAAAGCATGCATTGCAATCCGGTTTTGCGAGTCATGTTGGGAGAGGCTTGAGATCAGATTGTTTTCCGGGAGGCCAGACGAGACGGGCTCGGCAAACGCAAACGGTTATGCGGATCGAACAGACCGCGAGGGTAGGACAAACTGCAGGAGCGGCCGTTGGGCTCAGTCGGGGGCGAACCCATTTTTTTCGGCGGATCAAACCGAGAAAGGTGCGGCTGAAACGCTAGTTTTGAAGTTGCGATGTTTTGGATCTTGGCTTCTCTCGTAGTCGTACTCGATGAAATGGTACTCGTACTCGTACCCGATGCGGTTTCTTCGAGTACGAGTACGAAAAACCATGGAAAACGGCGAATTGAAACTCCGATTGGCTCAGAAATCGCAACTTCAAAAGGGACTAGGCGATTCTTTCGACTTGAAAAAATCGGCTAGCGCCTCAGGCTCACTTAGACAAAAATCGGCTAGCGCCTCAGGCTCACTTAGACAAAAATCGACTATCGCCTCAGGCTCACTTAGACAAAAATCGGCTATCGCCTCAGGCTCATTTAGACAAAAATCGGCTAGCGCCTCAGGCTCATTTAGACAAAAATCGGCTAGCGCCTCAGGCTCATGAAAACGAAAATCGACCATTTGTGGCAGTCTCTGACCGAGCGAACTATTTCGATGCTGGTACTGCCGTTCTTTCTAGCCTCGCGGTCGCCGTTTGCTCCGCGAGGGCTCTGACGTCGGCTAAGAGGACAGGAATCCCCCCGCGATCGCTGGACTCTTGGGCGGCCTGAATGAAGTTGAGGATCTCGAGCGATTCGTGATTGCTGACAGGTTCCTCCGCACCTGCAAAGAACTCGGCGATCTTCACCACGAGTGGCTCGTAACCTTCGTACTTCGCGTCCGATTCGATAAAATTCGATCCAAACACCGTCAATCCATATCCCTGAGTTCCGTTGCGGATCCCTCGGAACAAGCCGATCCGACCTTCTTCCCAACGACCTACGACGACGTCGGTCCCCTCGGTTTTTGTACGCGTGACTTCTTGGCAACCGGTTCCCATCGCCGTGTACAGTGCTTCGATCCCATGAATGCCGTACCAAGTGAGATCGGTATGGTGAGGCTCAAGCGAACATGGACTCCATGCATGGGCTCCAAGAACGTTTCGGTCGGTTTGAGTGCGGTAGCGCCAAATGGTGGGAGTAAAACGAAGCGACGATGAGGTGAACCAGCGTGCCCCTAATTTCTTTGCAGCAAGATCGATCGCAATAGCATCGGCTAGATCGGCAGCCAATGGCTTGTCGATGAAGAGGGGTTTCTTGGCTTGCATCACAGGAAGGGCTTGTTTCAGATGGGTTCTGCCGTCGAGACTGGTGAGAATCACTGCATCTACTTTTGGCAACAAATCCTCGATGGAATCGACGATTTCGATCCCTTGCTCCCGAAATTCCTTGGTACACCCTGCGATGCGATCGGCGCTGGAGGGAATATCGAGACTGCCGCCGGGGAATGCAGCCACGACTTGGAGGCGTCCCATGGGGCTGTCGGCGGCGGCATCGCGGACGAGTTTGGCAAAGGCGCCGGCATGCGACGTATCGAGTCCAATAAAACCGACCCGGATGGGGGTTGCGATGGGTGTTTGGGTAGCGATGGTCGGGGGAGCTGCATTCGCATCTTGAGCCCCTGCTTGGGCCATCCAGGCAAAACTCCCGGCACTCCCTTCTCTGCCGGGTGTGGCCGGTACTCCGAATAGGGCTATTAGAGTCATGAGGGTAAGGAGTATCGAGTCGCGTCGGAAAATGTTGGCCATGGGAGGGACCTTGGTGGGAGGGAAAATTTGCAGAGGGAAGTCGCGGGTCTAGAGGAGCGATCGCCGAGTGTCTCGTGACGATTCAGATCAAGGGTGCTCGAAGGCAGCCAAAGATCGCCCCCTATTTTTGCATCCGATGGCCCTTCGGCCTAATCCGATCCATTGTAAGGGCCGTTTACCAGTCTCGGACGTCCCTTTCGCATCCGATTTCTCAAGTCTGAGACAGAGCCGACAAAAGTCGATTTTCGTCTCGATGAGCCTGAGGCGCTAGCCGATTTTTGTCTAAGTGAGCCTGAGGCGCTAGCCGATTTTTGCACATCGATGGAAATCGGCTAGCGCCTCAGGCTCACTTTGGTTGGCTGGGTCACGTTCCGAGTTAGTCCCCTCTAGCAAGAATTTTGATTCCCGTCGTTAGAACGTTGGGGATTCGGCCCGATTCAGCACGGCGGCGAGCTCGTCGGCGGGTCTGGCCTGAGATTCTGCCAGGGTGTTCGATTGGTAATCCGGGGGCTTTGCCGTTGCGTTGTTCGGAAAAGTCGCTACGATTCCCAGTCTTCTATGGCAATTCCGGCCGAGCCGAAGGTTTTGTGAAACGGCCAAACATTGGTGAAGTAGTTTGTAGGTTGTTGTCTGCATGACCGTTACGAATGTTCGAAAGCAAGATATTGTCCGACAGTTCCAGAAGCACGAAAGCGACAGTGGTTCAGCTGACGTGCAGATCGCTGTATTGACCGATCGAATTAACAGCATGACGGAACACATGCGAGCGGCGACGCGGGATTATTCCAGCCGCCGTGGATTGTTGAAGATGGTTAGCAAGCGACGCTCGCTGCTGGATTATGTCCGCAAGCACGAGCCTCAGCGTTACCTTGATCTGATTACCAAGCTCAACATTCGGAAGTAGTTGGGAGCTTGATTGAGGGCTGGTGCAATTGCATCAGCCTTTGTCGTTAACCGTCCGAGTACGAGCGACTCGGAAATTTTATTGGAAGTGATTCGATGCCCAACGGGTATAGCCAAAACGGGCATCGCTGAAGAGCAGTTTGGATTCGCAGGCTTCTAAGAAGTGCTGCCCCCCGCCCGAGCGGTGAGCACGAGAAATCAATAGCAATGGAGTGACGGCCTCGCTTCGGGCCGGCACCTTTAACCGAGAATGTTTTGGATACGTGGCAGTGATGCGTCGGATTGCAGGTTGCTGGTCCTCCGATCAGGCAAAAGCAATCGACGAAGTTCCTGAGTCTGTCCGTTTGAATCCGTAGTTGTGTTCGTTGTGTCGTGGTTTGGAAGACCGCAATCGAAATGCGGTCCGTTCCTCCTCCAAGTTCTTTTCGGGCTGATGGAACAAGCCCACTCTGTGTTTTCTACTCCTTTTGTTTTGTAGTTGTGTTTAAGGATTGAAATTGTTGTGAAGATTCGAGTTGAAAAGCAAATCGGTGATTCGGTACTGTCGTTCGAAACCGGGCAGTTGGCCAAGCAAGCCTCCGCTGCCGTGTTGTGTCAGTATGGTGACACGGTCGTTCTGAACGCCGCAACGACCGGACCCTCCCGTCCCGGCACAGATTTTTTCCCGTTGACCTGCGATTATCGTGAAAGGTTCGCTGCGGCTGGAAAATTCCCAGGTGGATTCATCAAGCGCGAAGGGCGACCAACAACGAAAGAAACGTTGACCAGTCGTTTGATCGATCGTCCTATTCGCCCTCTGTTTCCAGAAGGCTTCATCGACGAAGTTCAAATCCAGTCGATCGTCCTTAGCAGCGACTCACAAAACGATGCGGATGTGCTCGCCATGAATGGTGCTGCAACCGCACTGTTCGTCAGCGCACTGCCATTCCGAGGGCCCATCGCTTCGGTCCGAATCGGCCGAATCGAAGGCAAGCACATTCCCTTCCCAACGGTTAGTCAGTTGGAAGAGAGTGACCTCGACATGATCGTTTCGGCCAATGAGCGCGAAGTGGTCATGATCGAAGGTTTTGGCCATGAGATTCCCGAACCGGAAATGATCGAGGCCATCAAGTTCGCTCACAACATTTGCCGCGAAGTGATCGCCCTGCAAAAAGAGCTGTACGAAAAGGTTCAACCCACCAAGGTCCAATTCGTCTCGCCCGATGATTCGGCAATCCTTCAAAAGCTGAAGGACAAGTACTACGATCGTTTCCGTGCGGCCAAACAAATCGAAGGCAAGCACGCCCGAAACGAAGCGTCGTCTGCCCTTCGCGACCTGGCCAAATCGGAAATGATTCCCGATCCTTCGGCCGAAGGTGCTCTGTGTCCAAACGTGTTCGCTCGCGCTTGGCATACCCTCGAGAACCGCGCGGTACGCGATCTGATTTTGGCAGGTACGCGATCCGACGGTCGCGATTCGACCAGCCTTCGAAACATCCATTGCGAGACGGATTTGTTGCCTCGAACGCACGGTAGTGCGTTGTTTCAACGGGGTGAGACACAAGCCTTCATTACGGTGACACTCGGTACGACTCGCGATGAACAGCGTGTTGATGGCTTGATGGACGAATACACCAAGAAGTTCATGCTCGATTACAACTTCCCGCCGTTCTCCGTCGGCGAGTGCAAACCGAATCGCGGTCCAGGCCGTCGAGAAATTGGTCACGGCATGTTGGCTGAGCGATCGCTCGAACCTGTTTTGCCAGATCCAGATGATTTCCCGTACACGGTCCGATTGATTAGCGATATCCTCGAAAGCAACGGTTCTTCGTCGATGGCCAGCGTGTGCGGTGGTTGCCTCGGCCTGATGGCCGCTGGGATCCCTATCACCAATCCGGTCGCTGGAATCAGCATTGGTCTGATCCGAGAAACCGACGATCGTTACGTCCTGTTGACCGACATCATCGGAGACGAAGATCATCACGGCGACATGGATTTCAAGATTTCCGGAACTCAAAACGGAATTACTGGAATTCAACTGGACCTCAAGATCGACGGTGTCAGCGAAGAGATCATTCGGACGACCTTGAAACAAGCTCGCGAAGCCCGAATGGAAATCCTTCGCAAGATGTTGACCTGTATTCCACGTCCACGCAGCGAGATCAGCCGATACGCGCCGCGATTGCTTCGTACCAAGATCGAGCCGGACAAGATTGGATTGCTGATCGGTCCTGGCGGCAAGAACATCCGTGCCATTCAAGAAGACACCGGTGCCACGATCGATGTCGATGACGAGGGGAACGTCACTGTCGCTAGCAGCGATGCAGATTCCGCTCGCGCGGCTCTCAGTCGCGTGGAAGCCTGCACCGCAACCGTACAGATCGGAAAGATCTACGACGGAGTTGTGACTAGCATCCGAGACTTTGGCGCCTTCGTCGAAATCCTCCCAGGCAAAGACGGTCTCTGTCACATCAGCGAACTATCCAATGGGTACGTTTCCAGTGTGGATGCGGTCTGTCGCGTCGGAGACCCCATGAAGGTTTTGGTCATCGACATCGATGATCATGATCGGGTCAAACTCTCGCGGCGTCGTGCCCTGGAAGAACTCGGCATCGAAGATGACCTCGCGACCGACGAATCGGCCGGGGGAGATGAATTCGGTCCAGAAGACGGAGAAGGAGAACGACCTTTCGGCGATCGTGGTGGCGACCGACCTGATCGCTCCCCAGATCGCGGCGAACGACGTCCTCGCACCGACGATCGCGGTAGCAGCGGTGGTGGTGCAGCTGGTGGTAGTCGAGATGGCTTT
>JBAWXH010000063.1:0-33424 GCA_037144155.1 Planctomycetota bacterium | reverse complement strand
TCGTACTCAGCGATAGCGGTACTCGTACTCGATGCGGTATCTTCGAGTACGAGTAGGAGTACGAGTACCATTTCATTGAGTACGAGTACGATAGAAGCCAAAATAGCGCAACTTCAAAAGCCTTTCCCGCAATCGTTCCTGGCAGTTCGCCCGTCCACCGGCCACTGCCTGGAAACGCCCAGCCCTGGAGGCTACTGCCGCTCGATCACATTCCTTCCCCACAGAACGAAGAAATTAGGATTGAATTATCCCGTCCATTGGTTCTGGGAATGACCAAACGTGTCACTCCCTTGGCCGAAGCTTGTTTGTGTTAGGTTGTTGACGCGGTCAGGACGCGTTAGCATGAAGGATTCATAGGGATGGGAATAACAACAAACCGATAGGAGAACTGCGGTGGCTGCATCAACCGGCAAAGGAACGAACAAGAAGAAAACCGATAAGGGCGCACCTGCGGAACCCGTGACCGGGATGGAGAACATCCTCAAGCGTGAACCGAGTCTGAAGACGACTCTGCAGCAGATTGAGAAGCAATTCGGCGAAGGATCGATCATGCCGCTGGGGGGAGAATTCCAGCTCAAAATTGAAGGGGTCAACACCGGATCGTTGTCTCTCGATATGGCGTTAGGTGGTTTCGGATTGCCGCGAGGCCGAATCATTGAGATCTTTGGCCCGGAATCCAGTGGCAAAACGACGATCGCTTTGCATGTTTGTGCGGAAGCCCAAAAGAACGGTGGAATTGCTGCCATCATCGATGCCGAACATGCCTTTGATCCGAGCTGGGGCAAAAAACTCGGCGTCCAATTGGATTCGCTGTTGGTCAGTCAGCCCAGCAGTGGTGAAGAGGCGATGCAGATCACCGAAATGCTCGTAAAAAGCAATTCCGTCGATGTCATCGTCATCGACTCTGTCGCTGCTCTCGTTCCGCGACAAGAACTCGAAGGGGAAATTGGAGACGCTCACGTGGGGCTGCAAGCTCGATTGATGAGTCAATCCATGAGAAAGCTTACGGGAGCCATCGCCCGCAGCAAAACGGTAGTCATCTTTATCAACCAGATCCGCGAGAAGATCGGCGGGATGGGATACGGCACGCCGGAAACTACCCCCGGCGGTCGAGCCCTGAAATTTTATTCTTCCTGCCGAGTCGATGTTCGACGCATCGGCCAGCTAAAAGACGGTGAAGAAGTCGTCGGCCAACGCGTGAAAGCCAAGATCGTCAAAAACAAAGTCGCACCGCCATTCCGCGTGGCTGAGTTTGACATGATGCATGCCAGCGGCATCAGCTACGAAGGAGATTTGATCGATTTGGGAGTTGCTCACAAAATCGTCTCCAAGAGCGGTGCCTGGTTTAAGGTCGGCGAAACGTACATCGGCCAAGGTAAAGAGAAGGCCAGAAACTTCCTTCGTGAAAACAAAGTCCTCGCTGCCGAAATCCGCGATGCAATCGTCGCGGCAGGAGGATATGCCGGTCCCGAAGGTCCTCCCACGGGGGGCGAAGAAGTGGAAGAGGAAGCCTCCGCCGACTCGTAGGCTATCTCTTACCGTTAGCTGGCCCATCGCAATCGCATCGGTACATCCAAGAGCAAGACCGCATCGCTTGTGATCAAGCGTGCGGTTGCTTGTGAGGTGCGACCGCTGGGATGAACTTGATCGGGATCTCACTCTGGGGATTGTCCAGAACGATCGCCAATTTGCCTTCCAGTAAATCGTCAAGTTCTCGTCCGATGATATCGGCTCGCCAGCCTTGCAAAAGACTGGGAGGATGGTCTGCGTCCGAATCGCGATCCAAACGATATTGAACGAAATCTCGCAAATCATCCGCGGTTGCGACGAGCATCGGTGAGATATGCTTTTGATGGCAGACAAAAGCCATCGCTGCCGACAAGAATTGTGTCAGCATGCTGGCAGGCTGCCCTTTCCCATACTTGCGCTTTCGCGGCCAAGTCGGCGGCGGATGCTTGATCGCATCCTCGATGACATCGGATAGTTCGGGAATAAGCAGCCGTGTATTGCGGTACTCCATTCCTCGAAGCGCCGAAACCCGTCGCGGATCTGCCGAGCCACGACGTGCCAATTCGATGATCAGATCGTCCCGGAGGATTTTGCGAGGAGGAATGTTTTTCTCGCGGGCGCGGTTGTCGCGCCAGTTCCAAAGCCCGCGTGCAATGCTTAACGATGGCCCGGACAAGGCGGAAACGCCACTCAACCGATGCCAGTTTTCGCTGGATTCAATTGCCGACAGTTCTTCTTGCCGAAGATGGGTTTCCTCGATCAACCACGCGAGGCGACCATGCTTGTGCAGCTTATCCGACAAGTATCGATAAATGCTAACGAGGTCTCGCACATCTTGTGCGGCATACTCCAACTGCTGCCGAGATAATGGTCGATGCCTCCAATCGGATCGTGTTTCTTCTTTATCAAGTGTTTTTCCAACGATTCGCTGTACTAGCTTTCCATACGAAGCAGGGTATTCGTAGCCGTTGAACCCGGCTGCGACTTGGACATCGAATAGATTCGGGATAAGTTTGCCAGTCGCGCGGTAACAAAACAAGATTTCTTCGCGACCTGCGTGGACGACGACCGTTCGATCAGGATCGACCAGGAGATTCCAGAAGCAAGTCATATCGCGGATATCGAGCGGATCGATGACTGCGATCTGATTTTCAGTAGCCACTTGAACCAAGCACAGAAGCGGTCGGTAGGAATCCTCCGACACGAATTCGGTATCAAAAGAAATCAAAGACTCGCTCTCCAACTGCGAGCAGAGTTGCTGGAGAGATTCGTCCGATTTGATATAAAGAAAATCCGTTGCCAAACGATAACCTTCCCGGACCAAGGACTCGGATTTGATCCCCTAGTTTTAACCCGTGAGCCGATCGATCACAACGTGATCCGTACACTTTTCCGGCCCGTTAGTAACGAGATTCTTTCCGCTTCGTCGCGGAATCGTCCCTTCGACCACAATTCGGCTCACCCACCCCTAGATTAACGGATTCTCTCCTTTGGAAGAACAACAACCATCGCAGAGTCCTGGAAAGCTGCGACTCGGCCGAACGGGATTGCTGGTCAGCGTCCAGGATTGGCCAGAAGCCAATACCGCGATCAATCTGGGGGTGGAATGGCTGGATCTGAAGGATCCGAGCGCTGGGCCTCTGGGTCCACCCTCCATCGAACTGGTGGAACAGGTCGCATCGGTTTTGGAAACGCCGACCCTGCCGCATAACGTCACTCGAAATAAAGTCGCTCGAAATTGGAGCATCGCCGGCGGGGAACTGCTCGAATGGGATTCCCGTCGTCACGACCTGCTTTTGGAAGCCTTAGGAAAAACCGGATGCATCAAGTGGGCATTGGCGGGTTGCGCCCCGTGCCCTGACTGGCCCGCCCGATTGGATAGGCTGGGCCAAAGATTGGACCGTCACACGCAACGAGCCATCGTCGTTCACTATGCCGACCATCATCGGTGCCGGGCACCGAATTGGCAGGAGACGCTGCACGTCGCCGCGGAACTCCGATGGAAACGATTGCTGATCGATACGGCTATCAAGGATGATTCGAACCTATTCGACTATTACGATCGAGATGAGTTAACGCAAATGGTGGAACAAGCCCAATCGCAGGGCATCGAATTGGCGCTCGCGGGCTCGATTCGATTGGAAATGTTACCGACTCTTCTTTCGATCGGTCCCGCATGGATTGGAATGCGAGGCGGACTCTGCAACGATGGGATTCGCAATTCCCCCATTTGCGAGAAAAAGATCCGAATGGCCATGAGCATGACCTGCGATTCTGATACAACGAGTGACAGGTGTCGGGATTCCATTGTCCCCTGCTCCTCTACGGAATATTCTTCCCCGCAGGATCGGTAACCCCCGCAGAATCGGCAACCTCCGACTGCCGATACACCTCCCACTCAACAAGTATTCATTTTTCGTCGATCTCGTCCCCTCCATCACGCGATCGACGGACAATCCGAAGTGTTGCTGAACCGATCGCTCACCTCAGGCCCCGATGAGATCTGGAAAAGCAATCAGGTCTCAATCGGGCGCACACTTGCTAATCCAATGGCAGATCCCTCTTTCAGTGGAAGCGAAATATGTCGTCCGGCGCACAACGAGACCCACTCTCAGGAGTGATTCGCCACGGGACCAAAGTCGTCGGAGCCATTGTCATTCCGGAAGACCCAGAAGTCTTCGTCCGAGAATTCAACCATTGCTACGGTCAATTGCGTTTGTCGGTCACGCCAGTCGATCATCCCTCGAAGACGATCAACTCCAATCCTCACACGTTTCAGTTGCCCGATTGGTTTCGACATGTGTGGCATGCAAACCATCCAATGGAAACATCGATCGATTCACAGGGCGACGTCCACCAACCGAAGGATTCGCCAGCCGATCAGAGATCCGATCCCAGCGAGGATGCGACCGGCAATGCGTCTCCCTCGATCGAGCAAGCCGACGAAACGACAATTTCTACGTCTCTTACAGTGCCAATCAAGCCAGTGCCAAAAAAGCAGCGGCCTCGAAAACGCAAATAAACGAAGCGTTCGATGGGTGCAACGTGTCAACGATGGGTGGAACGTGTCAACGAGTGAAGCCACCACGTTTTAGTCAGGTGCAGCTAGGCGCGATTCCATGGAAAGACTGCCAACAGTTTTGCCATGCCGCACCAATCGGACACTCCAGCAAAAACCAATCCACCACCGATGAACGCTGACAATCCATAAAACGCAGGATTCACCAATGCTCCCAAAACAACGCCGAGCAATGTGAGTCCGCCGGCAACGATTCGAACTTGTCGATCAATCGAAATAGCCCCTCGGCCACGAACGACGGGAATTCCACTCGCGATGCACGCCTCGGTACCACCATCGATGCTCAAAACGTGCAAGCCTTCCTGTAAGAGCTTTTCACAGGCTCTTGCACTGCGAGATCCCTTTTGACAAACAACCCAAAGTTCCTTGGGATTTGCATGCAGGGCGGATCGAATGCTGTCGGCCGAAACCGAATCGATCGGAATGTTGACTGCCCCGTCGATATGAACCGACCGAAATTCCCCTGGAGTCCGGACGTCGACGATGGCAGCAGCTGTTCCGTTCGCCAAAGATTCACGAACTTTGGTCGGGGCAATCAAAGTAACGGACATCGCGTTTTCTCCTTCAAAGTCTTCGAAATCATGTGGGACTGTTGGACAACGCTTAGGGCGATTGGGAAGCGACAGCAAACTAACCCATGCGAGTTCGCGCGAGAACTTTCGGGTGGACTTGCAAATCGATCCTAGGTGCGGATCGGTAATGAGTGATCCTTCGAACGGAAATCAATTTCTGCCCCAAACTGAGTCCTCAGGCATCGTACCATGGCTACTGGGACGGATGAAGGGCGAACTAAGTAAGGCGTCTTGCCCCGCATCGCCGTCTTCGATTGCCCGCCGAAGTTCCTTCAAGCAAATTGTCGAGCCAAAATGAGAGCGCCCGAAAAAAGCATCTAGCACCCCGCCCACAGGGTGGTGATCCTCGTGAGTTAGATTGCGGTTAACCGTGCGAAACGGGCAACTTGCAGGATTCGAAAGAATTTTATCGACCGATTAGTGAACAATCTTGACTGTCGGTTGCGGATCCAGCGAGGAAGGACCGAAGGATTTCATCAAGGATTTTCATCGGGAAATCCCTCCAGCGAGACGCTGAACGTATAGCAGTCAAAATCGGTTTTCTCCGAGTTCGTTGAACCACCATGGTGGATAAACGGCAAAACAATGTTAGCATCCAGAGTTCATCGAGTCGAACAACATGGAGACCAGGTAAAAGACCCCGCAGCCTTGACATTTGCTGGGGTGGATTTGCCCCTCTTGATGCACCGACTTCCGATCGCAATTCAACTTCCAGGATTCATGACCATCCATTCGAGTCACCAACATGAGCGATAGTCTGTTGCAAAGGAGTGTTACCACCGCGGTAGCCCGGAATCTAGCTACAACCACCAAGACATCACCGAAGATGATGTCGATCACTCCGCGGTACTTGTTGAAGCTACTGCCTTGGGTGCAAGTCAACGGTGGGACATACCGTGTCAATCGAACCAAAGTCGAATTGGCGAAAGCGGAACGGATCGCGGTGGACTTCGCCGATGGTCTGGCTTCGTTTCCCCCCGATGCACTGCGACGCGTGCCCCTCTTTTCGAAATTGCCCGATGCCATCCTCGCGAGGATGACCAATTACTTCCGATCGGAAAACGTTCCCATCGGTAACAAGCTGCTGGTGGAAGGCGAAGACCGGAGCAAATTCTTTATCATCGCTCAGGGCCAGGTTGAGGTGCTCAGCAAAGGCATCCACGGAAGCGACTTGAGAATCGCCCTTCTCAGCGAAGGGGAGTTCTTTGGCGAATCCGATCTGACTTCGGACAAACCTTCGGATGCCACCATCCGCACGATTACCCCGTGCGTCTTGTTGACTCTTTCTCGCAAGGATCTCGACTCCTTGTTATCTGAGAACCCCAACTTGGTCGGAGAGTTTCAAGAAGCGATTGAGAAGCATCAAGAACTTCGTTCCAGCGTGAATCGTTATGGCGAGCGCAATATCGACTTGGTATCCGGATTTGCGGAAAACGTCGAGATCCCCGAAACGTTTGTGGACTATTCTCCCACACCGAGAGAGTATTCTCTTTCCGCCGTGCAGACCGTGGTTCGAGTTCACACGCGCGTATCCGATCTCTACAACGACCCGTTCAATCAACTCGAACAGCAAATGCGTTTGACGATTGAAGGGATCAAGGAACGTCAAGAATGGGACTTGATTAACAGCAAGAAATTCGGCTTGCTCCATTCGGTCGATCCAGCCATGCGATTGAGCCCTCGGTATGGTGCCCCTACGCCCGATGATCTCGATGAACTGTTGGCTTTGGTGTGGAAAAAACCTGCGTTCTTTATCGCTCACCCTAAAGCGATCGCGGCCTTCCTGCGCGAGTGCACATGGCGCGGAGTTCCGCCTGTCACCGTCAATATTTTTGGGTACCCAATGATCTCATGGCGCGGGGTTCCTATTGTTCCTTGCGACAAACTAGAAGTCACCAATCGATACCATTCGCGCCAGTCCTCAGGAACAACCAGCATTCTGCTAGTGCGTGTCGGTGAAGAAGACCAAGGGGTCGTCGGCCTACACCAAACGGGTATCGAAGGCGAAATCGCACCGAGCCTATCGGCGCGGCTCATGGGCTTGGACAGCCTTGGCGTCAGTTCGTACTTGCTGACCCTTTACTTCTCTGCTGCCGTGTTGACGGATGATGCGGTTGGCGTCCTCGAGAATGTCGAAGTAGGTTACTACCACGATTATATGCAGCGGATCCCCAAGTCGTTTGATCAAGGGTCGGGAATCTAGTCATGGAGCCAGCACCCAAGTTTCCGATTCCATCGACGCAAGTCCCCAGTACTCCTGGCGAAGCGCACGATCCGACGGATTCACTGGCCATTTCGAGACGATTCCTTCAGCAGGTTTTTTCGCGAGCCAGCGTTCCTGAACAATCCGGTTCCTTACCCGGTTTTTTTCCCGGCGTGGTCGCGCAGGAACGGGTGTCGACTGGTCCATTGCCAGCGCACCCTTCGTTCTTCCCGACCCCTTCCTCGTCGTTGGTGCAAACCGATGCGACCTCGATGGGCGATATTTCTTTGGAAGGGCTGTTGCGCAGCCTTCCAGCAGCCGTTCCGGGGACGGTTCCAGCACCGATACAGCAAGCCATAGATGCAGCCAGCCAAACTGCCGTCCTATCCGCAACTCCCCTAGCGCCTGTTCCTTCCTTATATCAAGCCACACCAGCTTCTCAGCCCCCGACGACGCAGGGCGGGATTGCAGCACCCGCTGGCGACGACTTAGGACGCGTCCTGAATGAGATTCAATCGCATTCCAGGGAGCAAATTCAAGGGAAGCTTGGAAATTCTTCGCTGATCGAAACGCGATCAACCAGTGGCTCGTCGATTGCCGCCAAGCCTCTATACAAACCGACTCACGGGACAGGCCATTCCTATCGCCCCTTCAATGTCGATGGGATTCGAGCGGATTTCCCTGCTTTGAATCAAACGATCAATGGTCATCCCATGGTTTGGTTTGATAACGCAGCCACCACGCAAAAGCCGCAAGTAGTCATCGACGCGTTGGCCAGTTTTTACGCCCATGACTACTCAAACATTCACCGCGCTGCGCACAGCATGGCAGCTCGCGCGACCGACCACTACGAAGCGGCGCGAGAAGCAGTCCGAGACTTCATTCGCGCTGAATCGGTCAACGATATCGTTTTCGTGCGAGGGACGACGGAAGGGATCAATCTCATCGCCAACACGTGCAAATCCTTCTTGCGCGAAGGGGATGAAATCCTGCTCACCGAGATGGAACATCACGCCAACATTGTTCCATGGCAAATGGTCGCTCACGAGAAACGCGCTCGTATTCGAATCGTTCCCTTCGAAGACAACGGAGAGATCTCACTCGATTCGTATCGTAGACTTCTCTCCCCACGTGTGAAGATGGTGTCACTCACCCATGCTTCGAATACCCTTGGGACGGTCCTGCCAGTCGCATTGATGACGCAGATGGCCCATCAGCATGGTGCTCGCGTTGTTGTGGATGGTGCCCAGTCGATTGCGCACATGCCGATCGATGTGCGCTCACTCGGTTGCGATTACTTCGTTTTCTCAGGTCACAAGATCTTCGCTCCGACGGGAATCGGTGTGGTTTACATGCACCCCGACCTGCAGGACATGCTTCCGCCGTGGCAAGGTGGTGGCAACATGATCCATCGGGTGAGTTTCGACGAAACGATTTATGCGGATGCACCCGCCAAGTTTGAAGCGGGAACGCCCAGTATCGGGGATGCGATCGGCTTGGGTGCCGCCCTAAGGTATCTGCAACAGTTCGACCCGATCAGCCTCCAAGCCCACGAGCATGCGCTGCTCGAATTCGCTTCCTATGAGCTCAGCAAAATACCGGGCTTAACGATCTATGGTCACGCACGAGAAAAAGTCGGACTCGTATCGTTTACGCTGGATGGATACACCACCGAGCAAGTGGGTAAAGAGTTGGACCGTTATGGAATCGAAGTCCGAACTGGCCATCATTGTGCTCAGCCATCGCTAAGGCACTATGGATTGGAAACGACGGTTCGTCCATCCTTTGCTTTGTACAACACTCATGAAGAAATCGAACGCTTGGTGGACGTGGTTCAGCATCTGAGCAAGAAGCGCTGAGTATCGGTCAGTCGATTGATTTCTCCTTCCGCCGAACTGATCTCAGCGGTGGCAACAATGAGTTGCTACTCCATCCCGCTCCGCGAAAGTCTAGATTCCGATAGAAACAACCGAAGACTCACTCCTTCGCAAAGCACTTCCTCACCGCCCGCTGACCTCGTCGCCATCGGTGCCCTTGGTCTGATGCATTCCTGGCCAAACTCTCCGGCGATCCAGCAGCGCTACCACCAAAATACTTCTTAAATCGCCATACCAAGTCCAGCCACATCGATGCATCAATCCTCAATCGGGTGAGGATCGGTTGAACCTCGGGTGGTATCTTCGCCTTCCCCATCGAAGGTCTATGGCGTCCCGTCCAATCCAACAAGATCAAGTAATCCGCGAGAGACATGCTTAAAAACCCTTTGTCGCTGGCGCGCACTCCACTCGTGCTTGGTTGCGGGCCCGACGGACCTTTCTCTCTCAAAGGCAATGGCGATAGCCAAGCATCCTTCAAGATCGATCGGCCTCGCTCGCGCCGGGCTTTGATTCGCCGCTGACGAAGTTGCTCGGGAGTGGACGTCCTTCGAATGCGTCCTGTTTCTTCGGTCGAGAGGATGACAGGTGATGCTGCCGCCGAAGGGATAGTCTGGCCATGCATCCCTCCGATGCGATCGTAGGCCGAAGTATGGACCGATTGCTCTGGAGTAGCGGCTAGTGCCGCCCGGATCGGATTGAGATCCACATACATGCTGCAGGCCAAGAGACCTGCTTCGTCGGTGATCGCTTGAGCCTTAAACCGTCCTTCCCAGAATCGGCCAGTGCATTGGTCTTCTCGATTGGCAAGCCGTGCGATCGGTTCGGCTAGCGCTCGCATGAACCAAGAGGGATTCGACAGTCGCAGTCGAATCTCAGTCATGCGGCCTGCATCTCCGACGAGTGCGTCGATACTGCTTTGGGCAGGATTCCCAAGGAATTCATCGACCCTTTGACCTGGAAAGACACTCAGCCATCTCCGAGCCACTTCGTGGTCGGACCATTGAGAGACAACATCCGGGCGATTGCGCAAGACAACATGCAAATGATTGGAAAGAATGGCATAAGTGAGAATATCGATCCCAAAAACCGAAGCCAATCGTTCCAGACGGGTCCGGATCCACTCTCGGCGAGACGAGTAATCCCGACCTGTGAGCGGATCATTTCCAGCGAGAAAGGCCCGCCGAACACAACGCTGAACGCAGTGGACGATACAGACTTCGTTGGGATCGAACGATTCAGCACGCAATGGTCTGGGCATGGCAACTCTCCTGTCCCGAAATTCTAGTAAAGCAGGGCAGGACAGTCAATTAGGTGGGTGGCACTTAGATACCCTCTCCTCGCAGCTTGAATCCGTTCAACTATTCGAAACTAAAAGATTCGCCTCCAGCTCGTGAACCTAGCGAACGCCAGACCTCAAGGTCAATTGAGTCGGAGATTGGTTCAACATGACCGTCTCCAAAGAGAGTGTTGACACAACTTGAATGGTAGCTTCTGGCCGAAAACACTCCTATAGGTACGTTGGTCGCATCACCACAGTCCGCAACATTCGCATTCGGTCCGAGCACGTGATTGTAAAACGAATAAACTGCGGAATACCATTGGCGCGAATTCGTGCGAGACCACGTTGGGAAGTTCAAAGGGATTGTCGCACATCGGTCTGAAAGTCGGTTGGGGTTTCCCATATCGACAAGAAGCTCCGTTGTCGGCAATCTCGCTACATCGACAAACGGCTTACCGTTTGGGACATAAGTAGAATTTGAAGAAGTCCCGATTCGTCTCTCAGAAAAAAAAGCTGTGCAGAAAAGACCGTCAACAATCTCGGCAGGAAGAACAGCAACATCTTCACGAAAGGGTCCACCCAATCTCGCTTTATCCCCAAGCAACAAACCGAGCTTTTGTTCATTCTGCATAGAACCAAGGACGCCAACACTCGCAACATAGGAATGGCCAAGGGGTGCGCGAGAGTCGGTTCCTTGTATTACAATTTTGCCGTTCACGTTCGGATCAGATGGACACTTCAAGATAGCGATTGACACAGATTCAAAGTATTCTCGATTGTTCTCTTCTAAGGGCGAAACGCTCCAATCCACTGATCTTGCGACGGTTACTTCGTCCAGTTCAGCGAGAAGCCGTGTGAAAACACTATATGAACTTCCCAAACCGTCGCGTCCGATTTTTGAAGATACACCAACTGGGAACGCACGTCTTGCCGACTGAAAACTCTGCAATGCCGTACCAATTTGACGAATGTTTGACTGGCAATACAGTCTACGGGCTGACTCGCGGGCGGCTTGAACGGCTGGCAAGATCACGGACAGCAAAACACCGATAATTGCGCAGACGAGTAGCAATTCGATCAAAGTGAACGCCCGTCTTTGAGCCATGCGGATTTTCATCTCCTTGAAACCGTCGCTTGAAAGTCTAGTTTCAAATCGCTCCCAGTATCTGGGGTAACGATAAGTGAGATTGTCGCGGCTTCTCATACCCCGGCTCATGACCTTATCCTTGTTCTAATTGCAATTGCCAACACCACAATGCAGGTGGTTGCGAAAACCAAAGCAACGATCGAAAACTGCCAATTCGACGGTTTGGAGAAAACGCCAAAAAGCGATGGTTTGGAAATGTCAGTGCGTCTTGCATGATTCGCCATTGGCTCTATAGAACTAATCGGATCGTTAGACTTGCTTACCTCGTAGTATTGTTTATTGACATGATCGTTGACTTTGGTGCCGGGCGGAAATTCAACATCCCAATCGATTCGTCCTTTGGAATCCAAGGATATGTCGGAGAAACTGAGTTGGAGCTTTCCATCACCATTGGAGCCGGAAGTCAGTTCGATACAACTCTTTGGAATCCAAATACCGTCCACTAGCATATTCTCGAATGTACGCTCAAAGTTGATGGAAAAATTGGGGTTTTTTACGGACGAGTTCAGTTTCGTAATCTGTAGTCCATTCGGCGACTCCAGAAAGGTAACGAATATCGAAGGATTCCCTGGCATTTTAATTTCCAGGGTTTTGGCAGATGATTTGATAGTAATTTCCTGCGGATTTAGCACAACATTAGTGTTTTGATACCAATCGATCCACATCGGCCAATATCGAGAGGTAAACAAGTTCCCTTGCTGCGCTATCTGTCCGTGTCCTTTGGCTTTTTCATCCGCGGGTAGCCAGAGTTCAGCAATATGTGAACCATGCCCAAATATCGATTGAGAATGCGTCCCACTCAGAAAGGGCAAGTCGAACCGAAGCCCCTGTTCGGGGTTGAATTGCCACTTACCCAAATTCGAGTCCCCTTTTGCTTCCGGTGTGAAAACAGCGTTTCCCTCCAAATTCAGCTGAACGGAACAATTGATGGACTTGCTCTCACATTTGGACATGTAGTCAAAAGCCAATAAGTCAAACGGATGCTGACCTCTGTCTTGTCCGATCAACAAGGCATTCGTGCAAAAGCACATCAGAAGCCCGATGAACACAATCGCGAATCGCAATCTCATTACATTCCTCGTAAGTGACTGGGGAGGATGCCTTCTTTCAGATCAATGTCGGAAGGCCAATCGGAATCTGGCTCCAATCAGAACGGCAAGACTGATTCAGTACGCGTTGCAAATAGAACCACCGCATGCTGGCGTGCCTGTTGTCGGAATCGGAGTCCATTCCCAACCTCCACCTGCCAACAAAACGCACGTACCATTCAAAACATTCCCACAACCGTGTCCGTCCAGAGCCTCGATTTGGGCCAACACCAATCGTTTGACTTCGCGCGCCGAAAGCCCGCCATGCAGCGCTTCAGTGATCGCGCCGCGAATGCGATCCTCGAGGATCTCGCGCCTCGCCTTCTGACAAACCTTGACCGCATCCGCGCGAACCGCTAACCCGCGACCGCGCAAAGCCTCCACCACACCTTCGTTCTGCAACTGCAGGAACGCTTTGGCAATGGTGTTGGGATTGATGGCCAAGCGAACAGCCAAAGCGCGCACACTGCGAAGCAACTGGCCGGGAACCAGGACTCCATCGGCAATCGCAAATTTGACCCGGCGCACGATCTGGTCGTAGATCGCCACGCCGTTGCTAGGATCGATGGAAAAAAACATGACTTGCTCCTACCCAGCTGCACTTGTGAACTAGCACAATAGTACAGCGGGGCAATGATCCAGTCAAGCCCGCCTGACACACCCATTTCTGAATGATTGTACGCTTACGCCTATCGAAACCTACAACGCATTGCAAGACCAAGCCCCCAATCTCCCTACTGGTGTTGGTGAACGCTTACGCCAATACGAAGATGGGTTGGAAGAATGCCAACCTACGCAGCGAGATGACGCGACTGTTGCGCCGCGCTGGGGTTTCGGGTTGGCCGCGATTGTTCCATTCGATGCGGGCCAGCCGGCAGTCGGAACTCCAGCGGGAGTTCCCGATCCACGTGGTTTGCTCCTGCCTCGGCAACTCGCCACGGATCGCCCAGCAGAGCTATCTGCTGGCGACCGAGGATGATTTTGTCAGAGTCAAATAGGTGGGTGGCACAAATGGCCCAGCACAAATGGCCCACAGTGGGGTGCTATGGGTGAGAGGATGGATTCTAATGCTCTTTCGGCATATCGGTTAACAGCTATTGATCAGCACAAACCTGTGAAAATTGGTTGGACACGAATCGTGGAGGACGGGACGTTGGAGGAAATCATCAAGATGAAACGAAGTCGATACTTCTGGTTTTGGAAAGTGTTAGGTGGGTTTTTGGACATCATTTTCTTCGGAATGATGGGCTATTGGTCATGGAACTATATTTTCAGAATGCCCGACGCAGCTTGGTTAGTTCTTCCGATTGCTTGGGTGCTTTTGTGTTCGTCCTTGCTTACCCCGGCTTTCAAGATTTATCACTTCGCAAAGTCGCTATACTCCAAGCCGATTGAGACGGATACACGAGAAACGCCTCGGTCTCAGTCATTGGTGTTGAGCAGCGAGCAGGTTCGCGAGAGTATCAAGAACATCTTCGATGACCTTCCGCAGCATTCGCCCAAGGAAGTCGTCCAGACGCTCATTCGTGCCGCCGATGTCCGCATTGAGCGAATCATATCCCACGGCCATGCCTCAGCACCAGACTTCTGGTACGACCAGCCGCAACACGAATGGGTGATCTTGCTGAAGGGAGCGGCCCGATTGCAGTTCGAGGATAGCATGGTCGAGATGAAGGTGGGCGACTTCATCAATATTCCTGCATTCAAGAAGCACCGGGTCGATTGGACGACCCCGGACGAACCGACTGTGTGGCTGGGCGTGAGGTATGGCGACCTAAAATAGTTTGACAGCCCTCAGTCCCACGATCAGAAAGAATACAACATGAAGATTAGCTTTTCGCTCCCACTGCTCATCATCGCCTAGTTACGTGTCCACAGTGGGGTGCTGTCGTAGTTAGGTCGGATTCTTGTGCGTTGCGACAAATTGGTTAACAGAAGTTGGCTAGCACATACCTGTGGAAAGAGGCGACCAGCGGCGTAGGACAAGGCACAACTGTGGACAGTTCGGGAATGCATCTGTCTATTTCATAGAGGCTGTTTTGGCACTGGCTCGACTAGCTTCTTTTCATGCGATTGACTTGGTATGCAATAAAACCAATTAATGCACCGATGAGTGCCATACCAGTCTTTCAACTCGGGCGCTTCGATCCGTGCATCCTTGAGTGCGATGTTGAATCCCTTCTCTTGCACGCTTTCACCCAGATTGAATTGGTTTGGTTTCTCTATCTTAGGAGGAGCCTCCGCAGACGACGCTTTTCCGGACGAAAGTCCCGATTTCGAGCCTGCAGTCTTGCTGCCTCCGAAGGGGCCATTCCCAAGGGTCCATTTCCGAGACCTTTGGAGAGCGCCTCTGCCGCGTTAGCAAACGTCGATCGAATCTCATACTTCACGTGTTCACGACCGATGAAGTAACGGGGTTGGACAGTTCGTTGGTTGTGCTGAGGATGCCGCCAACAATCGCATGCCAAGCCAATAGTCAGATAGGTGGGTGGCACTTAAATGTCTTAGCAAGTGATCATGAGCCTGAGGCGCTAGCCGATCTACGCCGAAACCCATCGAATCGTTGAACCTGAAATAGACGGAAGATCGGCTAGCGCCTCAGGCTCACAGAAACGAAAATCGATTTTTGCCGGCTGGTTCGGGCAATCAAGTCAAAACCTTGGGTGCATCTCGTTGTCTTGCTAACTAGTCAACCCATCAACGTCTTACTGCTCATTCACTTCAATCACGATGGCAGTTGCATTGTCTCGCCCTGATTCTGAGACTGCCGTTTCCACAATTCTTTGTGCTGCGGTGATTGAGACTTGTGCCGATGTAGGATGCACAATGAGATCGAGCAATGCGTGATCCCATAGCCCCTCGATCACCCCATCCGAACAGAGCAATAACTTGTCGCCAGGCTTTATCTCAATCGCTCCGATTTGCGGTTCAACGAATTGATGCCCCGCTCCCAGCGCTCGCGACAACACGTTCTTACGAGGGTGGAATCGAGCTTGGCGTTCGTTGATTTGACCATTGCGACGCAACCAACCCACAAACGTATGGTCTTCAGATACTTGAGTGAGGGCATACGTCCGAGGTTCGTCGACGGTCCGGGAGATGCGATAAAGTCGTGTATCGCCAATGTGGGCAAACATGGCGATCGACCGATGGATCCAAACCAAAGTCAGTGTGGAACCCATGTTGCGGCACCAAGCATCGAATCCAACGCGGTCCAATTCATGGTGGATCGATTGAAAGAGCCCATGCAGCAAGTCTGAGGAATACTCCACGAGGTGCTGCTCGTTCAGCGAAAATGCTCGGGGTAGCATCCGGGTGATTTGATCCACAGCAATTTTCCCTGCGAGTTCTCCCGAGCGTTCTCCACCCATACCGTCGGCAACTGCGAACAGCAAATCTCCATTGGCCGTGTTGGCAAAACCCGTTTTGCCTAAATATCGGACACCTTGTGCGTCGGATAGTACAGCCAGGAATCGATCTTCATTGTTGCTTCGGAAATTCCCAGGGTGGGTCAAAGCGCTCCACGACAACGCAACGGGGGGCATTGCCGCATCCATTAATGGGTTGGATGCCGTGGGCAAGACGTCATCGCTTGCGATTGAAGAACCCGCGTCCAGAATGGTTGAGAATTCGAAATCGATGATACAGAAGCGGCCATCGCTAGAGCGATACGTGATATTCCGAAGGAAGGCATCATCGTGGCGGACGCCGTATTTCTCGAGCTCGCCGAAGAGCTCTTTGATCCGTTCGTCCCCCAGATGCTCAACCCGGGCACCGCAATTGCTCGTAACCATCTCGAGGGTGTTCGGATCGGATGCTAGAAGCCTAGGTACAAAAGGGCACCGTCGCTGCTCGAGATACGCCAGTACGCGACATTCATTGTCAAACCGTTCTTTGGCTTTGGGACCGAGGAATTGCTTGTGCACTCGGCCGTCATACCCAATGCGCACGAGGGCGCGTTGGGTACTCTTGGCTTCTAACATGAAGATCGGTTGCCATGGAGAGGATGGATCACTGATCGGACAATCCAGGAATGTTAAGCCCTGGAAGGTTTCCTGGCAAACCGGATTGCGGCAGATTGGGCTGTCCGGGATTTTTCTTCGTGACTAGATCACTAATCTCGATCTTCAATCGCTTGAATTCAGCATCGCTGACGATGTAATACCAATCCGCAAACCGTGCGTTCAACTCTGCCACACGTTTCTTGGCGACTTCCATCCGATCATTGCGCAGATCGATTTTGCGTTTGTTCTCTTTGTTGATCCTTTCCCGTTCGGCTTCGAGTCTCTCTTTCCATTCATCGTCGGACAGTTCCGGGGGTTGATTTCCAGCTGGTTTCACAGCATCGGGGCTTGCAACGGGGTTCTGGGCGGAAACGAAACGAGCGGTAGCAGATTCTCGCCGGCCATTGAATCGAACTGTTTTTGGTTCTTCGTTCACTTCTTTTGGTGGTTCGACTGCGGGAGTTTCGGCCTCGACTGCTTTTTCACCGGCAGGCTCGGGAGTTCCTGCAGCCGACGTTTCCGGCTCGGGTTTCTGGTCAGCCGACGGTGTCTTGTCTTTTTGCCCTGGCTCGGGGTTCGTCGCAGGTTCCGCAGGATTGTCGGCGGGGGGCTTCAGTGGAAAGCTGGATGGGACCGAACCTCCGGACAATGGATTGACAGGTGGGTTTAGAATGGCCTTCTTCGCAGCCTCAAGGGCTTTGAGTTCTTCTACCGTTTCGGGCACGCGTTCGAGGACGGGTTGAGGGAATTTGGACTCGTCCAAGCGTGCGGAGACGAGCAGGAAGCGATTCAAGGAGACTTCCTTTTCCGCGTTGGGGTCCTGTGAGTTTTCGTCGGGATCGGCCGACTCAAAACTGGCGCCAGCCGGATTTCCAAATCGCAACAAGTATTGAACGCCATCCTTGAGCGTGACTTGCAAATCGCCATTCATGGCAAAGAGCTCATACGCTCCCGAGCCATCAGGACGCGATGCGTAGAAGCCGCGTCGCGTGAGCGCTGCGAGCGTGGCTTCCTGAAGCGTGTCTGCCTTCAAATCGGCAGCAACCCCAGGTGGCTTGCGAGACACATTGACGATGCGAAGGTTATCCAGCGCGCTCTTCATGTCGTTGAGCTTGGTTCCGTTCAACTCTTCACTTTCTGCCAATGCACGGGGCTTTGGCTTCTTGTCTTCATAGACCGAGAAATTCTTTGCCTGCCATCTTCCGTCGCGGGCACCAAAGGAAACGTCCGCATCATAGATCGGGTTGAGCCTGAGGACCCCTCGACCGGAATCTTCGAGCGTGTAATTGCGAATGCCGATCGTTTCGATGTCGTTGCTGCTGAGCTTCAGCAGATCGGATTCGATCCATTGCTTGAAGTCGGTACTAAGCCCGTTGGTCTCGAGCTCGACGACGTAGATAACATCTTCTGAAGGAATCCGCACAAACCGCTTCTTCGGATCCTGAGCATCGCTTTTGCCGATAATCAAATCGACAAGCATATCCCCTTTGTCGTCGCGGAATTGAACCAGTTGACCAACCCCTTCGCCACCTTCTGCTTCCTTCTTTTTGTCTGGCTCGACCACCCCGAAGAGCATCTGCTCATCCCGCTTGGTGCTAGCAACGTTGAGCGCCTTGAGACCGACAAAGAGGTTGGCCGCATCGCTCATTTGCTTGTTGGCATCGGCAGGATAGTTCTCATGCGATGGGATCGTCCAAACACCGGACTTGCGGTCCTTGGCGACTTCGAAATCCTGATATCTCTCTGTATCTGCGTCGTACTTCACGATCTTCAAAGACGCCGCCGACAACGGATCATTGAACGTGTCGAAGAGAACTTGATTGACGCGCGCGGTCGCTTCGTTCTGGCCAGTGGTATAGTTCCTGGTCGTGGTCATCCAGGCGAGCAACGAAGTGGCAGCCGCCACGGCTGCGAAAATTCCTGTTTTGGTTGCATCATTCATGGTATTGATTTCCATCCATCGGTTGTTCGTTGGGGTGGCTCGATCCAATCGGATGGAGCCAGGCTCTGGTCGGCTGAGCAGTCTCGCGCCGCCGTCTATTTAAGTCGATTTTTTGCAATGCCTTCGCGTTCTCGCAGTCGACGAGAAACCATGACCACAATTCCGACGATCAGTGGAGGAATTGGCGGGATAAAAACAGCCAGCCACTTGTATCGGTTTTGAATATCGTCGATCGCCTCGTCCGCTTTCCGCCGAGCATCACGAACATTTCTATCCCGTTCGCGTTTTAGCTTTTCGCGTTCGATTTCCAGCTTCTTTGCCAACTGGACTTGTTTCATTTGGTATTCCACGTTGCGCTGCAACAGTTCTTGTTGTTTGGACGCGTCGTTCGCACCTTGCGTTTGCAGCTTGTCGACTGCTTCCTTGTACTGACGCTCTGCTTTGCCGCTCGCCTCCTCGGCCTCCGCTAGCTTTTCATTGTATTTCTCGACTGCCAAACTCCGTTCTTGAGCTTCTTCGCGTCTCGCCTCGTCGGCTTGGGCTTCGACCAACTTGAGGGTGCTGTAGGTCGGTATATGCCGCCGAATCGCTGGGTATTTGGTTTCCCCAGACAGAACATCGATGATGTTGAGAACGAAGGTAATGTTTTGGAACTGGAACTTGACGTCATCCAACTGCGAAGGATTCTTGCGGATGTCTATAAACACGCTCGACATGCAATCCAAGTCGGAGACGTAAACCACTTTCAAGGGTTTGGTTCCACTCGCAGAATCGCTGCCCGACGTGGAGGCGGGTTCGGATTCGATAAGGGCCGCGATGATTTGAGGGATCCCCATCGGTTTTCCGCGGCGGTTGCGCACTTCCGAGGCGCTCACGCCTCCCGCACGTTGCATGTTCCTGACCTCGGCTACCGGCATCGTTCCCGAGAACGTTCCTGTGGAGACCAACGGAGTGAAGTTGTTTTTCGCACCACTCTTCGGTCGAACTGTTCCCGAGAACAAGAACATCAGTTCTTTTAGCCCCTTGGTAATCTCACTATCCTCGCTGAGTGCATCGACTGCCCCCGGTGCTTCTTCTCGAATAAAGAGCCAGAGATCCGTCGCCTGCTCCATGGCCTCTAAAATCGGATAAGGGTTGTACTGTTGCCAGCACAAATCGGGTGCAAAGAAGCCCCCTTGACTCGGTTGTCCCGGTACATCGATCTCGAGCACATCCCATAATTTTTGAATTGAGCCTTTGGGTGCTGGTGGTGCGCCGCCGCCGAACATGCCTCCTCCCATCGGAGGCTTGGGATCCCCGGTGCCGGGAATCGTGGGATCGATTGCCGATTGCGGATCTTCGAAGATCGCCGTCGGAATACCGGATTGGACGGCAGCGACAAAGTTGTTTAACTCGTCAGGAGAAAGTGAGGAGGGCTGCACGGCGAGCAAGACATCGATCCGATCGACATCGATGGGCGAAGCTGCATTGATTTCCAATAATTCGAATTCTTTTCCAAGCTCTTCGATAATCGGCTGCTGCGGCAATTGTTGGAACGAGCGCATGTCGATGCCACCCATCATCTTGGCATCCGTCTTGAGCACTCCTAGCTTTTTACGGGTTGGCTTTGCAACCGTGGTCAACGATCGCGCCAGCTCATATTCGACGGGAATCCCTGGTTCGAAAAACGGAATGACGACTTTCTGCAATCCGCTGCGGAACGCTGCACCGAGCAAAATCGATTGATCGGAAATCGTACCTCGTTGGCGGACACGTACCGATTGAGGGGTGATGCCATATTGCTGTTCGGCTTGCTTTTCTTCTTCGCTCGAGGGCGCGATCGAATCGTAAATACGCACTTGCATCGGGATACCCGAAGAGGTTGCTGTCGACTCGAACTCCTTCAACAGCGATATCAGCTCGTATTTCGTTTTCGCATACGATTCAGGAACATCGGCCGAGATAAATGCGTCGACAACAATGTCGCGATCGCGATTCATATTTCGAATCACATCGGTCGTCACGGGGGACAGGGAGCTGACCTTCAATTCCGTCGCATCGAACCGCACGATATCCCTATTGCGAAACAGCATGCTTCCAGCAATGACAATGCCGAGAAGCAATAGCGATCGCAAAAGGTAATGAGCCCATCTGCCATTGCCGGACTTGCCACCGCTCCAATGCCGCTTGCCAATCATGACCATGCACAGGTAGAGACCGAACGCGGCCACGAGAAGAAAGTATGCGACCCCTGACAAGCTGATTACGCCGCGTCCAAAATCATCGAAACGTTCCGAGAGGGAAAAGTTCTTGATTTCTCCAGCGTAGTTCTTGCCGAGGATGGTGTCCGCATTGGCGGCGAAGGCTAGAGGGGCATTGAACAATGCACCCAGGATGAAGCCGACCGTCAAGTTATTGGTGAGGAAGGATGCCACCATCCCCACCGCAATCATGGCCAATCCGATCAGCCAATAACCGACGTAATTCGTGAAGAATAATCCTGTATCTACTTCGCCGTCGGTCAAAAATGCGAGGACCAGGAAGGTCGAGAATTGCGAGAAGAGAAGCGAGACTGTAAAGATAGCTGCCGCGGCTACGTATTTGCCGATGACGATATCAAAGTCATCCGCAGGCAACGTCAACAACAATTCATCGGTCCCCTGGCGTCGCTCTTCCGCCCAAATGCTCATCGTGATGGCTGGGATAAAGAACAACATGATGTACGTGAACCACTTGTTCAATTCCGACAAGGTCCCGAGATTGGAACGGAAAAAGTCGTGGGGCCAAAATGCTGCCATGCTGGTCAGCAAAACGAACAAGCACAGAAATACGTATCCGGTCGGGTTCGAAAAATAACCGTAGAAGTTTCGCTTGAGCACGGCATAGGCCACCCGTCGGCCTCGGGCCAACATCAGAATGGCCACCAGTACCACGCCGAGGAATACGATGTCCAGCAACAGCAATCGAATCAATGCGCTTGCAATCACTTCTCAATGTCCTTCAACAAATCCTAGGTACGATCAAAACGAGTGGGTTCGGAAGCGCGGGCTTACGAAGCCGCTCCCGTCAACTTGTGGAAGGCATCGGTCAAATCACCGCGAACCTTCTTCAACTCCTCAACAGTTCCCTCGAAGACCTTGCGACCCTCGTTGATCATGATGACGCGACTCGCCATGGCTTCGACTTCCTGCAAGATGTGCGTCGATAACAAAATGGTCTTGGTTTCTCCCAGTTTTCGCATCGTGTTACGCACTTCACGGATCTGGTTGGGATCCAATCCGGCCGTGGGTTCATCGAGAATCAAAACGTCGGGCTCGTGAAGCAGGGCTTGAGCCATCCCCACACGCTGACGAAACCCTTTGGATAGCTTGCTGATGGCCTTGTGAAGCACCGTCTTTAAATCGCAAAGCTCCACAACGGTTTCGATTCGGCCCTTCTTGTAGCCTGGCTCCATCCCCCGTGCGTCTCCAAAGAAATTGAGAAGACTAAACGGGGTCATGTCGGGGTAAAGAGGGCCGTTTTCCGGCAAGTACCCCAAGTGGTTTGATCCAGCGATGCGATCTTCGAACATGTCATGGCCAGCGATACGAGCCGAGCCCTCGCTCGGTGCCAAGTATCCCGTCAACATCTTCATGGTGGTGCTCTTGCCCGCCCCGTTGGGACCGAGGAATGCAACCAATTCGCCCTTGTTTACCGAAAAGGAAATTTCTCGCGCCGCAGCAAATGGGCCGTAGAATTTGGACAGTCCAACCGCTTCGATCATCGCGGTAGGGCTAGCATTGGATTCAGCCATCGTTTCGAATTTCTTCCTTTAAAAGAGCCAATTCCGGTGCCAAGCGAAGAATACTACCAAAGTCTGTTGATCCGCTTCCTGCCGCACCGAACGGGCAACCTTGAGGTAGGAACTGGCTATTGCAATGCCTTTCTAAGAGGCACAAGCAAGCGCGACAAGTATACCGAGAAAGCTGCTTTCAACAACTTACCCCCGGAACACCGGTCCCTGCAGCGCGTCTACGCAAGGCAATCGCAAACAGTTCGCGCAATACCACTCAAGATCAATGTATTTTTCGGTTCGAAGAGATGGCTTTCGATGGCGGAGGGAATTGAGGATCTGGGCTCCCCGATTGGGCTCGTCGTTCGGTTTGGGCCTGTCGTTCGGTTGGTAACTTGGCATTGACCCCGCGCGCAAAAACGACTGCAGCCACCGATTGGGCCCCTGCACTCCTGAGAGCCTTGGCGGCATCATGCAACGTGGCTCCCGACGTCATGACATCGTCGACCAACAGGATCCGCTTCTCTCGAACGGCTTTTGGGTTTCGGACTCCGAAGGCGTCGATCATGTTGATGCGTCTCTCTGCGACCGTTTTCAACCCTTGTTTTTGAGTCCAGCGACAGCGATGGAGCGCGAACGGCTGAAGCGGACACTCGATCCATCGCGCGATATTCTCGGCCAGTACCTCGGCTTGGTTGTACCGATGCATCCAACGGCGTAGCCAGTATTGAGGGATGGGCACAACATAGTCAAAGCGGTTTGCATGGAATGTCGGATGTTCGAGAAGCCACTCTCCGATCGTGTCTGCGATGCATCGCGCCAAAGCTTCATGCCGAGGCTCTTTGATCAATCGGGTAGCTTTCATGGCTGTTTCGCTATAGATGCAATAGCTCCACGTTTGCTCGAAGGCGAATTTTCGATTCTTGCAAAACGAGCAGGATGCCACGGCTTTCTTCTTGGTTGCGAGGCCAGCCCTCTTGGCCGGTGGAGCAACTGCCTCTGCATTGCGATCGGCTGTCCACGCTTCCCCCAACACGGAACTGCACTCGGCAACCATGGGATCGATCGGAGACTGTGGGAGCGGTGCTCCACAACGCTGGCAGGATTGCACCATCGTGCGCAACGACCCACGGCAAACGTTGCAAAGGCAATCGTCTTCCGTATCGACCAGCAGCCGAGAACAGAGGCTGCAGGACTTCGGGAACACCCAGTCGACCAATCCGCGCCAGCCAATAAAACCCATCCTTGCACCTCGATTCGATCCGTGTGATCCCAACAACTACGGGATACGAAGAACAATCTTTCCTTGTAGGATTCCGCTTTTGTGCAGCGTATTCGATTCCTGCAATCGATGCGACTCGGCAGCATCGTCCAGCGTCAGTACGCGATCGATTTGGGCCCGAAGCTGGCCGCACTCCAACCAATGATTGATTTCCGAGGAAGCCAAACGCTGATCGATGGCACTCGCTTTGAACATCGCGAATCCGTGAAGTGAACATCCTTTGACGTAGAAAGGCCCGACTGGGAACGCGGGTCTAGCATCTCGACCTGCCATCAACACCATCCGGCCGTTGGGTGCCAGCGCTCCAATCGCAACATCGAAGTCGGGGTCGCGCAATGTTTCCCAAAAGACATCCACGCCATCGGGCGCTTCACGCTTCAATACCTCGTTCAGATCCTCCCTCGCATAATGAATGACAATGTCTGCTCCGAGTTGTCGGCATCGTTCCGCTTTGGCTTCACTTCCAGCCGTGGTAATAACGCGTGCTCCAATCGCGCGGGCCATTTGCAATACCATCGCTCCGACTCCCCCTGTTCCACCTCGTACGAAGATCGTTTCACCAGGCTGAAGCTTCGCTTTCGAAAACAATCCCAAATGGGCTGTAATTCCAACCAATGCGATGGCTGCCAAGTCCTTATCGTTGACCGAATCAGGGGACGGATAAATCCATTCCGGATCGATCGCAGCGAATTCGGAAAAGGTTCCTTGCCGACCGAGGAGGCCTTGATTCGAGCCCCAAACCCGTTGCCCGATCGTCAAATGCTCGACATGAGAGCCCATTGCGACGACTTCTCCCGCAAAGTCACAGCCGATCACAAAGGGATCGGGCAAAGGCCAATAGTTGGCGCCGTTGCGAATGTAAGTATCAATCGGATTGACCGAAACCGCATTCACTTTGACCAGTACCGTATCGTCGCGGACAACCGGTGGCGAAATCTCTCCCACCCGAATGCAATCCGGTGAACCGGTGTGAGTGATGTAAGCCGCTTTCATAGCGAGATTCTCTTTCTCGTCGAATGCCATCAAAATGAGAGTTCACTCTAGGATCGTATCAACCATCCCTTGTCGCAACGATTCGGATAGAAATAGAATAACGCCTTCTTGATCGAAATGCTCTAGAGGACCGCTAATCGCGAGGTCACTCAAGCAATGTCTTGCTGTTGCGGCCCGGGATTTCCTGCACAAATCGAGGTACAGCATATCCCGAGAGGGTCTCTCTCAACTCCCGGACCAGTCGCACCCCCAAGTCCGAATCGCACTCGAAATGGGACGCTCCCTCGACGGGATCCAACTGATGCAGATAGTAAGGCTGCACACCGATATTGACCAATCGCTGACACAACGCGCGTTGCACTTCCAATCGATCATTGATGCCTCGCAGCAAGACAGCCTGATTGAGCAGGCTAACGCCACTGCGACGAAGCCTCTCCACGGCGGATACCACATCGTCATCAATCTCATTCGGATGGTTGATGTGCAGCACCATCCATACGGCCAGCCGCGATTGCTGCAATCGTTCGCATAGCCCTGAATCAATGCGAGCTGGAATCATGACCGGGAAACGGGTGTGGATACGCAATCTTTTGATATGACCGATCCCCTCGATCGTTTCGATCCATTGAATCAAACGAGCATTGCCAACCGAGAGAGGATCTCCACCCGAGAGGATCACTTCCTCCAAGCTATCGTCGGCTGCGATTGCGTCCCACGCAGGTTGCCATGCTTCCATTCCTTTGGGAGATGTCTCGTAGGGGTAATGACGCCGGAAACAATATCGGCAATGGACAGCACACATCCCCGATGCGATCAACAAAACCCGCCCAGGGTATTTGTGCAACATGCCAGAGACTGTTTCGCACGGTCCATCCCCCACAGGATCGACTACGTAACCTGCCGCAGGTTTCCGTTCGGCGGCGAGGGGCAAAACTTGAAGCAAAAGAGGATCTTGAGGATCACCGGGTTTCATCCGGCGCACAAACTCTTGAGGAACAAGCAACGGAAATGGACTGTCCCGATCGAGAGCTGGAAGGTCTTCTGCCCGCAGTGCCAGTGCGTTCAGCAGATCATCCACGCTCCGGATGGCAGACTGAAGCGCTTGCTGCCAAGTAGCGGACTGAGCCCTATTTCTCACTTCGGCGTTCCCTAGTTCGACGAAACGATCTGCTGGCCCAGGCGTGGCGCGATCCGCGATCGAAACATCCAAGGTGTTAGGTCTCAAGGGCTGCATCCGGGACCGTCTCCTTCGGCCGATACTCGTTGATCATGAAGATGATGGCAGCAATGATGAACGGAATCAAATAGTAGATGATCCGGAAAAGGATCACCGCGCTTAGAATCGCTCCCTTTTGATCGGGCGAGGGGCCTTCCAAAAAGGTGAGCAAGATCGCTTCAAGCAATCCATATCCGCCAGGAACGTGCGTCAGGACCGCGCAGATTTGGGCGGTGAGATAGGCGATCAGGACCGTCGAAAAGTTGACCTTGTCCGGCCCAACGATATCCGGAGGAAGAAGCACATACAGGGTCGCCGTGGCCAATAGGAAATCGACTGCGGAAACGATCAACTGCATCGCCGATAATCGAAACGGAGGTAGGGAAATGGAATACTCGCGGAACTTGATCGGCCGACGGATGAATAGGCAGGCGAGCAAGTAGATCCCCACACACCCTAGGAAGATCGAGCCGAGAAGATGCTGCGACAACGAGACTTCACCCCACAGCTTCGATTCAAACTTCAACATCTCCAAAACGTCCGGCGGGAGATGGATAGGTAACGCGATGAACGAGATGCCCGCCAGCAGAAACAAACCCAGCCAAAAAGTGATCGATAAAATCGATACCAATGCAATGATCTCAAAGGTGCTGAAGCCCCATTTGCTATACATCCGATAGCGAACAATGTTGCCCCCAAAGAGCCACCCTAAAACATTCCCCGAGGCATATCCCACAATGGCCCCAGCCATCATTTTCGAGAACGGCAAGCTCTTCTTCATGTAACGGATCGCGATCCAATCATAGCCTGTCAATATCAGATAGTTGACGACCACCAGCAGGAGCGCCACCACAATATGGCTCGTCGGAAGCCTATCAAAGCCGTTCTGCACTTCTTCCCAAGTCACACCCTTCAGCTTCTTCGACACGAACCAAAAGGCGATCGCCATGATCATGATCACGGCCGTGATCTTGCCGGATTCACCAAGACGACTCACCAACCGTCCCCCTTGTTTCCCCTGGGGCAAGTCAGAAGCCGTGACTACCGGAGGTTCATAGGGAGAGCCATCGGAACTGGATTTGTCGTTCGAAGCCATGGAGTCGCGCGCTAAAAGTGAGGGTTCCTCGGTCGCCGCAGTCGGTTCGTTAAACCGATGATGCCTAATCCGCGGGTTCGTTAAGTTACGCAATTTGCGGTCACTTTGGTAGTTCAACTGGAAATGTCAGTTTTTCCGACGGCACACGTCGATACGACCTTTCAGTTTCTTTTCCTCTAGTTTTGCTGGTGAATCTATGCGTTTCTCATCGGGTCGGGTCGTGGCTTGGACGGCGTGGATGGTTTCAGCGATGTTTGCTGTCCCCGCCCTAGCCCAGTCTCGCAGCGATATCGTTGTCCCCGGGACGGGAGTTCAACTCAAACAAGTTGGCGACGACTTTGAAGACGAAGCCTGGGAATTTGTCCCGAACAATCCCAAAAGCACCGAAGATATCGATGAGAACCAACGGATGCCCATGGGGAAATCGACCAATGGTCGGTGGTACGAAGGAGCGAAGCGCGGCCATCCTGATGTCGTCAAACGGGTTCCGACTCCTCCCGGGGGATTGCCTGGTAGCGAAAGCTCCCTGATGATGCGATCTCTCTTTACAGGGATTCCGAATCGTCCAAGCCACAAAATGCACCAGGACGACTTCATTTGCAATGTCCAGTATCGATTGGGTGGTACCCTCAAGGTCTCACAATCTCCAAACATAACGACTCGCGTCTTCATTCCACCCTTGGATGAGTGGGAGAAACGCAACGGACCACACTTTGCCTTTCGCGCAGCGGTGGAAACGAAAATCATGGAGAGCAAGACGGTCTTCTTGTTCTCTAGCAAATCCGAAAAGGAAGAAGTGTATTGGCCTGGTTTGTTCATTCTGCGGGGCACCAAAAAAGTGGATGGAAACACAGTCCCTTACGCCTACTTTCGGGTGCGAGCCGACCGAAACGGGGGTGATTTCCTCGGTCCCGAAATCCCGGAAACCGGATGGTGGACACTCGGCCTAACCTTTACTCCGGATGGATTGGTGCATTACTTTGCCCGCCAAGGAGTTGAGGAGCTGACACGCGACGACTACATCGCAACTTCGATGCCCTATGGCTACCGATGCGAAGAAGTTCGATCCTTCTTCTACAATGTCGTCAATGGCGACAACGGACGTGACTGGAGCACCGACTGGATTGTCGATGACCCCAAGCTCTATGTCGTCCAAAATACGCGCATGGCCAATCGCTAACGCGGGTTCAGCGCCAGTGCGATCGGCCGCACTCAATCAGCGACGAGTCCCCTTCGATTCCGAGCGAGCCGCGCAGCAGCGAGAATCGCTTGGGTCATCCCACCGTATTCCGCTTTGCCTTCCCAAGCGATGTCATGGGCCGTACCGTGCGCAACACTCGTTCGCACGATAGGCAATCCTAGAGTGATATTGACCGCTTCGTACATATCGACCAGCTTCAATGCGATGTGACCTTGGTCATGGTACATCGCCACGACCGCGTCGTACGCCCCCTGGACTGCCTTGGGCATCAGAGTGTCGACTGCCAATGGCCCGACCGCGTCATAGCCTTGCTCTTGTGCTCTTTGAACTGCCGGAAAAATAATGGTCGTTTCTTCGTCCCCGAACCGACCGGACTCGCCGGCGTGGGGATTCAATGCCGCCACTGCGATTTTCGGACGCCCCTTCAAACCCATGGCGTTGCGAAGCTGCGAAAAATAGCGATGGGTCAATTCAATCTTCTCGAATACCGTTGCCTGCGTGATGTGTTGAAAGACATCTTTCAATGCCATGTGCAAGGTGACATGAACCACTCCTAATCCTGCAAGTCCACCATGCTTTGGCTGCCCAGGGGGCAAGTAAAGCATCATGGCGGATTCCTTTGCATGACAAAGATGCGCCAAAAGTTCCGTGTGTCCTGGCCACTCGTGCCCTGCCAATTGCAACGCTTTCTTTTGCAAAGGCGAAGTCACAATGGCATCTAATTTGGATGCAAGACACAATTGGGTTCCGACGAAAAGCGCATCATAGGCTGCCTGTCCTCCTCGCGCATCAATGGTTCCTCCTATCGCCGCTTCATCGCTCGGGCTGCCCGCTTGCAAGCATATAATCTCTCGAATGGGACGGTCTCTTGCCGAGGAGGGATGGGAGAATGCAACCTGCATGGATGGATCTGCAGTTCGATGGACCAATCGCAACACGCCCTCCCAGGAATCCGCCACTGCCACCTTCATATCCAGTTTGAACAAATGGATGGCTTGCTGAACATAATGCGCGCGACCGATCACAATCGGATGGCACTCTTGATGAACATTGCTCCAGGCAAGCGATTGAACGACGATCTCAGGTCCTACTCCGGTCGGATCCCCGAGCGTGATTCCTAGCAGCGGTCGTGTGTCGCTCAATTTCGATTCTCGCTTTTGGCGAGACGCAGTTGCCGATCGATGGCGAGAGCGAGCTCACCGTGTCGTGTGGCGCCGACCCAACTGTCGAGGACTTTGAAATCGCGGTTGAGAAGAACGGTCGTGGGATAAGCAAATCCCTTTTTCCCCAGCGTGTTGGCGACTTGAATTCGCGAGTACATCACCGGATCGAAGTAGATGGTGAGATCCTCTGCATCGGACGTCAAGATTTCCTTTGTGTCCGCCAGGAGACGCTCCTTATTCTCCGGCAAATCCGTCCCGCACGAAACGCTGATGACGACGACATCGTCACTCCCGTCGTACTTGCGCTGCAGTTGGATGATTTCCGGAATCTCTTCGATACATGGAGGGCACCACGGTCCCCAAAAATGCAGCAGGACAAATTTTCCACGCAGATCGGAAACTTCGATGCCGGATTGGGCATTGAAAAGGGGCTTTAGATCCAACTCCCCCATCTTCTGCCCAACAATGGAATTGCGTTCTCGCCCCAGATAGATCAGAAACGAAATTCCTGCGAGCATGAACAAACCTGCCCAAAGAAGATGCCGAAATTCCATCCCCTTGAAGGGTGAGGCATTCGGTGGTGGCGGATCGGAAGCGGGCTCGCCAGAAGTCGACATGTGGGTTGGTCCCCAAAAGGAAGTCAAAATGAGTCATCGATCACATTGTAGTGCATTGCGAAATCGTGTCGCGGGACGTTGAGCCTTTCGCAAGGTAGCCAGACACCAACAAAATGATGGCATTGGACAGGTTGATTCTGCGAAAGAAGTTAGTACTCAGAATCCTGCGAAGGATGATGTTGGGGTGGCAATGAGCCACGGTCAGGAGTCCGCGTCGTTTGCAATCGGTTCGTAGCTATCCCCTTCTGGCGTCTTGATTCATGCTGCTCGTATGCGACAATGAGCCGGGTCGCTGCGACCTCGCTTTTCCGCGATTCAATGTGTTTGACATCGGAATGATGAGGCCGCTGTCGATCGCTGGCTCCCGTCGGGGGCTCACCTAAGAGCAAAGATCAGTGGTTGGACGGCGATTCCCTTCGAACGCCGCATGTGACATTTTTACAACTGGTGGCTGCGAGCACGATGCGATGCCCATTCTGTGGAAAAGATAACGACGCTGTCCGGGACTCTCGGCTTGTCGAAGATGGTCGCGCTATTCGGCGGCGACGCAACTGCAATCATTGCCGTCGACGTTTCACCACCTACGAACGGGTGGAGGGTCTCTTGCAAGTCCGCAAGCGGGATGGCACCTGTCAAGATTTTAGTCGCTCCAAAATCGAGAGAGGCTTAACGCAGGCTTGCTGGAAGCGCAAAGTCAAGGCGGAAGAACTCCAACGCTTGTCTATCGAAATCGAATCCCACATACTCGATCACTATGAGCGGGAAGTCCCATCCGAAGACATCGGCAATCTCTGCATGGAGCGATTGCGAGGGTTGGATGAAGTCGCTTTCGTCCGTTTTGCGAGTGTCTATCGCAGGTTTAGCGACGCTCAGGATTTCGTCAAAGAACTAACACCCATCCTGTCCCCTGACCCAACCCAACCCCCCAAATCTCGACGCCCCGAACGGCCGCCGCGCGGACCGACTCACGAATCGGAATAGCTCGGTGTAGATTGTTTTCCGTTCGATCGGTAAATCGCTCCGACCGAATGATCTTTCCGTCTGCCCGAATTCTCCTGCTACGGAATTCTCCGATCCCCACCAAAACTCGACTTGTACAATTTTCGTCCTAGGGTGGGATGGAAAGGAGTCCATGGGTCCTTGGTTCGATCCTGTTGCACCAGCTCTCTGGCTGCATTGAGTTTCGCATCCATTTCGTCCAAGTAATGAAAAGCGTAGGCTTCGAGCGTCATGGGAACTTTCGGACTGCCATGTTCGAGCGTTCCGTGGTGGCTAACGACAATATGTTGCAATCGCAGCAACCGCTCCGCATCCACCGGGACTCCCGATTCTTTGAGACGCAGCGCCACCTGGTCCAACATGGTCACCCCCTGGACCAAATGCCCAAGCAATTGCCCCGAGTCGGTGTAATTCAGCTCGTTCTGATAGGACAATTCGATCAACTTACCAAGATCATGGACCAATGCCCCTGCGACCAATAGATCCCGATCGATATCGGGATAGTGATCGGCTACCATCACCGCCAGTTCCATCAGTGACACGATGTGCTCGAGCAGCCCCCCCGGATAAGCATGGTGGGTCTTCACGCCTGCCGGAGCCAGCCTCAAGCCTTCTCCCCATTCCGGATCATTGACGATCGCAAGGCAGATTTGCTTCGTTGTCGGGTCTTGAAGCGAATCTAAAATCGCGAGCATGCGGTTCCAATGCTGATCGTTCTTCGCGCGGTCGATGGCTTCGAAATCGTCCTGGCTGATCTCGCTGCTATCAATCGATTGGATTTGATTGATGATCAGTTGCAGAACGCCATTGTGAAGCTGCGAAACACCTTGGATGCGAACGAATGAACCTTTGGGATAGCGTTCGGCCAATCGTTCATCTGCATTCCAACGCATCGCAGAGATGACTCCGGTGCGGTCCTGCAATTGCATCAACATGTACGAGTTGCCTTGTCGGTTCGCTCGGATCTGGCGATCCGCAATCCGAAAGACCTCATCGACTTGAACACTCGGCTGGATATCCCGTACGAAGAGTTTGGGCGACATGATGGTCTCGTGCGTGGTGAGCCACTACTCAACTGCTCGCGCTGGAGTAGCTGCGAAGAGCGCGTTGAAAGATCCAGCGGCTAATGAAAAGGGACGCAATAGTAGCCGCAAATGCAAAGGCGGCTAGCCCCCACTCCCATCCCTGACGGGGGACGATGGGTTGGGCCAATAATCGTGCAGGAACGTTGATGATGACAAGAATCGGCAAAAGGAAGGTAAAGATGTACCACAACGGCAACCCCCATCCGGTTTGGTAGATCTCCATCGGATATCTCGCAAAGTTCGTGAGGTAGAACCAGAAATCGTACAAGCTCTGGTTGCGCCCCATCCAGATACTGGTTGCAGCAAGACAAACAATCAGACTGTAAAACATGCAGACGCCAAAGAACAAGTAAGCGACGTACAGGACGAGTGTTCCCAAGCTCAATTCCCAAGGCGGATCCGTCCGGTAGCTCAACTGAATGAGCGCATAAATCAAAATGATCGTGCCCGCTACCAAGTTGCTTAACGATGCCCAATCGACCCTGCGAAACGACACCAGAAACTGCGTATCGATCGGTTTCAACAAGGCATAATCCAGGCCACCCGTTCGAATCAATTCACTAAACTCTTGGGCGTTGGGCATCAAAAAGGATTGCACGATCGAATTGACGATCCAGGTTGTTGCAAGGAAAACGTAAAACTCGTTCGCACCCCATCCTGTACCAACTCCAATACTCTTGACATGAAAAAAGATCAGCAAATAGAACCCCAAGTTCATTAACAGCCACGCCAAGCTGGACACGCAATCCAAAAGAAAATTGCCTCGAAAGGTCATATCCCGAAGCAAACTGTTTCGCGCAAAGGCGAAGAAGAGAGCGATGTATCGGGTCGGCTTGGCTTCCGTCGGCATAAGAGATCCATCCTGCTAGTGATCGCCAAAAATCGGGTCTGGAAAGGCCAGGATCCTAATCGACCGATCAAGAGTTTCAATGAACGCGTTGACGCAGCAGGATCGCGTCTGTGCGGGTAGCATCGCGTGTGTGCTTTTCGAGAGCGTCACCCCCTCACCCTGTGCGTGCCCGTGCCGCAGAGGAATCGATAGCGTCAAACGGCCATTTCGCGAAGAGGCACTTCGAGCCAGACAAAAACGGTCAACGAAACGACTCAATCACAAAAAAAGAGGCACCACTCAGGATGCCGCTTGTAATGTCAATAGGTCGCCTCACCCCTTTCGAGCGCGGAGAATTGCGCTCGATCCTCGCTAATCTCTGATCCGTCAATTCACAAGGGTGTCGAGGTATCTACGATCCGTGATCAGTGATCGCGATAGGGTCGGCGTTGACCGCCACCTCCGCCACCACCACCTCCGCCACCACCACCT